>CAVWIN010000019.1:0-85562 GCA_963755085.1 uncultured Thermoleophilia bacterium | reverse complement strand
CCGATCCAGTTCTTGGCGTCCTTCTCGTCGATCTTCTGGCCGTTGAACTCGGCGTCGTTGAGCGCGAGCCGGATCTTCGACGCGAGCGTGTCGCGCTCGGCGGTCAGATCCTGGATCGCGTTCTCGGTCTTCGTGTACGTGCCGTCGTCGAACGTGTGGCTCGCCAGCGCCCCGGTGGACGCGGTGAGCGTTGCGGCCGCGAACGGCCCGAACGGCGCGTTGATCTCCTTCCACGCCTGGCCGAGCTCCTCGACCTTGCCGCCCTTGAGTGACTTGGGCAACGCGTCGCCCTTGATGAACTCGGTGTCGACGCGGCCGTCGCTGACGTAGTCGTCCTTCAGGCCGAGCAGCGCCAGGATCGTCGGCCGGACGTCGGTGTGGTCGGTCCACACCTTGTCGGTGCCGCCCTTCTTCTCGATCCCTGGCCCGACCCAACCAATCCACGTGTTGGCGATCTCAGGCTGGATGCCGCCGTGGTTCCACGCGAACGTCTGCGTGGACCCCGCCGTATTCGGCAGGAACACGCACGCGTTGAGGTCGTTGTTCGCGCACGGGACCGTCGACGAGGCGTTCAGGAAGTAGTCGCCTTGTGCGAACGGCGTGAATGTCGGCAGCCGTTTCGCGTCCGCGGTCGACATGTGCAGGGTCGCCTCCTCGACCGGGTCTGCCATCGCCACGAACAGGTTCTCCTCCGTTCGAGAGCGGGTTGGTCACGTTCATGTCGCTCATCGCCTGCTCGAGCGTGCGGGCGGTCGACGAGTCGCGCGCCGGGTTGCCGGTGATGTAGACGTTCGGCGCCAGGTCGCGGTGGACGCTGAAGTTCGTCGTCGCGCTCGTGCCATGGCTCGCGTTGTAGGTCGCGACGAGCCGCTTGAGGTCGCCGTTGACCTCGGTGACGGTGTGGCCCGGTGCGCTGTACGTGCAGAACACCGTGACGCCGTCGCACGGCCCGTCCGGCGCGGTGGCGGCGACGTGGTCGCCCTCCTCGACGGTGACGACGAAGAGCGTGTTGTCCTTCTTGATGCCGTCGCTCTTCAGCCGGTCGAAGAAGCCGGCGAACGCGTTGTCGTAGGCCACGAGCTGATCGTGGTAGGCCTTCTCTCCCGGCCCCATGGCGATGTGAATCTCCCCCGCCTTGCCGTGCATGTCGTGCGCATCGGAGAGGTACCCGAAGGTCACGGGGATCCCGCGCTCCTGCATCTGGGCGACCTCGCCCAGCGTGTTGTTCGGGAACATGCCGTCGAAGCCCGGGAAGCCCGGCTGGTTGAACTGATCGGTGATCGGGTTGCCGTTGATCCCGTTCACGGACGGGCTGCCGCCCGTGATCGCCGGGTTGACGTACTTGGCGCCGAAGAGCGCCTTGTAGCCGCTGTAGCCGCCTGCCTCGTCGGGCAGCGGATCCGGCTTGGCGTTCGTGTTGCCCGCGCAGATGCTCCCGGCTGCGTTCGTGCAGTGGATCGCGTAGCCGACGAAGTCGGTCTGCGCGAGGGTGCGCGCGGCCGTGCCGGACTGGGCGATCTGCGAGTTGCGGCCCTCGACCCACTCCGGCGAGCCCTCGCCGAAGACGCGCGTCATGTCGCCCGTCGGGTCGGTGGCGTAGACGGTGAAGGCACCGTTCAGGGCGTGTGCCTTCGCAGTCGGTGCGGTGAGGTTGACGCCGGTGCCGCCGGAGCCGGCGGTGCCGACGCTCGCGATCGTGGCGAGCTCGGACGTAGCCGTCCCGCTCTCCAGGACCACGTTCTGGCCGGCCGACAGGCCCGTGACGCTGGCGACCTTCACGTTGGTCGAGCCCGCGGGTGCCGCGGCGGCGAACGTCGTCGCGCCGGGGTTCCGCAGGATGATCGCGGTGTTGTTCTCGAGCACCGTGTTCGCGACGCCCACGTTGCCGACGTCGCAGCCGGCGCGGGTGAACGGCGCCCACGGGGCCGGCGCGTTGCGGGTAGCGCCCGTGCCGCCGAGCGACGCGGGGTCGTTGTTGACCATGTTGTAGTTCGGATCAGCCGACGGCGTCGGCGGGTTGTTCGCCGGGTTGCCCCCGTCCGTGAAATCGGTCCAGTACTTGAACGAGGACGAGAAGCCGACGCCCGGCGCCGGCGTGAAGTAGCCGTACGAGTTCGAGACCGCCTGGCCGTGCCGGTCGGGATAGAGCCCGGTAAGCGTGCTCAGGATCCCGCCGCCCGTGTGGGAGATCAGGACAGTGTGGTCATTCGTGTTGAACGTGCCGTTCTTCGTCATGAAGTCGAGCAGGTGCGGCATCTGCTCGAGGTCCGACGGGACGTTCGGGTTGTCCCGACGCCAGTGCACGTTGTCGAACTGCAGATAGATGACGTGCTTGATCTTCCCGTTCTTCGATCCGGACAGGCAGTTGGTCGGTGGCGCGGGCTTCGCCGCCTCGCTGTTTGCGACGAGCGTCGTTCCCGCCGCGAGCGCGGCGAGTGTCAGGCAGGCGAAAGCCATTCCGGCGACTGCGCCGGCTCTTCTTCTCCCCTTCACCTCGTCCCCTCCTTCGGGTGGTGTGGGCTATGTGGTGCTGCGACTCTGGTGACGGGGCGGGATTCTGAACGTTCTCGAGCGGCTTTGCGGGTCGGATCGGTGGTCCGGTGGTGCACAACTGGCGTAGATTCGGCCGGTGACGGGCACTGACGAGCTCGAGCGGCAGCGGCAGTTCTTCGAATCGCTGCTCGAGATCAGCCCGGTAGCGATCATCACGACCGATCTCGACGCGACCGTCACGTCGTGGAATCCGCAGGCGGAGCGGCTCTTCGGGTACACGCGCGACGAGGCGGTCGGGCAGGCCATCGACGGGCTGATCGCGGCGACCCCGGAGCTACGGGAGGACGCCGAGCGAGTCAAGGAGGAGGCGCTGGCGGCGGGGCGGTACGAGGGGGTCGCCCGGCGGTCGCGCAAGGACGGCTCGGTCGTCGACGTCGAGGTGCTCGCCGTCCCGATCGAGGTCGACGGGGAGCAGGTCGGCTACTACGCCATCTACCACGACGTGAGCGAGCTCCAGCGGCAGAAGCGCTACTACCAGGCGCTCGTCGAGAACATTCCGTCCGCGATCGTCACCGTCGACGCGAGCTCGACCGTCACGTCCTGGAACCCCGCAGCGGAGCGGATGTTCGGATACACCGCCGCGGAAGCGAACGGCCGCAACATCGACGACCTGGTCACCAAGGACGAGCGCCTCCGCGCCGAGGCCGTGGCGATCAGCGAGAAAGGGACAGGAGGAGGCCGCTCCGAGCTCGTCACACAGCGACAGCGCAGGGACGGCAGCCTCGTCGACGTCCAGATGGTGGGGGCCCCGATCCTCGTGGGCGACGAGAGCATCGGGTTCTACGCGATCTACAACGACGTCAGCGAGCTGCAGCGGCAGAAGCAGTACTACGTGTCACTGCTCGAGTCGAGCCCGAACGCGATCGTCACGCTGGATCTCGATTCGACGATCCTGACGTGGAACCGGGCGGCGGAGGAGCTCTTCGGCTATACGCGTGAGGAGGCAGTCGGCCGGGACGTCGACGACCTGATCGCGAACCGCCCGGAGGTCGAGAGCGAGGCCCGGGAGATGACGAGCCACGGCGAGACGGTGGGCCACACGCACAAGGTCACGAGGCGGACGCGGAAGGACGGGTCCTTCGTGGATGTCGATGTCGTCGGCGCCCGCATCGATATCGACGGCGAGCCCGTCGGCCTCTATGCGATCTACAGCGACATCAGCGAGCTGCAGTGGCAGCGGCGCTACTACGAGGCGCTCTTCGAGCTGAGCCCGGCAGCGATCGTCACCGTCGACAAGGACATCAACGTGACGTCCTGGAACCCAGCCGCCGAGCGGATGTTCGGCTACACGGCGGACGAGGCGATCGGCCGGAACGCCGACGAGCTGGTCGCCAGCGACCCGGACATCCGCGAGGAGGCGGTCGCGGAGTCCAATCACCGCAGCGCTGCCGGCGACGCCGGCCACTACATCACGCAGCGCAACCGCAGGGACGGCTCGCGCGTCGACGTTCACGCCCACTTCGGCGCGATCGTCGTCGGCGGCGAGCCGGCCGGGATCTACGCCGTCTACCACGACATCGGCGAGCTGCAGGAGTCGCGGCGCGAGGCCGAGGCCGCGACGGAGGCGAAGAGCGCCTTCCTCGCGACGATGTCACACGAGATTCGGACGCCAATGAACGCGGTCATCGGGATGACCGAGCTGCTGCTGGGGACCGGGCTCGATGCCGAACAGCGCGGCTTCGCGGAGGTGATCCGGACGAGCGGCGAGGCGCTGCTCGCCGTGATCAACGACATCCTCGACTTCTCGAAGATCGAGGCCGGCCGGCTCGACCTCGAGAGCCAGCCGTTCGACCTGCGGGAGTGCGTCGAGTCGGCGATGGAGCTCGTCGCGCCGGCGGCGGCCGAGAAGGCGCTCGATCTCGCGTACACGCTCGAGCCCGCGACACCGGAGGCGCTTGTCGGCGACGCCGCCCGGCTGCGACAGATCCTCCTAAACCTGCTCAACAACGCGGTGAAGTTCACGGCGCGCGGCGAGATCGTGCTGACCGTCGACGCGGAGCCGCTGGGCGGCGGCCGCCACCGCGTCTGCTTCTCGGTCCGCGACACGGGCATCGGGATCCCGGACGACCGGCTCGAGACGCTGTTCGAGTCGTTCACGCAGGTGGACGCGTCGACGACGCGCCGCTACGGCGGGACCGGCCTCGGGCTTGCGATCAGCCGGCGGCTCGCCGAGGCGATGGGAGGCCGGATCTGGGCGGACAGCCGGCTCGGCGAGGGCGCGACGTTCCACGTCACCGTCGTCGCCGCCGAGGCGCCGCGGCCCGTGCGCCCGTACGAGGGCGACGCGGTGGCACTCGTCGCAGGGAAGCGCGTGCTGGTCGTTGACGACAACGCGACCAACCGGCAGATCGCGCGGGCGTACCTGGAGTCCTGGGGGATGCTCGTCCGCGAGACCGAGTCGCCGCGCGACGCGCTCGAGTGGGTGCGCCGCGGCGACCCGCTCGACGCCGCCGTGCTCGACATGCACATGCCCGAGCTCGACGGGCTCGCGTTGGCGCGGGAGCTGCGTACGTCGGCCGCGGGGCTCCCGTTGATCCTGCTGACCTCCCTCGGCCGCCGCGAGGACGACTCCGAGCTGTTCGCGGCGCACCTCACGAAGCCGATCCGGCCGTCGCAGCTCTACGACGCGCTCGTCGATGCGCTCGGGGCGCGGACGCCGGCGTCGGTTGCCGCGCTTGTGACCGAGCCGGCCGCGGCATCGCCCGACGACCTGCGCATCCTCGTGGCGGAGGACAACGCCGTGAACCAGCAGCTCGTGCTGGCCCTGCTCGGCAAGCTCGGCTACGGCGCCGATATCGCGTCCAACGGCCTGGAGGCGCTCTCGGCGCTGGAGCGGGCGCGGTACGACGTTGTCCTCATGGACGTCCAGATGCCCGAGCTCGACGGGCTCGAGGCCACGCGCCGCATCCACGCGCGTTGGGGCGCGGAGCGGCCGCACATCATCGCCGTCACCGCCGGCGTTCTGGACGACGAGCGCGAGCAGTGCCTCGCCGCCGGGATGGACGACTTCGTCAGCAAGCCGATCCGCGGCGAGGAGCTGGCGGCCGCGCTCGCGCGGCTACGGTCGGCCTCCGCCACCGCGCTCGACCGGCTGCGCGAGTCGGTCGGCGACGAGACGACCGCTGCCATCGTCGAGACGTTCCTCGCGGAAGGGCCTGCGCTCGTTGCCCGGCTCCGGCAATCGGTCGACGAGGCCGACGCCGCCGGGCTGCGCCTCGCGGCGCACACGCTCAAATCGAACGCGAACACCTTCGGTGGAACGGCGCTGGCGGAGGTCTGCCAGGCGCTGGAGCGCATCGGGGCGGCGGGCGCCGTCGATGGTGCGGCCGAGCTGGTCGGGCGTGCCGAGGTCGAGTACGACCGCCTGGAGACGGAGCTGCGGTGACGGGCGAACGGCCCGCCTGGATCCTCGTCGTCGACGACGACGCCGTGAACCGGCGCCTGCTCACGGGCCTGCTCGAGCAGGACGGCCACCGCGTCGACACGGCGTCCGACGGTCGGCAAGCGCTCGAGCGCCTGCACTCCGACCCATTCGACCTTGCGCTCCTGGACGTGCTCATGCCCGAGCTGGACGGCTACGGCGTTCTGGCGCACATGAAGGAAGACGACCGGCTGCGGCACGTGCCGGTGCTGATGATCACGGCGCTCGACGACATCGGCAGCGCCGTGCGCTGCATCGAGCTGGGGGCCGACGACTACCTAGTGAAGCCGTTCGACCCGGTCGTGCTGCGCGCGCGGATGAAGGCAAGCCTCTCGCGGAAACGGTTGCATGACCTGGAGGCGGAGCACCTTGCGGAGATGGGGCGGATGAACCGCCGGCTCGAAGCCCGGATCGAGGAGCAGATGGCCGAGCTCGTCCGCAGCGGCGAGCTCAGGCGCTTCCTCCCGCAGCAGGTTGCGGAGGGCCTGCTCGGCGGCCAGCTCGAGCCCGACGAGGCGTTCGAGCGGCGCAAGGTGACCGCGCTGTTCGCCGACATGGTCGGCTTCACCGACCTGTCGGAGAGTCTCGAGCCGGAAGAGCTGGCGCTCGTCCTGAACGAGTACCTCCGCGAGATGACCGCGGTCGCCGTTGAGCATGGCGGCGCGCTCGACAACTTCATCGGCGACGGGCTGATGGTGATCTTCGGCGCGCCGACCGCGAGCAGCGAGGAGGACCAGGCCCGCGCCGCGATCCGGACGGCGCTCGCGATGCGGGCGCGCGCCGCGGAGCTCGCCGAGCGCATGCACGCACGCGGGTACCCGGTCGAGGTCAACGTCCGCATCGGGATCAACTCCGGCTACTGCACGGTCGGCGTGTTCGGCAGCGATGTGATGCGCGCCTACAAGGCGGTCGGCTTCGCCGTGAACCTCGCGTCACGCCTCCAGGGGCATGCGGAGCCCGGCTCGATCCTCTGCGGCGTCCGCACGTACGCGCTCGTCGAGGGCGAGGTGCAGGCGGTGCGGCGCGAGCCGCTCACCGTGAAGGGCTCCGCGCGTCCGGTCGATGCCTGGGAGATCATCGGGCTCGTCCCGGAGCCCGACGCCGTCTAGGCCGCGGCTGGCTGGGGCGCCAGGCGGCGTGACGCGGTGGCCGCCACGTACTCCTCGAGGACCGGCGACGGCCGGAAGCCCTTGACGGTCAGGTAGATCCCGAGCGACAGCTCCCAGAGGAACTCCGGGATCGTTGCGATGCTCTGCCAGGGCGACCCTGCGTCGAAGACGCCGAACAGCACGCCGATGCCCGAGAGGATGATGAGCGGGCCGCCGACGATCCCGAGCAGGGCCATGCGCGGCGGCACAAGGGCAGACGAGTACATCAGGTAGCCGAGGATCAGCCCGTTCCCGATGCCGACGACGAAGCCAGGCCCGAGCAGGAACGTCCAGTCCTTGACCGCGGCGAGCGACGTCGCCAGCGCGGCGGCATCGGGGTTGTCCGTCCGCAGGCTGACGACCGCGAGGACGGCGAGGATGCCCATGGCGATGAACATGCATTCCATGATCCGCGCGGTGACGTAGCCGAGCGCGAGGATCTCGTCCTGGCGCCGGAGGACCGGGAACGGCACGACGGCGGTTCCGATGTTCGCGATGATCAGCAGCAGCTCCAGGAGGGCCCCGAGGTAGATGCGCGTGTCGTGGCCGCCGCCGGCGATGTAGCCCGCGGGGTCGTCCAGCACGTGCTGGTAGAGCCAGAGCGCCGGGATCGACGTCACGAACGTGATGAGGAACAGGATCCCGGTGATCCGGGCGATCCGCTGGGGCTCCATGGATCGACGACCCTAGCGTCGCCGGGGAACCGGTTCAACCCGGGTCACGAGCCGCACGAGCGGCACCGCCTGCCTCGTCTTCCGGGCAGGCGGCGCCTGCGTCGGAGCCGGGTCTAGTAGCCGCCCCCGCCGCTCCCGCCCGAGTACGTGAGGACGAGGATGACCCCCAGTGCGACTGCGAGGAGGACGGCCGCCAGCACGATCCAGCGGGTCCGTGACCAGCCTCCAGCGCTGCGTTGCTGTGTGTGCTGCTGATACGCCACGACATCACCTCCCGTGGCCGTCGTGGGCTTCGATTTCGGCTACCCGCCCATCGGCAGGCTCACACATGCATTACGGGCCGGCGGGCGCTTTGGATCTCCGACTCGCTGGCTACGGTTCGACGGCAGGGTCGTCTCAGGAGGAGGTCCGGCGGCATCCTCGCGACGGCACGCTCCAGCAGCAACGTCACCGGGGCCACCAACCCGGCGACCGCTGTCTACTGCACCACGCTCGCCAACAGCATCAACGTGAGCTCGATCGCCGTGGTGGCCACCGTGGACTACTCGGTGTCCTCCGGCTTCGCGATGGCGCAGTGGCGGTCGTCCGGCATCGGCTGCAAGCCGGCGAACGGCGAGATCACCATCCGCATCTGGGACACGTCTGCGGCCGGCAAGACCGTCACCCCCGGCGGATTCTCGTTCGCGATTCTCCAGGCGAATCGGCGCGCTCTGCCGGCCACGTCAGTGGCCGGAGAGCCCTGTCGGCTACGAGCCGCGCCCGATCCACTCCTCGCCGCCTCGTTGACTTCCTTCTTTCAGAGCGGAACGCGCTCCTTCAATGTGTCGATGGGGCCAGCGCGCGCAACCGGATGCGGGTCGAGCGTGTGCGAGGTTCCGGCCCCGCGCACGAACTCCGTTTGCCTCGAGCTCGTCGCCTCGCGCGCGTTCGCGCGTCGGTGGGTTGCGGGCTCGGGCCAGAATCTGTGGCAGGGCCGGTACGTCCATCCTATGCTCTATTTGCCGTCGCGACGGACGTGTGATGTGATCGCCGGCGTGACGACCGAGGACGACATCGCGACGGTCGCCGCCCAGCTCGCGGATCTCACCAAGCACGTGCACGATCTCGAGCGTCAGCTCAAGGAACGCGCCAACACCCAGCAGGAGCGCGCCGAGGTCCAGCAGGAGCGGATCGACCTGGCGGCACGTGAGCTCGCCGAGGTCAGCCAGCGTTTGCAGGCCGCGGCCGACGCGCTCCGTGCAGCGATCTGACCAGAGCGCTCCGGGTCGGGCCTACGACCCGCGTCCGATCCACTCCTCGCCGCCCTCGTAGACCTCTTTCTTCCAGAGCGGCACGCGTTCCTTGAGCGTGTCGATGGCGTCCTTGCACGCGGCAAGGGCGTCGGCCCGGTGCGGAGCCGAGACGGCGATGACGACGCTCGTCTCGCCGATGCCGACGCGGCCGACGCGGTGGTGGATCGCGATCGAGCAGAGCTCGTAGCGGGCCTCGAGCTCGGCGGCGATCTCGGCCATGACCTGCTCCGCCATGCCCTCGTAGGCCTCGTAGGCGAGGTGGACGACGTCGCGGCCGCGCGACTGGCGGCGCGTCGTGCCGGTGAAGGTGGCGATCGCGCCGGCGCGCTCGTCGGCGACCTCGGCAACGACCGCGTCCAGCAAGAGCGGCTGCCCCGACAGCCGGAAGGCGCCGCCGGAGACCGGCGGGATCAGCGCCACCTCGTCGCCGTCGGCGAGCTCGCGTTCGGCCGGCGCGTACTCCCTATTGACCGCGTAGAGGAGACCCGGGGGCTGGTCGCCGAGGTCGAGCGCCGCCCAGACGTCGCCGACGCGGGCGATCCCGTCGAGCTCCCGGGACGACCAGCCGGCGCGCTCGCGCAGGCCGGCGAAGAGGCGGACGCGGATCACGGCGCGGAGCGTAGTCCTTGACAATGTGTGGCGATTTCGCCATAACTATGGCGAAATCGCCACACCAGGAGAAAGCCAGATGCTCGCCCTGCTCGCGCTCGCCGTTCTGCTCGCCGCACCGACCGCCTCGAAGCCGCCGATCGTCAAGGCGGTGGCCGTCCCGCGGGCTGCGACGGTCGGCACGCCGTGGCATGCGACGGTCTCCATCAAGCCCCGCACACGCGCAACGCTCGAGGCGCACGGCGCGACCACCCTGCGCGCGGCGCTCGCCCCGAAGGCGAACGGGCGCGCGATCGTCTCCCTCCGGTTCCCGAGCGCCGGCTCGTGGACACTGGCCGTGCGCGTGGGCGGCCGCGTCGTGCGCCTCGGCAGCGTGTCCGTCGACGTCGTGAGGAGCCCGCTGATCCTCGATCCGCTGGCGATCGCTGCCGACCCGGCGGGCGGCCTGCTCGTTGCCCAGCTCCGCGAGGGCGGGCTCCTCCACCTGAACGGCGGCGCGGTCAGCACCGTGGCCTCCGGCGTCGGCGCCTACAACGTCGTGGTCGCCGCCGGGACGACGTACGTCTCGGGTCGCGACGGCGCCGTCTACCGCGTCGACGGCACCGCCTTCACGCGGGTTACCGAGCCGATGGATGCCGACTGGGTCGCGGTCGACGCTGCCGGCAACCTCTACGTCACCGTCTACGCCGGCTACGTGAAGCGCATCGCGCCGAACGGCACGGTCACCACGATCGCCGGCAACGGCACCGAGGGCTACACCGGGGACGGCGGCCCCGCCACGGCGGCGACGCTCTTCCACCCGCACGCGATCGTGGTCGGGCAGGACAACGCGCTCTACGTGGCCGACACCGAGAACCGGCATATCCGGCGCATCGACCTCGCAACCGCCCGCATCACGACGGTCGGCGGCGACCTTGGGATTACCGTCGCGCTCGCCGTCGGCCCCGACGGGAGCATCTACTCCGCGGACGTCGTGCGCGAGGGAACGGGCGGCGGCGTCACGCGCACCACGCCTGCCGGCGTCACCACGCGGCTGGTCACCTCGCCGACCGCGAACGGCGTCGCCGTGACCGCGGACGGCACCGTCTTCGTCAACCTCTGGCAGGACAAGCGGATCATGCGGCTGACCGCGGCCGGCAAGCTCGAGCCGGTCGCGCGCGGATAATTACCGCGTGAGCGAGCCGCCCGTCCGGGGAGCGATCGTCAACGAGCTCCTCGTTGCGGGCCGGTACGCCTGGGAGGTGTCGAACGCCGAGCTGCGCGCCGTCGGCGTCGACCCTGCCGAGTACGGGCCGCTCTCGTTCATCGGGGTCATGCAGCCGGTCACCCGCACGCAGCTCGCCGAGGCGACCGGCCGCCCGCGGACGACCGAGCGCGACATCCTCCGCGGCCTGATCGAGCGGGGGCACGTCCGCGAGTACGCGAACCCGCGTGACGGGCGCTCGACCTTGCTCGAGCTCACGCCGGAGGGCCAGGCGATCTTCGATCGCGGCATCCCGGCCTTCCAGCGCGCGCTCCACCGCATCGACGCCGCGCTCGAGGGGCAGCTCCGCGAGCACGAGGAAGCCGTGCGCCGCATCCGGCTCGCGGTGCAGGCGCTGGCGGGGGAGGGCGAGACGGCGGCGACGTAGCATGGCCTGTGGCAACAGCGGAGGACCGGCGCGAGACCGACTCCGGCATCGAGATCAAGCCCGTCTACACCGCCGAGGACGTGGCCGGCCTCGAGCCGGAGCCGCCCGGCGAGTACCCCTTCACACGCGGGCCGTACCGGGACATGTACCGGGGCAGGCCGTGGACGATGCGGCAGTACGCGGGCTTCGCGTCGGCCGAGGAGACGAACGAGCGCTTCCGCTTCCTGCTCGACCGCGGGCAGACCGGGCTCTCGGTCGCGTTCGACCTCCCGACGCAGCTGGGCTACGACTCCGACGACCCGCGCGCGCTCGGCGAGGTGGGGCGGACCGGCGTCGCGATCGACTCGATCGCGGACATGGAGCTCTTGTTCGCGGAGATCCCGCTCGACACCGTCTCGACGTCGATGACGATCAACGCGCCGGCGGCGCTGCTCCTGCTCCTCTACGAGCTCGTCGCCGAGGGCCAGGGCGTGACCGGCGACCGGCTGCGCGGCACGGTGCAGAACGACATCCTCAAGGAGTACTGCGCGCGCGGGAACTACATCTACCCGCCGCGGCCATCGATGCGCATCACCACCGACCTGTTCGCGTACTGCGCCGAGCGGCTGCCGAAATGGAACACGATCTCGATCTCCGGGTACCACATCCGCGAGGCGGGGGCGACCGCCGTCCAGGAGCTTGCCTTCACGCTGGCGAACGGGATCGCCTACTGCCGGGCGGCTGTCGACGCCGGGCTCTCGCCGGACGACTTCGGAGCGCGGCTCTCGTTCTTCTTCAACGCGCACAACCACTTCTTCCAGGAGGTGGCGAAGTTCCGGGCGGCGCGGCGGCTGTGGGCGGAGATCATGCGCGAGCGCTTCGGCGCGAGGAACCCGAAGGCCCTGGCGCTCCGCTTCCACGCGCAGACGGGCGGCTCGACGCTGACCGCGCAGCAGCCGGAGAACAACGTCGCGCGTGTGACCGTGCAGGCGCTGGCCGCGGTGTGCGGCGGCGCGCAGTCGATCCACACGAACGCGTTCGACGAGGCGCTCGCCCTGCCGACACCGCGCTCGGCGCGGATCGCGCTGCGGACACAGCAGATCCTGGCCAGCGAGGCCGGCGGGACCGACACGGCCGACCCGCTCGGCGGCGCGTACTTCATCGAGGCGATGACGGACGAGCTGGAGGCGCGCGCCCGCGAGCTGCTCGAGCGGATCGACGAGCTTGGCGGCGCGGTCGCGGCGATCGAGCAGGAGTTCGTCCAGCGCGAGATCGAGGACTCGGCGTTCCGCTACCAGCAGGAGGTCGAGGCCGGCGAGCGCGTGATCGTCGGCGTCAACCGCTACGAGGAGGCCGAGGAGGAGGACGTCGAGCTGCAGCGCATCGACCCGGCCGCGGAGCAGCGGCAGCTCGAGCGGACGGCGGGCGTGCGGGCCGAGCGCGACGCCGCGGCGGCGGAAGCGGCGCTCGAGGAGGTGCGCCGCGTCGCACGCGGGACGGAGAACCTGCTCCCGCCGATGCGCGAGGCGCTGCGCGTGCGCTGCACGGTCGGTGAGATCAGCGGCGTGCTCCGCGACGAGTTCGGAATGTACGACTCGCAGCGCGCGTAGGCGTCATCCAGGCAGGTCGGCGGGCGAGCGGGCGACGCCCTCCTCCGTCACCCAGGCGGTGACCAGGCTCGCAGGGGTGACGTCGAACGCCCGGTTGTCGACCTCGACGCCGGGCGGCGCGATCCGCGTGCCCGCGAGCTCGGCCACCTCCTCGGCGGCGCGCTGCTCGACCGGGATCTCGGCGCCGGTCGGCGTCCCCGGGTCGAGCGTCGACACGGGGGCCGCGACGTAGAACGGGATCGAGTGGTAGTCGGCGAGCACCGCCAGCCCGTACGTGCCGACCTTGTTGGCGACGTCACCGTTGGCGGCGACGCGGTCGGCTCCGACGACGACCGCGTCGACCTCGCCGGCCGCCATCAGGCCGGCGGCCATCACGTCGGCGACCAGCCGGAACGGGATGCCGAGCCGCGCCAGCTCCCACGCAGTCAGCCGCGCGCCCTGGAGCACCGGCCGCGTCTCGTCGACCCAGACGCTCGGCTCGCGGCCCTGCTCGTGTGCGGCACGGATGACGCCGATCGCCGTCCCGTAGCCGACCGTTGCCAGCGAGCCGGCGTTGCAGTGCGTCAGCACCCGGGAGCCGGGCGGGAGCAGCGGGGCGCCGTTTGCGCCGATGCGCCGGTTGCGCTCGACGTCCTCGACGGCGATCAGCTGCGCCTCCGCGACCGGGTCCTGCGCGGCCAGCGCGCGGTCGACGCCCCAGGCGAGGTTGACGGCCGTCGGGCGTGTCGCCTTGAGCTTGCGCGCCGCCTCCTCGACAGGCTCGCCGGTGAGCGTCGCGAGTGCGATCCCCATCGCGCCGGCCGCGCCGAGTGCAGGCGCGCCGCGGACGGCGAGGGTGATGATGGCGTCGCACAGCTCGTCGACCGTCCGGCATTCGAGCATGACCAGCTCGCCGGGCAGGAGGCGCTGGTCGATCAGGCGGACGTGCGCGCCCTCCAGCTCGATCGTCGGCGGGATCGGGTCGTTCACCGGACGGCCGCCACGGTCGCGGCGACCGCCTCGCGCAAGCCGCCGGGATAGGCGTACATGGCTGACCCGAGCAACGCCATCACGCCCGAGCGCGTGCCGGCCCTCTCGACCTGCGCCGCTGCGTTGTCGGGCGATACCCCGCCGCCGAGGACGGCGACGGCGCGCGGCACGCCGGCGGGTGCGTGGCAGGCTGCGATCGCGGCCTGGACGTCGGCCGGGTCGTCGGCGAGCTTCCCGGTGAACGAGCCGACCAGGACGTAGTCGGAGCCGGCCATGCGCGTCAGGCTCGCAATCGGGCCGCCGCCCGCGCCGACGGTCCCGCGCAGCCAGGGCGCGCCGCCGGCACGGTGCGCGAAGACGGACGCGCCGAGGTCGCGGTCGCGCAGGACGCGGACGGCGTCGAAGCCCTGCGCCCAGGCGTTGACGAGCAGCCCCTTTGCCCCGAGCTCGACCGCTCGCTCGGCGCGGTGGAGCAGGCCGTCGGCCGAGCCGGTCACGTTGGCGACGTAGATGACGCGCTCGGGGATCGCGGCGACGATGGCGCGGACCCGTTCCTCGAGTGGGCTCCACGGGCGGTCGCCGATCAGCTCGTCGTCCTTCACGAGGTCGGCGCCGCCCGCGGCCAGCTCGCCGGCGATGGCCGCCGCCTCGCGCGGCGAGAGCCCGAGCGCCGGCTTGACGATCGCCCCGACGAGGACGCGGTCGGGCGCCGCGTGCGCCGGGCCGGGCAGGCCGTCCGGCCAGTCGATATGGACGAGCCGGCAGCGCTCGAGCGCGCCGGAGTCGCCCCACTCGCCGGCGACGACCGAGGAGACGAGCAGGCTGAGGTCGGCGCCCCAGTTCGCATCCGGGTAGGTCAGCGTCACCCGCTCGCCGTCCGCCTCGACAGTCGGCCGCGCTCCGCCGGGATCCGCCGGGACGCCCGTGGAGGTCACACGCACCAGCGCTTCGATCGCCTCCGGCGGCGACAGCTCATAGATGACGCGCAGCATGCGGCCCGAACCTTTACAGGGACTGTCCCTGTAAAGGTTGCTTCGCATGCGGATACTGCTCGTCTCCCAGATGTACCCAGGTCCCGACGCGCCCGACTACGGCGTGTTCGTGCGCGACCTGGCCGACGCGGTCGAGCGGCGCGGGCACGAGATCGAGCGCGTCGTCGTCGACCGGCGCGGCGCGGGGCTTGGCAAGTACGTCAGCCTTGCCCGGCGCGCCCGCGCGGCGCCCCGGCCGGACGTCGTCTGGAGCCACTTCCTGTTTCCGACGGGGCTCGCCGCACTCGCCGGACGCGCCCCGGTGCTCGTGACCGCGCACGGCCAGGACGTCCGCAACATCGGGACGGTGCGCGGCGTCGCCGCTGCGACGCGGTTCGTCGCGCGCCGTGCGGCGGCGATCGTCGCCGTGTCGGACTACCTGCGCCGCGAGCTCGAGGAGCGCGTCCCGGAGGCGCGCGGACGCGTCGAGGTGGTCGACTCCGGCGTCGACCTCACGCGCTTCGCGCCGGCCGACCCCGCGGCCGCGCGGGCCGAGCTCGGCTGGGAGGGCGACGGCCCGGCGTTCGTGTGCGTCGGCGGCCTCGACGAGCGCAAGAACGTGCTTCGCCTCGCGGCCGCGTTCGAGCGCCTCGGCGAGGGCCGGCTCGCCTTCGTCGGCGACGGGCCCCTGCGCGCGCAGCTCGAGGGCCGGCCGGGCATCCGGCTGGCCGGCCGGGTCGAGCACGACCGGGTCGCGCGCTGGCTCGCGGCCGCGGACGTCGTCTGCCAGCCGAGCCTCGTCGAGCCGTTCGGCCAGGTGATCCTCGAGGCGATGGCGTCAGCCCGGTCCGTGGTGGCAACGCAGGTCGGCGGGCCGCCGGAGTTCGTGCCGCCGGAGGCCGGCGTGCTGGTCGACCCGCTCGACGAGGAGGCGATCGCCGCGGCGATGCGCGCGGCGGCCGCGCTGCCGAGCCCGAACGACGCGGCGCGGGCTGCCGCGGCCGAGCACGACGTGAACCGGCAGGCGGAGCGGATCGAGGCGATCCTCGAGCGCATCGCTCAGAGTTAGTGGCTCTCAGCCACTAAGTCAGGCGCTCGAGATCCCTGAGCCGGATCTCGACGAGCGGCCGCACCGAGTCCTCGAGCCCCGCCTCACGCGCGACCTCGAGGGCCTGCTCCCAGCTCTGGCGCGCCTTCTCGGGGCCGGCGCCCTGCTTGAGGCGGTTGTCCCCCGTGAGCAGGAGCTTCTGGATCTTCGCGCGGGCACCGTCGGCGTCCATCGCCGCTATTCTGAGGCGCGGATGCTTCCTGTCGTCGTCTTCATCCAGTTCATCGTCTGCGTGGGCCTGATCACGCTCGTGCTCCTGCACTCGGGCCGCGACGCGGGCATGGGCGGCATGGGCTTCGTGCCGACCTCGCAGGGCGGGACGCACATCGTCGAGCGCAACCTGACGCGACTCACGATCGTGTTCGCGGCGTTGTTCTTCATCAACACCGTGATCCTGTACCGCCTGCTCGCCTAGAGCCCCGGCCCCGACCCGTTCCCCGTGATCGTGAACTTCGCGGTCGCGATGCCGGGCACCACGAAGCCGTACGCGTAGCGCTCGTCGTACCACTGCGTGCGGTTCACGAGCATGCGCTCGCGCGTCAGCGCGGGCACGTCGGCAAGCATCTCCGGGACGGAGACGGTGAAGCGCAGGTTGACGAGCGGCTCGGCGCGGCGCCCGTCGCGGATCCGGAACGTGCCGTCGCGCGTCATGCCGGTGACAATCCCCTCGCGCGGGCTGACGACCGAGAGGTAGTGCAGGCGCGTGACGTGGATGCCGTCGCGGACCGCCTCGTCGAGCTCCTCGAGCGAGCCCGCCTCGCCGGCTGCGACCGAGAGCGCGACCGGCGCCGGCCCGTAGCGGCGGTACTGGACGGGGATGGCGTTCCCGGTCGACTCCTCGCCCGCGCGGGCGGCGGTGCCGCGGTCCCAGACGACCGCGCGCGCGACGCCCTCCTCGACGAGCGGCACGCGGCGCCGGGGCGTGCCCTCGAAGTCGAGCGACTTGGGGAGGCCGGCCGGGTCGAGCGGGTCCTCGGCGATCGAGACGTTCCGCGCGAAGACGCGCTCGCCGATCCGGCCCGCGAAGAAGCTGGACTGCTCGAGCAGGCCGAGGCCGTTGAAGCTGTCCTGCGCGAAGTACTCGAGCAGCTCGGCGAACGCGTAGGGCTCCAGCACGGCGCGGTACGGGCGCGGCTCCACCTCGGCGCCGCCTCGCGTCGCCTCGGCCTTGCGGAGCGCCTCCTCCGCCGGCTCGGCCGCGTCGATGGAGCCGATCGCGACCGCCTGCCGTTCCGCGTAGCCGGAGACGCCTTCGCCGGCAGCGAGCGCGACGACGCTCGCGTCCGTCATCCGGTCCTCCGCGGCGAGCCCGGCGGACGTGGCGACGGCCAGCTCGACGACCCCGCTCGTCACGTAGCCGTAGAGCTCGAGCGGCCGGGCGGCGGCGATCGCCCGGGCGGCGATCTGCGCCTGCTCGGCCGGCGACAGCTCGGCCGTCGCCTCGTCGTAGCCATGGACGGCCGGCGGTTCCGCGCGCGGCGCAAAGCCGGGGAACGTGTCGTCGGCGGGCGCGGTCGCGGCCGCCTCGAGCGTCCGGCGCGCGAGCTCGCGCAGCGCCTCGTCATCGGTGCGGTTCGTCGACGCGCCGCCGACCCGGCCGTCGCGGGCCACGCGCAGCTGGACGACGCGGTTCTCGACCAGGGTCGGCTGGTGCACCTCCGAGCCGGCGTAGCGGGCGAAGCCCGACAGCTCGGAGTGGACGACGGCCTCGGCCTCCTCGCCGGCGACGGCCGCGAGCGCGCGCTCCGCGAGGTCGAGCGCGGTCACGGGCGGACGCCGACCTGGACGTTCCGGAACCGGCTGGCCGGCGCGCCGTGCGACACGTGCGCGCTCTGGCCCGGCTGGCCCTTGCCGCAGTTCGTCAACCCGTAGAGCACCCACGTCTCGGGGCCGCCGAGCCCGTCCAGCGAGCCCCAGAACCGCGGCGTGATCCCGGTGTAGACCGCATCCCGGAGCATACGGCCGAGCTTGCCGCGCTTGATCTCCCACGCGATCTGTGTCCCGAACTGGAAGTTGAGGCGCTTGTCGTCGATCGACCAGCTGCGGTTCGTCGAGAGGAAGATGCCGTCGTCGACCTCCGCGATCAGGTCCTCTACCGATCCGCTGTCGCCGGCCTCCAGATGCAGGTTCGTCATGCGGACGAGCGGCATCCGGTTCCACGTCTCCGCCCGCATCGAGCCGCCTCCCCCCGCGCCGATCTGCGCCGCGGTCTCGCGTGAGGTGAGGAAGCCGGAGAGCACGCCCCTGGCCACGATCGGCTCGCGCGCGGCGGGCACGCCCTCGTCGTCCCAGCCGAAGGAGCCGAGGCCGCGCTCGGTGGTCGAGTCGGCGGTGACGTTCATCAGCTCGGAGCCGTAACGGAGCGAGCCCAGGTCTCCGGGTGAGAGGAAGCTCGTGCCGGCGTAGGCGGCCTCGGTGCCGTAGACGCGGTCGAGCTCGGTGGGATGCCCCACCGACTCGTGCACCTGGAGCGCGGTCTGCTCCGAGTCGATGACGAGCGTGGTCACGCCCGCCGGGCAGGCATCCGCGCGCAGGAGCGCCGCCGCCTCCTCGCCGAGGCGCGGCGCAACTTCGGCGAGCCGGAGCGACTCGACGTACTCCCAGCCGGCCTGCGCGCTCGAGCCGCCGAACGCGCTGGGGTAGGAGCGCTGCTGGAAGAGGCCGTCGCCGGCGGCGAGCGCGTCCACGCCGGCGCCGCACTCGACGACGAGCTGCTCGACGTCTGCGCCGGCCGAGGTGACGAGGTGCTTGCGCTGAGACAGCGCGCGTGCCGAGGCGGACGTCACCTTCACGCCCGGGTGGCGCGCCGCCTCTTCCGCCCGCAGGCAAAGCTCGATCTTGTCGGCGAGCGAGACCGCGAACGGGTCCTGCTCGACGGGCGTCGCGTACGAGCCGGAGGCCGGCTCGACCGGGGCGAGGCTGCGGCCGTTCCGGGTCGGCGCCGCGCGCGCGAACCCGGTCGCACGGGCGGCCGCGTCACGGGCGCCCGCCTCGTCCAGCCGGCTCGAGCAGGCGAAGCCCCAGGCGCCGTCGACGAGTACGCGGACGCCGATGCCCTCGCTCTCCGCGTCGGCGAGCGTCTCGACCCGCCCGTTCTTCGTCGACACCTGCTGGCCGCGCTCGACGACCGCGCGCGCGTCCGCGTATTCGGCCCCCGCTGCGAGGGCGGCGTCGACGGCTTCCTGGCAGATGTCGCGCACGAGGGCGAACCCTAACGGGCGCTACACTGTGGCCTCCGCGGTGGTGGCGGAATTGGTAGACGCGCAAGGTTGAGGGCCTTGTGCCCTTATAGGGCGTGGAGGTTCAAGTCCTCTCCACCGCATGCGACGGCCGTCCGGGGGGCGGCCGTTTTCGTTGGCCGATTTGACGCCGTCCGCAGGGCCCGCTACCGTCGGTTGGCGAACACACGTTCGCCAACCACGACAGGGAGGCCGGATGCTCACCGACCGCCAGCGCGAGATCTACGACTACGTCACCCGCTACGTCGACGACCACGGCTACCCGCCGACCGTCCGCGAGATCGGCGAGGCGGTCGGGCTCGCATCGCCCTCCACCGTGCACGCGCACCTTGCCAACCTCGAGCGCGCCGGGCTGATCCGCCGCGACCCGACGAAGCCACGCGCGCTGGAGCTAATCGGCCGCGAGCGCCCACGGGCCGAGCCCGCGCGCGAGGACGAGCAGCGCCGGCTCCCGCTCTACGGTGAGATCGCCGCCGGCGGCCCGCTGCTCGCCGAGCAGCAGGTCGAGGACTACATCGCCGTTCCCGCGCCGCTCTCGCGCGGCGGCGAGGAGGAGTTCCTGCTGCGGGTCAAGGGCGACTCGATGATCCAGGCCGGGATCCTCGACGGCGACGTCGTGGTCGTCGAGCGGCAGCAAACTGCAAGCAACGGCGAGATCGTCGTGGCGCTCGCCGGCGACGACGAGACCGCCGACGAGGCGACCGTGAAGACCTTCTACCGCGAGAACGGCCGCATCCGGCTCCAGCCCGAGAACGACACGCTCGAGCCGATCTACGCGCAGCACGTCCAGATCCTCGGCCGCGTGATCGGAGTCTTCCGGGCGCTTTGAAGACCTGATGGACGTGACCCCGCTCAACCGCACGCTCGACCAGGAGCTGATGGCGCTCATGCGCGGCGTCAGCCTGGAGTGCCTGGTGTGCGGGGAGTTCGTCGTCCACGTCGGGCAGGACGGGCGCTTCTGTCCGGAGTGCGGGAGCGGGCTCGACGTCCGGCCGGCCGACGCGCGGGCGATCCAGCACGAGATGCGCATGTAGCCGCTCGCGCGTGCGCGCATGATTACGGCGGGTGCAGGGCCTGCCGACCGGGACCGTCACGTTCCTCTTCACGGACGTTGAGGGGTCGACCCGCCTGCTCGCGCAACTGGGCGACGCGTACGCCGACGCGCTCCTCGAGCATCGGCGGGCGCTCCGTCAGGCATTCGAGCGGCACGGCGGCGTCGAAGTCGACACGCAGGGGGACGCGTTCTTCGTCGCCTTCCCGCGCGCCCAGGACGCCGTGGCGGCTGCGGCGGACGGCGCAGGCAGGCCCTGCGAGGCCGGCCCCGTGCGCGTGCGGATGGGCGTGCACACCGGGGAGCCCGTCGTCACCGACGAGGGCTACGTCGGGATGGACGTCCACCGTGCGGCCCGCATCGCGGCCGTCGGTCACGGCGGCCAGGTGCTCGTCTCGCAGTCGACGCGAGATCTCGTTCCCGACGCGCGCCTGCGCGATCTCGGGCGCACACCGGCTCAAGGATCTGACCGCGGCGGAGCGGATCTACCAGCTCGGCGACGCGGAGTTCCCGCCGCTGCAGGAGCCTCGACCGGACGAACCTCCCGATCGCCGCGACGCCGCTCGTCGGCCGGGAGCACGAGCTCGCGGAGCTGATCGACTCTGCTCCGCGACGGCGCGCGGCTCGTCACCGTGACCGGCGCCGGCGGCAGCGGCAAGACACGCCTCGCGCTCCAGGCGGCCGCCGAGCTGGCGCACGACTTCGAGGACGGCGTCGTGTTCGTCCCGCTCGCCCCTCTCGACGACCCCGCGCTCGTGACGGCGAGCATCGCCCAGCACGCCGGTCTTCGCGACGTGGACGACCTGCGCAGGCTCGAGCTCCTGCTCGTGCTCGACAACCTCGAGCACCTGCTCGGAGCCGCCGACGACATCGGCTCGCTGCTCCTGACCGCGCCCGGCGTCACGGTCCTCGCCACGAGCCGCACGCGCATTCACGTCTCGGCCGAGCACGAGTTCGAGCTCGAACCCTTTTCGCGCGAGGAGGCCGTCGAGTTCTTCCTCCTGCGCGCCGGAACGGTGAAGCGCGGGTTCCAGCAGGACGACGCCGTTACGGAGATCTGCCGGCGCCTCGACGGTCTTCCACTCGCACTCGAGCTCGCCGCGTCCCGCGTGAAGCTGCTCGAGCCGGCGCGGCTTCTGGAGCGGCTCGACCGGTCGCTGCCCGTCCTGACCGGAGGCGCGCGGGACGCCCCCGAGCGCCAGCAGACGCTGGCGGCGACGATCGAGTGGAGCTACGAACTGCTGAACGCACCGGCACAGGAGGTCTTCCGCCGCCTGTCGGTGTTCGCGGGCAGCTTCGCGCTCGAGGACGCGGAATCGGTTGCCCAGGCCGGGCTCGACGAACTCGCCACGCTGGTCGACTGGAGCCTCCTCAAGCCGACGGGCGATGGGCGGTTCTTCATGCTTGCCACGATCCGCGAGTACGCCGGGGAGCTTCTCCAAGCGAGCGGGGCGTTCGACGACGTCTCCGCCCGCCATCTCGATTGCTTCATCGACCTCGTCGCCGAGGCGGAGCCCCGCCTGACCGGGCCGGACCAGCGCGACTGGTTCCGATCGCCTCGCTCTCGAGCAGGAGAACATTCGCGCGGCGCTCGGCTACGCGTGTGACGCGGGAGACGGCGAGCGCTCCCTGGCCCTCGCCGGGAACCACTGGCGCTACTGGTACCTGCACGCGACGATCGACGAAGCCGACCACTGGTACCGCCGGGCGTTCGCGGCGGGCGGTGAGGTCTCCGAGCGGGTCCGCGCGAGAGCCCTCTTCGGGTGGGCGCACGTGCCCGAGGCGCGAGGCGAGACTGGCGCAGACCCGTGCGCAGTTCCAGGAGGCGGCCGACCTCTTCCGAGCGCTTGGCGAGACACGGTGGCTCGTCCTCGCGCTGACGCACCTCGCGAGCGCGGAGGCCGCGTTAGGGGACCCGGCCGGCGCTCGCCGTCTGAACGAGGAGGCGCTCGCGCTCGCGGTCGAGACCGGCGACCGCCGCAATGCCGGGACCGTCCGCGGGAATCTCGCGTGGTATGCGCTTCACGACGGCGACCAGGAGCGGGCGTACGAGCTGACGATGACGGCGCTCGAGGACAGTCGTGCTGCCGGCGACATCGTGGGCATCGCCTCGCGCCTCGACGGGCTCGCCTCGATCGCCCGTCACTCCGGCGATTTGCCCGCGGCACGCCGCTTCACGTCGGAGGCGCTCGAGCTCCACGCATCTGTCGGATACGTGCAGGGACTCGCGTGGACGCTCGCAGTCGCTGCTGCCGCTTGTCCCGGAGGGCGGCGACCGCACCGCCGCGCGGCTTCTTGCCTGTGCCGAGGAGCTGCGCCGGACGCATGGCCTCGAGCTCAACGCCGAGGACAGGCCGTTCGTCGCCGAGCTGACCGAGTCGCTCGGCCGCCGCCTCGGCGATGAACGGAACGCGGCGTGGGTCGAGGGTGCTGCGCTCGAGCCGTCGGCGGCCGTCGCCCTCGCACTCGCGGCGCTCGCCGAGCAGCAGTCGTAACGGGCTAAAATGGATGTGCAGGCCGGGTGGCCGCGGGCCGGCAACGGCTCGAGGAAAGTCCGGACACCGCAGGGCAGGACGCTGGGGAAACCCCAGGCGGCGAAAGCCGACGGAAAGTGGCACAGAAAGGAGACCGCCACCGGCACTCTCGAGATGCCGGGGTAAGGGTGAAAAGGTGGGGTAAGAGCCCACCAGCGTCGCGGTGACGCGGCGGCTAGCCAAACCCCGTCCGGTGCAACGCGAAGCAGGTTCCGATGACGCTGCCCGCCGAGGAACCGGGTACGCGGCCAGAGCCGCCGGGTAACCGGCGGCCCAGAGAGATGGTCACCCACGACAGAATCCGGCTTACAGGCTTGCTAAGGAAACCCCTGCAAACGCAGGGGTTTCTATTTGGGTGTGCAGGTTGGTGACCGAGCCCGAATTCCGCATCGAGCCCTGGGCGGAGGACGATCTCCCGCTCCTCGAGCAGCTCATGGGCAACAGGGCGATGACCGAGAATCTCGGCGGCCCCGAGAGCCGCGAGAAGATCGTCGAGCGCCAGAAGCGCTACGAGCGGCTGCCGGGCACCGGGAAGGGCCGGATGTTCAAGTCGTCGAGACCGCGACGGGCGAGAGCGTCGGCTCGGTCGGCTACTGGGAGCGCGAGTCGCGCGAGGGCCAGGTCTACGAGACGGGCTGGATGGTGCTGCCTGCGTTCCAGGGACGCGGCGTCGCGACGAGCGCGACCTCACAGGTGATCGAGCGAGCGAAGGCGGAGAGGAAGCACCGGTTCCTCTATGCGTATCCGTCGGTCGACAATGCGCCCTCGAACGCGATCTGCCGCAAGCTCGGCTTCACGTTGGTCGACGTGAGCGAGTACGAGTACCCGAAGGACAGCGGCAACATCCTGCGCTGCAACGACTGGCGTCTCGATCTGGTCGAGTAGGAGGATCCTCAGGAGCGCGGCGGCGCCGTGCTCTCGCGCACGACGAGCTCGGTCGGGAGGATCGTGCGCCGCGGCTCGCCCTCGGCGGGCGCGCCGCGCTCGATCTCCTCGATCAGCCACTGGGCGGCGAGCCGCCCCTTCTCCTCGTGCGGCTGCCGACCGTCGTCAGCGGCGGGCTCGTGACCCGCGCCGCGGGGCTGTCGTCGAAGCCGACGACCGACAGGTCTCGGGGACGGCGAGCCCGCCTCCGCGGCGGCCTCCAGCGCGCCGACCGCCAGCACGTCGCTCATCGCGAGGATCGCCGTCGGCGGCGTTCCGCCGGCAGCAGCTCGCGCGACGCCGCGCGCGCGCGTGCTCGGCCGCATTCGGGCGGCACGGTGCGAACAGCGTCTGGGTCCCAGGCGTCGCCGAGACCGTCCTGGTAGCCGGCAAGCCGGTCGGCGCTCAGGGCGATCTCGAGCGTGCCCTCCCGGTCGACCGCGGTCGCGAAGGACAGCACGCCCACGCGCTCGTGCCCGAGCTCCCGCAGGTGCTCGGGCGGCCATGCGCGCGGCCGCACGGTCGTCGATGCCGATGAACGGCGTCGGCGCGTCGCGCGGCTGCTCGACGGTGACGACCGGGACGCGCCGGGCGAGCGCCGCCTCGACCCGGGGGTCGTTCCGCCGGCCGCGTAGATCACGAACCCGTCGACCGCCGCGCCGCGGACCGCCGTCGCCGCCGCCTCGCGGTACCGCGAGTCGGGGATCAGCAGCAGGCCCGAGCTCGGAGCTCCTCCATCGCCTGTGCGAACCCCGCCATGAACGCGAGCGCCGCCGGGTCGGTGAGCTGGTAGCGAAGCCGCTCCTGGAAGATCAGGCCGAGCGCGCCGGCGCGCCCGAGCCGCAGGCGGCGGGCCGCCGGGTCGGGGCCGGCGTAGCCCAGCTCCGCCGCCGCCGCGAGCACGCGCTCGCGGACGTCCGCCGAGACGAGCTCCGGCCGGCCGAAGGCCTGCGACGCGCTGCCGACGGAGACCCCTGCCCGTTCGGCAACGTCCCGCAGCCGTACCCGCCTCGACGCCACGGCCAAAGCGTAGTTGACGTCGATGAATCGGTTCAGCTACCATGCATCTGAACCGATTCAGACAAAGAGAGGCGATACCCATGTTCGAACTGCTCATCGGCATCGACGGCGTCCAGCGGCGCATGGGCGAGCGCGTCGAAAAGATCCATCGCGGCGAGGACGGCGAGCGGCGCTCCCGGCTCCGCTCCGCGCTCGCGGCCGCCTGGAGCGGCGCCGCGTTCCGCCCGCCCGGCCGCGCGCGGCGCGCTCGCGGCACGCGCTCGCTCCGGCGCGACCCACTCCCGCTGACGGAGACCCGCTGAGGGGCGCCGCGCGGCGCCCTCAGCGGATCTCGAAGCCCTGCAGGCCCTCGGCCGGCTCGTCCTCGACGTCGACGCCGTCGACGGCCGCGCCGCGCGGCCCCTGCCCGCACCAGCGCACCAGCGACTCGACGGCGTCCGGGGATCCTTCCAAGACCGCTTCGACCGTGCCGTCCGGCTGGTTCCGCACCCAGCCCGCGAGGCCGCGCGAGCCGGCGACGCGCGCGAGCGAAATCCGGAAGCCGACGCCCTGCACGCGCCCGTGGACGACGACGCGGCGCCGCGTCACCCGGCGAGGAGCGCGGCCGCGGTGACCACCTCGGACCCGGCGAGCCCGGTCGAGACGTAGAGCGTGATGTCGGATGGGCTCGTACGCCCGGGCAGCGCGCCGCTGACGATGCCGCCCAGGTGGAGCAGCGCGCGGTCGGTGAAGGACGGCTCGCCGTAGGCGGCGGCCTGCGTCGGGGAGTCGCTCGCCACGACCCCGGCGCGGTCGGCGAGGTCCGTGGGCGTCTCGTGTGCGGACGCCGTCTTCGGTCCGACGGTGGTGACGTGCGTTCCCTCCTGCACCCACGCTGCCTCGATCACCGGCTCCGTCGACCGGGTGGCGAGAACAACGATGTCCGCGCGCTCGACCGCCTCGCGTGGCGACCCGACAGGCTCTGCCTCCAGACCGAGCTCGCGGCGCGCCCGCTCGGCGAACGCCGTCCGGTGCGGGTCCGTCGGGCTGAAGACGCTCACCGCACGCGGCGCGCGCACCGCGGTCAGCGCCCAGAGCTGGGCCCATGCCTGCGTCCCGCTGCCGATGACCGCAACCGTTGCCGCGTCGGGGCGGGCCAGCGTGTCGACGGCCACCGCGCCGAGCGCACCCGTGCGGCGTGCGCCGAGCTCCACCCCGACGATGCAGCCCGCCAGCCCACCGTCCCCGTCCCAGACGAGCACGGCCTGCTCGGCGTCCGGCACTCCTGTGAGGTAGACCCGCACGCCCCGCGTCCCGCCGGGATACCCGCCGGCGGTGAAGACGAGCCCTACGTCGCCGAGGTCGGCGCCGAGGCGCGGCGGTGCCTGCAGGCGACCCTCGTAGGCGTCGACCAGCGCCCGCCGCGCGGTGTCCGTCGCCAGTGCCGGCGTCAGGCCGGCGGCGACGTCGCCGTCGAAGAGCAGCCGGGTCACGCCGGCTCGTTCTCCGCCAGCCACGCCTTCGCCACGCGCTTCGGCGCCCGCGAGAGCCACGCCTCGACGACGAGCTCGCGCGAGCTCCTCGCGGTCGATCCGCGCCAGCTCGGGAATGCGCATGAGCACCGCCGGGTAGCCGTTCCAGTGCGGGGTCGTGAAGAACACTCCGCGGTCGTCGCCCAGGACGAGCTCCTTCTCGTCGAGGCTGTCGACCCGGAAGACGAGCACGTCCTCGAGGCGCTCGCCGGTCGCCGGGTCGACGGCGTCCGGCCGCGGCGAGCGATGCCAGCAGAAGACCTTGCCGCGGATCGAGTAGGACGGCCGGCCGTCGCCGTCCTCGCCGCGCTCGACCTCGGGCAGGGCGCGCGCGAGCTCGTCGAGGTCGGCCATCGTCGTCACGCGCCGGATGCTGCCAGCCGCGCTCCCGCGCCGGGGAACCTTTGCGCGTCCCAGTACCCGCTGCAAGTCTGTCGCCACGCATGTCGACGCCACACACGCAGTACGCGCGCAGCCGTGAGGCGCAGCTGGCCTACCAGGTGATCGGGTCCGGCTCGCGCGACATCGTCCTCGCGTTCGACTGGGGCAGCCACCTCGAGGAGGTGTGGGAGCAGCCGCTGATCCGCGACTTCGTCACCGGGCTGGCGCGGTTCGGACGCGTGATCTGGTTCGACATTCGCGGGGTCGGCCTCTCGAGCGGCGGGCTCGACGCGACGATCCCCGTCGAGGCGTGGGTCGAGGACGTCGGCGCGGTGATGGCCGCCGCCGGCTCGGTGCGGGCCACGCTGGTCACGCACGGGCACGCGGCGCAGCTGGCACTGCTGTTCGCGGCGACGCACCCGGACCGCACGACCTCGCTCGTGATCCTCGAGGGCTTTGCGCGCTTCACGCGCGCGGACGACTACCCGGCCGGGATGCCGCCGAAGGTCCAGGAGGCCCTCCTGCACACGATCGAGACCCAGTGGGGCACCGGCGCGATGGTGCGCGTCCTGGCGCCGACGGTTGCCGCGCTCCCCGGCGTCGAGGAGTGGTGGGGGCGCGTCGAGCGCTACACCGCGAGCCCCGCGACGGCTGTCGCCCGGATGCGGGCGGTCTTCGAGCTGGACGTGCGCAACGTCCTTTCGCTCGTAGAGGCCCCGACGCTCGTCGTGACGAGCCGCGACAACTGGTTCGTGCGCCCCGACCACGGCCGCTACCTCGCCGAGCATGTCGCCGGCGCCCGTCTGCTCGAGCGCGACAGCCCCGATCACTGGCCGCTGCCCGAGGATGACCTGCTCGGGGCGATCGAGGAGTTCGTCACCGGCACGCGGACCACCGGCGGCGACGCCGACCGCGTCCTCGCCACGGTCCTCTTCGTGGACGTTGCCGACTCGACGCGGCGGGCGGTCGAGCTCGGTGACCGCCGCTGGAGCTCGCTCCGGGACGAGTTCGAGCAGACCGTCCGACGGACCCTCGGGAGCTACCGTGGCGAGCTCGTCAACACCGCCGGCGACGGCGTGCTGGCCACCTTCGACGGCCCCGCCCGGGCGATCCGCTCGGCGGCCGAGATCCGCGATGCCGTCCGGCAGACGGGCCTCGAGGTGCGTAGCGGCCTGCACGCCGGCGAGGTGACGCGGAGCCCCGGAGACATCGCCGGCATCACGGTGCATGTGGCAGCGCGGGTCTGCGCGCTGGCCGCGCCGAGTGAGGTGCTCGTCACGCGCACGGTGCGCGACCTCGTCGCCGGCTCGGGCATCCGCTTCGAGGAACGCGGCGAGCACGAGCTCAAGGGTGTGCCCGACCGCTGGGCGCTCTACGCTGCCACGGGCTGACGTGGAGCTCGGTCGTGCCGGGCATCCAGCCCATCGGCTGATTGCGGCGCGCCGAGCCGCACGCGTACCGCAGACCTGATCGCGGCCGCGGCAGCGGACGACCTCGCCTTCGACGGGCTCGCCGTCGACCTCGAGCGCGACCGCATTCCCTGGCCCGACCCGCTCGACCTCGATCTCGTACACGGCGCCGCGGAAGCTCCGCCGCGCGCGGAACCCGCCCCAGCTCCTCGGGGATGACCGGCGCGACCCGCAGGCCGTCGAGGGTCGGGCGGATGCCGAGGATCCACTGCGTCGCGGCGACGTACGTCCAGGCCGCCGTGCCGGTGAGCCACGAGTTGCGCCCCATGCCGAACTGCGGGTGCGTCGGGCCCGCAGATGTTCTGGCAGTAGACGTACGGCTCGGCGAGGTAGCGGTCGGCGTCCGAGCGCGCGAGCGGGAGGATCCGCCGGTAGTAGTCGTAGGCGCAGGTCGCCGTCGCCGAGCATCGCCGCGGCGACGATCGCCCAGGCGTTCGCGTGGCAGAAGATGCCGCCGTTCTCCTTCGCTCCCGGCGGGTAGGTCGACGTGCCGCGGACGCGGTCGTCGCCGCCGTCGTACGGCGGGTCGAGCAGTGCGACGCCGAGCTCGGTCGCCGAGCTGCTCGTGCATCGACGCCATCGCCCGTTCGCCACGCTCGGGCGGAGCGACCTCGCCGATCACCGACCAGGTCTGCGGGTTCATGTTGATCCGGTGCACTCGCTCGGCGGCGACGCCGACCGGGCGGCCGTCGTCGTCGAACGCGCGCGCGTACCAGGCGCCGTCCCAGGCGGCGTCGTTGACGGCGTCCGCCATCTCGGGTCCGCGCAGAGGCTGGTCGCCCTGCCCGTGTCGGGAGCTCGGCGAGGTCGCGGACGGCGCGGCAGAACTGCATCGCGCACCAGACCGACTCGGCCTTGCCGGAGCCGTGGTCGACGTTCAGGGTGTCGTCCCAGTCGGCGAAGCCCGGCGCGCGGAAGGCCGTGCGGCCCGCGGTGGGCGAGCGTGAACTCGATTCCGCGCAGGAGGTGCTCGAAGACCGTCTCGGCCGGCCCGTCCGCGTAGGAGACGCGCTCGTCGAGGAACGCCAGGTCGCCCGTCTCGCGCACGTACGCGCACACGGCGATGACGAGCCAGAGGTGGTCGTCGCAGAACCACTGCGGCCAGTCCGGGATCTCCGCCGCGAGGCCGGCGGAGCCTTCGCCGGTGAGCGGGAAGAACTGGTGCCACGCGTGCCCGTCGAGGAACTGCAGCTGCAGAGGCGGGTCAGCGTCTCGCGCGCCCGCTCGGGCGCGGCATGCACGGTGCCGAGCGTGTCCTGCGCCGAGTCGCGCGTGCCCATGCCGCGGCCGAGCCCCGTCTCGTAGGCCGAAGCGGAGCGCGACCAGTGCAGCGTCGTCCGGCACTGCACCGGGTTCCAGACGTTCACCATCGCGTCGAAGACGGGGTCGGGCGTCTCGACCGTGAACGCCGCCAGGTACTCGTCCCAGTCGCGGCGCAGCGCCTCGAACGCGGCGTCCGCGGTCGCGGGCGCGGGCCGAGTCGGCGGGCCTCGGCGGCGTCAGGCGCGATGCCGAGCACGTAGACGATCCGCCGGCGCTCGCCCGGCGCGAGCTCCAGGTCATGGCAGAGCGAGCCGATGGGGTTGCCGCGCGGCGCCTCGCTGCCGGACGGCTCGCCGCGCTCGACGACGAGCGGCGCCGCCAGGTCGCGGCAGCGGCCGACGAACGCCTCGCGGTCGGCGTCGAAGCCCGACGGCGGCTCGCTCGAGGCGAAGAAGATCGTGTCGTCGCGGAACACCGTCCCGGCCAGGATGACGCCGTCCTCGACCCGGCTCGCGAAGGATGTGCTGCGCCCAGTCGAGGTTCTGCTGGTCGACGAGCGCCTCGGGGTAGCCGAGCTCGACGTAGGTGAAGGTGCGCAGTGGCGCGGCCGGTCGCCGGCGTTGCGCACGTCGAGCACCCAGAGCTCGCACGGGTCCTCCGCCGGGCGGGACGAAGTAGAGGAGCTCCGACGCGATGCCGTCGTGCGTCGTGGCGATGCGCGTGTAGCCGGCGCCGTGCCTGCACTCGTACGCGTCGAACGCGCGCCGCACCGGCTGCCACGTCGCGCTCCAGAACGCGCCCGTCTCCTGGTCGCGGATGTAGACGTACCGGCCCGGCTGGTCGCGCGGGGATGCCGTTGTACCTGTATCGCGTCAGGCGCCGGTCGCGCGGGTCGCGATCGAACGAGTAGCCGCCGCCGGTGTTCGAGACGATGCCGCCGTAACGGCCCTCGCCGAGGTAGTTGATCCACGGGGTCGGCGTGTCGGGCCGCGTGATCGACGTACTCGCGCGCAGCCGCGTCGAAGAAGCCGTAGGGGTTCTCCACCACGTGCAGCATCGAGCGGCGCGGCCGGGGCGCCATCAGGGGCTCTTCTGCCTGCAGGTCGTGGTTTTCCGGGACGTGCGGCGTCGCCCATGGCCTCGAGAATGCAGTCAGATGTCCAGGAGGTACGGCGCGTTCGACGATGCCGCGCGGGAGTACGTCATCCACCGGCCGGACACGCCCCTTCCCTGGCTCAACTACCTGGGCCAGGACGACCTGTTCGGGCTCTGCACCAACACGGGCGGCGGCTACACGTTCTGGCGCGACGCCCGCCTGCGGCGGCTGACCCGCTACCGCTACAACGACGCTCCGCTCGACTCGGTCGGCCGCTACCTCTACGTGAACGACGGCGGCACGGTCTGGAGCCCGGGCTGGAAGCCGGCGCGGACGCCGCTCGACCGCTACGAGTGCCGGCACGGGCTCGGCTACACGCGCATCACCGGCGCGAAGGACGGTGTCGAGGTCGAGCTGCTCTTCTTCGTGCCGCCCGGCGAGGCCGTCGAGGTCTGGCGGACGACCGTTCGCAACACCGGCGCCGCGCCGAAGGACCTGCGCCTCTTCTCGTACGTCGAGTTCTGCCTCTACGAGGCGCTCGGCGACATGGCCAACTTCCAGCGCACGTACTCGATCGGCGAGGTCGCCGTCGAGCGCGGCGGCGCCGCGCTCGTGCACACGACCGAGTACCGCGAGCGCCGCGCCCACGTGACGCTGTTCGGGTGCACCCACGACGTCACGGGCTTCGACACCGACCGCGACACCTTCGTCGGCATCCACAACGGCCTGCACGAGGCGGCGGTCCCGTTTGCCGGCCACGCCACGGGCAGCGTCGCGCACGGCTGGAACCCGGTCGGCTCCCACGAGCTCGACCTCCACCTCGAGCCAGGCGGCGAGGAGACGTTCGCGTTCGTGCTCGCGTACGTCCCGGAGGGCGGGCCGCCGGCGGCCCTCGACGTGCTCGACCGCTACACCGACGCGGCCGTGGTGGACGACGCGTTCGCGCGCCTCGGCGCGCGCTGGGACGAGCTGCTGTCGCGCTTCCACGTCGAGTGCCCCGACCCGCACGCGGAGCGGATGCTGAACACCTGGAACCAGTACCAGTGCATGGCCACGTTCAACCTGTCCCGCTCGGCCAGCCTGTTCGAGACCGGCATCGGCCGCGGCATGGGCTTCAGGGACTCGAACCAGGACATCCTCGGGTTCGTCCACCTCGTCCCGGAGCGGGCGCGCCAGCGCATTCTCGACCTGGCCGCCACCCAGCTCTCGGACGGCACCTGCTTCCACCAGTACCAGCCGCTCACGCGCCGGGGAAACGCCGATATCGGTGGCGGCTTCTACGACGACCAGCTCTGGCTCGTGCTCGCGGCGTGCGCGTACGTCAAGGAGACGGGCGACACCGGGATCCTCTCGCAGCCGGTCGGCTACGCCGACACACCGGGGAGCGCCGAGGACCTGCTCGACCACCTCGAGACCTCGATCCTCTTCACGCTCTCACACCGCGGCCCACACGGGCTACCGCTGATCGGGCACGCGGACTGGAACGACTGTCTCAACCTGAACTGCTTCTCCACCGAGCCGGACGAGTCGTTCCAGACGGCCGGCGACGTCGAGGGGTCGGCGGCCGAGTCCGTGATGATCGCCGGCCTCTTCCTCACCGCGGCGCGTGACCTCGCCGGCCTCTACCGCCATCTCGGCCGTGATGCCGAGTGGCTCGACCGCGCGCGCGGGGAGCTGCTCGCCGCCGTCGAGGCGGAGGCATGGGACGGCGACTGGTACGTGCGCGCCTATGACGCGGCCGGGCGGCCGGTCGGCTCACACGTCTGCGACGAGGGCCAGGTCTTCGTCGAGAGCCAGGCGTGGTGCGTCCTGGGCGGCGCCGGCCACGAGAACGGCCGCGCGCGGCGTGCGCTCGAGAGCGTCGGCGAGCGGCTGGCGACGCGCGACGGCATCGTGCTCGTCCAGCCGGCGTACACGCAGTACCGCGTCGAGCTCGGGGAGATCACGAGCTACCCGCCCGGCTACAAGGAGAACGCGGGCATCTTCTGCCACACGAACCCATGGATCACGCTCGGCTGGTGCGCGCTCGGGGAGGGCGAGCGGGCGCTCGAGACGTACCTCGCCATCTGCCCGTCCACGCGTGAGGAGCGGGCCGACACGTACCGCTGCGAGCCGTACGTCTACGCCCAGATGATCGCCGGCCGCGACGCCGCGACCCCGGGTGAGGCGAAGAACTCGTGGCTGACGGGAACGGCCGCATGGACCTTCGTGAGCGGAGCCCAGGGGCTGCTCGGGATCGTGCCCGACTACGACGGGCTGCGGATCGACCCCTGCATCCCGCGCGCGTGGCCGGGCTTTCGTGCCACGCGACGCTTCCGCGGCACCGTCTACGAGATCGAGGTGCGCAACGAGGGCGCCGGCCACGGCGTCCGCTCGCTCACCGTGGACGGCCGCGCGGTCGACGGCGGCGTCGTGCCGCCGCGGGACGGGCCCGGGCCCGTCCGCGTGGAGGCCGTTATTGGTTAGCGCTGACCTCGTCCACGTGCGCGACGTGGTCGAGGTGGGTGATCCAGACGACGTAGTACTGCGCCGCGCCGCGGCGGATGCCGAACGCCGTCCGCGTGGCGACCGTCGCGGGCGCCGACACGGGGTGGAACGGGCCTGTTGCGGTGGCTCCCGCCTGGATCACGGCCGTGAACCCGGGTGTGTCGGTGGCGAGAACCAGGTGCTTCAGCTGGACGGCCCGTCCGGCGTCGAGCAGCAGGCCGACGCCCGGCTTGCCCAGCGCGACGGAGTACGTCTCCGTGCGCCAGTAGGTCGCGAGGTTGCCGTCCGTGGCCGCGGGCGCCTCGTAGTCGTGCTCGGTGTGGTCGCCCCACGGGTCCCAGGCGCCGACCGCGCGCAGGAGCACGGGCACCGGCTCGCTCGGCTGCGGCGCCGGCTTGCGCTCGACGACCGGGTTCGGCTTTGGTGCAGGCCTGGGCTTCGTCGGCGCCGGGGGCGGCTGCGAGCCCTTCATGGTCCGCTGCGCGGTCAACCCGAGGAAGAACACGCCGCCGACCGCGAAGAGCAGCGTCGCGAGGCCGAGCGCGAAGAGCGGCCGCACCGGCAGGTGGTGGCCGACCGGCAGCGGCCGGTGGAAGATCTCGGGCTCGGCGGGCGGCTCGTGCTCGGTCAGGTAGGCGGCGAGCAGCGGCGCGCTGTCCAGATCCAGGTACTCCGCATAGACGCGGAGCCAGGCGCGTGCATACGCGGCGCCGGGAAGCCTGTCGAACCGCTCGTTCTCGAGGGCGGCGAGGTAGTCGGCGCGGATGCACAGCTCGTTCGCCACCGCGGCCAGCGTCAGCTGGCGACGCTCACGCGCCGCTCGCAGCGACGGCCCGATGGGCACCCCCGACACCTCGGCCTCCTACGTGCTCGACACGCTGAAGGGTAAAACCTGAGCGCCGTCGGCGAAAGTGAAATTTCGTCTACCTGCGTGCCGCTGTGCAGTAATGGCGCCGCGGCCGAAGAAGCGGCGCACGCTACTGCCCTCGCGCCGGAATAGGGTTCGGCCATGGCCGACGAGCTCGTTTGCGCGTCCTGCGGCGCCGTGAACCTCCCCGGCCGGAAGTTCTGCGGTGAGTGCGGCTCGGCGCTCGAGCTGGCCTGCCCCTCGTGTGGCGCTCCGAACCCGCCGACGGTCAAGTTCTGCGGCGAGTGCGGCTCGCCGCTGGCGGCCGCGGACGCCTCGCCCACGAGGCAGGGTCCGGCGGCGGAGCGGCGCCTCGTGTCGATCCTATTCGCCGACCTGGTCGGGCACACTACCGCGTCGGAAGGGCGCGACGCGGAGGACACGCGCGAGCTCCTGTCGAGCTACTTCGAGACCGCGCGGACGCTTGTCGAGCGTTACGGCGGCGCCGTGGAGAAGTTCATCGGCGACGCGGTCATGGCGGTCTGGGGAACGCCGGTCGCGCAGGAGGACGACGCGGAGCGCGCCGTCCGCGCGGCCCTCGACCTGGTCGCCGCCGTTCCCGCGCTCGACGCCGGCCTGCGCGCACGCGCGGGTGTCCTCACCGGCGAGGCTGCTGTCACGCTCGGCGCCGAGGGCCAGGGCATGGTCGCAGGCGACCTCGTCAACACCGCCTCGCGGATCCAGTCCGCGGCCGAGCCCGGGACCGTGCTCGTCGGCGAGGCGACGAAGCGCGCGTCCGAGGCTGCTGTCGCGTACGAGGACGCGGGCGAGCACGCGCTCAAAGGAAAGGCCGAACAGGTGCGCCTCTGGCGACCGCTGCGCGTCGTCGCGAACCGCGGCGGCGAGGGCCGGGCCACCACGCTGGAGGCGCCCTTCGTCGGGCGGGACCGCGAGTTCCGGCTGGTCCAGGATCTCTTCCACGCCGCCGGGGACGATCGCCGGGCGACGCTCGTGACCGTCATCGGGGTCGCGGGGATCGGCAAGTCGCGGCTGGCGTGGGAGCTCGAGAAGCACATCGACGGGCTCGCCGACGTCGTCTGGTGGCATCGCGGGAGGTGCCTCGCATACGGCGAGGGGGTCGCATTCTGGGCGCTCGCGGAGATGGTGCGGATGCGAGGGCGAATTTCGGAAGATGACACCGAGGACGTCGCCGTGGAGAAGCTTGCCGCCACGGTCGGCGAGCAGATCACCGACGCGGGCGAGCGCGAGTGGGTCGAGCCGCTCCTGCGGCACCTGCTCGGCCTCGGCGAGCGGCCGCAGGTCGAGCGGGCCGACCTCTTCTCCGCCTGGCGGCTGTTCTTCGAGCGCATGAGCGACGCTGCGCCGGTCGCCCTGGTCTTCGAGGACCTGCACTGGGCCGATACGGCGCTGCTCGACTTCATCGAGCACCTGCTCGAGTGGTCGCGTGCGCGGCCGATCTTCGTGCTCGCGCTCACTCGTCCCGAGCTGCTCGAGCGGCGAGGCGACTTCGGCGCTCATGGCCGGAGCACGACGAGACTCGTGCTCGAGCCGCTCGCCGACGACGCCATGGACGAGCTGCTCGACGGGCTCGTTCCCGGCCTGCCGGACGACCTACGCGCCCGGATTCGCGAGCGCGCAGACGGCATTCCCCTTTACGCGGTCGAGACCGTGCGCATGCTGCTCGACCGCGGTGTCCTCGCTCGTGACGGTGACTCGCTACGGGTGGCAGGGGCCATCGAAGAGATCGACGTCCCCGAGACACTGCATGCGCTCATCGCCGCACGTCTCGACGGCCTCGACGCCGATGAGCGGCAGGCGATCCAGCATGCCGCCGTGTTGGGGAAGACGTTCGCCGCACGCAGCGTGGCAGGGCTTGGCGAGGCAAACGAGGAATCCCTTGCGCCGGTGCTGGAAGCGCTCGTTCGCAAGGAGTTCCTCACCATCGACGCCGACCCGCGTTCGCCGGAGCGCGGCCAGTACGGGTTTCTCCAGGCGCTCGTCCAGCGGGTCGCATACGAGACGCTGGCGCGGCGCGAGCGGGGACGGCTGCACCGGGCCGCCGCCTCGTACCTCGAGCGTGAATCGGGCATCGACCCGGACGAGATCGCGGAGGTCATCGCCGCGCATCACCGCGATGCCCTCGCGGCCGACCCGAAGGGCCCCGAGGCCGCCGAGAGCCGGCGCGCAGCGTGCGCCTGGCTCGAGCGCGCCGCCGAGCGCGCCGCGTCGCTCGGCGCTCCGGAGGACGGGCAGCGCGCGTACGACGACGCAGCCGCCATCGCCGAGGAGCCGCTCGAGCGGGCCCGGTTCCTCGAGCGCGCGGGGTCGCTCGCACGCGACGCCGACCGGTTGGATGAGGCCGAAGACCGGCTGCGGGGTGCGATCGAGGCATACACGGCGGAGGGCGAGAACCAAGCCGCGGCGCGTGCGGCGTCGCTGCTGGGGCAGACGCTCTTTCAGCTCGACCGAGACGAGGAAGCCCTCGCGATGCTGCGGCCGGCCTTCGAAGCGCTCTCGAAAGCTGAGGACGCCCTCGCTGTGGGCAGGCTCGCCGCCGAGATGGCCCGCATCGAGCACTTCGCAGGAGACGAGACACGCGCGCGCGAGCACATCGAGTTCGCCCTCGAGGTTGCTGAGGCGCACGACGACATGGAGTTCGTCTCGAAGGCGCTCAACACAAAAGGCCTCGTCCTCGGTCCCGCGCATCCGCACGAGCGCGAGGCGCTCCTCCGCGAGGCGCTGCGCGTAGCCGAGCAGCACGACCTGACCGACCCGCTGCTCAGGGCGCTCAACAACCTGATCGTCATCGCGCTCGAGGCCGATCACCAGGACGAGGTGGTCGAATTCCGGCGGCGCGGACGTGCCGTCGCCCAGGCCCGCGGACTTCGGAACTGGCTGACCACGTTCGCGGCAAGCGAGGTCATGCAACACCTCGACGACGGGGAGTGGGACGAGGCATTCGCGCTGGCGGACGAGACGCTCGTCGACGTCGAGATCCGCGTCGGCAATGCGATCGCCGCAGTCGGCTACCTGGCCAAGGCGAGCTTCGAACGGGATGACGACGAGGCCGCACGCAGGCTGCTCGGACGGCTTTCGCCGCACATGGCCCAGTCAACGAACCAGCAGAACGTCGGCAGCGCGCACTTCATGGCCGCACTCGATGCCTTCTTGGCCGGGCGGGTCGCCGACGGTGTCGGCGAGCTGCAGAAGGCCGGGGAGCTATTCGCCTCCGTGCAGCTCTGGCCGCCCGTCGAAGCCGCCCTGGAATGGGCCGCCGACGGCGCCGTGCTCCTCGGCGATCCGGCTGCGGCGGCGCCGCTGGCGCGCGTGCTCGACGCCGCCCCCGCGTCGTCGGTGACACGCATGCACCGGGTGCACGCGGGGCGTATCCGCGCCTTCTCCGCGGCCGACGAAGGTGAGGCCGCCGATGCGTTCGCCGAGGCACTCGCCGCCGCTCGGAGCCTCGGGCGCCGGCCGCACATCGCACGAGTGCTGGCCGACTACGGCGCGTGGCTCGTCGCGTGCGGCCGCGAGGCGGAGGGCGAGCCGCTGCTCGAGGAGGCCCGGGAGCTCTTCGAGCCGATGGGCGCGAGGCGCTGGCTCGAGCGGATCGACTCGGTGCGCCCCGTCGCCGTGTGACCCGGAGGACGATCGGGCGGATTGGCTACGCGCGTGTTGCCGCGATGATCTCGGACAGCCGCCCGTGAGCGAGGCACACGACCGTGTCCGCGGCGCCGTAGTACAGCGTCAGCCGGTCGCGCTCGCGGTCGACGAGCGCGGCGGCAGGGAAGACGACGTTGGGCACGTCCCCGACCCGCTCGTACTGCATCGCCGGCGCGAGCAGGTAGCGGCTCCCGCGAGCGACCACCTTCCACGGCTCGTCGAGGTCGAGCAGGGCGGCCCCGACGGAGTAGACGAACCCGTTGCACGACGTGAGCACGCCGTGGTAGAGCAGGAGCCAGCCCTCGCCCGTCTCGATCGGCGTCGGCCCGGCGCCGACCTTGGTCGCCTGCCAGGTGAGCGGGACGGGCGCCATCACGTGCCGGTGCCGTCCCCAGTGGACGAGGTCGGGGCTCTCCGACCAATAGATCTCGCCGAAGGGCGTGTGGCCGTCGTCCGAGGGCCGGCTGAGCATCCCGTAGCGGCCGCCGACCTGCCGCGGGAAGAGGACGCCGTTGCGGTTGAACGGCAGGAACGCGTTGTCGAACTGGTGGAACGCGCGGAAGTCGTGCGTGTAGCCGATGCCGATCGTGGGGCCGTGGTAACCGTTGCACCAGGTGATGTAGAAGCGGTCGTCGAGCCAGGTCACGCGCGGGTCGTACGCGTACAGGAACTGCTCCTGGACCTCCGGCACGCGCTCGTCGGCGGGCTCGAACCGGATCGGCTGCGGGTCGATGTCCCACACGACGCCGTCGTCGCTCCACCCGGCGTGCAGGTCCATCACGCGGCGGTCGTCGTCGACGCGGAACACGCCCGCGAACCTGTCTCCAAAGGGCACGACGGCGGAGTTGAAGATGCTGTTGCCGTGCCGCACGGCGTCCGCCGTGATGATCGGGTTCAGGCTCGACCGCCAGAGCACGCCGTCCTCGCCGGGGGGGCGCTTCTGCCAGGGGATCGCGGCCGTGGCCGTGAGCGTCACGGGAGCTCCGGGGCCACCAGGTGGTCGTCCTCGACCTCGACGAGGCGGGCGCCGTTCTGCCCGGCGACGCCGGTCGCGCCCGACGCGAGGAGCGCCGCCTCCGCCTCGTCCCAGGTGGTGTGCAGCTGCGGGACGGATGCGATCAGCGAGCGCGTGTACGTGTGGATCGGGTTCCCGTAGACGCGCGGTGTCGCGCCCAGCTCGACGATCTCGCCGCGGCGCAGGATCATCGTCGTGTCGCTCACGTAGTTCGCAAGCGAGAGATCGTGCGTGATGAAGATGATCGCGAGGCCGCGTGTCTTCAGCTCGCCGAGCAGGTTGAGGACGTCGATGCGCGTCGACGCGTCGAGCATGCTGATGATCTCGTCTGCGATCAGGAGGCGGATGTCGAGCAGCAGCGCGCGCGCGATCAGCAGGCGCTGGAGCTGCCCGCCGCTCAGCTGGTGCGGGTACTTGTTCAGCACGTCGCCGGGGTTGAGGCTCACTGCGTGCAGCGCGCCCTCGATCTTCTCGTTCCACTTCGCGGTGGGGAGCCCGGAGAAGTAGGCGCCGCGCAGCATCGTGAAGACGCGGTCGGCCTTGAAGATCGGATTGTAGGAGCTGAAGGGGTCCTGGAAGACGCCCTGGACGTCGCCGTAATAGCGCTTGAGCGCGGCGCCCTCGAGGGTCGAGATGTCCGTGCCCTCGTAGGTGATCGTGCCGCTCGAGATGCGGAGCAGCCGCAGGATCATCTTCCCGATCGTCGACTTCCCGCTGCCGCTCTCGCCGACGAGGGCGACGAGCTCGCCCGGCTCCACGCTGAAGCTGACGTTGCGGACGGCGGGGAGCTCCTTGCCGCCGAACGCGCCGATCCGGTACGACTTGCAGCAGGTGTCTACGGTCAGCACGGCGGCACCTGCCAGCACGCGACCTGGTGGCCGTCGCCGATGGAAACGAACGGTGGCTCCTCGGCGCATTTCGCCGTCGCGAGCGGGCAGCGGTCGCGGAAGCGACACCCGGTCGGCGGGTTCAGGAGTGAGGGCGGCCGGCCCGGGATGCCGGCGAGCTTCTTCTCGGCGTAGCGGACGCCCACCTCCGGCAGGGAGGCCAGCAGCATCTCGGTGTACGGGTGCCGTGGCGCGTCGACGATCGTGTGGGCCGGCGCCTTCTCGGCGAGCTTGCCCGCGTACATCACCATGATCGTGTCCGCAATCTGCGCGAGCACCGAGAGGTCGTGCGTGATCACGACCATGCTCTTCACGAAGCCCCGGTCGCGGAACTCGACGAGCAGCCGCGAGACTGCCTTCTGGGTCGTGACGTCGAGTGCGGAGGTGACCTCGTCCGCGATCAGGAGCGACGGGTTGAGGAGCGACGACAGCACCATGACGACGCGCTGCTTCATCCCGCCGGACAGCTCGATCGGGAACCGGTCGAGGATGTCGTCGGGCAGGCCGACCAGCTTCAGCCGGCGGTTCAGCTCCGGGACGAACGTGTCGGCGTCGACGCCGCGCGCCTCGAGCAGCTCGTGTGCCATCCGTCCGATCCTCCGCGTCGGGTTGAGCGCGCTGAGCGCGTACTGCGGGATGATCGAGACCTGCTTCAGGCGGAAGGCGTTCATCTTCGAGTCGTCGCCGATAGGCAGCTCCTTGCCGTCGAGGTCGACATGGCCGCTCACGTAGCGCATGCGCGCGTCGAGCCGGATCAGCCCCTTGCCGAGCGTGGACTTGCCGCAGCCCGACTCGCCCGCCAGGCCCATGATCTCGCCGTCCGCGATGTCGAAGGTCGCGCCGTCGAGGGCCTTCACGTCGCCGCGCAACGACTGGTAGTAGACGGTCAGCCCGTCGACGTGGAGCATCTCAGAGCTCCCTCAACTTCGGGTTGAAGACCTCGTCCAGGCCGACGTTCATGACGTAGAGGCCGCCGACGATTGCGATGATCCCGATGCCCGGCGGGATGAACCACCACCAGAAGCCGAGCAGCAACGCGCTCGACGCATAGGCGCTGTTCATCATCTGGCCGAGGGACACCTGCGTCGCCGGGCCGAGGCCGAGAAAGTCGAGCGAGGCGCCGATCAGGATCGCCCCGCCGAACAGCAGGATGAACATCATGAGCAGGTAGGAGCTCATGTTCGGAGCGATCTCGCGCGCGATGATGCCGCGCGTCGTGCGGCCGCTCAGGCGGGCGATGTCGACGAAGTCACGCGTCTTCAGCGTGAACGTCTGCGCGCGCACCGCGCGCGCAGCCCACGGCCACGACGTGAGGCCGATGAGCACCGCCTCCGCCGCGTAGCTGTGCATGTTCAGGTAGGCGGCGACGATGATCAGGATCGCGATCGTCGGGATGACGAGCACGACGTTGGTGATCATGTTCAGGACGTCGTCGACGAGGCCGCCCCGGTAGCCGGCCGTGAAGCCGACCGTGGCGCCGACGATCCAGGCGATCCCGCCGCCGAGTGCGCCGACGAGGAACGCCGCGCGCAGGCCCCAGACGAACTGCGCGAACACGTCCTGGCCGAACGACGTCGTGCCGAACCAGTAGGCGGACGAGGGCGGGCTGTCGGTAGGGCCCGTAAAGGCGAGCGGCGGCGTGCTGTCCAGCTTCGGCCCGATGAGGGCGAGGGCGAGCATCGCCAGGACGAGTGTGGCGCCGGCGACGAACTTCCAGTTGCGCAGCGCGAAGTAGAGGATTTCCGAGCGGCGGCCCGGGCCGGTGGCGGCCTCGAGGCCGGCCGCGGGGCTGCCGGCGGTTGCAGCGCCGAGCTCGCGCTTCGCCTGAACCGCCATGACCTACGCGCCGCCTTCCATGCCGATCCGCGTGCGCGGATCGATGAACACGTACGCGATGTCGATGATCAGGTTCGCGATCAGGACGCCGACGATCAGGAGCAGGAAGATGCCCTGGAGGACGAAGTAGTCGCGGTTCTCGATCGAGTTCAGGATCAGTGTCCCGAGGCCGGGGTACGAGAAGACGATCTCGACCACGATCGCCCCGGCGACGACCGCGCCCAGCGCGAGCGCGAGGCCGGTGATCTGCGGCAGCAGCGCGTTGCGGTACGCGTACTTGCGGACGAGCTTCGTCGGCGCGCCGAGCGCGGCCAGGTAGTTCGAGTAGTCCGCCTCGAGCTCGTAGATGATCATGTTGCGCATCCCGATCGCCCAGCCGCCGAACGCGACCAGGAACAGGGCGAGGAACGGCAGGATCCAGTGGTTGAGGAAGCTGCGCGCGAACTCGAGCGTCCACGCCGGCTGGATCGACATGTCGTAGGCGCCAGAGACGGGGAACCACGCGAGCGTCGTCGCGAAGACGTAGACGAGCAGCATGCCGAGCCACATCTGCGGCGTCGCGGTGAGCACGTACCCGACGGGCAGCACGGTGTTGTCGAGCGCCTTGCGCCGGGCGGCCATCGCGCCGACCTTGTTGCCCGCCCAGAAGGCGAGCAGGATCGCCGGCAGGAGCAGTGCGAGCGTGTAGGGGAGCGCGCCGCGGATGAGATCCCAGACGGGCGTCGGGAAGTTCGCGATGCTGACGCCGAGATCGCCGTGGAAGAGCGCCGCCCAGAAGTTCAGGTACTGCTTCCAGAGCGGCACGTCGAAGCCGAACGCCTTGGTGTAGTAGCTGTTGATCGCGTGCTCAGCCGACGGCTGTGCCTGCATGCGCGAGATCAGGCGGTCGATGGGATCGCCCGGCATGAACCGGGGGATCGCCCAGTCGACAGTGACTGCTACCCAGAACGTTACGAGGTAGATGCCAATTTTGCGAAAGAGATACTTACGCATATTCGATCAAGCTGTTCAAGACGTCACCCCTCCCGGGGCTATCCGGGAGGGGTGCATACCGGTCATCGAGATGATCTCCTGACCTACGATCCGGTCGACTTCAGATGGGTGAGCATGTCGATGCTCGTCATCTGGAAGTAGTTGCGCCAGGAGACGTCCGTGAACTTGTTCGTCGCAGACGAAGGCCAACCCGTCCAGTACTTCGTGTTGAACATGGCCCACATGCCGTTGTACCAGAGCGGAATTGCGGGCAGCTTCTGCAGGAATGTCTTCTGCAGTGCCGTCAGCTGTGCCTGGTACTGCGACTTGTCACTCGTCGGCGTCTTGTCGAGCTGCTGCACTTCCTTCCAGGCGGCCGAGTCGGTAAACCGCTCGTAATTCGCCGTCGTCTGGTTGCTGCTTAGCGGCAGCTGGTAGATGTACTGGTAGTACGTCCACGGCGAGTTCGACATCTGCCGGTCGTTGCCGAGCAGGAGGTCGAAGCGGCCGTGACCGCGGTCGTCCGCCATCGTCCCGTAGTCGGGATACCCGACCGTCAGGTGGATGCCGGCCTCCTTCGCGCTGGACTGAATCACCTGGATGGCTGTCATCCAGTCGGACCAGCCGTTCGGGCAGACGATCTTCAGGTTGATTGTCGACCCGTCCTTGTTCTCGACGTACCCGTCGTTGTTCGAGTCCTTGTAGCCGGCCGCGGCAAGCATCTGCTTGGCCTTCGCGGTGCTGTACGAGAACCCGTACTTCTTGACGGTCTGGCCGTCGACGTACTTGTTCCAGATCGGCAGCAGGCCCGTCGGGTTCGCCTTGATGGCGAGACCCTGATACGCCTTGTCGAGAATCTGGCTGATGTTGATCGACGTGGCCAGCGCGTGGCGGAACGCGGCGTCATTCAGCGGCTTCTGCGTGGTGTTCGGGAACAGCCACACGGTGTTCGCGCTGAGGTGCCACGGTGCCTTGCTGTAGTACGTCTTCGTCTGGCCGCGGATGGCCGACTTGGGCGCGAAGTTGTTGAACAGGTCGATGTTGCCCGCACTGAAGTTCGCCAGTGCAGCGGCGTTCGACGAGTTCGAGATGTCGACCACGTAGGTCGGCGCGACCTTGATTCCGAGCTGCTTGGTCGCCCACCAGTTCGCGTTCTTTTTCCACGTCACGGTCTCGGACGAGGCGCCGTACCCGGACTGGTAGACGTACGGGCCGGTGCCGACGATCTTGCCGTTCGTGAGGTTCAGGTTCGCGGTTGCGAGCTCCGTCTTGCTCCACTTCTGGAAGATGTGCTGCGGAACGATCGCGACCATGAACCGGTAGTAGTCGAACTGCTGGTAGCTATGGCTCGAGGCGAACGTGAAGATCACCTGGTTGCCCTTCGCGTTCACGCTCTTGAGGCCCGTGTCGGTCCACAGCGGATGCTGCGGATGCGTCGCGGTTTTCGCGAGCTTGAAGCTGTAGGCGACGTCGGTCGGCGTCATGGTCTTGCCATCCGTCCACTTCACGTTCTTGCGGATGTTCATGACGTAGGTGGTCTTGTTCGTCCAGCTCCCGCTGGTGGCCAGCCAGGGGATGAACGTGCCCTTCATCGGGTCGTAGCGGAATGCCGTTTCGTAAGAGAACCCGACGAGACCGGTGACATAGTCCCAGTTCTTCGCAGGGTTCACGTCATTGTTCGGCGACCACTGGTTGCCGCTCATATAGAACGTCTGACCACGTGGTAGTGCGAAGGCCGAACGCTGACTCGCTCCAGCACCGCTGAGCCCGATCGAGGCCACGATGACAACGAGAAGGGCGCCGGCAGCGGCCGCTGCCAGGCCTCCTCTCTTGCGAGTGAGCATCTCTCACTCCTCCTCTCAGTCCTCGCGACGCGAGGGTTCGTATCGAGAATCGCCCGCGCCTCCGTTCGCGCCATCGGGGGTGCCGCTTACTACGAGCGCGCTTACTACGAGGGCGCTTATTACGAGCGCATTTAGTACGAGCGGGGAAAGTGCGCAGCCGGTGCGGGGTCGGCCCTGACGCCCGGTGAAGGCACCAGCCGTACGATCGGTCCATGTTCCCGGCGGACTTCGTGTGGGGCGCCGCTGCGTCGGCCTACCAGACCGAGGGCGCCGTCGACGAGGACGGCCGCGGCGAGAGCATCTGGGACCGCTTCTGTGCGCAGCCCGGCACGATCCTGAACGGGGACACCGGTGCCGTCGCCTGCGACTCGTACCACCGCTGGCGCGAGGACATCGACCTGGTCGAGGGCCTCGGCGTCGACGCATACCGGTTCTCCATCGCGTGGCCCCGGGTCGTGCCGGAGGGCCGCGGGAAGGTCAACCCGGCCGGCCTCGACTTCTACGACCGGTTCGTGGACGAGCTGCTCGACGCGGGCGTCCAGCCGTTCGTCACGCTCTACCACTGGGACCTGCCGCAGCCGCTCGAGGACGCCGGCGGCTGGCCCGAGCGCGACACGGCCCACGCCTTCGCCGAGTACGTCGACGTGGTCGCTGAACGCCTCGGCGACCGGGTAGAGGACTGGATCACGATCTGCGAGCCGCGCGTGGTCTCCTGGCTCGGGTACGGCTCGGGTGAGTTTGCGCCGGGCCGGCGGAGCACCGGCGACGCGCTCGCCGCCGCGCACCATGTGCTGCTGGCGCACGCCTTCGCCGCGGAGCGTTTGCGCGTACGGACCGGCGCCCGGGTCGGCATCGCCGTCGACCTTCCGCTCTACGAGCCGCTGACGCGGGCGGCGGCGGATCGCGACGCCGCACGCATGAAGGACGGGACGCAGGTACGCCTGTTCCTCGACCCGCTCCTGCGCGGCGCGTACCCCGAGGACGTCCTCGAGTCGCTCGCGCCGCTCGAGCTGCCCGTCCGCCCGGGCGACCTGGAGCGGATCGGCGGGCCGCTCGACTTCCTCGGCGTCAACTACTACACGCGCGACCTGGTCAGCGCGCTCGGGGCCGAGCCGGGAGCGGCCGAGCGCACGGCGATGGGGTGGGAGGTGTACCCCCAGGGGCTGTGCGACGTGCTCTGCCGCCTGTGGCGCGACTACCACCTTCCGCCGGTCTACGTGACCGAGAACGGCGCCGCCTACGAGGATGTGCGCGGGGGCGAGGATCGCGACCGGGTCCGGTACCTCGGCCGCCATCTCAGCGCGCTGGCGGAGGCAATGGACGCGGGCGTCCCGGTACGCGGGTACTTCGTGTGGTCGCTGCTCGACAACTTCGAGTGGGCGCTCGGCTACTCGCGCCGCTTCGGGCTCGTGTACGTCGACTACGAGACGCTCGAGCGGATCCCGAAGGCGAGCTACGCCTGGTACCGCGACGTCGTCGCGTCGTCGCGCCCGGTCAGCCTGCGTTGACGTGCAGCGTGCCGGCGGCGTAGGGGCCGACCGGCAGGTTCAGCCCTCCGGAGCCGCTACTGCCGCCGCCGCTGCGGCCGGCGGCGAGGAGCAAGACCATGAGGCAGGACGCGCGGCGGATCAGCCCGCCGAACGTACCCTTGCCGCCCGACGCCGCAGCTCGTCCTCCACGGCCGCGGGATCCAGCCCGCGTGCCGCGAGTGCCACGTAGCTCGAGAACCACAGGTCGGCGATCTCCGACACGACGCGCTCGTCGCTCTCGGAGGCGACCGCGAGCGCAGCCTCGACGCCTTCCTCACCGAGCTTCTGCGCGCAGGCGCCCGTCCCGGCGTTCAGGAGGCCGGCCACGTACGAGCCCTCCGGGCGCTCCTGCGCGCGCGAGGCGACGGTGCGCCACAGCCAGGGCGCGAAGCAGGAGACCGAGCCGGTGTGGCACGCCGGCCCGGCGGGGCGGACCCGGAGCAGGATCGCGTCTCCGTCGCAGTCGTCGCGCAGCTCCTCGACTGCGAGCGTGTTTCCGGAGGTCGCGCCCTTGTGCCAGAGCTCCTCGCGGGACCGGCTCCAGAACCACGCCTCGCCCGTCTCGCGCGTGCGCCGGAGCGCCTCGTCGTCCATCCAGGCGAGCATGAGCACGCGGTCCGTCTCCGCGTCCTGGACGACGGCGGCGCGGAGCTCAGGCGGCATCGCGGAGGGGGACGCCGGCGGCGCGCAGCTCGACGCGCAGCGACGCCAGCCGGTCCGGGTCTTCGTGGAGGATCGATGCGAGCAGGGCCGCCTGCGCGACCTCGAGCGCCTCGGCCACGTGCTCGGCGCCGCCCGCTCCGCCGGAAGCGATGACCGGGACGCACACGGCCCCTGCGACCCGGGCGGTGAGCTCGAGGTCATAGCCGGCGCGCGTGCCGTCGGCGTCGATCGAGGTCAGCAGGATCTCGCCGGCGCCGAGCGCCTCACCCTCGGCTGCCCACTCGGCAGCGTCGCGCCCGGCGTCGGTCGTCCCCGCGCGGGCGTGCACGCGCCCGCCGGTCGCGTCGACGGCGAGCACGACGGCCTGCGAGCCGACGCGCTCGGCAAGCTCGCCGATGAGTGCCGGCCGCTCCAGCGCCGCGCTGTTCACGGCCACCTTGTCGGCGCCCGCGCGCAGCAGCGCCTCCGCGTCGGCGGCCGAGCGAACGCCTCCGCCGACCGTGAAGGGGATGGCGAGCCGCTCGGCGACGCGCTCGACCAGCTCGATCCGGTTGGCGCGCTCCTCGAGCGTCGCCTTCACGTCGAGGAAGACGAGCTCGTCCGCGCCGGCCTCCGAGTAGCGGGCACCGAGCTCCACCGGATCGCCGGCGTCGCGGAGGCCCTGGAAGCGGATGCCCTTGACCACGCGGCCGCCCGCGACGTCGAGGCACGGGATCAGGCGGGGGAGAGGCATCGCTCCAGGTAGCGGGCGCCGGCGGCGCCGCTCTTCTCCGGGTGGAACTGGACGCCGAGGAACGCGCCGGAGCGCGCCTCGGCGACGCAGCCCTCCGACCACGCGGTGGCGGCACGCGTGTCGGCTGCGAAAGAGTGGGCGAAGTAGAACGTGTCGTGAAGCGGGTCGACCGGCGCCCAGCCGATCCGCGGTATGCGCCCCTCGCGGAGACGGCGCGCGCGGCCGGGCAGCAGGCCGAGGCCCTCGACGCCGCCGTCCTCCTCCGAGTGCTCGAGCGCGAGCTGGAGCCCGAGGCAGATGCCGAGCGTGGGTCCCGTGCGCGCGCGGAGCGCCCCGTCGATGCCGGCCGAGCGCAGGGCCATCATCGCGCTGGCCGCCGAGCCGACGCCGGGGAGCACGGCGAGGTCGGCGCCGGCCACCGTCTCCGCGTCTGTGGTGACGGTCACCTGCGCGCCGAGGCGTTCGAGCGCAATGGCGACCGAGCGGACGTTCCCGGCGCCGTAGTCGCAGACGGCGACGCGCGTCACACGAGCCCCTTGGTCGACGGCAGCCCGCGGCCGGCCTCGGCCGCCACGGCCTTGCGCAGCGCGCGTCCGACGGCCTTGAACGCCGCCTCGGCGCAGTGATGGCCGTCGGCCCCCGTGGCCTCGACGTGGATCGCGAGGCGGCCCGCCTGCGCCAGGCTGCCGAGCATGTGTGCGGCCATGCCGGGCTCGCGCTCGAGGCTCACCTCGGCCCACGGGCGCCCGCCCAGGTCGACCGCGGCGCGCGCGAGCGCGTCGTCCATCGGCACGACCGCGTCGCCGTAGCGGGCGATGCCGCGCCGGTCGCCCAGCGCGAGGTCGAGCGCCTCCCCGAGCGCGATGGCGGCGTCCTCGGAGGTGTGGTGGTCGCCGGTCTCGAGGTCGCCGGCGCCCTCGAGCACGAGGTCGAGGCCGGCGTGGAAGGCGAGCTGCTCGAGCAGGTGATCGGCCAGGCTCGCGCCGGTGGCCACACGCACGCGGCCGGCGCCGTCGAGTGCGAGGCGCACGCTGATGCGCGTCTCGGCCGTCGCGCGCAGGCGGCGCGCCCGGCGGCCGCCCTGCTGGGCGACCGGTGCCGGCCGGTCGAGCGCGCGTGCGAGCGCGTCGAGCAGGAGGTCGTCGTCCTCGGGATCGCGCACGTTGAAGCGGATCCCCTCAGGGAAGGTGCGCACGACGACGCCCGAGCGGAGCAGCGCCTCCGCCAGCGTGGGCGCGTCGTCGACCGGGACGAACAGGAAGTTCGTCCGGGAGGGGAGCGGCTCGAGGCCGAGCGCGCGGACGCCGCGCTCGATGCGCAGGCGCTCCTCGACGATGGGCGCGACGTCCGGCCGGTCGGCGAGGCCGGCGAGCGCGAGCTGCGCGGACAGCGTCGTGACCGGGAGCGGCGCCTGGCGGCGGTTCAGCTCCGCAGCGGTCTCGCGGTCGGCGAGCGCGTAGCCGATCCGCGCGCCGGCGAGGCCGAAGGCCTTCGAGAACGTCCGGATGACGACGACGCCGTCATCGAGCAGGTGCACGGCCGTTTCGCCGGCGTACTCCCAGTACGCCTCGTCGACGACGAGCGGCCGTGCTGCGGGCAGGTCGCCAAGCTCGCCCGTCGGGTTGTTGGGGCGGCACGTGAACGTCACGGCCGGGCCGGCGTCGCCCACCGCCGCGCCGGCGAGGCCGGCGGCGACTCGGTAGAGAGGGTAGGTCGGCGAGTCGGCGATCGCGACCGTGTCGCCCGGCCCCGCGAAGGCGCGCGCGCAGAGCAGGATCAGGTCGTCCGCGCCCGCGCCGAGCACGATCTGCTCCGGCTCGACCCCGGCGTAGTCGGCGATCGCACGCAGCAGCTCCGGGTAGCCGCCATGCGGGTAGGCGTTGATCTCGGCGAGCCGGCCGGCGATCGTGCCCGGCCGCGCGGACGGTCGTGGCCACGGCGGCACGTTGCCGTCGAAGCGGACGATCTGCGCCGGGTCGAGCTCCGCCCGGCGTGCGAGCTCCTCCGTCGACGGCGCCCAGCTGTAGGGCGCGAAGGCCTCGGGCAGCGTCCTCACCGGCGCACCGCCGCCGCGTGCGCGGGCATGCCCTCGACGCCGGCGAGCGCCTCGACGACCGGCCGCAGGTGTGCCAGCCCGTCGGCCGTCACGCGCTGGACGGTGAGCGGCCGCAGGAACGTCTCCAGCCCGAGCCCGCCGACCGCGCGCGCCCGGCCGCCGGTCGGGAGCACGTGGTTGCCGCCGGTGGCGTAGTCGCCCGCGGCGACGGACGAGCTGCGCCCGACGAAGACCGCGCCGGCGTTGCGGACGCGTGGCGCGAGCGCCTCCGCATCCTCGCCGAGCAGGAGCAGGTGCTCGGGCGCCATCCGCTCGACCTCGTCCAGCGCGGCCTCCAGGTCGCCGTTGGCCTCGACGAGCGTGCAGCGCGTCCCGGGGCCGTGCTCGGCCTGGGCATGGAGCTCCGCCTGGGCGGCGTCGAGGTCGGCGCCGCGGCCGGCGAGCACGACGAGTTCGGACGGGCCGGCCGGCAGGTCGATGGCCACGTCGGCCGAGACGAGCAGCTTCGCCTCGTTCACGTACGCGTTTCCGGGCCCGACGATCTTGTCCACGCGCGGGATTGACTCCGTCCCGTACGCGAGCGCCGCGATCGCGTGCGGGCCGCCGAGCGCCCAGACTTCGCCGACTCCGAGCGCCTCCGCGGCCGCGGCGACGAGGCCGGCGCCGTCGGGCGGCGTGACTACGACGATGCGCTCGACATCGGCGACCTGGGCCGGGACCGCGCACATGACGAGCGTGGAGACGAGCCGGCGCGGCACGTAGATGCCGACCGCGCGCAGCGGCAGCCAGCGCCGCTCGAGCGCCACACCGGGCGCCGTCTCGAGGCGCACGTCCTGCGGCCGCTGGAGCGCGTGCCACCGGCGGACGGCGTCCGCGAGCGCGAGCAGCGCGTCGACGGGGAGGTCGCCCTCCGGTCGGGCGCGCGCGGGCTCCGCGCCGTCGAGGCGGAGCGCCCATTCGCGAAGGGCCTCGTCGCCGCGGGCGCGGACGTCGCCGACGATTGCTGCGACGTCGCTCATCCGAGCATCCGCTCGACCGGGACGAGGAGGATCGACGACGCGCCGGCCTCCTCGAGGCGCGGCAGGAGCAGCCAGACGTCGTCGGCCGGCACGACCGCATGCACCGCGACCATGCCCGGCTCGGCGAGCGGGACGACTGTCGGCGAGCGCGAGCCGGGGACGAGATCGGTGATGCGCGCCACGGCGTCGGCCGGCGCGTTGAGCATCAGGTAGCGGCTCGCGCGCGCGTCGACGACGCTGCGCAGGATCCCGGCGAGCCGGCGGCCGCGGTCGTCGCCGTCATGCCGGCCGATCAGGACGGCCTCGGACGCGAAGACCGCGCCGAGCGAGCGCAGCCCGTTCGTCTGCAGCGTGTTCCCGCTCGAGACGAGGTCGACGATTGCGTCCGCAAGGCCGAGGCGCGGGGCGACTTCCACGGAGCCCGTCACCTCGACGAGCTCGACGTCGATGCCGCGCTCGGCGAGCAGCCGCCCGGCGAGCCGCGGGTAGACGGTTGCCGCGCGCAGGCCGTCGAGCTCTTCGAGCGTCGCCACCGGCGCCTCCTCCGGAACGGCGGCCTCGAGCGTGCATGCGCCGAAGCCGAGCCGTAGCAGCTCATCGACGTCGACGCCTCGTTCCTCCACGAGGTCGAGCCCGGTGATGCCGCAGTCGACGGCGCCGTCCTGGACATACTCCGGGACGTCGGCAGCGCGTACGAGGAGCACATCGACCGGCGCGTTCCGGCACGGGAACGCGAGCGCGCGCTCGCCAGGCTCCTCGGGGCCGAGGCCCGCGTCGTGGAGCAGCGCAACCGCGGGCTCGCGCAGCCGTCCCTTGACGGGGACGGCGATCCTCAGGCGGTCTGAACGCTGCGGGAGCCCGTACGCTCGAGCGCCAGCCGGTACCCGCCCTCGCCGTGGCGCAGCCAGTGGGCGACGCGCGTCACGGTCGTTGTCGACGCGCCCGTCTCCGACGCGATCGCCTGGTAGGGCATCCCGGCTTCCACCAGCCGCGCCACCTGCCAGCGGTGCGTCAGCGCCTCCAGCTCCGACAACGTGCAGAGGTCCCGGAAGAACGCGGCCGCCTCCTCCTCCGTTCGCAGGGAGAGGATCGCCTCGAAGAGCTCGCTCGTCTCGGTCGTATGCCATTCGTGTCGGGGGTCGCTGGCGGCCAACTGTGCTGCCATATTAGCATGGTAACATGGCAATGCAGTTGATCCCTGCCGTCGACGTGCTCGGCGAGTCCGCGGCGCGGCTCGAGCAGGGCGCATACGACCGCGTGGTCGCGGAGGCGGGAGACCCGGCGGCCCTCGTCCGGCGCTTCGCGTCGGCGGGGGCGCCGCTGGTGCACGTGGTCGACCTCGACGGCGCGCGCAGCGGCCGACTGCGGGCCGGGCTCGTGGCGCGCCTGGTCGAGGCGGCGCGGCCGGCGGCCGTGCAGGCGTCCGGCGGAGTGCGCAGCGTCGACGACGCGTTGCTGCTCGTGTCCGCGGGCGCCGAGCGGGTGATCGTCGGGACGGCGGCGTTCGCGGCCGAGGAGGCGCTCGCGGCCTTTGCCGCGGCGCTTGGCGAACGGCTCGTGGTCGCGCTCGACGTGCGGGACGGCGAGGTCCGAAAAGCGGGGTGGACGGCGTCGAGCGGCCTGGGCGTCGACGAGGCGCTCCGACGTTGCGCCGATGTGGGTGTCGCGCGCGTGCTCTGCACGGCGATCAGCCGGGACGGCACGCTCGGCGGGCCGGATGTCACGCTGCTCGGCCGGGTCGTCGGGCGTGGGCCGGCCGTGCTCGCGGCGGGCGGCATCTCCTCGGAGGCCGATCTGGAAGCGGTCGAGCGGACCGGGTGCGAAGCTGCGGTGGTGGGACGCGCGTTGCTGGAGGGCCGGATTGCGCTGGAGCGGCTCGCGGGATGAGGATCGGCCTGGTGCACCCGGGCGAGATGGGCGCCGCCGTGGGCGCCGCGCTGCGCACGGGTGGGCACGAGGTGCTGTGGGCGTCCGCGGGGCGCAGCGCCGCCACCGCTGCTCGCGCGCGCGATGCGGGTCTCATGGACGCCGGCACGCCGGAGGAGCTGGTCAGGCGCTGCGACGTCGTCGTCTCGCTCTGTCCGCCGCACGCAGCGGTCGAGACGGCGACGGCGTTCTCGGAGTTCGGCGGGATCTACGTCGATGCGAACGCGATCTCGCCGGCGACCGCGCAGGCGATCGCGGGCACGGTCGGCCGCTACGCGGACGGAGGCGTCGTCGGCCCGCCGCCGTGGGAGCCGGGCACGACGCGTCTCTACCTCTCGGGCGCGGAGGCACCGGCGGTCGCGGAGCTCTTCGCCAGTACGCCGCTCGATGCGGTCGTCATCCCGTCCGGGTCGGCCTCCGCCATGAAGATGGCCTACGCCGCCTGGTCGAAAGGGACGGCCGCCCTGCTGCTCGCGATCGAGGCGGTCGCGCGGGCGGATGGCGTCGAGGAGACGCTGCGCGCCGAGTGGGTGCTTTCGCTGCCCGACCTGGCGGAGCGCCTGGAGTCCGCGCGCCGCTCAGCGGAGAAGAAGGGCTGGCGCTGGGTCGGCGAGATGGAGGAGATCGCCGCCACCTTCGCCGCCGCGGGCCAGCCGGAGGGCTTCCACCGCGCCGCCGCCGAGGTGTACCGCAGCTCACCGCGCCCACCGGCCTGAACAGATCGTCACACCTCGGCGCATGGACATCCATGAAGGGGCGGGTCTAGTCGGCGCTAGGGGTTGCGGACTCGGCTAGCTGCGCAGCACGACTTCGAGCGCGGTGCCCTGGCCCGGGCTCGAGCGGAGCGCGAACGCGGCACCGATGGAGGTGGCACGGCGGCGGATGTTCTGGAGGCCCTGCCCGGCGCGGGCGGTCTCTTCCGTTGCCTCGCTCTCGAAACCGCTGCCGTCGTCCACGACGACGAGTACGCGGCGGCCGCTGCGCCGGGTGATGAGCACGTCGGCGTGGCGCGCGCCCGCGTGCTTGCGCACGTTGGCGAGGCTCTCCTGGACGATCCGGAACACCTCGATCTGCTCGTCCGGGGCCAGGCGCACCTCGCCGTCGATCTCGAGGTCGACCGCCAGTTCGCCGTCGGAGGTCAGCACGTCGACGTAGCGGCGCAGCGCCGCGTCGAACGGTGCGTTCCCGCTCGCCGAGGACAGCGCCAGCACGGCGAAGCGCGCTTCCTGCTGCGCGGCCGTGGCCGCCTTCGTCAGCTGTTCGATCGTCTTCTCGGTGACCGTGTCCGGGCGCAGCATCGAGACGTGCGTCGCGATCGAGAAGAGGTACTGCTGCAGCCCGTCGTGGATCTCGCGCGCGACGCGCGCCCGCTCCTCCGCGACCGCGCGCCCGAACTCCGCGGAGCGGATCGCGCGCCAGACGCCTGTCAGCAGGACGCCGTACGACACCACGCGCAAGAAGTCGCCCTGGGAGACGTAAGTCAATTGCGGCGGCGGCGTCAGAACCGCATGCACCTCGGCGAACATCGTCAGCGTCGCGGCCAGCGCCAGCCAGCGGTCCAGCTCCTCGCCCTGGTCGCGGTAGCGGCGCCAGAAGCCGAGCAGTGCGACGAGCGCGAGCAGCGCCGGGACCGCCAGGGCGGCCGTCATCTGCATGGGCTGATGGCCGGTGTCCTGGGTCGTGAGGCTCGGCAGGTGCGCCCCTATCCGCTCGAGCAGGATCCACTCGCCTAGCACTACCGCGCCGCCGATACCGAGGGCGATGGTCAGCGCGCGCCGCAAGCGGTTCGTCCTGCGCCCGATGAACGGCGCGAGCGCGATGAACGCCATGCCGAGGATGCGTCCGACGATGCCCGCCCAGCCCTCGGGGCCCGCGATCTTCTTCGAGTCGTCCAGCAGCGGCACGATCGAGAAGCAGAACGTCGCGGCCGCGGTCACGGCGAAGCCCGTGCACAGCAAGACGTCGCTCCAGCGAGCCTCGACGGACACGCGCACCGCCGCGAGAACCGCCACCACCACGGCGGCCAGCGTGATCACCGTGTCCAGCACCAGCCTCACGGCCGGAACGTCATATGGCTGCCGCAGCGTGGGGTAGACGACAAACGGTGTCAACGCGGCGGCGAGGAGGCCCAGAAGAAGGGCCCCCCAAAGCCAGGTCTGGTAAGCCTCCTTTTGGGGGCGATCCATATTTCACCTAATCGGCAGACCCGTCGCCGCCGATAAGGGGGAGGTGGCTACGAGAATCCTGGTCGTTGATGACCATCCGCTCACCCGCGAGGCACTCGCGGCGCTGCTGACCGGCCACGACTTCGATGTGGTCGGCGAGGCGTCCGACGGACGGGAAGCGATCGAAGCGGCACGCCGTCTTCAGCCGCAGCTCATCCTGCTCGACCTCTCCATGCCGGAGATCGACGGGCTCGAGGCGCTGCCGTCGCTGAAGGAGGCCGCCCCCACCGCCGAGGTGGTCGTGCTGACCTCGTCGGAGGCGCAGGAGAACCTGCTCGCCGCGATCCGCGGCGGCGCCTCCGGCTACCTGCTCAAGACCGAGCCGCCGGACCGCATTGTCGAGTTCCTGCACGCGGTCGCGCGCGGGGAGGCGGCACTGTCCGGCCAGGCTGCACGGCGCCTGCTCGATCAGGTCCGCGCAGGCGGGCACCGCGCCTCAGGCGTCCCGCAGGCGATCGCCAACGTCCTGTCAGCGCGTGAGCTGGAGGTCCTGCTCCTGCTCGACGAGCATCTGGGTACCGATGACATCGCTCGACGACTCTTCATCTCCGAGCACACCGTGCGGTCGCACGTGAAGAGCCTGCTTCGCAAGCTGAACGTCTCCTCCCGCCGCGAGGCCCTAGAAGTCCTCGCGCGCGCGAGAGACCATCGGCCGGCGACCGCCAGCACCGGCTTCTAAGAAACGGGTCGAACCGGATATCCCCCACAACGGGCGATACTGGTTCACCGGCGCTGGGGGCGGATGGGCGATGATAGACGGCACCGATCCGCCGATAGTGGAAGTACAGAACGCTCTTCAGGGAACCTGACCCGGAGGAGCCGTGGTACGGACGTGGTGGCCCATTCTGGCGGCCGGCTCTCAGAGCCGGCCGCTTCTCTACGGGGCTGTCCCACGCCCAGGGGCTGTCCCCAGTGGCTTAGGCGTTGAAGCCCTCCAGGGCTGCCTCGACCAGCCTTGGCAGGGTTGCGACGTTGTAGCCGCCCTCGAGCACGGCACCGCAGCGGGGCGCCAGCGCCTTGCTGCGCCGCGCCAGCTCTCGGAAGCCGTCCTCGGTGACGCGCATCTCCGCCAGCGGGTCGTCGCGGTGGGCGTCGAAGCCCGCTGAGACCAGCACGAGGTCGGGCTCGAAGCGGGCGACCGCCGGCTCGACCGTGTCCCGGAACACGCGCGTGTACTCCTCGTCGCCCGAGCCGGCCGGCATGGGCACGTTCAGCGTCGTCGGCCCCTGGTCGAGCGGCCCGCCGCTGCCGGGGTAGAAGGGCCACTGGTGCAGCGAGACAAAGAACACGTTCTCATCAGCGGCGAGGATCGCCTCGGTTCCGTTGCCGTGGTGCACGTCCCAGTCGACAATCGCCACGCGCCCCGCCTCGCCGTCGTGCAGCAGCCGCCGCGCGGCCACGGCGATGTTGTCGAAGAGGCAGAAGCCCATCGCCCGCTCGCGGAGCGCGTGGTGGCCGGGCGGCCGCACGAGCGCGAACCCGCCCGACCGCGCCGCCTCGATCGCGAGCCCCGCCGCGATCAGCGCGGCCCGGTACGACGTCTCGGTCGCGATCGTGTCGCCGTCCAGCCACGTCGGCCCGTCCACCGCGGCGACCTGCGCCACGTACGCCGGGTCGTGGCAGAGCTCGACGTCGTCGACGGACGCAGCCTCACCTCGTCGCCACTCGCCGAAATGGTCGAGCAGCGCCGCGTACCGCGAGGGCGCGTCCGGGTGGTGCCCGGTCGGATGCAGCTCGGCGAGGACCGGGTCGACGACGAGGTCCACTAGGCCCGGGCGGCCAGCCGATCGGCCAGCTGGTTCATCCCCCACGAGCGCACGAGAGCCGACGCCTCCGCCCACGTTGGTGATCGATCGTTGAGGGAGGGGAGAGGGGCGGAGGCGTCGACCGTAGCGATTCGACGGTAGAGCCGAAGATCCTCCGTGATGGTGCTGAAGCGGCCCGCCTCGAGCGCCTCCTCCAGCGTCCCGTACTGTTTGAGGAGCGTCGCCGCTGTCTTCGCCCCGACGCCGGGCGCGCCCGGCAGCTTGTCCGACGGGTCGCCGCGCAGCGCGATGAAATCGGGCACCTGCGCCGGCTCGACGCCGTACCGTTCGCGCACCTGCTCCGGCCCGACGCGCTCGATGTCCGACACGCCCCGCCGGGGCATGAGCAGCGTCGTCCGCTCGCTCGCCAGTTGGAACATGTCCCTGTCGGACGTGGCCACGAGGACGGTGCCGCCTCGCCCCTCCTCCGCCGCGACCGCCGCGCCGAGGAAGTCGTCGGCCTCGTAGCCGGGCGCCTTCGCCGCGTAGAAGCCGAGCGCCTCGACGAGCTCGGGCAGAAGGTCGAGCTGCTCCAGTAGCGAGTCGTCGAACACGCGCCCCGACTGGTACGGCGCGAACGCCTCGTGCCGGTACGTCGGCACGGTCAGCGTGTCCCAGCCGACGACGACCGAGCGCGGCTCGGCCTGCTCCCACAGCCCGACGAGCATGTTCGTGAAGCCGACGATCGCGCCCGCCCGCTTGCCCTCCGCGCGCGTGATCGACGAGGGCAGGGCGTGGTGCGCGCGGTGGGCGAACGAGTCGCCGTCCACCGCGAGCAGCGGCTTGGTCACAGCTGCTGCTCGAGCTCTGCGATCGCTTTGAAGAGCCGCTCGGTGGCCTCGATCGACGCGCGGCGCTTGTCCTGGTCGGCCAGGTCGTCGAGCGGGATCGGGTCGCCGTAGATCACCTTGACGCGCGGGAACTGCGAGAGCCGCTCCGTGCCGACGATTGCGGCGGGGACGAGCGGGACGCCCGCGGTCAGCGCGACGCGCGCCGCACCGGTGTGGCGGCCCGCCTTGCGCCTCTTCTTGATGCCTTTCTCGCGCCGGGTGCCCTCGGGGTAGATGGCGACGATCTCACCCGCACGCGCGAGCTCGACTGCCGTCTGAAGAGCCTCACGGTCGCCCTCGCCGCGGCGCACCGGGAACGCGCCGGCGGAGCGCAGGATCGACCCGAGCACCGGCTTGAAGAGCTCAGCCTTGCCCATGAACCGCACCTGCCGGTCCGGGAAGAGCGGGAAGCCGAGCGCCCAGTGGTCGACGTTCGAGTGGTGGTTGGCCGAGAGAACGAAGCCGCCCTTGGGCAGCTTCTCCTTCCCGCGTGTGGTGATCCGCAGGAGTCCCTTGAGCAACGGCCAACTCAGGACTCCGATCGCGAGGTACGCCTTCGAGACGTGCACGAGGCGGCACCGTAGCGTCCCTGTCACGACATCGAGCCGATGAACCGGCAATTCGCCACTACTCCGCTACCCTCAGCCGCGTGAAGACCCTCGTCATTGCAGAGAAACCGTCCGTCGGCCGCGACATCTCGTCGGCGCTGCCCGGCACGTTCAAGAAAGAGGACAACTTCCTCGAGTCCGACGACTGGGTCGTGACCTGGGCCGTCGGCCACCTCGTCGAGCTGGCCGCGCCCGAGGAGTACGACACCAAATTCAAGAAGTGGCGGATGGCCGACCTGCCGATCGTCCCGGAGAAGTTCCGGCTGCACCCGATCGACGCCAAGTCCGAGAAGCAGCTGAAGCTGATCCACAAGCTGATGGCGCGCGAGGACGTCGAAGGCGTCGTGAACGCCTGCGACGCCGGGCGCGAGGGCGAGCTGATCTTCGCGTACGTCTACGAGACGGCGAAGGTCAAGAAGCCGGTGCAGCGGCTGTGGCTGCAGTCGATGACGGCGAAGGCGATCCGCGAGGCGTTCGGGCAGCTGCGCCCGGGCGAGGAGATGGCCACGCTCGAGGCGGCCGCACGCTCCCGCTCCGAGGCCGACTGGCTCGTCGGCATGAACGCGACGCGCGCGGCGTCGATCCGTCTCCGCGCCGCCTTCGACGGCGCCGTCTCGCTCGGCCGCGTTCAGACGCCGACGCTGGCGCTGGTCGCGCGCCGCGAGGTGGAGATTCGCGCGTTCGTGCCCGAGCCGTACTGGCTCGTCGAGGGGCTCTTCGGCGCCGCAAACGGGGACTACACCGCGCGCTACCTCGGCGGCAAGCGCCTGCCGGAGGACGAGGCCACGAAGGTTGCAGCAGCTACTCGTGACAAGCCCGGCACGATCACCAAGCTGGAGAAGAAGGAGGAGCGGGAGACCCCGGACCTGCTCTACGACCTGACCTCGCTCCAGCGCCACGCGAATACGAAGTTCGGCTTCTCGGCGCGCCGGACGCTCCAGGCCGCGCAGCGCCTCTACGAGGAGCACAAGGCGATCACCTACCCGCGCACGAGCTCGCGGTACCTGTCGGGCGACCTCGTGGAGGAGATCCGCCCGACCGCCGAGCTCGTGGGCCACAACCCGCCGTACGCGAAGGCGGCGCAGTACGTGACGGCGCTCCAGGAGCTGCCGCTCGGCCGCATCGTCAACGACGCAAAGGTCACCGACCACCATGCGATCATCCCGACCCGCTCAGAGCACGACCTCGGGAAGATGGGCGAGGACGAGCGCCGGATCTACGACCTGATCGCGCGCCGGTTCCTCTCCGTCTTCTACCCGGAGGCGGTCTGGGAGCGCACGCGCGTGGAGACGACCGTCTCCGAGCACGTCTTCCGCACCAGCGGCCGCGTGCTGATCACGGCCGGCTGGCGCGAGGTCTACGACGAGGAGGCGCGCCCGAGCGGCGGCGCCGACGACGACACCGGCGGCGACCAGCAGCTGCCGCGCCTCGAACAGGGCGAGAGCGTCGAGACGAAGAAGATCGACGTCCTCCGCAAGGAGACGCAGCCGCCGCGGCGCTTCACGGAGGCCTCGCTCCTGGCCGCGATGGAGACGGCCGGCAAGGACATCGACGACGCCGAGCTGCGCGAGGCGATGAAGGACTCCGGCATCGGCACCCCGGCGACGAGGGCGGCGATCATCGAGCGGCTGATCACGGTCGGCTACATCGAGCGCGAGGGCCGCGCACTGCACGCGACCGAGAAGGGCGTCCAGGTGATCGGCCTGCTCGGCGACCACCAGCTGACCTCGCCCGAGTTGACCGGCAACTGGGAGTACCGGCTCGGCGAGATCGAGCAGGGCAAGGACAGTCGCCCGGCCTTCATCGAGGACATCGTCAGGTTCACGGCCGACACCGTCGGCGAGCTCGACAAGCTGAAGGACGTCAAGATCGAGCGGGCGAACCTCGGTCCCTGCCCGATCTGCGGCCGGGACGTGATCGAGAACCGCAAGGGCTACTCGTGCTGGTCGAAGGACGACCCGGGCTGCGGCTTCGTGATCTGGAAGAACAAGGCAGGCAAGACGCTCACGCCGACGATCGTCAAGGAGCTGATGGAGAAGCGCCGCACCGAGAAGGCGGTGCCCGGCTTCCGCGGGCGGTCAGGGCGCGCTTTCAGCGCCAAGCTCGAGCTTGTCCAGAACGAGGAGGGCAAGTGGCGCGTCGAGTTCGACGAGGAGTGGGCCCGGCAGCCGCGGCCGACCCCGCCGGACGAGGAGACGATCGCCACACCGGACCCGGGGGCCGCCGCGGACGCGAACGGCGCCGACCCTGCGCCGGCTGGCCGCCGGCGCCCCGTCGCGGCGGAATAGTTCGCTCCGAGCGGCCCTTCGCACGGCCGTAACAAACTCCTTTCACACGGCGACGTCTGAGAGTGGTAGGAACCCATCAGTGCCGTCGTCCATCCGCGGACCGGCCAGTGCGTGGGCGGAATAGGCAGGCGGTCGCAACCGTTGTACTCGCAGGAACGAAGTTCATCCTGGTGTGAGACGTTCAGACGTTCACGAAAGTTTCACCCAATCGAGCCAAAGTCCAGAGCAAAGGCAGCCGAAGAACGTCGTAGAGTGGGAACCCCCGGACCCGCGACTGAAAGGACGTTGAGAAGCACTTGACTCAGCATCAACTGCACGAATTGCTCGAAAGTGAAGCCGGCCGCACAATGGTGGTGGCCGCAGAAGAGCGCGGGTTCGTCGAGCCCGCCGAGCTCGAGGCGCTTGCGCTCGAGCACGAACTGGCCGAGGACGACCTCGAGCAGCTGACGCGCGAGCTCGAGGCGATCGGTCTGGAGATTGGCGAGCCGGTAGCGGCTGCGCCCGAGGCGCCGGCGGCCAAGGAAGCCGCGGCCCCGGCGGAGTCGTCGACCCCGGACCCGGCGGACGTCCTGCCGGGCGCCGCCGACAGCCTGCAGCTCTTCCTCGCCGACGTCGGCCGCCACAAGCTGCTGACCGCCGCCGAGGAGGTCACGCTCGCGAAGGCGATCGAGCGCGGCGACGTCACCGCCAAGCGGCGGATGATCGAGTCGAACCTGCGCCTGGTCGTGTCGATCGCGAAGGGCTACCGCGGCCTGGGCGTGCCGTTCCTCGACCTGATCCAGGAGGGGACGCTGGGGCTGAACCGCGCCGTCGAGAAGTTCGACTGGCGCCGCGGGTTCAAGTTCTCGACGTACGCCACCTGGTGGATCCGCCAGTCGGTGCAGCGCGCCGTGGCGAATCACGCGCGGACGATCCGCGTGCCGGTGCACGTGGTCGAGCGGCAGCAGAAGCTGAGCCGCGCCGCCCGCCGGCTCGAGGTCGAGCTGGGCCGCGAGGCGACGAAGGACGAGCTGGCCGAGGCGACGGGGCTGCCGATGCAGCACGTCGACGAGGCGCTCGGGGCCGCGCACGCGTCGGTCTCGCTCAACCAGACGGTGGGCGCAGACGACGAGGGCGAGCTCGGCGACCTGTTCGCCGACCGCGAGGCCGCCGATCCGTTCGACGAGGCCGAGGAGTCGCTCCGCCGCCAGGGCGTCCGCAAGGCACTGGACGCGCTGCCCGAGCGGGAACGCCGCATCCTCGAGCTCCGCTTCGGGTTCGAGGGCGAGCCGTGGACGCTCGAGGCCATCGGCCACGAGCTCGATCTCACGCGCGAGCGTGTTCGCCAGCTCGAGGCCCAGGCGCTTGCCCGGCTCTCTGCGCTGCGCGACATGATCTCCGTCGCAGCGGCCTAGACAGCCCGAAAAAACCAGCCTCACCGCGGAGGCGGCCTGCTCGGGGCCGCCTCCGCAACGGCTGTTCATTTCTACGCTTAACTAACCGCAGGCTTGCCGCGGAGTCACATCTTCTTAATACTTGCCGCTCTCTTGCGGAGCAGGCATGGAGGAAGCGAAAGGAGTGAGTGTGAGGGGTAAAGGACTGTACGTCCTGATCGGGGTCGTCGCCGCTGCCGTGCTGGCAGCGACCGCGACGGCGGCCGTCAGGAGCACGCACGCCGGTGGCACGCTCGTGTTCGCCGGTGCCGCGGACCCGACGCTGCTGGATCCGGGGCTCGTCTCTGACGGCGAGTCGTTCCGGGCCACGGAGCAGATGTTCGAGACGCTGGTGAAGCTCAAGCCGGGCACGCTGAAGCTGGTGCCGGATCTCGCGACCAAGTGGGTGGCGTCGAACGGCGGCAAGACGGTCACGTTCACGCTGCGCCAGGGCGTGAAGTTCACGGACGGCACGCCGTTCAACGCGAAGGCCGTCTGCGCGAACTTCGACCGCTGGTACAACTGGACGGGCCCGTTCCAGGACGCCGGCGCGACCTACTACTACCAGGCTGCGTTCGGCGGCTTCAAGAACAACGGGAGCTCGACGCTCTCACCGCCGCTGTACAAGAGCTGCGCCGCCAAGGGCAACTACACGGCGGTCGTGAACCTGAACCACGCGACGGGCACGTTCATCAACTGGCTCGTGCTGCAGGCGTTCGCGATGCAGAGCCCGACGGCGATGAAGAAGTACGGCGCCGACCAGGGCACGATCTCGAACGGCGCGTTCAAGGCGACCGGCTCGTACGGGTTCAGCCACCCGACGGGCACCGGCCCGTACCAGTTCGTCTCGTGGACGATCGGCCAGAAGCTCGAGCTGGAGCGGAACCCGAACTACTGGGGCCCGAAGGCCAAGCTCGACCGGCTGATCATCCGCCCGATCTCCGCGAACACGGCCCGCCTGCAGGCGCTGCAGACCGGTGACGTGAACGCGTACGACCTGGCGGCGCCGCAGGACGTGCCGACCATCGTGGGCAACAGCAACCTGAAGGTCGTCAAGCGGCCGGCGTTCAACGTCGCCTACGTGACGATCAACTCGGCGCACGCGCCGTTCAACAACAAGCTCGTGCGCCAGGCTGTGGCCTACGGCCTCGACCGGGAGTCCGTGGTGAAGAACTTCTACTACGGCACCGGCAAGGTCGCGGACCAGTTCCTGCCGCCGGGCCTGTTCGGCTGGACGAACAAGGTCGTGAAGTACCCGTACAACCCGGACAAGGCCAAGGCGCTGCTCAAGCAGGCCGGCCTGACGCTGCCGGTGCCGGTCGAGTTCTGGTACCCGACGGGCGTGTCCCGGCCCTACATGCCGGACCCCCAGCGGAACTTCCAGGCGTTCGCAGCAAGCCTCGAGAACTCGGGCTTCAAGGTCACGGTGAAGAGCGCTCCGTGGCGCCCGGACTACGTCTCGAAGGTGAACGCCGGGACGGCCGGTGACCTGAACCTCATCGGTTGGACGGGCGACTTCGGCGATCCCGACAACTTCGTCGGGACGTTCTTCAAGACGTACAGCCCGCAGTTCGGCTGGAGGAACAACCAGATCCAGACGCTGCTGCAGAAGGCTGCGGACGAGACCAACCTCGCCAAGCGCACCGCCATGTACCAGAAGGCGAGCATCTTGCTGTCGAAGTCCGTCCCGGCCGTGCCGTACGTGAACGCGACGCCGGCACTCGGCGCGCAGAAGAAGGTGGCGAACCTCGTCGCGACCCCCACGGGTGGCGTGTGGTTCGGCAACACCTCGGTCGGCGGCCAGTAGGAAGCTGAGCTAGAACAGCCGGCGAGCGACATGCTGCGTTTCGTCGTTCGCCGGCTGCTGGCTCTCATCCCGATTCTCTTCGGGGTCTCGGTCCTCATCTTCTTCTGGGTGCACAACCTCCCGGGAGGGCCGACGGACGCGCTGCTCGGCGAACGCTCCACGCCGAGGCTCGTCCAGCAGTACAAGGAGAAGTTCGGCCTCAACCAGCCGCTGCCGGTTCAGTACGTGAAGTACGTCCGGTCGCTGCTCGAGGGCGACCTCGGCACGAGCATCGCCACGCGGCGGACCGTCGTCGAGGAGATCAGGGTCCGCTTCCCGGCCACGATCGAGCTGGCGTTCATGGCGATGATCTTCGCCACCGCGCTGGGCATCCCGCTCGGGTTCGTCGCGGCGAAACGGCACGGGGGAACCGCGGACCACGCGACGCTCTTCTTATCACTGCTCGGGGTCTCGATCCCCGTCTTCTTCCTCGCGATCATCCTCAAGTACATCTTCTCCGTGCGGCTCGGCTGGCTGCCGACCGTCGGGCGCGAGGACATCCTCGCGACGCGCCAGCACCCGACGAACTTCTACCTGCTGGACGCGATCATCGAGCGCGACCCGACTGCGTTCTGGGACACGTTCAAGCACCTGATCCTGCCCGCCGTCGCGCTCGGCTCGATCCCGCTCGCGATCATCACGCGCATCACACGCGCCTCGGTGCTCGACGTCCAGAACGAGGACTACGTGCGCACCGCGCGCGCGAAGGGCCTGCCGCCGCGCGAGGTCGACCGGCGTCACGTGCTCCGCAACGCGCTCCTGCCGATCACCACCGTCCTCGGCCTCCAGGTCGGCCTGCTCCTCTCCGGCGCCGTGCTGACCGAGACGGTCTTCGCCTACCCGGGCATGGGCTCGTGGCTCGCCGACGGCATCGCGAACCGCGACTATCCGGTGCTCGAGGGCGGGATCATGTTCCTGGCGGTCGTCTTCGTGCTCGTAAACCTGATCGTCGACATCTCCTACGCCGTCATCAACCCGCGGATCCGGTACAGCTGATGTCGATCGCCCACCTCGAAGCCGCCGAGATCGCTCTCGAGCAGCCGACCGGGCTGTGGCGCGACGCGATGCACCGGTTCGTGCGGAACCCGGGCGCGATGGTCGGCGTGTTCTTCGTCGGCGTGATCGTCTTCTGCGCCACCTTCGCGCCCTGGCTGGCCCAGCACGCGCCGGACCAGCCGGACTACTCGGCGCTCCACGGCGGGTTCCCGACAGGGCCGTCGCGCAACCACTGGCTGGGCGTCGACACGAACGCGTACGACGAATTCGCGCGCATCGTTTACGGCGCTCGCATCTCGCTGCTCGTCGGCGTGGTCACCGTCACGATCGGGCTCTCGATCGGCCTGGTTCTCGGTTCGCTGGCCGGCTTCATCGGCGGCAAGACCGACTCCGTGATCATGCGCTGCATGGACATCATGCTGGCGATCCCCGGCTTCCTGTTCGCGATCGGCCTCGTCGCGCTGCTCGGCCCGGGCCTGCGGAACGTCATGCTCGCCGTCGGGATCGTCCAGGTGCCGATCTTCGCCCGCCTCCTGCGCGGGTCGATCCTGGCGCAGCGCGAGAGCGACTACGTCCTCGCTGCGCGCGCCGTCGGCGTGCGGAGCCCGAGCATCCTCCTCTCGCACGTCATTCCGAACGCCATCTCGCCTGTCATCGTCCAGGCGACGCTGTCGATGGCGACGGCGATCATCGACGTCGCCGGCCTCGGCTTCCTGGGCCTGGCGCTGGCCGATCCGAAGACGGCGGAGTGGGGGTCGATGCTGACGCGCGCGAATGACTACCTCGTGTCGACTCCGTTCCTGGCCATCATCCCCGGCGTCGCGATCCTGGTCTCGGTGCTCGCGTTCAACCTGATCGGCGACGGGCTCCGCGAGGCCCTCGACCCGAAGCTGCGAGGCCGTGTCTAGCGCCGCCACCGACGAGCCGCTTTTCGCGGTCGACAGCCTGAGGGTCGAGTTCTGGACGAGCCGGGGGAACATCTACGCCGTAAACGGCGTGTCCTACGCCGTCAACCCGGGCGACACGCTGGCCATCGTCGGCGAGTCCGGCTCGGGCAAGAGCGTGAGCGCGCTCGCCGCGCTCGGCTTGCTCCCGCGCGCGGGGCGCGTCGTCGCGGGCTCGGCGAAGTACCAGGGGCGCGACCTCGTCCGCCTCTCCGACCGCTCGATGCGGTCGATCCGCGGCAAGGACATCGCGATGATCTTCCAGGACCCGATGACGAGCCTGAACCCGGTGCTCACGATCGGGCGGCAAGTCCGCGAGGCGCTCCAAACGCACCTCGACCTGAGCAAGAGCGAGGCCCTCTCGCGGACGGCCGAGCTGCTCGACCGCGTCGGGATCCCGAGCCCGAAGGCGCGGCTCAAGGACTACCCGCACCAGTTCTCGGGCGGAATGCGCCAGCGGGCGATGATTGCGATGGCGCTCGCCTGCGAGCCCAAGGTCGTGATCGCCGACGAGCCGACGACGGCGCTCGACGTGACCATCCAGGCGCAGATCCTCGACCTGCTGCGCGAGCTCGTCACGGAGCGCGGGACGGCGCTGATCCTGATCACGCACGACCTCGGCGTCGTCGCCGGCATGTGCGAGCGCGTGAACGTGATGTACGGGGGCATGTTCGTGGAGACCGCGTCCGCGAAGCAGCTCTTCGCGCGCCCGCGGCACCCGTACACGCTCGGGCTGCTCCAGAGCGTGCCGCGGCTGGACGCGGCACGCGGCGGGCGCCTGCAGCCGATCCCGGGGGCGCCGCGGAACATGCTCTCGCCGCCGGCCGCCTGCCCGTTCCAGCCGCGCTGCCGCTTCGAGGTCGACCTCTCCCGCCAGGAGGTGCCGCCGCTCATCGAGGTGGAGCAGGGCCACGCGGTCGCCTGCTTCAACCCGGTCCCCGATGACGCGTGGGCGCGGGAGCGGGCCGAGGTCGTCGCCGGATGAGCTCGAACGGCGCGCTCGTCCAGCTCGAGGACGTCAAGGTTCACTTCCCGATCAAGAGCGGCACGCTCGTCGACCGGCACGTGGGCGACATCAGGGCCGTCGACGGCGTCACGTTCGAGGTGCGCCGCGGCGAGACGCTCGGCCTCGTCGGCGAGTCGGGCTGCGGAAAGTCGACGGTCGGCCGCGCGATCCTGCGGCTCTACGACATCACCGACGGGAAGATCATCTTCGACGGGCAGGACATCACGAAACTGAAGGAGCACGACCTGCGGGAGCTGCGCCGGCGGATGCAGGTCATCTTCCAGGACCCGTACGCGTCGCTGAATCCGCGGCACAGCATCGGCCGGATGATCGCTGAGCCGCTCAAGGTGCACGGGCTGGCATCCGGTAAGCAGGCGAGCGCGCGCGTGCGGGAGCTGCTGCAGACGGTCGGGCTCCCCGCGGACGCGTCGTCGCGCTACCCGCACGAGTTCTCGGGCGGGCAGCGCCAGCGCATCGGCATCGCCAGGGCGCTTTCCGTCAACCCGGACTTCATTGTCGCCGACGAGCCGGTGTCGGCCCTGGACGTGTCGATCCAGGCGCAGATCATCAACCTGCTCGAGAACCTCCAGCAGGAGTTCAACCTCACGTACCTGTTCATCGCGCACGACCTGGCGGTCGTGCGGCACATCTCCGACCGGGTCGCGGTCATGTATCTGGGGAGGATCGTCGAGGTCTCACCCTCCGACGAGCTGTACGACAACCCGCTGCACCCGTACACGATCTCGCTGCTGTCGGCGGTGCCGATCCCCGACCCGGAGGTCGAGGAGAAGCGCGAGACCATCCTGCTCGCCGGCGACCTGCCGAGCCCGGCGAACCCGCCGTCAGGGTGCCGCTTCCACACCCGCTGCCCGTACGTGCAGCCGACGCGGTGCAAGGACGAGGTACCGCAGCTCCGCACGCTGGCCCCCGGCCACACCACCGCGTGCCACTGGGCGGAGCGGATCAAGACCGGCGAGCTCCGGCCGCACGAGGTCGCGACGGTCTTCGATCCAGGGATTCAAGAGGCGCCGCCCGACCCCGCGTGGCGCATGCGTACCGACTAACCGGTACAGCTAGGCCTCAGAAACGCGTGATTCCCCTGCCGCGGGGGATGGGACTCGCCTAAAGCGCTCCTACCGCAAGGCCGATACGCACAGCGTGGACGCTGCAGAGCGCAAGGAGATCCTCTCTCGCTACATGGACCACTCGCGTCGCTTCGACGAGGTGGCTGCCCGCCGCGGGGCCGATGACGAAGGCTCGACGGCGGCCATCATCCCGTTCGCCGCGCCGCTGAAGGAGCTGGAGCAGGAGCCCACGCCGCGTGAGATCGAGGTGCTGCAGCTGATTTGCGACGGACTCGTCAACCGGGAGATCGGCGTTCGCCTGTTTCTCTCGGAGGAGACGGTCAAGTCGCACGTCCGCCATCTCCTGGCGAAGCTGCAGGCCCGTTCGCGGGCACACGCAGTTGCCGTCGGCTTTCGCCGCGGCCTGATCACCTAGTCGGACTAGGACTCAGCCGTTGCCGCCGGCACGCGGGATCCCCCAAAGGGGGGAGGCTGCATGCCAGCGGTCAACCCAAGCTGGGGTCTGGATCTACCAGCCCCGACCACAGCCGACGAGCGCAGCCAGCGTGAGCAGGCTGCCTACTGCGGCGTACAGGCGGAAACGCATTCGTAACTCCTTTAGTGGACTGACGGCAGAGCGATTTTAAGCATGTATCCGACCCATTTACAAGAGCACCGAGTCGGTTGGGCGCTTGATCGCCTCGACGCCTACGCAGTCGCCCTGACGGCGGCCGCAGCCGGCCTCGTTGCCTTGCTCCTGGGCGACACCAGCCAGTTGAGTTCACACGGCGCTGCCTGGCCTTTGATCCTGTTTGCGTTTGTTGCGATCGCGGTCGAGCGCGAAACGATCTCCGCGAGTGCGCGAACCCAGGTATCCGTCGCATTCCTTCCACTCGTCTTCGTGCAGGTGGTCTTCGGACCCCTTGCCGCTGGAATGGTCGGCGCCGTCACGATGCTCAGTGAGTTCCCGCCCGTCGCCCGCTTCTCGGGTGAGCGGGCTGAAGTCGACCGGCCGTACCTCAGGTGGCTGGTGTGGACCTCCGACCGCGTCATAATGGCCGTCGTGGGTGGCTGGGCAGCTCAGCTTGTCCTCGTCGACGACCGCCCGCTCACAATCGTGGCAGCGACGGCGCTGGCGATGACGACCAGCCTCGCAATTAATTGCGGACTCACCTATCTCACGCTTCGGGTCCGGGGGATTGACGATGCATGGGAGGCCGTGCGCGGCATCGTGAAGGTCGCCGCGGCGGGAATCCCGATTTACGGAGCCGCCGTCGCTTTCCTTGCGTACGCGTACGTTGCCGTAACGCCATGGACCGCCGCCTTGTTCTTCATTCCGGCTTTGGCGGCGCACCGACTGTTCGCCGTCACGCGAAAGCAGCACGAGGCGCTGATGTCTCTCGAGACGGCGAATGAGCGACTTGAGCGAGCGAATCTCTCGTTTGCCGTCGCTCTTGTCGCGACGCTTGACGCGCGCGACCGTTATACCGCCGGCCACTCAGAAGCAGTTGCGATGTACGCGCGCGACATTGCGGCGGAGATGGGTTGGGACAGCAGTGAACAGCAGCTCGTAGACCTCTGTGGCCTCGTCCATGACATCGGCAAGGTCGGGCTGCCGCCGGGACTCCTCGAAAAGCCGGGCGCACTGGCGCCCGATGAACGGCGTCAGATGGAAGAGCACTCCGCGATTGGCGAGCGCATCCTCTCGAACGTCGAGGACTACGCAGAGATCGCGATTGTCGTTCGGCATCACCACGAGCGCTGGGACGGCGCTGGTTATCCCGACCGCCTTGCCGGCGAGGAGATACCGCTCATGTCGCGCATTCTCGCGGTCGCGGACGCATACGACGCGATGACGTCCCATCGTCCGTACCGCGCCGCTCTACCAGGCGCCGAAGCCAGGCGCAGGCTTCGCGAGAGTGCGGGGGCACAATTTGACCCGGACATCGTTGACGCGTTCGACGCTGTCCTGGACCGGGCGAAGCCGCATTATCTGGCCGGTCGCGGCGCGACCGACGAGGTTGTACCCAGCCGCGAGAAGAAGCTCGTGGCGCTCGCTTCCTAGCCGTCCGCGATCACGTCACGCCCACTTCGCGACTGCTTCGGCGCGCGATCGCGCGGAGAGCTTGCCGAGGATGTGACGGACGTGAAGCTTCGCCGTGGGCTCTGTGATCAACAAGCGCTGCGCGATCGCTCGGTTCGACAATCCGTCAACCATCAGCCCGTAAACCTCCCGCTCCCGTTTCGTGAGACGGTGGCGTTTGGCGCTGGATGCGGCATCCGTAAGTCCGAGACGTTGAGCGATCTCGAGGTCGTTGGCACGAGTGGTCACGCTTCCAGGTCGTCGCGGTGCTGGTCGTCCGCCGCGAGTGTCTCCGCGATGGGAGGACAGCCGCGGTAAGCGACGACAGCTCGGTCTAGGGAGCCACGGTCGGACGTCGGCGCGAAGGCTGATGAGACAAGCTCACGATCTTCGGGCGCGAGAACCGCGTCGACCCACATGGCCAGTACTTCCGTTTCTGCATTCTTGGGATGGTGCAGTGCCTCGACCTTCAGAGCGCGAGCACGTGCGGGGATCCCGAACGTCGCCTCGGCTAGCGCGATTGAAAGCACATACTCGGCGTATATGCCGGCGCAAGCCTGTTGTTCGAGCCCGGATCGGAAAGGCGGGATGACCCGAGAGGCGGCAGCAACCTCGATTCGTGCAGCGAGTCCCGCGGCGTTCACGATTGTGTATCTGTCTCCATCACGGACTCCGGACGCAAGCTTCTCCTGGACAAGACGGCGAGCGAAGCTGAAGTTGCGTAGGCCGGCGTCGGCAGTCGCACGAGGCAGCCAAAACTCGAGCAAAGCAAAGTCAATGCGATATTCCCTGGCCTCCCCCTCCAAAGCGGCGCATGTCTCGAGGGCCGCTCGATAGTGCGCCGACCCTGCGAGCAGATACGCACGCGTATGGAGAAACGCGGTCCGTGCGAGAGGGTCTTCGACCTGGCTCACGAGCGAGGCGACCCATTGCTCGTCGTGATTGCCGCCTGAAGGCCCCCAAGCCAGAGCGCGATCTGGCCTTCAACAGTGACTCGACGGAGGCGATTTACGCCGAGTCCATCGTCCGCCGGCAGTCGTGCGAGCAAAGTCTCCCGTTCAGCGGAGCCGAGTTCCAGGCTCGTCAGGATTTCGCCGATGACGGCTTCTCTGAGCGACGTCTCATCAGCCGCAAGCTTGCGCGCGTCACCGTAGAGATCTAGCGCCGACCCGAGGTCTTCGAGTCGCCTCGCGCTATGCCCGGCCGTATTTAGGCTCCGCGCGCGAAACGCCGGGGAACCGGGTTCGGAAGCGGCGGCCCATGCCAGAACTCCCGCGCGGTGATAGTCGCCACGCCGGAATGCAACCTCCGCGGCGGCAAGTCGTAGTACGGGCGATGCGATGGTCCTTTCTTCAGCAAGATCGAGCCAACGCGCGGGGAGCCTAAACCGCTCGGTCGCGCTGAGAAAGGCGTGCCGCCGGGAGGCAGCCCGACGGGGTCGGGCTGCCTCAGGCGGTTGCAGCGGGGCCGGAGACGGCCGCAAGCGGGTCGTCGCCCGTCAGCGCGCGGTACGCGGCCGGGATGTGCCGGCGCCGCGACACGCCCAGCTTCTGGCGGAGCACGTCACAGTGCGCCTTCACCGTCCGGGCCGAGATCCCGAGCTGGCAGCCGATCTCCTCGTTCGAGCATCCGGCGGCGATCAGCTCGACGACCTGCCGCTGCCGTGTCGTCAGTGCCGGCCTGCCGTTCATCAGGGTTGCGTCCATGCAGCGACGCTACAGCCGTGTCACCCGCCCGCCTATTGTCCGAAGGGAGTATTTCTCGGACTACGCCCGCGCCGGCACTGCCGTCTTGCCCACGAACGCAGCCTCGTGCCCGCGCCGGTTCGCCTCGTCGATCTCGTCCTGATCCAGTGCGCCGATCCGCAGCAAGAGCTCGAGCTCGTCGCGCAGGTGCGTCCGCATCATCTCCGGCCCGTCGGTGGCGATCGTGAAGGCGACGGCGTTGTCGGCGAACGCGCGGAACGTCGAGCGCACCTCGTCCTCGTTGCGCAACGCCTTGGTCAGCAGGTTCGACGTGGGGCAGATCTCCAGGACGATCCCGGCCGCGCGCAGCGCATCCATCAGTGCAGGCTCGCGCGCCGCGAGGATCCCGTGCCCGATTCGGTCGGGCCGCAATGTCTCGATCACCTCGGCGAGCTCGGAGACGCCGTGCTCGCCGCCCTCCTCGCCGACGTGGATGGTGACGCCGAGGCCGGCATCGCGCGCCTCGTCGAAGAGCGGCGCGAGCTCCGCGTACGGATAGCGCTCGCCCCCGGGCCGCGGCCCGGCGATGTCGATGCCGACGACGCCGCGCGACGCGTAGCGGATCGCCTTCTCGACGATGACCGCGTTCTGCCGCTCCGTGAACGTGCGGTCCATCATCAGGATCAGCCCGGCCCGCACCTGTGGATACTCGAGGCTCGCCAGGTCGAGGCCGCGCGTCGCGGCCATGATGATGTGATCGAGGTCACGCTCGCCGCCGCGGTTCCGCTTCATCGGGTTGAACCGCAGCTCGAGCGTCGTGATCCCCTGCGAGCGGTAGGCGCCGCCGATCGCCGCGTGCACCGAACGCTCGACCGCGAGCGGGCTCGACTGGATCAGCTCCGTCCACTCGTAGATCGCGTTCAGCGCGTCCAGGTCGGGCACGCCGCGCGGATCCGAGACCGTGACGAGCCGGTCGAACTCCCAGTAGTCCTTCACCGGCAGCGCGATGCCCTGCTCGTGCGCGAGGCTCCAGAGGATGTCGGACGACACCGAGCCGCCGAGATGCGTGTGCAGCTCCGCGAGCCCGTCGACCATCCGCTGAGTCTACGTGGCCGCCCCTTAGACTCCGCGCGATGAAGGTCGGGATCGTCGTCCCGTATTCCTGGTCGTTCTGGGGTGCGGTCGTCGAGCACGCGGAGCTCCAGGCGGACGCCCTGCGCCGGCTCGGGATCGAGACCCGGACGATCATGGGCAACGACCCCGTCGGGAGCTTCACGCGCGCCCTCCACCCCCGCCTGGGGCGGGGTGGCTCGCCCCCGCCCGACGTCATCCCGGTCGGCCGCTCGGTAATCGTGCCGGCCAACGGCTCGCTCCCGAACATCGTGCTCAGCCCGCGCACCGTCGGGCGGATCGCGCGCACGCTCGAGCGTGAGCAGTTCGACCTCGTGCACGTGCACGAGCCCCTCGCGCCAGTGATCGGCGTTGCGACGCTCGCCCAGGCGACGTGCCCGATCGTGACGACCTTTCACTCGTCGGGGAGCCTCCGCTGGGCGCGGATCGGCGTCCCGCTCTGGGGCTTCCTGCTCGACCGCGTCGACGCGCGCATCGCCGTCTCGCAGTCGGCGCGGGCGATGGCTCAGCTGTACGCGCCCGGCGACTGCGAGGTGATCCCGAATGGCGTGCTCATCCCGCCGGAGGCCGACCCCGGCAACCGCGCCCACACCGTCCTCTTCGTCGGCCGCCACGAGCGGCGCAAGGGCCTGGCTGTGCTGCTGCGTGCCTGGCCGGACGTGCACGCGCGCACCGGCGCCCGGCTGCGCATCGTCGGGGCTGACCCGCTCGCCGTCCGCCTGCATATGGCCCGCGCCCAGTTCGACGGCGTCGACGTGCTCGGCTTCCTCTCCCAGGAGGAGCTGACGCGGGAGGTGCTCGCGGCGAAGGTCATGGCCGCCCCGTCGCTCGGCGGCGAGAGCTTCGGCATGGTGCTCACGCGGGCATTCGCGTGCGCGACGCCGGTGGTCGCTTCGGACATCCCCGGGTACCGGGACGTCATGAGCGACAGGGCCGGGCTGATGGTGCCGCCTGACGACGCGCAGGCGCTCGCCGATGCGCTCGTCGTGCTGCTCACCGACGAGCAGCGCCGTCGCGCGCTCGGCGCGAACGCGCGACTCATCGCCCAGGAGCACTACGGCTGGGACGGAATCGCCCGCCGGCTCCTCGACATCTACGAGCGGGTGCTCGAGATCGAACCGACGACAGCGGTCGCCGCATGAAACGGGTCGTGGCCAGCACCTGGGCGCGGATGGCGGGGCTCATCGCGCTCTTCGTCCTGGTCGGCGCGCTGCTCTACTGGCGCGGCCCGGAGTGGGGCGCCGTCGCCGACGCTTTCCGCGTTGTCGAGCTCCGCTGGGTCGTCGCCGCCGTCATCTTCAACCTGCTCTCGGCGGTCACCCGCGCGTTCGCCTGGCAGACGGTCATCCGCGAGGCGCTCCCGAACGACACGCCGAGGTTCTCTCGGACGTTCTCCGGCTTCGCCATCGGGCTGCTTGCGAACGCGGTGCTGCCGGGCCGGATCGGCGAGTTCGCGCGCGTGGGCGTGCTGACCCGGAAGATGCCCGGCGCCGAGGGGGCGACCCCGATCCTGCTCGGCACCGTCTTCGCACACCGCGTGTTCGACGTGATCCCGTCGCTGATGCTGATCGGCTACGTCCTGCTGACGGCGAAGATCCCGCACTGGGCGATCACCAGCCTGATCGTTGTCGCCGGCGTCGGCGTGATCATGTTCGGGTTCGCAATCATCAGCGGGCGCCTGGACGTGAGCCGCTCGCTGGACGAGCTCGGGTCGGTGCGGCGCCTGCTCGCGATGGCGCGGCGCGGGCTCGGCGTGATGAAGAACCCGCTGGCCGTGCTGCTCGCGATCTTCCTGCAGACCCTCGGCTGGTTCTGGCAGCTGCTCGCCGTCTATACGGCGATGCGCGCGTTCGACATCCACGAGCCGCTGCCGGCCGCTGCGCTCGTGCTGGTGCTCATGAACGTCGCGGGGATCTTCCCGCTCTGGCCGGGCAACGTCGGGCTGATCCAGGCGGCGGTCGCGGTGCCGCTCGTCTCCTACGGCGTCCCGTACGCCCAGGGGTTCGCGTTCGGGATCGGGCTGCAGGCGATCGAGATGTCCGTCGGCGTCGGGGTGGGCTTCATCTTCCTTGCGCGCGAGGGGATCTCGTTCGCGGTGCTGCGCGGGATGCAGGCCGACGAGGCCGAGCAGGCCGAGGAGCTCATCGACGAGGAGATCGAGCGCGAGCAAGCAGTGGCCGTCGGCACCCGCCGCTAGCGGGTGCGCGCGGTCGCCGCCCCGGCGGGGCTCAAGGGCGTCCTGCCGGCGACGGAGGCCGCGGCCGCGCTCGCGGAAGGGTTCCGGCGCGCCGGCGCCGAGGCGGTGCAGACGCCGGTGGCGGATGGGGGCGAGGGGACAGCCGACCTGCTCTTCGTCGCGCTCGGCGGCGAGTGGCGCCGCGCGACGGTGTCAGGCCCGCTCGGGCGCCCGGTCGAGGCGCGCTGGCTCGTGCTGCCGGACGGGACGGCCGTCGTCGAGGCGGCCGAGGCGATCGGGCTCGGCCGCGTCGCGCCGGAGGAGCGCGACCCGCTGCGCGCCTCGAGCCAGGGGCTCGGCGAGCTGCTCCACGCCGCGATCGACGACGGGGCGGACGCGCTGCTCGTCTGCCTCGGCGGCACCGCGACGGTGGACGGCGGTCGCGGCCTGCTCGCCCTGTTCGGCGGCTTCCCACTGCCGGTCACGGTCGCCTGCGACGTGCGCAGCCCGCTGCTCGGCCCACGCGGCGCCGCCCGGGCCTTCGCGCCGCAGAAAGGCGCCGACCCGGCGGCCGTCGCCGAGCTCGAGCGGCGGCTGGCGGCCCGGCGCGACCTTGCGCCCTACGCGCTGCTCCCCGGCGCCGGCGCGGCCGGAGGGCTCGGCGCGGCGCTCGCGGCGCTCGGCGCAGAGCTCGTCCCGGGCGCCGAGCTGGTGCTCAGGCTGACCGGCTTCTCGCTCGAGGGTGCCGACCTCGTCGTCACCGGCGAGGGCCGGGTCGATGCGACCACGTTCGAGGGCAAGGCGCCGGCGGCCGTGCTCGTCGCCGCCGAGGCGGCAGGCGTTCGCGGCGTCATCTTTGGCGGCGTCGTCGACCGCGTGCCGGCAGGCGTCGAGGCGCGGGCGCTCAGCGGCGACCCGGCGCTGGCGCGCGAGGATCTGGTGGAGCTAGGCCTCGCGCTGCTCGGCGGCGCGTAGCCGCGTTGCGAGCGTCTGCAGCAGCTTCCAGGCGATCTTGCCGTTGCTCTCCACGAGCGGCCGGAACTCCCACGCGGTCAGCCCGTACGCGGTCAGCGGCGTCTTCGCGACGATCGAGGCGCTGCGCTGGCCCTCGTCGATGAGCGCGACCTCGCCGAAGTAGTCGCCCGGGCCGAGTGTGGCGCGCTCCGTCCCACGGACGGTCACGCCGGCCTCACCTTCGCCGATGACGAAGAAGCCGATGCCGCTCGAGCCCTCGCTCGCGATCGTGTCGCCCTCATCGAACATGCGCTCCTTGAAGGACGCGGCGAGCAAGTCCAGCTCCTTGCCGTGCAGGTCGCTGAAGATCGGGACGCGTTTGAGCAGTTCGGGCGGGGCAGCCACGGGCGCCGGATTCTATTCAGGTTTTCGTGCGCCGCGCTACGGCTTCTGGGCCTCGACGCGCTTGGCCAGTTCCTCGATCTTGCCCTCGGCCGTGTCGAGGCGCGCGCGGCACAGCCGGTAGAGCTCCTCGCCGCGCTCCCAGAGCGCGATCGCGTCGTCGAGTGGCACCTGGCCGGCTTCGAGCCGCTGGACGATCGACTCCAGCTCGCGCTGGGCATCCTCGAAGCTCGGCGGCGCGCTCACCAGGTCTCCTCGATGCGTGCGCCGAAGCCGCCGTGGGCGAGGTCGACGCTGACCTCGGTGCCGCTCTCGACCTGGGCCGAGTCGGTGACGACGCCTTCCGGCGCGTGCACGATCGCGTAGCCGCGCTCGAGCGTCGCGCGCGGCGAGAGCGCGCGGAGACGGCCGGCGGTTTGCCGGAGCTTGGCTCGGCGCCGCTCGAGGTCAAGGCGCGGTGCGCGGTCGAGCCGCTCGCGCGTCGTCTCGAGGCGGCGCCCCTGCTCGGCGGCCAGCGCGCAGGTGGCGGCGTGCACGGCGGCGCGGCTGCGGTCGACGCGGTCGCGGTCGCGGGCGAGCGTCGCTGACGTGGCACGGCCGAGCGCCTCGCGCGAGCGGTCGAGCCGGGCGAGGAGCTCGCCCAGGTCGGGAACGACGAGGCGCGCGGCCACGCTCGGCGTGGATGCGCGCGCGTCGGCGACGAGGTCGCTGAGCGGCGTGTCCTGCTCGTGGCCGACCGCCGAGACGACCGGCACCGGGCAGGCGGCGATCGCGCGCACGACCCGCTCGTCGCTGAACGGGAGCAGATCCTCGAAGCTCCCGCCGCCGCGCGCCAGCACGATCACGTCGACACCGGCGCGCGCCACGTCTCCGAGCGCGGTCGCAAGCGCCGGCGCCGCCCGCGGCCCCTGCACGTACGTCTCGGCGACGAGCACGTTCGCGGGTGGAAAGCGAGTCGTGAGCGCGGTGAGCACGTCACGCTTGGCGGCGGCGTCGTTGCCGGTCACCAGGCCGATCCGCCGCGGCAGGACGGGGAGCGGCCGCTTCCGCTCGGCCGCGAAGAGGCCCTCGGCCGCGAGCTTGCGCTTCAGCCGCTCGAGCGCTGCCAGGTGCGCGCCAAGGCCGAAGCGCTCGATCGAGAGCGCGCGGAGCCGGAAGTCGGCGCGCGCGGCGAAGAAGTCCGGCCGCCCGTAGACGTGGACGCGCTCGCCGTCGGTGAGGTCGAGGCGCAGGCCGTCGAACTTGCCGCGCGCCATCGTCACGTTCAGGCAGGCGCCGTCCTCGGGGTCCTTGAGCGTGAAGAAGACGCTCTGCCAGCGGTCCTGCCGGCGCAGCTCGGTGACCTCGCCCTCGACCCAGACGCTCGGCAGGCGCGCGATGAAGTCGGCGACGCCGCGGTTGAACGCGGCGACGCTGTAGACCTTCCGCTCCTCGCTCACCGGCTCGACGCTCATCGAGCCAGGATGCCAGCTAGAGCAGAATCTTCCCTGCGACGTCTGGCGTGCAGCCCTGTGACAGGAGCTCCACGGCGCGGTGCAGATCGACGTCGCTCTCGGCGATCCGCTCGGCCGTCTCGAACGGGTAGCCGGCCTCGATCAGCACGTGCAGCCGCCAGCCCGTGACCTTGGCGGTCTCGCCGTCGGAAGGCTGGACCTGCTTTGTCTCCGCCATGGGCGTGAACATTCGCTCTGCCCTGCGGAAACCCTCTAGTCGCGCTGCAGCCCCGCGAGCCGCTGCTCGGTCTCGTCGAGCGCGGTGTCGATGCGGCGGGAAAGCTCCGAGAGGCGGGCCTCGACCGCGTCGCGCTGGGCCTCTCCCTCCCGGATTGCTGTGCGCGTGCGGTCGCGAACCTCGCGCTCGGCCTCCTCGAGCCGGCGCTCGAGCGTCTGCACGAACTCCTCGCGCTGGCGCTCGAGGTTCTCGGCAATCGTCGACAGCCGGGCCTCCAGCCGCCGTGCGCCCGCGTCGCCGACCTCGGCGAGCCGTTCGGCGAGCGCCGACTGCGAGTCGCGCGCGAACATCTCGACGGCGCGGTCGAGCTCGCGCCCGAGCCTCTTTGCCGCCTGCTCCCGTGCCGTCTTCGCCGCCGCCTCGAACTGCTGGTTGGCGGCGTCCGAGTAGCGCTCGGCCGCGCGGGCGACGACGCGCTCGAGCTGCTCGACCTGGCGGCGCTCGACGTCCTGGAGTGTCGCCGCGATCCGGCGTGTTGCCTCGACGGCCTCGCGCTCGATGCGTTCGCCGAGCTCCTTCTCGCGCTGGCGCAGCCGCTCCTCGACCTCGGTGAGCGCGCGGCGGCGCTCGAGCGCGTGCGCGTCGAGCTCGGCACGCGCCTCGCTGACGGCGTCCCGTGCCGCCTGCATCAGCTCGGTGCGCAGGCGGGCGACGAGCTGGCGCTGCTCGTCCCCGAGCACCTCCAGGCGCTGCATCTCCTCGCCGAGGCGCTTCTCGGCCGCTGCGATCAGCTGCTCCTGGCGCGTGGAGACGTGGCGCACCTGTCCGTCGAGCCGCTCCTGCGCACGCTCGAGGTCGCTCGTCCAGGCCGCGACGCGCTCGGCGACCCGGCTCTGCACGGCTGCCAGCCGCTCGGCCATGGCGGCTTCGGCGTGGCGCTCCCGCTCGGTGAAGGTGGCCCGGCGCGACTCGGCGAGCCGGCGCTCCTCGTCGAGGAGCGCGGAGACGGATTCGGCCCTGGCGCGGGCGAGCGCGCGCTCGAGCTCCTGGGCGCGGCGGGCGGCCTCCGCCTCGGAGACGGCTGCGATCTCGGCCTTGGCGCGCTCGAGCTGCTCGTCGAACGCGCGGCTCTGGGCGGTGATGCGCCGCAGCGCGGCCGCGCCGACGATGCCGACGGTGGCGAGCGTGAGCCCGGCCGCGGAGACGGCGATCGCGTCGGACGGGCGGAGCGCGACGGCGACCCAGCCCGCAACGGCGGCGATGCCGACCGCGGCGGCGATGCCGAGCAGGACGCGCACGGAGATCCGCTCCAGGAACGCAAGCGCGAACGCCACCGCAGCCACGATCACGGAGGCGGCGAAGAGGATCTCGAAGACGCGCGAAAGAGTCATGAGCAGGCAGAAACCTTAGGCCCGCGCGAGCACCATCGCTACCGCGAGTGCCGTTACGGCCGCCGCGAGCAGGCGGAGCGCCCGTTCCGGCTCGCCTGTCAGGACGGCCGCAGTGAGCTCCTCGACGCGGCCGTCGCGGTACTCGACGATGCCCGTGACCCCGGTTGCGCGGCGGCGCATGTCGCGCACGCGCGTCGACAGGCTGCGCTGCGCGAGGCTCAGCAGCGTGGCCGCCACGGCGGCGACAGCGGCGGCCGCGTCGATCGACCCCGCCTGGGCGACGTAGGCGGCGAGCACGGGCAGCGCGCCCCAGGCGATGCCGAACCAGAGGTAGCGGTGGAACAGCCCGCCGAAGAGCTCGAGGTTGTAGGCGACGACGATGAAGCCGCCGAAGATGACGAGCGGGAGCAGCCAGAGCGTCCAGGCAATCGCGCTCGCGAGGCCGATCGCGACGGCGGCCGCGATCGAGACGGCGGCGAGCGCCCAGAGGACGCCGTCCGGGATCTCCGTCTGGAGCGGCCGGCCCTTCAGCTCGTCGAGGGCATGCGCGCCGACGCCCATCGCGAGCGCGAACGCCGCGATCGCGGCGCCGAGCGGTGCCCACGAGAATGTCGGCGCCAGCGCGGCGCCGATCGCCGAGTAGGACAGGTGCCAGAGCGTGTACGGCGGGTGCAGGAGCGTGAGGTAGTCGCGCCAGCCACCCGGCGTCAACGCGTAGAAGGCCGGCCGGGGGGTGGTCGTCACGCGCGCCGGCCCCAGGTGACGACGCCGCCGCCGAGGCTGAGGCCCTGCCAACGGACCTCCCTGATGCCCGCGGCGTTCCAGAGCCGGCCGAGCTCGGGCAGCGGGTGCCGCGCGTAGAAGCCGCGGATGCTCGGGCCGAGGAAGTCTCCGACCTCCGCCCAGCCGGGTGAGATCACGCGGCCGGCGCCGGGCAGCCCGATCCGCACCCAGAGCTCCCAGAGGCCGCGCCAGAGCGCGACCGGTGGCACACCGAACTCGAGCCCTGCGATCGTGCCGCCCGGCTTCACGACGCGGGCGAGTTCGGTGAGCGTCGCCGCCGGGTCGTCGACGTAGCGGAGCAGGTAGGTAAAGGTCAGCGCGTCGAACGAGGCGTCCTCGAACGGCAGCTCCTGCGCGCGGCCCTCGACGAGCTCGACGCGGTCGCCGACGCCGGCCCGCTCGACGCGCGCCCGGCCCGCCCCGAGCATGTCGGGGCTCTGGTCGATCCCGACGACCGTGCAGCCGTGCTGCCGCACGAGCTCGATCGCAACGGCCGCGGTGCCGGTGGCGACGTCGAGCACGCGGCTGTTCGGGCCGGCGTCGACGCGCGAGACGAGGAAGCGCCGCCAGCGCGGGTCCTGGCCGAACGAGAGCAGGTTGGCGTAGCGGTCGTAGGTCGGACCGAGCGGCGCGAACAGCTCCCGCGCGACGGTGCCGGTCTCGGCCACGAGGCGAGTCTATGCTCGGCGCGTGGCGCTCCCCGAGGAGCTGGAGGCGGCCGCCGCCGCCGCGGCGGCGTTCGCCGGGCCCGGCGAGCGGGTCGCGGGTGTCGTGCCGGTCGACCCCGGGAGCGAGCGGCTCTACCTGGTCGCGTTCGCCGCAGGCGAGGAGCCGGTTGGCTGGCTCGTGCTCGACGGCGAGCTTGAGCCCATCGCGCAGCGCCCGCGCGTCCGTGACGCCGCCTCGATCGCCGCGCTCGTCGAGTACGCAGAGGACGTGGCCGCCGGCGGCGACCTCGACGACCTGCGCGCGCAGCTCGTGGCGCTGCGGCTGACCGAGGACCCACCGGGCCTCGACGAGGCCGAGCAGGCGCTGGACGACCTGGAGGCCGAGCTGGGCTCGCCGCCGCGGGTAGCGACGCCGGAGCGCCTCGACCGGCTGGGCGCCGCAACCCGGCGGCTCGAGGTCGCGCTGGGCGGCGAGGGCGGCTCGCCGTTCGCCGCCGCGATGAAGGGCTCGGGCGACGCCGTGCAGGCGTTCGTCTCGGACGTCGAGCTGGGCTACAAGCTGGCGCTCGGCTAGGCCGCGAACCCGATCGAGCGCATGCGTAGCTGCAGCAGCCGCATCGCCTCGCCGTAGAACGCCTCGGGCTCGGCGCCGTAGCCGGCGACGACCAGGTCGTCCAGTTGGCCTTGCGCGAGCGCGAGCAGCTCGGCGGCGACCTCGCCGAAATGACCCACCACCTCGGCGACGACCTCGTACGTGGAGGTCGGATCTTCGGCCGCGCAGCGGCGAACGTACGAGACGCCGATGCCGATGTGCCGCGCCTCGTCGCGCGCGACGTTGCGCTGGCCCTGGAGCAGCCCCGGGAAGTTGCCGAAGCGGACGTACTGGTCGCCCGCGAGGTTCTGCGCCGTGCGGGCGATCACGCCCTCGGCGAGCAGGTGGTAGGCGACGACCGCGCCGAGGAACATCGGCTGGCTCTGGTCGTCCCGGAGCCGCTCGACGTAGGTCGCGAACTCGCTGTAGAGGCGGTTCGACACCGGATCGCTGTTGGAGGCGGACAGCGCCTGCGCCTCGGCGAAGCCGCGCACGCCGAAGACCTCGTCATAGATGCGCAGCACCGCCTGGAGGTGGCGGTGCTCGTCCGACAGCTGGGTGGCAAGCACGAGCTGCACCTCGAAGTCCGGCGCGGCGGTGACGAACGGCGGCAGCAGCCGGGCGACTTCCCACTCGGCGTCGAAGCGGTGGGAGAAGATCCACTGGAGCCCGCGCTTCGAGTCCTCGTCGAGGCGCGCGTAGCTCTCGGCGTCGACCGTGAAGTCGAGATCGAACAGCGACCACTGGTTGCGCTCCCAGTGCTCGTAGAGCGCATGGAAGGGCCGCGCGTGCTCCTCGATCTCGTCGTGCGCCGGCGACTCAAGCCGTTCGGACATCCATGTCCCCCTTTCTCTTCTCGACAGGGATTAATCGCGCGACCAGCGGGACGACGGCGAGGATCGGGAGCCCGCAGATCGGCCAGAGCACCTGGTAGCCGTCCGTGCTCTCGAGGTGCGGGCGGAGTACCTCGATCGCGATACCGGCCGCGAGCGGGCCGATGAGGAGCCCGAGGCCCTTCGTCGTCGTCGCGAGGCCGGAGATCGCGCCGCGGTGCTGGGGCGGCATGAGCTTGAAGAGGAGCCCCCAGGCCAGCGTCATGACGATGCCGCCCGCGATCGCGATCGGGAAGATCACTGGCAGGTACCAGTCGTGCCACTCCGTGGCGAGGCCGCCGACCATGTAGCCACCACCGTAAACAAGTGAGGCGACGACGATCACGGGAGCGAGACCAATGCGGTCGCCGAGCCGGCCGGCGACGAGTGCGGCGACGAGGTACCCGGCGCTCACCACACCGAGCGCGATCGCCGAAGTCGAGAGCGGCTGCCCGAGGCCGACGGTGATGTAGAGCACGACGAACGTCCGGGCAGCGGCGAAGGTGCCCTCCCAGGCGGCGTTCGCGACGAGGAACCTGGTCACGTCGGGCTCGGAGCGCAGCAGGCACCACGCGGTCGACAGGTAGCTGCGGACGCCGCGGAAGACGCGGTCGCCGAGCACGCTCGGCTCGTCCACGAGCACGACTGGCGCCAGGCACGCGAGCGTCGTCGCGAAGGCGGCCACGAGGAATGGGGCCGCGTTCCAGGCGTGGAAGAGGAAGCCGCCGCCGACGAGCGCAGCGCCGATCGCGAGCCCGCGCAGCACGTGCTGGATGCCCTGCGCCCGGCCGAACTGGCTCGGCGGCAGCAGGTCGGGGTAGAGCCCACGGTAGGGCGGCTCGTAGACGTAGTAGGCGAAGAAGAAGGCGAAGACGAGCAGCGCCGTCGTCCAGAGGCTCGGCATGAACGCCATCAGCGCCAGGCAGAAGCCGATCGGGCCGACCGCGGCCAGCATGAACGGGCGCCGGCGCCCGAGCGGGGTGTGGAACGTGTCGCTCCAGGGGCCGACGATCAGCGGCAGCGTGATCGCGAACACACCCTCGGCCGCGAGCACGAGCGCGATCAGGCTCGTCGAGTCCGTGAAGCGCTCGAGGATGGGCGGTAGGTAGGCCGCCGTGGTCGTGATCGAGAACGCAAGCCCGAACGCTCCGAGGCCGAGCGTCCAAACGAGGCCGCGCTGCACCCACGGCAGCGGGATGACACGCCTCTCGGCCCGCGCCGTCGACATAGCTCGAGTGTAAGCGGCACAATGGCGGCTATGGAAGGTGGCTTCGGCTTCCTCGGCGGCGGCGACCCCGACGAGCTCATGCGGAATCTGCAGGAGTTCGCGGCGCGCCAGGCCGAGTCCGTGCAGGAGGCGCAGCGCGAGCAGTTCGCGACCCTGACGCTGAACACGGCCGTCGAGTTGACGGCCGCCGCCCTGAAGCAGATCTCGGCGACGGGCGGCCCGGACGAGCAGGCGATTGCGCTTCGCGACGCCATGCGCGTCCTGTTTCCCGAGGCGGTGGCGCTGGTCAGTGCCGCTCGCCAGGGGTTCATGCGCGAGACGTGAGCGTCCTCGACAAGGCGATCGTCCGGGTCATGCCGGCGGTGCCGAAGCCGGTCGTCCGGCGCATCTCCGCGCGCTACATCGCGGGCACCGAGCTCGAGGACGCCTGCCGCGTTGTCAGGAACCTGAACACCGCCGGGAAGATGGCGACGATCGACGTCCTGGGCGAGGAGATCACCATCCCGGACGAGGCCCGCACGATTGCGCGCACGTACCGGGAGGTCTTCGACACGATCAGCGAGCAGGGCCTCGACGCGAACGTCAGCATCAAGCTGACCGCGCTCGGGCTGAAGCTCGACTACAGCCTGTGCCGCGAGAACGTCGGGGATGTGCTGGCTGCCGCCGGCGGCAACTTCGTGCGCATCGACATGGAGGACTCGTCGACCACGGACGACACGCTCCGGCTCTACCGCGAGCTGCGCGAGGCGGGGCACGACAACGTCGGCATCGTGCTCCAGGCGTGTCTGCGGCGGACGCACGACGACATCCGCGCGCTCGCCGACCTCGGCCTCAACGTGCGCCTCTGCAAGGGCATCTACGTCGAGCCGCCGGAGATCGCCTACCAGGGCTTCCAGGAGGTGCGCGAGAGCTTCGTCACCGCGTTCGACCTGCTGCTCGACGCGGGCGCCTACGTCGGCGTCGCGACGCACGACGACTGGCTCGCTCGCCGAGGCGCAGCGGGCGCTGCACGCGCGGCGGCTCGAGCCCGCGCAGTACGAGTTCCAGATGCTCCTCGGCGTGCGGCCGGCGATCGGTGACACGCTCGTCAGGGAGGGCCACCGGCTGCGGATCTACGTCCCCTTCGGGCGCCAGTGGTACGCGTACTCGATGCGCAGGCTCCAGGAAAACCCGCGGCTCGCCGGGCACATCGCCTTCGACACGCTCGGGCGGCTGATCCCCGGACGCGGCTAGGCCGGCAGGCTGAAGCCGCCGTCGACGACGATCGTCTGGCCGCGGATCATGTCCGCCTCGGGCGTGCAGAGAAACTCGACCACGCTGGCCAGGTCGTCCGCGGTCACCATGCGCCCGGCGGGCGTGCGCGAGCGGGCCATCTCCAGCATCTCGTCGCGGTTCGGGAAGTGGTCGAGCGCGCCGGTGTCGACGACGCCGCCGGAGACGGCGTTCACGCGGATCCCGCGTGGTGAGAGCTCCACCGCCAGGTAGCGCACGAGCGCCTCGAGCGCGGCCTTGGACGTCCCGACGAGGACGTAGTTCTCCATCGTGCGCTGCGAGCCGAGGCTCGAGAGCGCGACGATCGAGCTGCCCGCCTGCATCTTCGGCGCCGCCGCCTGCGTGAGCGACAGCAGCGCCTGGGCGTTGGCGGTCATCGTCCAGTCCCAGTGCTTCGCCTGCGCCTCGAGCGCCGGGCGGATCACGCCGGTGGCTGCGTTGTGGATCAGCGCGGTCAGCGGCGGCAGCTCGGCAACCTCACGCAGGACGCGCTCCGATGAGACGTTCCCGCGCACGAGCACGGGCTCGGCGCCGAGCGCGTGGATCTCCTCGGCCGTTGCCCCCGCCGCCTTGTCGTTGCGCAGGTAGCCGATCGCGACCGTCGCCGCGCCGTGCTGGGCGAAGCGGAGCGCGATCGCACGGCCGATGCCGCGTGAGCCGCCGGTGACAAGGACGGCGGCGCCCGCGAAGTCGCTCACGGGAGCGGGTCGTACTCGGGCGCCGAGCTCGGCAGCTCGTCCCACCCGATGCGCGAGCGCGGCTCCCGCGGCGCGTCGCGGGCGGTCGACGAGGCGTGGCCGAGCCGGTCCAGCATCGCCATCTGCTCCTCGCCGTAGGTGCGCACCGGATCGTCGGGCGGCAGGCCCTCGATCAGCTCGAGCACACGGGCGCGGAGCTGGTAGGCGAAATGCGGCGTCGCGGGGCCGACGAGCGCATCGATGTCGTCCCTGGTCACGGCCACGGCAGGAGGCTAACCAACCGGTCGCTAGGGTCGGGCGGTGCACCGGCCGACGCGTGTGGAGCTGATGCTGTTCACCGTCGTCGTCCTGTGGGCGCTGAACCTGACGGTGACGCGCTACCTGCTCACGCACGGCTTCCAGCCGCTTGCGTACGCGACGCTCCGCTACACCCTCGCCGCGCTGATCTTCCTTGCGCTGACGCTCGTGCTCGAGGGCACGCTGCGCATCGACCGCCGCGCGGGCGGCGTCGTCGCACTCGCGATCGTCCTGCTCGTCGCGAACCAGCTCTCGTTCGTCTACGCGCTCGACCGCACAACCGCGTCCACCGTGGGGCTTGTACTCGGCGCGACGCCGATCTTCGCGGCGCTGTTCGGGCTCGCGCTCGGGCGCGAGCGGCTCGGGCAACGGTTCTGGATCGCCGCGATCGTGTCGTTCGCGGGTGTGGCGCTCGTCGCGATCGGCGCGGGAGCCCACGTCTCCGGCGGGATCGACGGGATCCTGCTCGCGGTGGTGACCGCAGCGACGTGGGCCGGCTACTCGGTGCTGATCGCGCCGCTCATGGAGAACTACTCGCCCTACCGGGTGAGCGCGATCGTGCTGGCCGCCACAGCGCTGGCGCTCGCGGTCATCGGCTCGAGGCAGACGACGAGCCAGTCGTGGGACCTGGGACGAGACGTCTGGCTGCTGTTCGCGTTCTCGGTGCTCGGCCCGCTCGTGCTG
>CAVWIN010000018.1:0-22359 GCA_963755085.1 uncultured Thermoleophilia bacterium | reverse complement strand
TGCTTCATCCTCTCGATCGAGGACTCGATGGAGTCGATCCTCGACTGGATCCGCCGCGAGGGCGTGATCTTCCGGGGCGGCTCCGGCTCGGGCGCCAACCTGTCCAAGCTGCGCTCCTCGAAGGAGCAGCTGTCGAAGGGCGGGCACGCATCCGGCCCCGTGTCGTTCATGCGCGGCGCCGACGCGTCGGCCGGCACCATCAAGTCGGGCGGCAAGGCGCCAACGCGGCCAAGATGGTCGTGCTCGACATCGACCACCCGGACGTCGAGGAGTTCATCTGGTGCAAGGCACGCGAGGAGGAGAAGGCGCGCGTGCTCGAGGCGGCCGGCTACGACATGTCGCTGGACTCGCCCGACTGGAGCTCGATCCAGTACCAGAACGCCAACAACTCCGTGCGCGTGACGGACGCGTTCATGGAGGCGGCCGACACGGGCAAGGAGTGGAACCTGACCGCGCGCACCGACGGCAGCGTCGTCGAGACGCGCGACGCGCGCGAGCTGCTGCGCCAGATCGCCGAGGCGGCGTGGAAGTGCGCCGACCCGGGCGTGCAATTTCAGACCGACCATCAACGCGTGGCACACGCTGCCGAACACGGCGCGGATCAACGCTTCGAACCCGTGCTCCGAGTACATGTCGATCGACGACTCGGCCTGCAACCTCGCGTCCCTGAACCTGATGAAGTTCCGCCGCGAGGACGGCGAGTTCGACGTCGACGCGTTCGAACACGCGGTCGACGTCACGTTCCTCGCGCAGGAGATCTTCGTCGGCTCTTCGTCGTACCCGACGCCCGAGATCGAGGCGAACGCGAAGGCCTACCGGCAGCTCGGGCTCGGCTACGCGAACCTCGGGGCGCTGCTGATGGCGCGCGGCCTCCCGTACGACTCGGACGAGGGCCGCGCCTACGCGGCGGCGATCACCTCACTCATGACCGGGCGCGCGTACCGCAAGTCGGCGGAGATCGCGGCGCGCATGGGGCCGTTCGCCGGCTACCGGCCGAACGCGGCGCCGATGATCGGCGTGATGGCGAAGCACCGCGCGGCCGTCGGCAACATCGAGGACGCGCACGTGGTGCCGAAGGAGATGCTGACCGCCTGCCGCAAGGCGTGGGACGACGTCCTGAACCTCGGCGAGGTGCACGGCTGTTCCCGAAGTTCTGGTCGCAGACGGCCACGAACATCGTCGCCCAGAAGTACTTCCGCGGCCGCATGAGCTCGCCCGACCGCGAGCGGTCCGTGAAGCAGATGATCGGCCGCGTCGTCGACCACCGTCGGCACGTGGGGCCGTGACGGCGGCTACTTCGCGTCCGACGAGGAGGCCGAGACCTTCGAGGCGGAGCTGAAGGCGCTCCTCGTCAACCAGTACGTCGCCTTCAACTCGCCGGTGTGGTTCAACGTCGGCTTCGAGGAGACGCCGCAGTGCTCGCGCCTGCTTCATCCTCTCGATCGAGGACTCGATGGAGTCGATCCTCGACTGGATCCGCCGCGAGGGCGTGATCTTCCGGGGCGGCTCCGGCTCGGGCGCGAACCTGTCGAAGCTGCGCTCCTCGAAGGAGCAGCTGTCGAAGGGCGGGCACGCATCCGGCCCGGTGTCGTTCATGCGCGGCGCCGACGCGTCCGCCGGCACGATCAAGTCGGGCGGCAAGACGCGGCGCGCGGCCAAGATGGTCGTGCTCGACATCGACCACCCGGACATCGAGGAGTTCATCTGGTGCAAGGCGCGCGAGGAGGAGAAGGCGCGCGTGCTCGAGGCCGCCGGCTACGACATGTCGCTGGACTCGCCCGACTGGAGCTCGATCCAGTACCAGAACGCCAACAACTCCGTGCGCGTGACGGACGCGTTCATGGAGGCGGCCGACGGTGGCAAGGAGTGGAACCTGACCGCGCGGACCGACGGCAGCGTCGTCGAGACGCGCGACGCGCGCGAGCTGCTGCGCCAGATCGCCGAGGCGGCGTGGAAGTGCGCCGACCCGGGCGTGCAGTACGACACGACCATCAACGCCTGGCACACGCTGCCGAACACGTCGCGAATCAACGCGTCGAACCCGTGCTCGGAGTACATGTCGATCGACGACTCCGCGTGCAACCTCGCCTCGCTGAACCTGATGAAGTTCCGCCGCGAGGACGGCGAGTTCGACGTCGATGCGTTCGAGCACGCGGTCGACGTCACCTTCCTCGCGCAGGAGATCCTGGTCGGCTACTCGTCGTATCCGACGCCCGAGATCGAGGCGAACGCGAAGGCGTACCGCCAGCTCGGGCTCGGCTACGCGAACCTCGGCGCGCTGCTGATGGCGCGCGGCCTCCCGTACGACTCGGACGAGGGCCGGGCGTACGCGGCGGCGATCACCTCACTCATGACGGGGCGCGCGTACCGCAAGTCCGCGGAGATCGCGGCGCGCATGGGGCCGTTCGCCGGCTACCGGCCGAACGCCGCGCCGATGATCGGCGTGATGGCGAAGCACCGCGCGGCCGTCGGGAACATCGAGGACGCGCACGTGGTGCCGAAGGAGATGCTGACCGCCTGCCGCAAGGCGTGGGACGACGTCCTGAACCTCGGCGAGGTGCACGGCTACCGGAACGCGCAGGCCACGGTGCTGGCGCCGACCGGCTGCCTGGTCGGCGACAGCCTCGTGTCGACCAGCCGCGGGCTTGTCCGGCTGCGCTCGCTCGGCGACCCGGTCGGCCAGAAGTGGCAGGACCTCGACGTCCAGGTCACGACCGACGAGGGCGCGCGCGAGGCGACGAAGTTCTACGTCAACGGCTTCGAGACGGTCGTTTCCGTCGAGACGGGCCGCGGCTACCGAATCCAGGGCACGGCCATGCACCGCATTCGCGTCGTCGACGGCGACGGCAACTGGGCCTGGAAGCGCTTCGGCGAGATCGCCGAGGGCGACCGCGTGCCGCTGATGCTGGACGGCATGGTCGGCGAGCCGCAACAGGTCGATCTGCCGCCGCTCGGCGAGCTCTACTGGACGTCGGATCGCGCCACGCGCGTCCCACGCACCATGACCGCGGAACTGGCCGAGCTCGTCGGCTACTTCATGGGCGACGGCTCGCTGCACGCCAAGGGTCTGCGCTTCTGCGTCGCGCGTGCGGATCAGGACGTCGTCGAGCACCTGCGCGACTCGATCGCCGCGCTCTTCGGCCTCGACACCGACGTGACCGAGAAGCAGGGCTACACCGAGGTCGCGGTCAACTCCGTGCCGCTGACGCTCTGGTGGGAGGCCTGCGGCTTCGCGAAGCTGCCGCCGGCCGCCGAGCACCGCGGCAAGGGCTGGGTGCCGCACATCCCGGACGCCGTCCTGCACACGAACGACCGCGACGTCTACGCGGCGTTCGTCCGCGGGCTGTTCGAGGCCGACGGCACGACGAGCAACGGCTACGTCTCGTGGAGCACGACGAGCGAGACCTTCAGCCGCGACGTGCAGACGCTGATGCTCGCGCTCGGTTTCGTGACGACGCGCAAGGTCGATGCGCCGACGAGCAACTGGGGCTCGCACGAGCGGTATGTGTTGCGACTGCTGAACGTGGCGGCGGCCGATCGCTACCTCGAGGACATCGACTTCATCTCGTCGCGCAAGCCGTCCCGACTCTGGAACGGCGACCACCGCCAGGCGTCGCGCTACGACCACATCCCGGTCGGCCGCGCGCTCGTCGACGAGCTTGCGCCCGAGAACGACCCGCTTCGCAGGACCATGCTGATGGCGCTCGCCCGCCGCGGCGACGTCTCACGCCGCTCGGCGACGCAGCTGCTCGAGCGGACGGCCGACCCGGCGCTCGCGCACCTGCTCGACTTCTACTACGACGAGGTCGCGACGGTCGAGATGCTGGACGACCAGCCGACGTACGACATCTCGGTGCCCGACAACGTCACGTACGTGGCTAACGGCTTTGTCAGCCACAACACAATCAGCTTCATGATGGATTGCGACACGACAGGCGTGGAGCCCGACTTCTCGCTCGTGAAGTCGAAGAAGCTGGTCGGCGGCGGCGAGATCACGATCGTCAACAAGACGGTGCCGATGGCGCTCGACAAGCTCGGCTACGCACCGAACGAGGTCGAGGAGGTCGTCGCGTACATCGACGAGCGCAACACGATCGTGGGCGCGCCGAAGATCAAGCACGAGCACTACCCGATCTTCGACTGCGCGATCGGCGAGCGGGCCATCCACTACATGGGCCACGTGAAGATGATGGGCGCCGTCCAGCCGTTCATCTCGGGCGCCATCTCGAAGACCGTGAACCTGCCCGAGACGGCGACCGTGGAGGATGTCTCCAGCCTCGTGGCCGACGCGTGGCGCCTGGGCGTGAAGGCGATCGCGATCTACCGCGACGGCTCGAAGACGGCGCAGCCGCTGTCAGGCAAGGGCGAAGCGGCGACGCCGCCCGTGCCGCTGACGCAGCGCCGCCGGCTCCCGGAGGACCGCGTCGAGGTCGGCCGCAAGTTCAAGGTCGGCGACTACGAGGGCTACATCCACGTCGGCCTGTACGAGGACGGGACGCCGGGCGACATCTTCGTCGACATCGCGAAGGAGGGCACGACGCTGGCCGGGCTCATGAACTCGTTCATGATCTCGGTCTCGCTGGGCCTCCAGTACGGCGTGCCGCTCGAGGTGTACGTCTCGAAGTTCGCGCACATGCGCTTCGAGCCGTCCGGCCCGACGAACGACGCCGACATCCGCATCGCCAAGTCGATCGTCGACTACATCTTCCGCTGGATGGGCAAGAAGTTCCTCACGCCGGACCAGCAGGAGGAGGTCGGGATCCTGTCGCCGGAAGTGCGTGCGCGGCTGGCCGCGGCGTACTCCGCGGGTGCCGCGCTGGCGCCGCCCGAGGAGGGCGAGGGCGCTGTGGCCGCGCCGGCGGAGGCGGCTCCTCCCGGGCAGACCGCGCTGTTCAACGCGTGGGAGGACGCCGTCGAGTGCGCCAAGTGCGGCGGGCGGATGGTGCGGACCGGTAGCTGCTACACGTGCCGCGACTGCGGGACGAACACCGGCTGCTCCTAGCGCCTCGCAGGAAGCTTGGGCTCAGAGGGCCGCCGCAAGGCGGCCCTCATCGTTTCCGGTCACGTCCCTCGCAGCAGCTCCCGGTCGAAGAACCCGACGACCCGCCGCTCGTACTGCTTCGGCCGGGCGTCGATGCCGGCGGCATGGCCGGCGCCCGGGACCTCCCAGATCGCCTTCGGCTCGCGCGCAGCCGTGTAGAAGGCCTTGTTCGCCGACGCCTCGGTCGACTGGCCGTGCTCGCCGTACACGAAGAACACCGCGGTCGGGCCGATGCGCCCGACCAGGCTCTGCAGGTCCGGAGGCGGCAGGGTGTTGCTGAAGAGTGCCGTCGACGCGGTCGCCACGCCGTTGGCCAGCAGGTCGCCCCATCCGCTCCCGTTCGTCCACTCGTCGCGCACCGACCGGCTGCTGGCGCCCTCGGTCACGATCGCTCGGAGCTCGTCCGACTCGGCAGCGGCCGCGATGAGCATCTCTCCGCCGACCGAGAGGCCGACGCCGCCGATGCGCTGCCGATCGACGTCGCGGCGCCGCTGGAGAAACAAGACGGCCGCCTGCACGTCCCGCTCGCCGTGCCAGCCGAAGATGTTCGGGTCGCCTTCGCTCTCGGCCTCGCCGCGGCGGTCGAACAGGAGGACGCCGTAGCCGTGGCGCGCCAGCATCTTCGCCTGCTTCTGCGACGAGGCCCGGCCCGGAAACACGATTACCGCGGCGTGGTTCCGCGACCGGATGTACCAGCCTTTCAGCCGCAGGCCGTCGCTCGTCGTGAACGACACGTTCTCGTACGCCGTTCCGAGGTCGGGTCTCGGCACCTCGGCGCGCTGGGCATGCGTGATCACATAGCCGATGCTGAGCGGGAAGGCGACGATCGACAGTGCGACGGCGGCGGCCGCAGCAACCAGGAACCGGCGGCCGTACCGCCACCACAACCGGCCCTCGCGGCGCCGCGAGCTCCAGAGCTCGACGGCTCCGACCCCGATCAGCAGGAGCCCGGCGACGACCGAGAGCAGGCCGGTGTAGTCGTCACCCGAGGGGCCGACCGCCATCGTGTAGTGGACGGCCTCGGTGCCGAAGAGGACACCGAAGAAGCCAACCATCAACGCGATCACGCCGCGCAGACCAGGCCGCCCGCGCCGGTAGCCATACCCGGCCAAGGCAAGGCCGGCGAGCGGCACGAGGCCACTCACGGCATGGCCTGCGGCGGACGTCCCCGGCTGAGGCTGCAGGAAGTTGTCGTCCGCCACGTGCAGTGCGATCAGCGCCAGGCCGAGGCCGAAGAGAAGCGATGTGGAGTTATGCGCGCGGATCGTTCCGACCCTACTCCGACCGGTCAGACGGGTGTGATCGCGAGATACGCGCCGCTCCGCGAGGCGTCCACGGCGTTGCCGCGCAGCCTGGTGACGAGCCGGTAGACCGGCAGGATCAGGACCCTGTCGACCCGGTACTTCCGGGCCATGAGGTGATCGACCCGGCCGTGCTCGGGCTCGGGCAGGAACGCGACCTGCGCTGGAATGGCATCACCCTTCGCCACGCCGCGCGCGGAGCACGGGGCGACCATGCACGCAGGGTTCCGCCGCAGCCGCTTCACCTTGTAGGAGTCCGCCCCGGTGACGACGAACAGGCGGCCGTCCTCCTCGACGAACCAGACCGGGGTCGAGACGGGTGACCCGTCGCGCCGGTAGGTGGTCAGGCTCAGGTATTTGCCAGGCATCCCCACCGCGTGCCGACGGTGCGCTTCGTGCTGGGTGACAGTCATCAGTGCCTCCTCGTCGGGCTGCCTGCATCGTTCGCATCGAAGGCCCGACGGGAATCCGGCAGGCCACCGACTTCCGATGCGGGGTCAGCCGGACCGGAGTTCCTACGGATGCCGGCCGGGTGGCCTTCTCCGACACTCGATGCCATGGACGTCCGCGACGCCAGGGAGCACTTCCCCGCCCTCGAGGACAAGACATTCCTCGACGCGGCGTGCGTCGGCGTCGCCCCGATCGACTCCAGGCGCGCGATTGAGCAGTTCCTCGACCAGGTGCTGCGCATGCCCGACCGCGACGCGTCGATCCACCACATCGCGCTCGACCAGGCCCGCGGCACGGCCGTGCGCGAAGGCGCGCGACTCCTCGACGCGGACCAGGACGAGATCGCGCTCGTCGAGAGCACCACCCACGGGCTCAACGTCCTCGCCGGCGCGATCCCGTTCGAGCCGCGCGACAACGTCGTCATCTGCGACCTCGAGTTCCTCCAGGTCGCGATCCCCTGGCTCAAGCTCGCCGAGCGCGGCGCGATCGCCGAGGTGCGCGTCGTCCGCAACGACCACGGCGCCGTCACGCCTGACGCGTTCGCCGCGCTCGTCGACGACCGCACCCGCGCCGTCATCGTCAGCTCCGTGCAGTGGACGAACGGCTACGCCCTCGACCTGAACGCGCTCGCCGATCTCTGTCGTGCGCATGACGCGCTCCTCATCGTCGACGCGATCCAGCAGCTGGGTGCAACCAGGCTCAACGTCAAGGAGATCCCCGCCGACGCCGTCGTCGCCGGCGGGCACAAGTGGCTGAACGCGCCGTTCGGCTGCGGGCTCCTCTACGTCCGCCGGACGACGCTGCCCCACCTGCGGATGCCCTCCTGGGGCTACCTCGGCCTGCCACCGCCCGAGGGCGGCTGGGGGCAGTACTTTGCGACGCCGAACAGCACCCCTGTCCGGATCTACGACTTCCCGACGACGACGAAGAGCCTCGAGATCAACGGCACCGCGAACTACCCGGGCGCCGTCGGGCTCGGCGCCTCGCTCGAGCTCATCAACTCGATCGGCATCGCCGCGATCGAGGAGCACGTCCTCGCGCTCACGGACCGCCTGCACGAGGAGCTGCAGAAGCTCGGCGTCCACATCGTCACGCGCCCCGAGCGCGAGGCCAGGTCGGGCATCACCACCTTCGAGGTCTCAGAAAGCCAGGCAGAGAACGAGGCGTTCCTCGAGTCGCTGCTCGACGAGCGGATCTACGTCGCCATGCGCTACACGTCGCACGTGGGCGGCATTCGCGTCTCGACGCACTTCTACAACAACCACGACGACGTGGACCGGCTGCTGCACGCGACCGCCAAGCTGCTCGGGCGCGCCGCCGTCCCCGTCTGAACCGAGCGTCGCCCCGGCGTCGACCGGAGCTCGCCGCCTGCGCTCAGTCGGAGCGCTGGCCCTTGAACAACCCGAAGAAGCGGCGGCTCGGCCGCTTCTCGGGCATCGTCGAGAGGCCCGCGGTCGTGCTCTCGCCGGTGCCATTGACCTTCTCGGCCACGGCCGGCTCGTCGTGTGACTGACCCTGCAGCGGTGCAGATGGCTCGCTCACAGCACTCTCCTCTATTCGTCGAGAACCCACGCGCCGGGGCTCCGGGTGCTACGGCCTGGTGTGGCAGTCGAGGAGAAGGAGCGAAGCCTCCGCGGCTTCCGCGCTAGGTCTACGCGCCCCACGAGCGTAGCAGGGTATGTGACAACCGGCTGCGCGCGACACCGCGAAAATAGGCTCAGGGAATGTCCGTCGAGCCGGAAGCACGCAAGGTCGTCACCGTCCTTTTCACGGACGTCGCCGGCTCGACCGCGCTCGGCGAGCGCCTCGACCCGGAGCTTCTCCGCAACGTCATGTGGCGCTACTTCGAGGCCGTCCAGGCCGCCCTCGAACGCCACGGCGGCACAGTGGAGAAGTTCATCGGCGACGCGGTCATGGCCGTGTTCGGGGTGCCGGCGGTGCGCGAGGACGACCCGCTCCGCGCCGTGCGCGCGGCGGCAGAGATCCAGGACGCGCTTCGAGAGCTGAACGCCGACCTCGAGCGCGACCACGGCGTCGAGATCATCACGCGCACCGGCATCAACACCGGCGAGGTCGTCGTCGGCGGCGGCGCGCCCGACCAGAAGCTCGCGACCGGCGACGCCGTCAACGTCGCGGCCCGGCTCGAGCAGGCGGCCGCCCCCGGCGACGTCCTGCTCGGCTCGGCGACCTACGCCGCCGTCGCCGACCTCGTCCACGCTGATGCAGCGCCGCCCGTCGACGCCAAGGGCAAGCGCGAGCTGCTCGTCGCCTACCGGCTGGTCGGACTGCGGCCGGACGTGCCGGCATTCACACGGCCGATTTCGACGCCGTTCGTCGGCCGCCAAGAAGAGCTCGCCGCCTTGCGCGGCGCCTACGACGACGCCGTCGCCGGGCGCTCCGCCCGGCTCGCGACCATCGTCGGCACGCCCGGAATCGGCAAGTCCCGGCTCGCGCGCGAGCTGCTCGACTCGCTCCGGGACGAGGCGCGGATCCTCATCGGGCGCTGCACGTCCTACGGCACCGACGCCCCCTACCTGCCGCTGGCCGACGTGGTCCGCGATGCGGGCGACCCGGCCGAGGTGCTGGCAGGCGTCGGGCACGGCGACCTCGCCGCCCGGATCATCGAGCATGGCGGGTCGACCGACGAGACCGCCTGGGCGTTCCGCCGGCTCATCGAGTCGCTCGCCGCCGGGCAGCCGGTCGTGCTCGTCGTCGACGACATCCACTGGGCCGACCCGGCGCTCCTCGACCTCATCGAGTACGTCGCCGCCTCGCCGGGCGACGCGGCGGTCTTCGTCCTTTGCACCGCGCGGCCCGACCTCTTCGACGTGCGCCCGTCCTGGGCCGCGCCCCGTGCGGGCGCGGCGCTCGTCGTTCTCGAGCCGCTCGGCCACGACGACTCGGACGAGCTCGTGGACACGCTCGCCCACACGCTGGCGCCCGAGCTGCGAGAGCGAGTCGTCGAGACCGCGGAGGGCAATCCGCTCTTCGTCGAGCAGCTGCTCGCGCACTTCGAGCACGACCCGAACGCCGACACCGTCCCACCGACGATCCAGGCGCTCCTCGCCGCGCGCATCGACCGCCTCGAGCCGGAGGAGCGCGCCGTCGTCCAGCGGGGCTCGGTCGAGGGGCGGCTCTTTCACCGCGGCGCCGTGAGCGAGCTCCTCGATGACGGCGGCGGCGTCGGCGGCACGCTGCTCGCCCTCGCGCGCAAGGAGTTCGTCCGCCCCGACCGCTCGCTCGTTCCTGGCGACGACGGGTTCCGCTTCAACCACGTGCTCATCCGCGACGTCGCCTATGCGTCGATGCCCAAGGAGCTGCGCTCGCGGCTGCACGAGCGCCTCGCCGGCTGGCTCGAGCTGCGCAACGGCCACCTCGCCGCGCACGACGAGATCGTCGGCTACCACCTCGAGCAGGCCTACATGCTCGGCACGGAGGTCGGGCGCAGGGACGCAGCGCTCGCGCTGCGCGGGGGCAGGCTCCTTCGTCAGGCCGGAAACGCGGCGCTCGACCGCTCCGAGCCGACCGCTGCCCTCTCGCTGCTCCGCCGAGCGGACACGCTGCTCAGCGACGTTCCGGCGGAACGCGCGGTGCTGCTCCCGGATCTGGCCCGGGCGGTAAAGGACACGGGCTCGCTCGCGGAAGCGGAGGACGTCTTTGGCGAGGCGATCCGCCTCGCCCGCGAAGTCGGCGACGAGATCGCCGAGCTCCGCGCCGAGGTCGGGCTCGGTCACCTCGCGCACATGCTCGGCACCGCGAGCGGCGAGGAGCTGCGCGCCCTCGCCGAGCGCGCAATCGCGACCTTCGAGGACGATGCCGACCTCGCCGACGCGTGGCAGCTCCTCGGTACGGCGCACCTGCGCGCCCGCCAGCGCGAGGCTCAGCTCCAAGCCCTTCTCCACGCGCGTGAGCACGCGCTCGCCTGCGGCGATCTACGCCGGCAGATCGACGCCTGGAACCAGATCGGCGGTGCGATGGTCTTCGGCCGGACGCCGCTCCTCGAAGTGCGGGCGTTCTGCGAGGAGCAGATCGCGTGGGCGAAGGAGCGCAACCTGCCCGCCGTCGAGGCGGACGCACTGCTCGTAGGCCCGTACGTCGATGCGAGGCTCGGCAACTTCGAGCTCGCCCGCGAGCGGCTGGCGCGGTCGAAGGAGATCTGCCGCGACCTGGGGATCACATACGGCCTCGCGGAGGCGGGCATGGCCGGCGGCGAGCTAGAGCTCACGGCCGGCGACCTCCCCGCCGCCGAGCGCGAGCTCCGCGAGGCGATCGACATCGCCGTCGGCATGGGAGCCGCGCACTACATGGCCCTCTACCGGGTGCGGCTCGCGCGCATCCTCAACGAGCAGGGCCGCCACGACGAGGCGGGCGCGGTGCTCGACCAGGCGGCAGAGCTGTACGCCCACACGGCGCCGTGGAAGAGCAACCGCGCGCGCGTCCTCGCGGCGAACGGGGCGCTCGACGAGGCCGTCGCGCTCGCCCGCGAAGCGGCCGAGCTGGAGGAGGCGAACGACGATCTCAACGCCGCGGCGCTGACGCTCGTCGACGTGTCCGAGGTGCTGCGCGCCGCAGGCGATCGCGCGGGCGCGGAGGCAGCCCTGATGAGGGCGATCGCGCTCAACGAGGAGAAAGGGAGCGTCGTCCCGGCGCGGCAGTGCCGCGACCGGCTCGCGCAGTGACCGACCCGGTTGTCGAGTGGCTGCTCAAGGGCTACACCGTCCTGCGCGGCCTCGACTACATGCGGCTGACGCCCGCGATCGACGACCCCCGCGCGGCAGACGCCCTCGAGCTCCTCCGCGCCCAGCGCAAGCCGAACGGCCGCTGGCCGCTCCAGAAACGCATCCCCGGGCCGCTGCTCGTCGAGATGGAGAAGCCCGGCGGCGAGAGCCGCTGGAACACACTTCGGCGCTGCGCGTCCTACGATCGGCGCCGTGACGCTCGACGACCTCGATCGGTGGCTCGACACCTACGGGCGGGCGTGGGAGCGCAAGGACACCGACGGCTTCGTCGCCTGCTTCAGCGAAGACGCCCGGTACGCCTGGGGCCCGTGGGGCGAGCCACTACGCAGCAACGGCGCGATCCGTGCCCGGTTCGAGCAGGCCATGGCGACGCAGCAGAACATCCGCTTCGGCCACGAGCCGCTGGCGATCACGCCCGACGGCCGCGGCCTCGCGCGCTGGTGGGTCTCGACGCAGGACCCGGCGACGGCCGCGATCGAGGAGGACGAGGGCATCTTCCTCGTCACGCTCGGCCCGGACGGACTCTGCACCGAGTTCCGCGAGTGGTGGAACAGCCGGACGCGGCCGGACGCTCAGACGCCTTCGGCGACCTGACGGTCGTACTCGGCCGCGTCGTAGTGGCCCTGCGACTCGGCTACCAGGCCGTCGTCGCCGAACGTCCACTCCTCGTGGCCGGAGATGCGCACGCGGTTGCCGCTGCCGGCGTTCGTCCCGACCAGGGTCCAGTGGTACTCGACCGCGTGGTCGCCGATGCGGATGCCGTCCATCAGCACCTGCATGTCCGGGAACGCCTCCATGAAGGTCTGCGCCGCCTCGGTGATGCCGGCGGTCCCGACCGACGGCGTTCCGCCGTTGATCGTCAGCGAGCCGTCCGGCGCGTAGAACGACGCGACGCTCGCCGGGTCTTGGCTGCACCAGGCGGCGGTATAGCGGCGGGCGAAGTCGTCGAGCTCCATGCAGGCAGACATTACGCCCCCGGCGAACTGGTCCGGTGTCATGATCGGGACGCTCAACGAAGGCTCGCTGCATGCGCAGATCAAGGACTGGTACCGCCGGTCAGGCGACTTCGTGGAGCACCCTGTCGACGGCTACGTGATCGACCTCGTGCGCGGCGAGACGATGATCGAGATCCAGACCGGCGGCTTCGCGCCGCTCCGGCTCAAGCTCGACCGGCTGCTCGACAACCACCCGGTTCGGCTCGTCGTCCCTGTCGCGCTCGAGCGCCGCATCGTGCGGCTGTCACGTGACGGCGAGATCCTGTCCGCGCGCCGCTCGCCGAAGCGCGGCCGGCTGGAGGACGTGTTCGCGCGGCTCGTGAGCCTGCCCGCGCTGCTCGCGCGGCCCGGGTTCCAGGTCGAGGTGCTGCTCACGCATGAGGACGAGTACCGGCGGCACGAGGCCGGGCGCGCGTTTCGCCGGCACGGCTGGGTCATAGCCGGGCGGGCGCTCCGCTCGGTCGAGGAGACTGTGCGCCTCTCGACGCCGGCTGAGGCAGGCGCGCTCTTGCCGCAGCTGCCCGAGCGCTTCGACACGGCCGAGTTGGCTGCCGCGGGCGGCTGGACGCGCCGGCTCGCGCAGCAGGCGACGTACTGCCTGCGTGCGATGGACGTGCTGGAGCCCGACGGCCATCGCGGACGCGCGGTGCTCTACCGGCGGTCGTCGGCGAGCAGCTGCTGACAGGCGGCGTCCGCGAACCACTCCTCGTACTGCTCACCGGTCCACCCGCGGTCGAACACGAGGTGCTGCCAGACGTCCGGGTGGTTCAGCGTCCAGAGGATGTCGGCCGCGCGCGTCACGTCCAGCGCGGGCTTGAGCGCGCCCTTCGCGACGAGGCTCTCCACCACCCGACGCTGATTCTCGTAGAACTCGGTCTGGATCCGCCTCACCATCGCGGCGACGTCGGTGTCGACCGACGCGGCGCCGCGCACGACGCCGTCGAGCACGCCGAAGCGGTCCTTCACCATCCGTGAGTTGCGCGCATTCAGTCTGAGCACGCGCACGGGGTCGGGCTCCTCCAGCACCTCGCGATACCAGTCGCGGTCGCCGACCGGCACGTCGTCGGCGTCCCCGCGCAGGCGCAGGTTCCACAGCGCGCGCAGCAGCCCGGCCTTCGTCTCGAAGGCGAGATAGACGGTCTTTGGCGCGACCCGCGCCTCGGACGCGATCGCCGCGATCGTCGTCCCCGCGTAGCCCTGCTCGCCGAAGAGTCGCTCTGCGGCCTCGAGGATCTCGCGCTTCGTGGCTTCCGCCTGCGCGCGTCGGCGGCTCGAGTCGTAGCGGCGCTTGACAGCTTCGGTCATTTCGATACTCTAACGCTCACTTCATTTCACTGTTGGTGTATTCAATATAGGAGGTGTGTTGTGAGCACCATGCAGACCCCGCCACTCGAAGAGGTTCGCCGCCACTCCGCCGGAATGTGGGAGGCGGTCTCAGGGGCGTGGAGCGACCACGCCGACTTCATCGACCGGCGCGCGACGCCGCTCACCGAGCGCATGCTCGAGCTGGCCGCGCTGCAGCCCGCCGACCGCGTGCTCGAGCTCGCCGCCGGGGCGGACGGCCTCGGAATCGCCGCCGCGCAGCGGGCCGGCTCGGTCGTGATCTCCGACATCGCGCCCGGGATGATCGCGGCCGCGTCGGAACGCGCCCGCGGCCTCGGCAACGTGGAGACCCGCGTGCTCGACCTCGAGGCGATCGACGAGCCGGACCTCAGCTTCGACGTCGTGCTCTGCCGGGATGGTCTCATGCTGGTGCCCGACCCTGCCCGCGCGGCCACAGAGATCCGCCGCGTCGGGGGCCGCTTCGTGGTCGCGGTCTGGGGTGCTCCCGAGCGGAACCCCTGGCTGAGCACGATCTTCCGGATCGTCAGCAGGGAGACGGGGATCCAGGTGCCGCCGCCCGGTATGCCGAGCCCGTTCTCGCTCGCCGACCCGGACCGCCTGCGCGCAGTGCTCGGTGACGGCGTGACCATCGAGGAGGTGTCGGTGCCCTACCGGGCGGGCTCGTTCGACGAGTGGTTCAGCCGGTCGTCGGCGCTCGCCGGCCCGCTGGCGAAGCGGCTGGCCTCGCTGCCGGCGCCCGTTCTCGAGAGGATCCGCGCCAAGGTGCGCGAGGCGGCGAGCGACTACGTCACGGCCGACGGGATCGAGTTCCCCGGGCTCGCGCTGGTGGCGGCGGGCTAGCCGAAGCGCTCGACGATGAGTCGGTGCCGCAGGCCACGGTCGCTGACGGTCAGCGAGTCTCCACCGAGCCTGGCGAGCACCGCACGGACGATGCAGGCGCCCGCGAGGATCACCTCCGCGCGCTTGGGCTGAAGGCCGGCGAGCGCACGTCGCTCGTCGGCCGTCCGCGTCCGGTAGAGCTCGATCTGGCGGTCGATCTCCGCGGTGTCGAGCACCGTGCCCTGGATCACGGACGGGTCGTACTCGACGAGTCCGTGCTTCACCGCGGCGAGGTTGGTGACCGCGCCGCCCATGCCCACGACGGCGTCGCGGCCGCCGCGCACGCGGCCGAGCTCGGCCTCGGTGCCGGTGAGCGCCTCGGCGACGACGTCCTCGCCGACCGGTTCGTCGAGGTGCCAGCGTTCCGTGACTCTCGCCGCGCCGACGTCGACGCTGAACTGCTCGTCGATCTCATCGCCCTGCCCGTAGGTGAACTGCGTGCTGCCGCCGCCCGTCTCGAAGACGACCACGCTTCCGTCCAGCCCCAAGGCCGACTTCGTCGCCAGGTAGGAGAGCCGTGCCTCCTCCTCGCCGGAGATGACCTCGACGTCGATGCCGGTCCGCCCCCGGACGGCGTCGATCAGCTCGGCGCGGTTCGGCGCGCGGCGTAAGCCCGCCGTGCCGACGGCCGCGATTCTTGCGTCGCCCGCCTCGTCGGCCATCGCCGCGATCCCATCGACGGTGCGCGCGATCGACTCCGCGGCGAGCCGCCCGTCGTCGCCGGCGCCCTGGCCGAGCCGCGTGATCTCAGCGCGATCGACGAGCGTCCTGCCGTCCTCCTCGAGCAGGAACTTGACCGAGTTCGTGCCGACGTCGATGACGCCGTACCGGCTCATAGGCTCTTGAGCGTCCGCGGAACGCTGACGTTCGGCCGGCCCTCGAGCCCGAGCTCGCGGACGGCGGCGAGCACGGCTGCGGGATCCTCCGATTCGACCGCAACCGTCACCGCGACGCCCGTTGGCGTCCGAAGCTCCGCCCGCTCCGCCATAGCCCCGCCGACGGTGAAGCGCTCACGCCGCTTGTGCACGTTTACGGCGCGCACGCCGGGGAGCGCGCGCAGCGCGTCGAGCGTCGACGGCCGCCCGGAAAGGCCGAGCGCGCGCACGACCTGATCCACGGCGTCGGCGTCGAGCGGAAACTCGGCCTTCACCACGGGCCGCCACAGCTGGAGCCCGTCCTCGACGCGCTCGAGCACCTTGACGTCGAGCCGGCCGTCGCGGAGCTTCACCGATGCGTCGGTCGAGTCCGACAGGAAGTAGACCTCGTCGCTCTCGGCCACCTCGCCCGCCGGTGCGTCGACGTCCGCCTCGGTTCGAAACTCCCAGCGGAGGCCCGTCACGCCTCCTGCAGCTGCTTCGCGAAGAAGCGGAGCGCCTTGCGCGTCTTCGTCTCCTGGTCGCCGCTCAGGTCGACGCCGCGCTCCGTGAGGAACGCGCGTGTCTCGGCGGCGACCTGGAACGGCTCGCTCGGCTTGCACTTCGTCGAGAGCTCGAGGATCCGCGACCCGTCCGGGTAGATCCACGCCTCGGCGACGAGACGCCGGCCGAGCTCCGGCGGGTCCAGCCGCAGCTTCAGCACGAAGAGCGGGCCGAGGATCGCCAGATCGTCGAGCGCGATCCCGTCCGCATGCTCGGCGTACAGCGCCTTCTGCTCCTTCGAGAACAGCTTCTTCACGGGACGCTGGCCGCGGACGGCCTGCCGCACCTCGGCGAGATCCAGCATCTGCTTCATCGCGCCGGAGCAGACGAAGCCCCCGGGCAGCGCATCGACCTCGACGACGAAGTTCGGCGAGGCGCGAAGCTCGGCCGGCAGTTGGTCGGGCACGACCGGCCGCAGCTTCACGACCGAGTCGTCGCCCTTGTTCTGGATGCGGCGGGCCCTGACCACGAGCCCGAGCTTGTCGAGCGCGAGGTCGGGCGTGTCGAAGAAGAACACCTGGCGGATCTGCGCCTGGAGCGGGTCGAGGCCGAGGGCATCGATCGTCGAGCGGTGTGCCGCCTCGGGGACGGTCAGCTTCAGCTCGACGCTGTCGGACTTCTTCGCGAGCGCGAGGAGCTCGGCGACCTGGTCGGCCGCGAGCGGCGCCGTAGCCATTAGACGTACCTCCCCATACCGCCGGCGACGTCGATCGACGCGCCGGTGATGTAGCTCGCTCGGTCACTGAGCAGAAACGTCACGAGCCCTGACACTTCGTCGGGCCGCCCCATGCGCCCGAGCGGGACATCCTGCGCGGCCATCGCGTCGAGGAACTCCTCCCGCGGCTGGTCGGGGGCGCGGCGGCGATGGATGTTGTCCCATTGCGGCGTGATCACGAAGCCGATGTTGACGCCGTTGACGAGGATGCCGTCCTTCGCCACCTCCATCGCGAGCGCCTTCGTGAAGTTGTTGCCGGCCGCCCGGTTCACCGACGTCGCGAAGAAGGTCGGGTCGGGCATGCGCGAGTAGACGGCGCCGATGTTCACGATGCGCCCGCCGCCTGCCCGCCGCATGTGCGGGAGCGCCTCGCGGGAGCAGCGGATCAGCGAGAGCACCTTCACCTCGAAGTCGTGCTGCCAGTCCTCGTCGTTCAGCGTCGAGAAGTTCCCGGGATGCGCGCGGCCCGCGTTGTTCACGAGCGCGTCGATCCCGCCGAGCGCCTCGGCCGAGCGTGCGACGAAGTCGCGCACCTGCTCCGGGTCGGTCACGTCGGCGGCCTGCGCATGCGTGGCGCCGATCGCCTCGCCGGTGGCGCGCACCTCCTCCTCGCTCCGCGAGCAGATGGCCACGCGCGCGCCCTCCTCGATCAGCTCGCGCGCGATCGCCTCGCCGAGCCCCTTCGACCCGCCGGTGACGAGGACGCGCCTGTCCTTGAGCCCGAGCTTCACCGCAGGTAGTCGTCCGTCTTGTTGATCCAGTCCTCGCGCGGCGGCGAGAACACGTCCACGTCGAGCGTGTCCTCGAGCGCCACCGCCTCGTGTGGCACGTTCGGCGGGATGTGCAGCACCTCGCCGGCCATCACGTCGACGACCTCCGACTTGTCCTCGCCGAGCCAGAAGCGCAGCCCGCCCTCGAGGATGTACGTCAGCTGCTCGTTCTCGTGCGAGTGCTGCGGGACGAGGCAGCCCTTGTCCAGGTACACGTGCGCGAGCATCATCCGCTCGCCCGTGATCAGCCGCCGGTGCAGGTCGGCCTTCAGCGGCTCCTTCGGCATGTCGTCCCAGCGGTAGTGCGTCGTCTCGCCCACGGGATAAGCCTGCACGAAGGCGCAATCCGGCGTCGGCCCTAGAGGAGCGCGGCGAGCCGCGCGATGCCGTCGTCGATCTGCGACTCGTCGACCATCGAGAACGACAGCCGCACCGTGTCGCCGCCGCGACCGTCCGCGTAGAACAGCGAGCCGGGCACGATCCCGACGAGCCGCTCGGCTGCGCGCCGCGCCAGGTCGATCGAGTCGGCGCCCGGCGGCAGCGTCAGCCATGAGAAGAACCCGCCCTGGGGCGTCGTCCAGTGCGCGCCGTCGGGCATCTCGCGCTCGAGCGCGGCGAGCATCCGCTCGCACTTGCGGCGGTAGAGCGCGCGCGAGCGCTCGAGCTGCTCGTCGATCCAGCCGCGCCGCACGTACTCCTCGAACAGCCGCTGGCCGAGCGCGCCGGCGCACTGGTCGGTCGTCTGCTTCGCCGCGACGAGCTCGGCGCAGACCTCCGCCGGCCCGACCGCCCAGCCGAGCCGGACGCCGGGGAAGAACGTCTTCGACGTGGTCCCGGTCTGCACGACCACGTCCGGCGCCTGGCTCCAGAGGCTCCGCTCCGCCTGCCCGTCGAAGCCGAGCTCCCGGTAGGCGACGTCCTCGATGATCACGAAGCCGTGCCGCCGCGCGAGCTCCACCAGGGGCGCGCGCCGCTCGGCGGCGAGCGTCACTCCGGCCGGGTTCTGGTGGTCCGGGATCGTGTAGAGCAGCTTCGGCGCGGCGCCGCCGGCGAGCATCGCCTCGAGCTCGTCGACGAGCAGGCCGTCCTCGTCGATCGGCACGGCCGCGATCCGGGCCTCGAAGCTGCGGAACGCCTGGAGCGACCCGAGGTACGTCGGCGCCTCGACGAGGACGAGGTCGCCGGGGTCGAGGAACGCCTTGCCGAGCAGCTCGAGCGCCTCGATCGCGCCGCTCGTGACGGCCAGCTCGGCGTCGCCGGGGCGGCGGCCCTGGAGCCGCTCGATCCGGCCGGCCAGGGCGTGGCGCGTGCCCGGCAGACCCTGTGTGGGCGCGTACTGGAAGGCGAGCGCCTCGTCATTTGCGGCGAACTCCGCGAGCAGCGACGCGACCCGCTCGCGGGGGAACGTCTCCGGATCGGGGAAGCCGCCGGCGAATGAGATCAGGTCCGGCATGCCGAGCATCGCCAGCACTGACGCGATCCCCTCGCCCACGTCGCCGCGCGTGCGCGCCGCGAGGAGCGCGTCCCACCGCCGCCGTTCCGCCGTGGCCGCCAAGGCTTCATCGTAAAGTGCGGGCGTGTTCAATGTCCCGGCGGAGTTCTACGACCGGTTCGTCGGTCGCTATAGCGCCTCGCTCGGGGACGAGCTGATTGCCTTCGCGGCCGTCCAGCCGGGGATGCGCGTCCTCGACGTCGGCTGCGGCCCCGGCGGCCTCACGCGCCGGCTCGTCGACCTCGGGTGCACGGTCACGGGCTGCGACCCGTCCGCGACCTTTGCCGCCGCCGCGGCCGAGCGCGTGCCGGAGGCCGAGTTCGTCCCCGCGAGCGCCGAGGACCTGCCCTTCGAGGACGCGTCCTTCGACGCCGTGCTCGCGCAGCTCGTCGTCAACTTCATGGCCGATCCCGACACCGGCGCGCGCGAGATGGCCCGCGTGACGCGGCCCGGCGGGACGGTCGCCGCCTGCGTGTGGGACTACGGCGGCGAGATGACGCTGCTGCGAACCTTCTGGGACGCGGCGTCCGAGGTCGAGCCCGAGCGCGGCGCCGCCGCGAACGAGGCCGTGACGATGCGCTTCGCCCGCGACGACGACGACCTGCGCACCCTCTGGGCCTCCGCGGGCCTGCAGGACTTGCGTACAGCCGGGCTCGTCTCCCGCGCCTCGTACGCAGGGTTCGAGGACCTCTGGGCGCCGCTTCCGGCCGGAACCGGCCCGGGCGGCGCCTTCACCGTCTCACTCGACGCGGAGAAGCAGCAGGAGCTGCACGACGCCTTCCGGCGTCGGCTCGGGGTCGGCGACGAGCCGTTCGAGCTGACGGCTCGCGCCTGGGCGGCCGCCGGCGTCGCCTAGTTGTAGTTCCTAGGAAGGTTGTTCATCCGGGCCTCTCTGGAGGCTGGTGGTTGTCGATGCCCCCAGCTCCAGGGAGGACCCAGATGAGGCTTCACGGTAACGCTCGGACCTGCGTGCATTCGCGGCGTTTGATCGTCGAGCGTGTGCTCGAAGAGGGTTGGACGGTCGCGGCTGCTGCTGAGGCGGCCGGCGTCAGCACGCGAACGGCGGCGAAGTGGCTGGCTCGTTATCGCAGCGAGGGCTTGGCGGGTCTTGGTGATCGCTCGTCGGCGCCGCGGCGGGTGCCGCGGCGCACGCCGGCGGAGCGGGTGCGTGTGATCGAGCTGCTGCGCCGTTGCGTATGACCGCGGCGGAGATCGCCGAGGCGCTCGCGATGCCGCTCTCGACGGTGTCGGCGGTGCTGAAGCGGATCGGGCTGGGGAAGCGCTCACGGCTCGAGGGAGCGGCCGGGGTTCAGTGTATGCAGGATCCGTAAAGGAGGGTCAGGCCCCCGAAGGAGACGACGGTGGTCCCGGACGAGCGACCGACAGTTGCTTGCCGGACATGAGGGCCCGGAGGCGATTACGGGCCGGATGGCTTGTTGAAGCATCTGACCAAGCGCGTGGTCGAGTGTGCGGAATCGGTGGAGTTGAGCTGTCACCTCGGCTACGAGCTCGGTGAGCCGCCGCCTGAGGGCGAGCCGAATCGCCGCAATGGCTGGACGTCGAAGACGTTGATCACTGATCACGGGCCCGTGCCGGTCGAGCTGCCGCGCGACCGTGAGGGCAGCTTCGAGCCGCAGATCGTGCCCAAGCACCAGCGCCGCTTCGCGGGCTTCGACGACAAGATCGTCTCGATGTACGCGCGTGGGATGTCGACGCGAGAGATCTCGAAGCACCTGGAAGAGATCTACGGCGTCGAGGTCGGCCGCGACACCGTCAGCCGCGTCACCGACGCAGTGCTCGACGACGTCAAGGAGTGGCAGGCCAGGCCGCTGGAGAAGCTCTACCTGGTCGTCTGGCTGGACGCGATCGTGCTCAAGATCCGCGATCAGGGCTCGGTGCGCAACAAGCACGCCTACCTCGCGATCGGCGTCGGGATCGACGGGATCAAGGAGACGCTCGGGATCTGGCTCGAGCCCAGCGAGGGCGCCAAGTTCTGGTTGCGTGATCAGCGAGCTCAAGTCGCGCGGCGTCGAGGACATCCTCGTCTTCTCCGTCGACGGGTTGAAGGGCTTCCCGCAGGCGATCGAGGCCGTCTACCCGCAGGCGATCGTGCAGACCTGCATCGTGCACATGATCCGCAACTCGCTGCGCTTCACCAGCTACAAGGATCGCAAGCAGCTCGTCAAGGACCTGCGCATGATCTACACCGCGGCGACCGAGGAAGCCGCCCAGACCGGCCTGGAGACCTTCGCCGGCATCTGGGACAGCCGCTACCCGCAGATCAGCCAGTCATGGCGCGACGCCTGGGAGCAGGTGATCCCGTACTTCGCCTTCCCGCCGGCGCTACGCCGCGCCGTCTCAACACCACCAATCAGATCGAAAGCCTCAACGCGGTCGTGCGCAAAGCCGTCCGCGTCCGCGGTCACTTCCCCGACGACGAGTCCGCCCGCAAGCTCGTCTACCTCGCGATCAGAAACCACGAGCGCAACTGGAAACGCCCCATGGCCGGCTGGTACGAATGCCTCGCCGCCTTCCACGCCCACTTCCAAGACCGACTAACACGACAAAGCTAACCGCGTACACAGAGTTTCGGACGCTCCCCGGCTCGAGCCGGTCGAGCCGCCCAACCGCTACGAGTGCACGCGGCCGGGCGAGCTCGTGCACATCGATGTCAAGAAGCTCGGCCGCTTTACTCGGCCTGGCCACCGCGTGCTCGGCCGCGGACGCGGCCGCTACGAGGAAGGCGCCGGCTACGAGTACGTCCATGTCTGCGTCGACGACTTCAGCCGGCTCGCGTTCGTCGAGGTGCTCGACGACGAGCGCGCGCTGAGCGCTGTCGGCTTCCTGCGCAGAGCGGTCGCCTGGTTTGCCGCCCGTGGCGTCAACGTCGAACGCGTGATGACCGATAACGGCTCGGCCTACCGCTCACGCGTCCACCAGGCCGCCTGCGCGCTGCTCGGCATCCGACACACGCGAACCAGGCCGCACCGTCCCCGCACCAACGGGAAAGCCGAGCGCTTCATCAAAACACTGATCGACGGCTGGGCCTACGCACGCATCTACACCAGCAGCAACGAACGAGCCCAAGCACTCCCACTGTGGCTCAACCACTACAACTACAGCCGCCCACACGGCAGCCTCGGCCACCGACCACCAGCGAACCGACTGAACAACGTGTCCAGTAACTACACCTAGTCGCCGGAGACCAGCACCCG
>CAVWIN010000017.1:0-76595 GCA_963755085.1 uncultured Thermoleophilia bacterium | reverse complement strand
GGGTGCCCCGGCGTCGCTCGATCGAGGGTTCCGAGTGAACTAGGCCGGTCAACCTCGGAAAGGGGATTGGTGAAGTGGCCTTTCCCGCGGAGGATGCGACCTATAAGCGCAGGCCCCGATGCGGCGGGGGCGGCGCCGGAGAGGACAGGGAATCGGCCCCGTTGCGGCGGGGGCCGGCCCCCGGTCAAAGAGTCGATGAGCTAAGGCGGGACCAGGGGCGGGTCCCGCCTTCGCATTGGAAGGGCGGCCTGGCGGCCGCCCTTCCTCGCTCGGGGCTGACCCCGTAGGGGGCTGTCCCTCGTGGGTGCATAGGGCAACGCCAGGATTCAGCCGGAACGTTTTCCGAAGAGCGAGATATCGCCCGATCACCGGGGACAGGCCCCGCTTCGCGGGTACAGCCCCGGCCCCCTCCGTGCGGGCGACGCGGTCTCGCTTCGGTGAGTGGTCGGAGCCGCCCCCTGTGTGGGTGATGCCGTGGGTGCCTGGTTGGTTGGGAGCCTCCCGCCCGGGCAAGCCGGGCTCCGGCGGCGGACGGTTGTGGTTTCCCTCGATCGAGGGAGGCGTGGGCGCGCCGGTTCCGTCGATCTCACGGCTAGCTCCTCGGGACTGACGGCAAAGCGGTCCGGGGACGGCGGCGGCGGGGAGACCCGCCGCTCCGCTTTTCTACAGCGATGTCGGGTAGTTACGGATGCAGCAGGCGGCCTTCCATGCCGCCGGCGACCGTGACGACCTGTCCGGTCACATGACCCGAGAGCTCGTCGGAGCTGAGCACGACGATCTGACGCGCCACGTCCTCCGGCGTTGCGACCTTCCGCAGCGCCATCGTCCGCGTGACGCGGTCGAGCGTCTCCTCGTCGAGCGCCTCGCGGGTCATGGGCGACCGCGTCCACCCCGGCGCGACCACGTTCACGCGCGCGTGAGGCGCCATTCGGACGACCTCGTTCTTCAGGCTGAGCAGCAGCCCGCCGGCGATCGCGGACTTCGCGGCCGCGTAGTCGGCATGGCCCGCCTCGCCGAACAGGCCGGCCGTCGACGCCACCATGACCAGGCTGCCGTCGCCCGAGCGCGCCACCTCGCGCAGGAAGCCGCGGGCGGTCAGGAACGTGGCCCGCAGGTTGAGCGCGAGCGTCTGCTCCCAGCGCTCGAGCGGCAGCTCCCACACCGGCACGTCTTCCGCCGGCCACACGCCCGCGACGGCTGCGCACACGTCCAGGCCGCCGAGCTCGTCGATCGCCCGGGCGAAGAGCGCGTCGGTCTCCGACTCGCTGGTCAGGTCGGCGGCGCCGACCGGCGCCCCGCCGATCCGCGCGGCGACCGCCTCCGCGCGCTCGCGGCCCCGGTGGTAGTGGACGAAGACCCTGGCGCCTTCGGCGGCGAACGCGTCGGCGCACGCCGCGCCGATGCCGCCCGATGCGCCGGTCACGAGGACGCGCTTGCCCGCGAGGCCCGTCTCCACGGGCGCGAGCTTACGGCCCGGCCGCGAAGACCGGCGTGGACCGTGGGATCGAGCTGGTTGGCACGCACTTTGCAGACGTTCAGCGGCACGTTCGGGTCCTGTGGGCATCCCGACCACGCAACGAAGTGATGCCGGCTGACGCCGTTGCGGTGTACTCGACACAGGTTCGCGTCCGGCACAGCCTTCGGGCGCACGATCGTGCCCGCCGTGATCGTCGCGGTGCAGGTCGCGCCGCACGCGAGCGGCCCCGTCGCTGGAGACCGTCCCGTCGCCGTCGCCGGCCTTCTCGGTCGTGACGGTGAATGTCTTGCGCGTGAACTCGGCCGTGACGTTCGAGATGCCGCTGACCTTCACCGTGCAGGTCGTCGTCGTGCGCCGACGCGAAACGACCCCGACGGACACAGTCCCTTCGCGATCCGGCATTCGTCAACACTTGGTTTGAAATAGCGCCCGTCCGGGCAGCCCGCTCACGTGGCCGGCGGGCCACAGGCTGGTCTGCGGCGCCACAATTGCGCACCCACCGCCTGGGTGCAGATTCCTCGGCGTCCGCTGGAGGGGCGCGCCGGGGTACATGGGGGCGGCGTCGCCGCAGCGCCGCCCCCTTGATTCTTCAGGCGCCGATGAGCGCCCGCAGTACGCGCCGCTCGGGCCCGAGCTCCGTGAACGCCGCGTCGAGGCGCTCCTCGCCGAGGTCGGACAGGCACAGGTGCGCGACGCGGGCGTCGTAGTCGGCCTGCTCGCGCTGCAGGAGGCCGGCGCGCTCGGCGCGCTGCACGAGCTCGGTCACCGTGCTCTGCGACAGTGCAATCCGGTCGACGAGATCGGTCACCGTCGAGCGCTTCGACCCGTCTGGCGCGCCCTTGATCAGCACGAGGAGCAGGTACTGGTTCGGGGTCAGGCCGTGGCGCCGTGCGACCTCCTCGCTGCGCCGCATGAAATGCCGCAGCGCGCTCCGCAGCTCCGCTGCGTCGCGGTACGTGTCCATGCTGACGCGCGCCACGTGGGCACTATGACGTTCGGATCGCCGCCCGGCGCCGCTTGGCAGGGCGCCTAGGCGTTTGCGAGGAGCTCGGTCGGCACGCGGAGCGCGGCCGCCTTCTTGCCATCGGCCAGCACGCGAGTCAGCGTCTGGACCTGGGGCAGCTCCCGCAGCTCGTCGGCGTCCCGGCCCGTCAGGCGGACGGCGTCGCGCTCGGAGATGATCGTGTATGCAGGGGGGTCGTTCGTACGCCGCATGGGGTCTCTATCGGCACGAGCGTCCTGGGGCACGACCCCCTCTTCGGCTGCTGGCATCCTGGGCCGTGTGGAAGGGGAGCTTGCGATTCGTCTGCGCGGCGTGGTGAAGCGGTACGGACCGATCACCGCCGTCGACGGGCTTGATCTCGACGTGCCTGCCGGCACGTGCGTCGGCCTGCTCGGCCCCAATGGCGCGGGCAAGTCGACGACCATGCGACTGCTCACGGCGCAGTCGATCGCCGACGAGGGGGAGCTCGAGGTGCTGGGCTACCGGCTGCCGGCCGAGTCGAAGCAGGCCCGCGCGCGCCTCGGCGTGACGCCCCAGCTCGACAACCTCGACGTCACGCTGACGGTCGAGCAGAACCTGCTCGTCTTCGCCCACCTGTACCGGATACAGCGCCACGAACGCCACGCGGCCGTCGAGCGCGCGCTCCAGGTCGCGAATCTCGTCGACCGGCGCGACACACGCGTCGACAGGCTCTCGGGCGGCATGCGCCGCCGGCTCCTCATCGCGCGTGCTCTCGTCCACCGGCCGCACCTCGTCCTGCTCGACGAGCCGACCGTGGGGCTCGACCCGCAGGTGCGCCAGGAGCTCTGGGCGCTTGTGGACGCGCTGCGCGCCGAGGGCACGACCCTGCTCATGTCGACGCACTACATCGAGGAGGCGGAGCGCCTCGCCGACTCGGTCCTGATCATGTCGCACGGCAAGGCGGTCGCCGCGGGCGCGCCGGCTGCGCTGGTCGCCGAGTACGCCGGCCGCGAGGCGGTCGAGGTGTACGGGCCGCCGGCCCGGCTCGCCGAGGTCGAGGCGGAGTCCGCCGCGGCCGGCCGGCGCACGCGCCGCACGGGCACGAGCGTCGCGGTGCTCGGCGCCGACGGCGATGCCCCGGAGGGCGAGCGGCGGCCGGCGAACCTCGAGGACGTGTTCGTCCTCCTGACCGGGGAGCAGATCGACTAGTGGCCGCCATCGAGCGCGAACAGCTCGGCCGGCTCGAGCGCCCGGCGATCGAGGGCGTGCTCGTGCGCGAGGTGATCAACTTCACGTCGTACTGGCGCTCGGCGACCTTCTCGTCGACCGTCGAGCCGACGATCTACCTGCTCGCCTTCGGGTTCGGGTTCGGCTCGCTCGTCAGCAAGGTCTCGGGCTACGACTACGTGCTCTTCGTCGGCACGGGGACGGTAGCGACGGCCATCCTCTTCTCGAGCGCGTTCCCGGCCATGTTCGGGACGTTCGTGAAGTACAAGTTCCAGCGCACGTACGACGCGATCCTCGCCGCGCCGGTCGACACCGAGGAGCTCGTTACCGCCGAGGCCCTCTGGATCGCCGCGCGCGCCGGCGTCTATGGCTGCGTGCCCCTGATCGTCTCGCTCTTCTTCGGCCTCGACCCGCAGCCGACCATGCTGCTCGTTCCCTTCATCGGCTTCCTCTGCGGCTACGGATGGGCCTGTTTCGGCATCGCGATCGCCGGCTTCGCCAACTCGATCGAGAACTTCAGCTACATCATCAGCGCCGTCCTCACCCCGCTCTTCCTCGTCGCCGGGACGTTCTTCCCGATCACCGGCCTGCCCGACTGGATGCAGTGGCTCGCGGCGATCAACCCGCTGCACCAGTGCGTCGTGCTCGTCCGCAGCGCCGCCTTCGACGCGTACGGGTGGAACGACCTGCTGCGGGTGCTCTATCTGGCCGGGTTCGGGCTCGCGATGTGGCGGATCGCGATCACGGCGATGACGCGCAAGCTGATCGACTAGGAGCCGATGACGTTCACGGCCCGCGCCGCGACCACGAGGATCGCGACGACGGAGAGCGCCGACTCGAGCGCCATCAGCCATTTCGCCCACCGCTTCAGCGGCATGGCGTCGGTGGGGCTGAACGCGATCGCGTTCGTGAAGGCAATGTACGTGTAGTCCTCGAGCCGCGGATACCAGTCCGACGCCGCCAGCTGGGGGTTCTCGTCCTGGGGAAACTGGAAGTCCCGCAGCTCGCGGTTGTGCAGCGCGCGCTGCACCGGTCCGCCGCCGTCGAGCGTCCAGAACCAGAGCCCGAACACGATCACGTTCGTGAACCAGACGACGACGGCCGTCGCGAGCAGCTGGGCGCCGTGCGGTTTCTGCGTCAGCAGGGAGAGGACGACGACGGCGAGACCGATCGCGTTGCCGAGCACGACCAGGCCGAAGAGGCCCTGGAGCGTGCGGTGCACCTGGAGGTGGTCGTCCATGCGGGAGCTCGCCTGCACGAACACGAGCAGGATGAGCTCCGGGACACAGAGCAGAAGCCAGAGCCACCCGCCGATTGCGTCACCGCGCAGGTGCCAATGCTCGTGGACGCTGACGAGGCCGAGCGCAATCAGCAGCCCGAGCCCGATCAGCAGGAAGAAGGTCGCCTCGGTGCGCGCCTCGTGGCGGGCCTCCGCAAGCTCGGTACGTGCCATGTCGCGGAGTTCGGCGGGGCGGGGCTGCGCCCTGCCGCGCTGCGCGACGCGCCGGATTAGTGGCCGCGGTCGCAGGTCTCGACGCCGACGACGCCGCCGCCCTCGTGCTCGACCCGTCGGATCGCCTTCGCGACGGCGCCTCCGAGGTCGGCGGCCTCGAGGCTCAGGCGGTGCGTCTGCCCGGACGCGAGCACCACGGTCAGCTCATACACCTGGGGCGTGCTGCGGAGTCGCGCGAGGACGGGCTGGAGCGCCACGCACAGCAGGTCGAGAACGACCAGGGCGCCGACGAAGCGGCCGAAGCCGCCGCCGGCCTCCACCCAGAGCATCACGGACACGGTCGCGGCGATGCCGAGCCCGAGCGCCGACGAGAACACGAACAGGCTGCGGACGACCGGCGGATCACGGTCCTGGCGACGCGTCTCCATGGCCGAGACCTGCGTCGTCGCGAGCGCGAACGCGGTCACCGTGCCGACCGCCTTCCCGAAGGTCTCGGAGTCACCCCCGAACCAGATGACGGCGATCATGGCGCCGGCCGCCGTGGCGACCAGCGCAAGGTTCGCCACGGCCCAGTCCTGCCGGCGCCCCTGGTCGATGAGCATCGCCCCGGGGACGGCGACGAGCCCGTAGGCCCCGAGGATCGCCGTCGTGCCGAGGATGCGCCCCTCTGTCTCACCCATCCGGCCGATCAGGAGGATGGCGATCGCGAGCGCTGCGGTCAGGCACAACAGCGCTGCTACCGCGAGGAGCAGTGTGCGCTTCAGTGAGCCCACGTCGGCCTCCATCTGCAGCATGCACCGCAGGCGGCCCCGGGGCAATCCGTGCGCACTCTGAGCACGTTTCGGGTTTAGTGCACGCGCGTGGCGCCGAGGAACGAGGCCAGCTCGTCCAGCGCGTCGTCGAGCCGTGACGTGTCGCCCCAGGCGCCGAGCAGCTCGAGCGTGTTCGTTCGCCGGTCGAGCCGTGGCTCGGCGCGCCCGGCGATGCGGTCGCCGACGAGCAGCGGGAGGACGTAGTAGCCGTATTCCCGCTTGGCGGCCGGGACGTACATCTCCAGCCGGTAGCGGAAATCGAACAGCGCCTCAGCGCGGTCGCGGTCGTGGACGAGCCGGTCGAACGGCGAGAGCAGCACGGCCCGCTCCGCGACTGGTCCGTCGACGGCGTCGGGGTGCGCGCGCCACTCGCCGTTCTCCCGCCGGACGCCGAGCGAGCGGAAGCGCTGCTCGGCGAGCGCGCGCTGCGCGTCACGGAGCGGGACGGCCTCCGTCGCCGGCCACTGCCGCTCGGCGAGATCCCACAGGCGCTGCCCTGTGCGCCGGCCGGCGACGGCGACCTCGCCGTACGACTCGAGCGCCTCGAGCATTCGTGCGGTGTAGCGGCTGCCGTGCCAGCGGTGCTCGCCACGGCCCTGGCGGCGGGCGACGTGGTCCTCCAGCTCCCGTGACAGCAGCGGGCCGTCGCGGTCGAGCTCTCGGAGGATGTAGCGGCGGAACGCCGCGTGCTCGCGGACGAGCTCGCGGCGCCAGCGCTGGTGCGAGTAGCGCGTGGCGCGCCGGTCGCCGCGCATCACCGCACGCAGGACCGGGAGCGTCTCGACGGGCCAGACGAACGCCTGCCACTCGAAGAGCAGCCGATCCTTCCAGAGCAGCCGGTCGAGCTCGGCGGTCTCGAAGGCCCCGAGGCGGCTGAAGAGGACGAGCTGCTGGGGCGGCGCGACCGTCGCGACCGGGTCGAGCTGGAGGAACCCCAGCCGGCGGACTGTGTCCAGCACACCGGTCGCCGAGCCGTCGAGCAGCTGCGCTCGCACCGCGATGCGGCGGGCGGTCTTGTCGTCGACGCGCGGGTCGCGGCGGTTCCTCGGCAGGTCGGGCCACACGGGGCGATTCTCGCTGCTCGGCCCCTGAACGCGAATCGGCCGGGCGACGGCGGCGAGATGCGGGGGAGGGGCATTCGCCGAGCGCGACCGCCCGACCGAAATCACAGTAGCGGCGTGTGCTGGTGCTGTGCGCTACGCCGCCCTGGGGAGTTGCTGTGAGTCGGGGGTTGGAACGATGTGGAGGACGGGCAGGTCGAAGCGTGACTGTGCCCGCTCCACGAGGGAGCGGTGGAGTCTTCGTGCCCCGCGCTCCGGGCCGGTAGCGATCACCAGCTCGTCGGCGGGGAACGCCGGCAGCGTGTCCGCGACCGCCTGCAGCGGGTCGGCGTCGCCGATCACGCCCTCCGCCTGCACGCCGTGCTCGCGCAGGCGCGCGAGGCAACGGTGGAGCCGGGCCTCCGCAGCCGCGCGCGCGCCGTCCTCGTCGGACGTCCAGTGGCGCAGCCGGGAGTTGAGCGCGGGGGCGACGACGAGCACCAGGGCAGCTCCGCGGGCACGGGCCTGCATCGTGCGTGGGAGGGAGTCGGCGTCGGCGGCGTCGCCGGCGACGAGGAGGATGCGGCGTGGTTGGGTGCGGGAGATCATCGTCGTGCTCCTTGTTGCGGTTGCAGTGCATCCAGGAAACCGCGCGCGCCTGAGAGGCGGTTGAGACTGGGCTGACAACTGGCTGAAAGCGGACCCCGTGTCCTCACCGCGCCTTAACAGGGACTGTCCCTGTTAAGAAGCGCCGCCGCGACCGCGGCCTGCCCGTAGCTGATGCCGCCGTCGTTCGGCGGGACGAGCCGGTGGGACAGCACGCGGAAGCCCTCGGCCTCGAGCCGCGCACGCGTCGAGGCGAGCAGGCGCAGGTTCTGGAACGTACCGCCGGAGAGCACGACGGTGCGCGGCTCGCCGGCCTCGACACAGGCTGCGGTCGCCGCGGCCGCGATGGTCTCGTGGAATGCGGCGGCGACCTTGGGCCGCGGCCGGCGGTCCTCCGCGATCAGGGCGACGAGGGCGGCGCCGTCGCCGAACCGCCAGGGGTACGGCGCAGCCTCCGCCTCGCCCGCCAGCTGCTCGAGCTCGATCGCAGCCTGCCCCTCGTAGGTCACGGCGTCGCGCACGCCGAGCACGGCGGCGACCGCGTCGAAGAGACGCCCCATGCCCGAGGAGAGCGGGGCGTTCACGGTCAACGACCCCCGCACCTCGGCCCATCGCTCCCAGGGCACATCGCAGCCGGCGCGCTCGAGGTACACGGCCGCGACGCGCCACGGCTCGCGTACCGCCGCCTCGCCGCCCGGGAGCGGCACGGGGTCGAGCCAGGCAAGGCGCTCGAACGAGCTGAGGTCGCAGCGCAGCAGCTCGCCGCCCCAGAGCGTCCCGTCCGTCCCGAAGCCCGTCCCGTCGAAGACGAGCGCCAGCGCCGGGCCGGTCTCGCCGTGCTCGGCGAGGCACGCGGCCGCGTGCGCGTGATGGTGCTGCACGCCCACCAGCTGGGCCTCCTGCTCCAGCGCCCACTTGGTCGAGAGGTACTCGGGGTGCAGGTCGTGGGCGATCAGCGCCGGCTCGACGCCGAGCATGTCGAGGTAGAGGGCGAGGTCCTCGCGGAACGCGCGGTAGGCGAGCTCGGTGTCCAGGTCGCCGAGGTGCGGCGAAAGCAGCGCCTCGGTCCCGCGCGCGACGCAGAACGTCGCCTTCAGCTCGGCCCCGGCCGCGACGAGCGGCCGCGGGGCCGCGACCGGAAGCGAGAGCGGCACGGGGACGAACCCGCGCGAGCGGCGCACCGGGAACGCCCGGCGGACGACGGAGTCCTCGCAGCGTCGGTGGATGTCGCGGTCGTGAGCGAGGAACGCATCGGCGATCCCGCCCAGGCGCTCGCGCGCGTCCTGGTCAGCCACTGCGATCGGCTCGTCAGAGCGGTTCCCGCTCGTCATCACGAGCGGCCGCCCGGCGTCGTGCAGCAGCAGGTGGTGGAGCGGCGTGTACGGGAGCATCACCCCGAGCCACGGCGTACCGGGCGCGACCGACGGCGCCACGCCGCCGAGCCTGCGCGCGAGCACGATCGGCCGCGCCGGCGACGCGAGCAGCTCGCGCTCGGCCTCGTCCAGCTCGACGAGCGCCTCCGGCGCAGCCGTCATGACGGCGAACGGCTTGTCCTCGCGGTCCTTGCGCGCCCGCAGGCGCGCGACCGCCGGCTCGTCCCGCGCGTCGCAGGCGAGGTGGTAGCCGCCGAGCCCCTTGACGGCGAGGATCTCGCCGGCGAGCAGCCGCCCGACCGCCTCCTCGAGCGGCATCGACAGCCGCGGCCCGCAGACCGGGCAGGCGATCGGCTCGGCGTGGAAGCGCCGGTCGAGCGGGTCCTCGTACTCGCGCCGGCAGTCGGCGCACATCGCGAACGCCGCCATCGTCGTGTTCGGCCGGTCGTAGGGGACGGCGCGGACGATCGTGAAGCGCGGCCCGCACTGCGTGCAGTTCGTGAACGGGTACCGGTAGCGGCGGTCGGCCGGGTCGAAGAGCTCGCGCAGGCAGTCGTCGCAGGTCGCGACGTCCGGCGGCACGAGCGCGGCGCCGCCGGCCGGCACACTCGTCTCGATCCGGAACGCAGTCTCGCCGGCGGGCGCGAGGGGCTCGGCGACGACGCTCTCCACGCGGGCGAGCGCCGGCGCGTCGGCTCGCAGCGCGGCAGCGAAGGCGTCGAGCGCGGCCGGGTCGCCCTCGGCCTCGACGACCACACCGTCACCGTCGTTGAGGACGAAGCCACCCAGGGTCGCGCGCGTCGCGAGCCCGTAGACGAAGGGCCGGAAGCCGACGCCCTGGACGACGCCGCGTATACGGAAGCGCCGCCGCTCGATAGCGTGGTTATCCACAGTCAAGCGGGCGTTGTGTCTGGAAACATCTGGGCATGAGACAGGGCGGCGTGCGTAGCATCGCCGCCGAGCACCGACGAAGGGACGCCGAGCCATGTGCCTCGCGATTCCGGGAGAGGTAGTAGAGCTCGTGGACGAGCCGAACAGGCTCGCCCGGGTGAACGTGGCAGGCGTCGTGCGTACCGTCAACGTCGGGCTGCTCGATCGAAATGGCGGGATGGGCACCCAGCCGGGGGACTGGGTGCTCATCCACGTCGGCTTCGCCATGTCGAAGGTCGACGAGGCCGAGGCCAGGGCGACGCTCGACCTGCTCCGGCAGATGGGCGAGCAGTACGAGCAAGAGCTCGAGGACCTGAAGGCGAGCGCGATCGATTGACCACGCACTGCGGCGACGGCCACTGCGTCACCTGCTCCGACGAGGGCACCGTCCTGCGCGTCGTGGAGGTTCGCGACGGGGCGACCGCCATGTGCGACGACGGCAGCGAAGTCATGACCGACCTCGTCGGTGACGTCCGGGCCGGCGACGTGCTCCTGTGCCATGCCGGCGTCGCGCTGCAGCCCCTAGCCGTGAACGCGGAGCGTTCGAAGCAGTGAGATACGTCGACGAGTACCGCGACGCCGAGCTCGGGCGCGCGCTCGCGACCGAGATCGTCGCGACGGTCGAACCGGGACGGCATTACAAGGTCATGGAGGTGTGCGGCGGCCACACGCACACGATCTACAAGTACGGCCTCGACGACCTGCTGCCGGCGAACGTCGAGTTCGTCCACGGCCCGGGTTGCCCGGTCTGCGTGATCCCGATGGGACGCGTCGACGACGGCATCGCCGTCGCGCGGCGGCCCGGGGTGATCTTCACGTGCTTCGGCGACATGATGCGCATCCCCGGCGGCGACGCGACGCTGCTCGAGGCGAAGGCCGAGGGCGCCGACGTGCGCATGGTCTACTCGCCGCTCGACGCGCTGCGCACCGCCCGCGAGAACCCGGACCGCGAGGTGGTGTTCTACGCGATCGGCTTCGAGACGACGGCCCCGTCGACCGCGCTCACGCTGCTGCGCGCGAAGGCCGAGGGCATCCCGAACTTCTTCGTCTTCTGCAACCACGTCACGGTCCTGCCGCCGCTGCGCGCGCTGCTCGAGTCGCCCGATCTGCGTCTCGACGGCTTCATCGGGCCTGGCCATGTCTCGACCGTCATCGGCGCGCGCCCGTTCGAGTTCATCCCGCGCGAGTACGGCAGGCCGGTCGTCATCTCCGGCTTCGAGCCGCTCGACCTCCTCCAGTCGCTGCAGATGGTGCTCCGCCAGCTCGCGGATGGGCGCTGCGTGGTCGAGAACCAGTACACGCGCGTCGTCCCCTACGACGGCAACGAGCAGGCACTCGACGTGATGAGCCAGGTCTTCGAGCTGCGCCCGCTGTTCGAGTGGCGCGGGCTCGGGTTCATCCCCGACAGCGGGCTGAAGCTCTCCGAGGCCTACGCCGACTTCGACGCGGAGCTCCGCTACGACGTGCCGGGCGTGCGCGTCGCCGACCCGAAGGCGTGCCAGTGCGGCGACGTGCTGAAGGGCGTGATCAAGCCGTGGGAGTGCCAGGTCTTCGGCACCGCCTGCACGCCCGAGCGCCCGATCGGCACGTGCATGGTGTCGTCCGAGGGGGCGTGCGCCGCCTACTACAACTACGGCCGCTTCACGCGCGAACGCGAGGTGGTCTAGACGGGCATCCGCGACGAGCGCGAGACGCTCGAGCTGATCGACCGGGTGCGCGCGAAGCCGCTGCGCTTCCGCGACGAGCGCATCACGATGGCGCACGGCGCCGGCGGCAAGGCCTCGCTCGCGCTGGTCGAGGGGCTGATCGCGCCGGCGCTCGGCATCGAGGAGCTGGACGACGCGGCGATCGTCGGCGAGCTGGCGCTCACGACGGACACGTACGTCGTCAACCCGATCCGCTTCCCGGGCGGCTCGATCGGCGAGCTGGCCGTGAACGGCACGGTCAACGACCTGGCCGTCTCGGGCGCGCGGCCGCTGGCGCTCACCCTCTCGCTCGTCCTCGAGGAAGGGCTCGCCGCGGACGACCTCCGTGCGGAGGTCGAGGCCGCGGCACGCGCGGCGGAGGAGGCGGGCGTCGCGATCGTCGGGGGCGACACCAAGGTGGTGGAGCGCGGCCGCTGCGACTCGCTCTACGTGACGACGACGGGCATCGGGCGCCTCGACCCGCGCGCCTCGCTGTCGCCCGCCTCGCTCCGTCCCGGCGATCGCATCCTCGTCTCGGGCACGATCGGCGACCACGGCACGGCGATCATGCTGGCCCGCGGCGAGTTCGAGCTGGAGGGCGAGCTGGCGTCGGACACGAGGTCGCTCTGGCCGGCGGTCGATGCGCTGCTGGACGCCGCCGGCGACGGCGTTCGCCGCCTGCGTGACGCCACGCGCGGCGGAGCCGCCACGGTCCTCAACGAGCTGGCGCGCTCGTCCGCGGTCGGGATCCTCGTCCGGGAGGCTGCCGTCCCGGTCCGGCCTGTCGTCGCAGCGGCGTGCGAGATCCTCGGCATCGATCCGATGTACGTCGCGAACGAGGGCAAGCTCGTCGCGGCGGTCGCGCCGGCGTCCGCCGATGCTGCGCTGGCGGCACTCCGGAGCGTGCCCGGCGGCGAGCACGCGGCCGAGGTCGGCGAGGTGCGCGACGATCCCCAGGCGCTCGTGATCGCCGAGACCGGTTTCGGCGGACGCCGGGTCGTGGACATGCTGGTCGGGGACCCGCTCCCGCGGATCTGTTGAAACGAGGCTGGCCCCGCCGCTAGGCGGCGTGCTTCACGCGCGGCCGCGGTTGCAGCGTCGACTCCTCTGGCGTGCGCGTCTTGGGGTCGAGCGCCACGTGCTCGAGGCGCAGCGCCTCGCGCTCGATCATCGCGAGCAGCTCGGCGCGGCGCTGGTCGTCGAGGTCGGGCAGCGTGCGCAGCGCCGAGACGCCGCCGCGGATCGCGGTCAGCGGGTTGGCGAGCCGGTGGCGCGCGAGCCGCCGATAGTCCGCGAGCGCCCGCTCATACTCCTGTTCGCGGTAGCGCGCTGCGTCCTGGGCGAGCAGCAGGCCGCGGATCGTCCGGTCGAAGCCGACGATGAGCAGTACGAGCGCTACGACGAGCAGCACGTCGACCGGCTCGCCGATGGCGTCGATGCGGTGGCCGGCCGCCGTCTCGGCGAGGCGGGTGACCCCGCGAAGCGCGAAGAAGATGGTGAGGACGCCGAGCCACGGGAACTGGCGGCCGAGCGTGCCGAGGCGGCGTCCGATCACGAGCGCGAGCGCCACCTGGAGGATGCCCACGGCGTACGGGACCGTCGCGCCGGTCATGCGATCGAGTCTGGCACGCGTCTATGAACGTTCCTTGTGAATTTCGTTCACGTCGCGTGGCAGGCTGCCGTCATGCCGACGCAGGCCGAGAAGGGCGAGGCCTTCGCCGCGCTCCACCGCGGCGATCCGTTCGTGATCCCCAACCCGTGGGACGCCGGCTCGGCCCGCCTCCTCGCCCAGCTCGGCTTCCGGGCGCTCGCCACGACGAGCTCGGGCTTCGCCTTCACGCTCGGCCGGCGCGACGGCGGCGCGACGCTCGCCGACGTGGTCGCGCACGTCGAGCTCGTCGACGGCGCCACGGAGCTGCCGGTCTCGGTCGACCTCGAGAACGGGTACGGAGCCGCGCCGGAGGCCGCCGCCCGCGCGATCGCGGCCGTCGCCGAGGCGGGCGCCGTCGGCGGCTCGATCGAGGACTGGGACCCGGCCGGGCACTTGTACGAGCCGGCGGAGGCCGCGGAGCGGGTCGCAGCGGCCGCCGAGACTGCCCGCGCGCTCCCGTTCGCGTTCATGCTCACGGGGCGAGCCGAGAACCACATCCGCGGCAACCCCGACCTCGACGACACGATCGCGCGCCTCCAGGCGTACGAGTCGGCGGGGGCCGACGTCCTCTACGCGCCGGGACTCGGGACGGCGGACGAGATCCGCGCCGTCTGCGCCGCGGTCGCCAGGCCGGTCAACGTCCTCGCGACGCGAAGCCTGACCTTCGCCGAGATCGCCGGGGCAGGCGCCCAGCGCGTCAGCGTCGGCGGCGCGCTCACCTGGACGGCGGCGAACGCGCTGCTCGAGGCGGCGACCGCCATTCGCGATCGCGGGGACTTCTCCCTGCTTGGCGTTTCGCCCGGTCTGGATGATGAATCGCAGTCCGAATCCAGCTGAAATGCAGGGAGATGGCCGCTCCGGCAGTCACTCATCTGACCCGCGCGGAGCGCCAGGCGCGCGGCAAGGCCGCCCGTGCCGAGGTGCCGCGCAGCTCGCACGCCGAGTTCGACCCGCCGTCGTCGCGGCCCGACCCGGTTGCGCTGCTCGAGGAACAGGCCGTGACGCGCGTCCCCGAGCTCGTGCCGATCCGCTACGGGCGGATGCTCGTGTCGCCCTTTGCCTTCTACCGCGGCGGGGCGCTGCTCATGGCCTCCGACCTCGCGGGCACCCCGCGTTCGGGGCTGACCGCGCAGCTCTGCGGCGACGCGCATCTGTCGAACTTCGGCGTATTTGCGTCGCCCGAGCGCCGGCTCCTCTTCGACATCAACGACTTCGACGAGACGCTCCCCGGTCCATGGGAGTGGGATGTCAAGCGGCTGGCCGCCAGCATCGCCGTCGCCGGGCACGAAAACGGTTTCCGGGAGGCCGACCGCCGCACTGTGGTGCTTGCCGCCGTCGGCGGTTACCGGGAGGCGATGCGCGAGTTCGCGGCCATGAGGAACGTCGACGTCTGGTACGCGCACATCGACGTCGAGCAGCTTTTCGGGCAGCTCCAGAAACAGGTGGCCGCCCGGCAGGCGAAGCGGGCGCGCGCGACCATCGCCAAGGCGCGGACGCGGGACAGCATGCAGGCGTTCGCGAAGCTCACGCGCATGGTGGACGGCGAGCCTCGCATCATCGCCGATCCCCCGCTGATCGTTCCCTTGAGCGACCTCGTCGACGCGTCGGTGACGCGTGAGGAGCTCGCCGAGAGGATGCGAGGGCTCATTCGCTCATACCGCTCCACGCTCCAGAACGACCGGCGCGTCCTGCTCGAGTCGTACCGCTTCGTCGACATGGCCCGCAAGGTCGTAGGAGTCGGCAGCGTCGGAACGCGCGCCTGGATCGTCCTGATGCTGGGCATGGACGGCCGTGACCCGCTCTTCCTCCAGGCGAAGGAGGCGCAGCCGTCGGTGCTGGAGCGCTTCGTCGGCAAGAGCCGCTACTCGAACCAGGGCGAGCGCGTCGTCCGCGGCCAGCGGCTCATGCAGGCGGTGAGCGACATCTTCCTCGGCTGGCAGCGGGCGACTGCGACCTCCACGCTCGACGATGCGTCGCGCGACTTCTACATCCGCCAGCTGCGGGACTGGAAAGGGTCGGCGGTCATCGAGGAGATGGTTCCGCGGGGGATGGCGCAGTACGCCCGGGTCTGCGGCTGGACGCTCGCCCGCGCGCATGCCCGCTCTGGTGACCGGGTTGCGATCGCCAGCTACCTCGGAGGCGGCGACGTCTTCGACCAGGCGCTGGCCGAGTTCGCCGAGCGCTACGCCGAGCAGAACGAGCGGGACTACCAGGCGTTGCAGGAAGCCGTCGACGCCGGCCGGCTCGAGGCCGTCGCCGCCTGACGGTCATCCCGACGGGATGACGAGCCGTCCGGGGCGGTTCCGCATACTGGCGCCGGACCCCCTCGAAAAGGAGCCTTGATGCTCGCAGCGGACTACCCGTTCCTCGACGTCCTCTGGACGATGTTCATCTTCTTCCTCTGGATCATCTGGTTCTGGCTGCTGTTCACCGTTTTCGTCGACGTGTTCCGGCGCCACGACATCGGCGGCGGCATGAAGACCCTGTGGCTGATATTCGTGATCGTCTTGCCATTCCTAGGCGTCTTCGTCTACATCATCAGCCAGAACGACGGGATGACCCAGCGCAATCTCGAGCGGGCGCAGGCACAGAAGGCCCAGTTCGACGACTACGTCAAGCAGACCGCCGGCGGCGGCGGCGCGGCCGCCGAGATCGACAAGGCGAAGCAGCTGCTCGACAGCGGCGCGATCTCGCAGGCCGAGTTCGACCAGCTCAAGGCCAAGGCGCTCGCCTCCGCCTGAGAGCCGACTGATCCGAACCTGAACGCGGGGCGCCGGAAGGCGCCCCGCGCCGTTACCGTGGGCCGATGTCCGCGCCGGCCGCGACGCGAGCCACGCCGCGCATTGCCGCCCTCTGGGCGCGTTTGCCGCGCGGCGTCGCCGCGAACGAGCGGCTGACCGCGACCGTCGCGACCGTGCTGCTCGTCCTGCTGGCGGTCGAGGGCGCGACGCTGCTCGACATGCGGCAGTACCTGTCGGTGCACGCGTTCGTCGGCAGTCCTGCTCATCCCGGTGGTCGGCCTGAAGCTCGCGACGACGAGCTGGCGGATGCTCCGCTACTACCTCGGCTCCGAGGAGTACGTCAGCCGCGGCCCGCCGCACGTCGTGCTGCGGATGCTCGTGGCGCCCGTCGTGGTCGTGTCGACCGTCTTCCTCTTCGGCACGGGCGTCGCCCTGCTCGCGCTCGACCAGACGCACGGGCAGATCGTGCAGCTGCACCAGGCGAGCTTCATCGTGTGGGTCGGGGCGATGTCGATCCACGTCCTGACCCGGCTCACGCACCTGCCCGCGGCGTGGGGCCGGCTGCCGGGCCGCGGCGTGCGGATCGCCGTGGTCGCCGGAACGCTCGCGGCCGGGCTCGCCCTCGCGGTCGCGGTCCTGCCCGCCGTCGACCACCTGCAGGACAACATCACCGCGCACGCGCGCTTCGACGACCGCTAGCCGTTTCATCAGCGAACATCGGCGGCGTGAACTGGAAGCGCCTCGCGCTGATCGTCGTCGGCATCGCCGCCGTCGCCGGCACGTTCATCTTCTTCCTGCCGTCGCTCGCGTCGTACGCCGACGTCTGGGACGTCGTCCAGACGCTCTCCTGGCAGTGGATCGTCGCGCTGCTCGCGGCGACTGCGCTCAACATCGCCACGTTCGCGCCGCCGTGGATGGTCGTGCTGCCGGGGCTGCGCTTCTGGCCGGCCCTCCAGGTCACCCAGGCGTCGACAGCGCTCTCGATCGTGCTGCCGGCCGGGACGGCGGCTGGCATCGCCGGCTCCTACGGGATCCTGCGCAGCTGGGGCTTCGAGGCCCGCGCCGTGGCGCGTGCGATCACGCTCGTGAGCCTCTGGAACCAGTTCTGCAACCTGCTCTGGCCGATCCTGGCCGTGTTCCTGCTGACGGCTTTCGGCGAGCAGGCCGCGTTCCTCGCCACGGCCGCGTTCATCGGCGTCGCTGTGCTCGGCATCCTGATCGCCGGCTTCACGGTCGTCATGGTCAGCGACAGCCTGGCCTACGACCTCGGTGCGGTGGCCGCGCGGGTCGCGAACTGGTTCCTGCGCAAGGTCCGGCGCGGGCCGGTCGCGTGGGGCGGGCCGACCTTCGAGCGCTTCCGCGACGAGGCGGGCGACCTGCTCCGCCGCCGCTGGCTCGCCCTGACAGCGACATCGCTCGCCGGCCACCTCACCACCTTCCTGGTCCTGCTCGTATCGCTGCGGGCCCTCGACGTCCCGGCGTCACAGGTCACCTTCGAGGAGGCCTTCGCGGCGTGGGCGTTCGTGCGCCTGATCGGCTCCGTCCCGATCACGCCGGGCGACGTCGGCATCGTCGAGTTCGGCTTGACGACGGCGCTGATCGCCTTCGGGGGCAACAACGCGGGCGTCGTCGCCGCCGTGCTCGTCTATCGCTTCCTGACCATCGTGCCGACGCTGCTGCTCGGGCTCGTCACCGCGGCGACCTGGCGGCGGCACGGGCGCGGGTCGGGCGTTTCCCCCGAAGCTGACGAGGACGCGGCTCAGGAGAGTCCCGCGCTGTAGCTCCCGCGGCGGCGCAGCGCGGGCCCTCCGGTGCCAGGCACTGTGACGGAACCGTTACACAGCCTGGCACCGTCGCAGTGGCGTTCACCTGCCTGGCACCGGCCCGGCCTCGCGCCAGGCCCCCCTGGCCCCGGAGTAGGGTCGGACCAGGGTGTTTCCGGATTGTGCGGGCCCCCGGTGCGAGGCAGGCTCGGGGCATGAGCGAACACATCACACATACCCAGGGCATCAAGCGGCTCGAGCGCCCCGCGGACGACCGGATGATCGCCGGCGTCGCAGCGGGCCTCGGCCGCTACTTCGACCTCACCCCGACCGTCTTCCGCCTCGCCTTCGTCGTGCTGACGCTGCTCGGCGGGGCCGGGATCCTCATCTACGTGGCCGCCGTGCTGGTCATGCCGAAGGAGGGCGAGGACGCCTCGATCGTCGAGCGCGCCCTCGCCGAGCGGCGGGAGCACCCGGGCCGCCTCGTCGGGCTCGGCCTGCTGGCGCTGGCGATCCTCGTCGTGCTGTCCCAGGCAAGCACCTGGCCGAGCGCGGGCGCCGCCTGGTTCATCGCCGTCGTCGGCCTCGTCGTCCTGCTCGTCTCGAGCACCGGGCGGCCGCGCAGGCTGGCGATCGCTGCGCTGAGCGTTCTCGCAGTGCTGCTCGTCTCGGCGGTCGTCGCCGTCGCGGCGGCCTTCGCCTGGTTCGACGTCTCGCTGGGCGACGGCGTCGGCGACCGCGCCTACGCACCGGCCACCGTCGCCGGCGTCCGGCCCGAGTACAAGCTCGGCATCGGCAACCTGAAGATCGATCTCTCGTCGCTCCGCCGGCCGGCGGACGTGAAGGCAAGCGTCGGCATCGGCGAGCTGCGCGTCATCGTCCCGCAAGGCGTCCCCGTGGCGGTCGACGCCAAGGTCAAGGCCGGCTCGATCTCCGCGCTCGGGCGCGAGCAGGACGGCAGGGACGCCCGCGTTGTCACCGGCGGCTCAGGCATCCACGTTACGGCACGGGTCGGTGCCGGGCACATCGACATCGTCCGGGCCGGATGACCCGGATCCCGGCGCTCCCGTTCGAGCGGAGCAAGAGCGATCGCGTCGTCGCCGGCGTTTGCGGTGGGATCGCCGCTGCGCTCGGCGTCGACGCGACGCTCGTACGCCTCGTCTTCGCGTTCCTCGCGCTGGCGGGCGGCGCCGGGATCCTCCTCTACCTCGCGCTCTGGGTCTGGACGAGCGGGCGCCGGCCCGTGCTCGGCGTCGTGCTCGTCGCGCTCGCCGCCATGTCCATCCTCTTCGCGCTCGGGCTCTCCGACGCGACCGTGCTCGGCATCGGGCTCATCGTCGCGGGCGTGGTGCTGCTTGCCCGCCGCGGCGCCACCCTGCGGCCCGGCGGCAAGTTCACCGTCCCCGGCATCGTTCTCACGATCGCCGGCGCGGCGATCATGCTCGACGGTCTCGGCTCGTCGCGCTCACTCGTCGCGCCGGGGGCGCTCGCCGGTGCGCTCCTGCTCCTGCTCGTCCCGTGGACGTGGCAGGTGGCTTCGGAGCGTGCGGAGCGGATCCGCCTGGCCGAGCGCGCCGAGGTCGCCGCGCGGATTCACGACTCGGTGCTCCAGACGCTCGCACTGATCCAGCGCGAGGCCGGCGATGCGCAGCGTGTCGGCGCGCTCGCCCGCCGGCAGGAGCGCGACCTGCGCCGCTGGCTCTACGGCAGCGGCTACGGCAGCGCGGCCACACTCGAGGGCGCACTCGCCGACGCAGCCGCGGATGTCGAGGACGCCTACGGCGTCCGCATCGAGCTCGCCAGCGCGGGCGATGCGCCGCTCGACGAGCCGCTGTCGCAGCTCGTCCTTGCCGCGCGCGAGGCCCTGACGAACTCTGCCAAGCATGCGGGCGTCGACGAGGTCGCCGTCTACACCGACGTCGGCCCGGCGGCCGTCTCGGTGTTCGTGCGGGATCGCGGCGCCGGCTTCGAGCGCGCGGCCGTGAGCGCCGACCGCCGCGGCGTCGCCGAGTCGATCGAGGCGCGCATGCAGCGTGCGGGCGGGCGCGCGATCATCACGACGGCGCCCGGCGAGGGCACCGAGGTCGAGCTGACGATCCCGCGGGAGGAGGAGGCGTGATGCGCATCGTGTTGGTCGACGACCACGAGCTCTTCCGCGCGGGCGTGCGCGGCGAGCTCGGCGCCCGCTTCGAGATCGTCGGCGAGGCGGGCAGCGTCGCCGAGGCGGTGCCGCTCATCCGCGAGCAGGACCCCGACGTCGTCCTCCTGGACGTCCATCTCCCCGACGGCGGCGGCGAGGCGGTGATCGCCGCGGTCGCGCCCGAGCGGCCCGGCGTGAAGTTCCTGGCGCTGTCGGTGTCCGACGCGGCCGAGGACGTGATCGGCGTCATCCGCGCGGGCGCGCGCGGGTACGTGACGAAGACGATCTCGAGCGACGAGCTCGCCGACGCGATCGTCCGTGTTGGCGACGGCGACGCCGTCTTCTCGCCGCGCCTCGCCGGTTTCGTGCTGGACGCGTTCCGCGCGGGCGAGCCGGTCGGCGCCGATGCCGAGCTGGAGACGCTGACGGCGCGCGAGCGCGAGGTGCTCCAGCTGATCGCGCGCGGCTATCGCTACAAGGAGATCGCCGCGCGGCTGCACCTCTCCGTCAAGACGGTCGAGGCGCACGTCTCCAGCGTGCTGCGCAAGCTCCAACTCTCGTCGCGGCACGAGCTCACGCGCTGGGCGCACGAGCGGCGGCTGATCTAGAAGGAGAAGACGCGGGCGGCTCCCAGCCGCCCGCGCCCCACTGCGGTCAGATCGACGGGTCGTACGACGCGCCGCTCGAGCTCGACGATCCGGAGCCGGAGCCCATGTTCGGGCAGTGGCCCGAATGCGGCTTCGCCTGCTTCGGCGTCGTCTGTTGAGGCGTCGTCGTCTTGGGCACCGTCGTGGTACCGGGCGTCGTGGACGACCCGCCACTCGCGGCCCATGCCCCGCCGCCCACGGCCAGTGCAGCTGCCGCCACGGCGACGGGCGCCACGTGTCGCATACGAACCATGGACACGCTCCTCTTTAGGACTCGATCGACTGGCTAGATCAAACCCGCTGCGGTTAAGAACAGGTCAAGAATCGGCTGTGAACATGCTGCGAGCGCGTTTCCACCCGGCGCGCGCGGGAAGAATCAGGGCATGTCCAGCGCAGCGCTCCGACATCCGCTTCACACCGCAGCCGTCGAAGCCGTGCACCTCGAGCACATCGCCGAGGAAGGCGAGAGCGCGGCGACGCTCCTGATCGTCTTCGCCGCCGTCTTCGTCTTCTCGATGGTGCTTGCCGCCGTCCTGATGGTGCTCGACTTCTCCGCGGCCTCGCTTCTGGGCGGCTGACGACCCGTCGGCTACCGTCGCCGGGTGGCCGACGGCGTCCTGACCCTCTGGCAGGCGGAGTGGTGCCCGTTCTCCTCGGCGGTGCGCGAGGTGCTGACGGAGCTGGGCGTGGACTTCGTGGCCCGGCAGGTCGAGCCGTGGCCGGAGCAGCGCGAGCGGCTACAGGCGCTCGCCGGCACCGACTCGATTCCCGTGCTGATCGGCGACGACGGCGGCATCTACCGCGGGACGCGCGAGATCTTCGCCTACCTGCGCGACCGGCATCCGTGGGAGTACGCCGCCATGCACCGGCGGCGCTTCGCCGACCACCAGCCGGCGCGCGAGTCGAACGCGGCAGGGCAGCTGATCGAGTACTTCCGCGGGACGGACGAGCTCGAGGCGGCAGAAGGCTCCGTCGAGGACTCGGTCGTCGTAGATGCGCCGGAGGCGAGCCGGTACGAGCTGCGCCTCGGCGGCACGCTGATCGGCATCTCCGCGTACCACCGGCGCGGCGATCGGATCGCCTTCACGCACACCGAGGTCGACGAGGAGCACGAGGGTCGCGGCTTCGCGTCGCACCTGGCCCGGGGCGCGCTCGACGACGCTCGCCGGCAGGGGCTCCAGGTCGTCCCGCTCTGCCCGTACATCGCCGCCTATATCCAGCGGCATCCGGAGTACGAGGACCTCGTCGCGCCCGGCTACCGCGAGCGCAGCGAGTCCGTCGACGGCACGAAGTAGTACGCGCCGGTCACCGGCCGGGTGAAGCGGGTCAGGGCGTCGCGCGGCCCGTCCAGGCCCGCCATGCTGCGGAGCATGGCGTCGAGCGGCTTCTGCGTCGCGGCGAAGCCGACGAACATCGTCCCGTGCTCGGTCACCGTCCCGTACGGCATGTTGCGCCGGAAGATGTGGCCGAAGTCGTCCTGGTCTGTGCGCGCGACGTGTGAGTCCTCCGGCCGGGGATCGAGCTCGACGCTGTCGAGCTTCGTCCGGCCGATGACGGCCTCCTGCTCGGTCATTGGCAGCGACTCCCACGCGGCGGCCTCGTGCTCCCACTTCTGCAGCAGCAGGATCGTCCCGCCCGCGCCCGGCTCGCCCTCGGGCACGAGCACGGTCGACGGAGCGTCGACGAGCGTCGGGTTCTCGCTGCCGTCGATGAAGCCGGTCAGGTCTCGATCGTGCTGGTACGGCCAGCTGGAGGTCTCCTCGGCGACGGTTGCGATGCCCCGGAGCTCGGCGATCGCGTTCCGTGCCACGTCGAAGACAATGTCGTACGCGCTCCCCGAGAGCCACAGGACGCCGTCGTGCTGCGTCGCGGGCATGACGTAGCCGTCTGTGCCGACGATGTCCTCGTCGAAGCCGCCCACGTCGGCCGGGGCGTCCTCGGGCGTCACGCGCCGCCAGAGCTCGGGGCGGAAACCGGCGACCAGGTTGACCCCGCCCATCGTCGTCCTCGGCTCGCGCAGCGAGCAGACGGCGGCGACGAGGGCGTCGGCCGCACCGGCGGCATCGAGTTCGAGGTAGGCGTGGGACGCGGTGCCCAGCGCGAAGATCCCACTCTGCGGGCTCTTCACGGCCGAATGCGGCCGCGCCCGAATGCGTCGACGCGGCCCCAGCGGCCGCGGATGTCGAGCAGCTCGAGGTGTCCGATCGACTCGGGCAGCGCGGGGTCGACGACGAGGTACTCGCCGCGCGGCTCGAGGCCGAGCATCGTGCGCAGCAGCAGGAGGGCGTCGAGGAAGTCGCCGGTTGCGTCGGCCATCAGCGGCACTCTCGCGGCACCGTCCTGGGTCGCCGTCACCCCGTTGGGACGATTCACGGGTCGGCCCGCAGCGCCCCACGGATCGAGGCGTTGCCCGCGCCGAATGAAGTGCGATCAGCGTCGAGTCGGCGTGACTCGGAACGGCCTGCTCACCAGCACCGTCACGCGCGACGGGCTCATCGCGGCCGAGAAGCGGATGGCGAACGCGTAGACGCCGGGTTTCACCGTGCTCCGACGGAACGTGATCGTGCGTCCCCACGCTGCCTTGATGCGGCCACTCAGCCTGACGACCGGTCGTATCCCGCCCCTGGCGCCGCCGAGGCTCCGGCCGGCGAGGGCAGTCCAGCGAGGGCCGGTTCGCGCCGCTCGAACCCCCATCGGGAAGCCGCCCGACCATCGCGGCGTCACCCGCCGAGGAAGTCCTAGCCCGGCAGCGTGACGCTGCCGTCGGGCCCGAGCCCGAAGCCAGGATTGTGCGCGACCTCCCACGCGTGCCCGTCGAGATCGCGGAACACGCCGGCGTAGCCGCCGTAGAACGTCTTGGCCGGCTCACGGCTGATCTCGGCTCCGTTTCGCCGCGCCTGCTCGATGACCGCGTCGACTTCTTCGCGCGAGCCGACGTTGTGAGCAAGCGTGACGCCGCTCCAGCGTGAGCCGTCGTCTTCGACGCCCGTGTCGACGGCGAGCTTGTCGCGCGCCCAGAGAGTCAGGACGACGCCGTTCGCCTGGAAGAACGCCGTCTCCTCGACGTCGTAGGCGACCGTCCAGCCGAGCGCCTCGTAGAACGCCTTCGCGCGCGCGTAGTTGGCTACGCCGAGCGTGATCAGCGAGATGCTTTGCTTCACGTCGTGACGGTACCCCGGACGATCGTGCTCGGCGACACCGAGGTCCCGCGGATCGGGATGGGCACGAACCGGCTCACCGACAGCGAGGAGCACATCCGGTTCGTGCAGGGCGCGGTCACCGCGGGCCTCCGGCACATCGACACCGCGCACGTCTACACGCGCGGCGCGAGCGAGCTGGGGATCGGAGCGGGGCTGACGCCGGCGCCGGCCGGCTGCGTCGTTGCGACGAAGGGCGGGCGCCGTCCCGGCGAGGGCCGCCCCGAGGCGCTGGCCACGCAGATCGAGCAGAGCCTGCGCAGCCTCAGCACCGAGACGATTGACCTCTACTACCTGCACAGCGTCGACCCCGAGACGCCGATCGAGGAGAGCATGGCGGCGCTCGCCGAGCACCGCAACGCGGGGCGCATCCGGAACGTCGGCCTGTCCAACGTCGGCGTCGCCGAGATCGAGCGGGCTCGGACGGTCGTCCCGATCGCCGCCGTGCAGAACGCCTACAACCTGTCGGAGCGGAGCTCGGACGACGTCGTCGACTGGTGCGAGGCCGGGGGCGTCGTCTTCGTGCCCTACTTCCCGCTACGCGGCGGCAAGCCGGCGCTCGCCGAGATCGCGCGACGCCGCGGCGTGAGCCCGCCGCGGGTCGCGCTCGCCTGGCTGCTGCGCCGCTCGCCGGCGATGCTGCCGATCCCGGGGACGCTCTCGATGAGCCACCTGCGCGACAACCTCTCCGCGCTGGAGCTCGAGCTCACCGACGACGAGTACGAGGCGCTGCGGTAAGAGGCAGCCGCCCCGCCCCGCGCCGGGCGAGCGCAGCCGCCGTCGCAGGCTCAGGACTTGGCGAGCACCCTGACTGGCATCCCGACGCTGGCGAAGTTGTACATCCACCGCGCGACCGTGTACGACTGGCGCACACAGCCGTGCGACGCCGGGTACGGCGGGACGACGAGGAACTCGTGGAAGGCGATCCCGCCGACGAAGGGCAGCGCCCACGGCAGCCACTCACGGAGGGGCACCGACCACCAGCGCGGGATCTTCGCGTAGACGCGGTAGCTCCCCGGCGGCGTCGGCGTCCCCGGCCTGCCCGTCGAGACCGCGATGGTGCGCGTGACCGCGTTGTCCGTGATGAGGAGCGCGACCTGGCGGTCGAGCAGGGTCTCGGCCCACCGGCCCGCGGGGCCGCGCGTGCGGGGAAGCGGCGCTGCGCGGTCACGAGGCGCGCCTGGGTCGCGTCGTCCATCGCCCCGCTGCGGCGCAGGCCCTCCCACTTCTGGAAGGCCAGGATCGCGTTGCTCGTCGCCGGGCCGAACCGCCCGTCGTCGTCTCCGGGTCAGGAGGTACCCGAGCTCGATCAGCTGCTGCTGCAGCGCCTTCACGCCGTCCTCGGGCGGCGGCAGCCTCAGCCCCGGCGGCTGCGGGACGCGGATGTTCGGCGTCTGGAGGAAGCTGCCGTTGTGCCCGCGTCATCTCTTCCTGCTCCTCGAACTGGAAGCGCGAGCGTATGCGTAGTCTCAGCTGAGGTGAACGCGGGCAGCTTCTTCGAGCCGCTCGGCGGCGGCCGCTACCGCTCCACCGAGCACACGGTCGGGCCGTGGGATCCCGTCGCGCAGCACGGCGGCCCGCCCGCGGCCCTGCTCGCGCGGGCGATCGAGGCCGAGTCGCCCTCCTGGCCGGCGACCGTCGTGCGAGTCACCGTCGAGATCCTGAGCGCGGTGCCGGTCGCCGAGCTGACGGTTCGCAGTCGTGTCCTCCGGCCGGGACGGAGCGTCGAGCTCGTCGACGCAGAGCTCGATGCGGACGGCCGTCCAGTCATGCGCGCGCATGCATGGCGCATCCGCGCCGCCGAGCTCGACCTGCCGCCGCACCCCCCGATCGTGGAGGACGTGCCCGCCTTCCCGGCCCAGGCGGTCGCCTGGCCGGGTGGGCGCGGCGGGTACCTCGAGGCGATGGAGTGGCGGCCGGCCGGTGGGAGGCCCGGCGAGCCGGGGCCGGCGACGATCTGGGGCCGGATGCGCTACCCACTGCTACCCGACGAGGAGCCGACGGGGCTCCAGCGGCTGCTGATCCTCGCCGACTCGGGCAACGGCGTCTCGAACGTGCTGCCCTGGACGGACTGGCTCTTCATCAACCCGGAGCTGACCGTCCACGTGGCGGCCGTCCCCGAGGGTGAGTGGATCTGCCTCGACGCCCACACCCGCGTCGACCCGCGCGGCTTCGGGCTTGCCGCGTCGCGCCTCTATGACCGCGAGCGCCTGGTCGGCCGCGGCGCGCAGTCGCTCTACATCGCGCACCGCTGAGTAGCGTTCCCGCATGGCCACAAGCGCCGTCGAGCCCGGCTACAGCGGCCGCACCGCGTGGGCGCGCAACCTCGAGACGCCCCTGCGGATGTTCCTGCGCACGGAGGCCGGCAGCGCGATGGTCCTCGTCGCCGCGGTCGCCGCCGCGCTCCTCTGGGCGAACGTCGACCTCGACTCGTACGTCCGCGTGTGGGAGCGGACGACGCTGTCGATCAGCCTGGGCGATCACGGGCTCTCGCACCCGCTGCGCTACTGGGTAAACAGCGGGCTGATGACGCTCTTCTTCTTCGTCATCGGGCTCGAGGCCCGGCGGGAGTTCGACCTCGGCGAGCTGCGCGAGCGCTCCCGCGCCGCCATCCCGCTCGCCGCCGGCATCGGCGGCATGATCGTGCCCATCGCGATCTTTCTCGCGATCAACGCCGGCAGCTCCTCGAGGAGCGGCTGGGGCGTCGCGATGTCGACCGACACCGCGTTCGCGCTGGGGCTGCTCGCGCTCGTCGGCCGGCGCGTTCCGTTCCGGCTGCGCGCGTTCCTCTTGACCTTCTCCGTCGTCGACGACCTGGCGGCGATCGCGGTGATCGCGACCGTCTACGCGGCCTCGATCGACATGACCGCGCTCGGCATCGCCTTCGCGATCTTCGTCCTCATCCTCGCCCTGCCGAGGCTCGGCGTGCGCCGCGGCGCGAGCTGCCTCGTGCTCGGCACGGCAGCGTGGATCGCGCTCTCCAAGTCCGGTGTCGACCCGATCGTGATCGGCCTCGCCATGGGCCTGATCACATACGCCACGGCGCCCGCGCGCGGCGATCTCGAGCAGGCGACCGACCTGTTCCGGATGTTCCGCGAGCAGCCGACGCCCGAGCTCGCCCGCAGCGCGCGCGCCGGCGTCGCCAGGACGATCTCCCCGAACGAGCGGCTCCAGCAGGTGCTGCACCCCTGGACGAGCTTCGTCATCGTCCCGCTCTTCGCGCTCGCCAACGCCGGGATCGCCCTCGACGCCGGCTTTCTCAGGCGGGCGGCGACGTCGCCGATCACGCTCGGGATCATTGTCGGCTACGTGGTCGGCAAGCCCATCGGCATCGTCGGCGCGTCGTGGCTCGTCACGCGGCTGACCCGCGGGCGGCTGCGGCCGCCGGTGGGGTGGGGCGCGCTCGTCGGCGGCGGCGCCATCGCCGGGATCGGCTTCACGGTCTCGCTCCTGATCGCCGACATTGCGTTCACGGGTGACGCGCTCGACGAGGCGAAGGCCGGCGTCCTCGGGGCGGCTGTCGCCGCCTCGCTGGTATCGGCGGTCGTCTTCCGGCTTGTGCGCCGGCTCCCCTGGGAGCGGCGCATCACCGCCGTTCTCGGCGGGTCGGAGCCGATCATCGACCTCGCCGTGCCGGTCGACCCCGAGCGCGACCACATCCGCGGGCCGATGGACGCGCCCATCACGCTGCTCGAGTACGGCGACTTCGAGTGTCCGTACTGCGGCCGCGCCGAGCCGGTTATCCGCGACCTGCTCGCCGACTTCGGCGACCTGCGCTACGTCTGGCGGCACCTGCCGCTCAACGACGTCCACGTGCACACGCAGCTGGCGGCCGAGGCCGCGGAGGCAGCGGCGCGCCAGGACGCGTTCTGGCCGATGTACGAGCTGCTCCTGACCCGCCAGGACACGCTCGAGGAGCCGGACCTCGTCCGCTACGCGGAGGAGCTCGGCCTCGACGTCGACCGGTTCGAGGAGGACCTGCGCCGCCACACGACGGCGCCGCGCATCGCCGAGGACGTGGACAGCGCCGACCTCAGCGGCGTCACCGGCACGCCCTCGTTCTTTATCAACGGGCGACGCCATTACGGCGCCTACGACATCGACACGCTGTCCGCCGCGGTGAGAGTCGCCCGCGCACGCGCGAGCATCGCGGCCTAGCGCGGTAGACCCGCGCCCCGCGACTACCCTCGCTGGATGGCAGGCGCGAGCCCCTCCCTCTCCCGGTCGCAGCTCGCAACGCTCGCCGAGCTCGGCGAGGAGCGCACGGCGAAGCCGGGCGACGTCCTGTTCACGGTCGGCGACCGGCGCTACCCGCTCATCGCGATCGTCGAGGGCGAGGTGGCCATCCTCGATCCGGCCGGGCACGAGATCGTCCGGCACGGGACGTCCGGCTTCCTCGGCGAGCTGAACCTGCTCACCGGGCAGACGGTGTTCCTGACCGCCGTCGCGACGCAGCCGCTGCGCTACATCGCGGTCGACCGCGACGCGCTCCGGCCGCTCCTGTTCGACGACGGCCCCTTGAGCGACCTGCTGCTCTCGACCTTCATCGCGCGCCGCGAGCTGCTGCAGCGCGTCGACGGCATCGGCGTGGAGATCGTCGGGCCACACTCCTCGGCGGCGACCCGCCAGATGCTCGACTTCGCCCGCAGCAGCAAGCTGCCGTTCACCTGGCGCGACCCCGCGCACGACACGGAGGCCGCCGCCCTCGTCGGTGAGCTCGACGCGGCGAGCCTGCCGCTCGTCCGCCTCCCGGGCGGCGTCGAGCTTCGTGGGCCCTCGACGGGCGAGGTCTCGCGCCGGCTCGGGATCGGCCTCGAGCTCGCGCCCCGCGAGGAGGTCGACCTGCTGATCGTCGGCGGCGGCCCGGCCGGCCTCGGCGCGGCCGTGTACGGGGCGTCGGAGGGGCTGAACACGCTCGTCGTCGAGAGCACGGCGCTCGGCGGTCAGGCGGGATCGTCGCGGCGGATCGAGAACTACCTCGGCTTCCCGGCCGGCATCACCGGCGCCGAGCTGACGGGCCGCGCCGTCACGCAGGCGCGCAAGTTCGGCGGCCGCACGGCGACGCCGTACCGCGCCGAGTCACTCGAGCGGGTCGAGGACGGCTACGTGGTGCGCCTCGACGAGGACCGCGAGATCGTCGCCCTCGCCGTGCTGCTCGCGACGGGCGCGCAGTACCGGCGCCTCCCGGTCGACGGCCTCGCCGACTACGAAGGAACGAGCGTCTTCTACGCCGCCGGGCCGCCGGAGGGCGCGCTGTGCGGCGCGTCGCGCGTCGGCGTCGTCGGCGGCGGCAACTCCGCGGGCCAGGCCGCTGTCTGGCTCGCCCGGGGCGGCGCCCTCGTTACGCTCCTGCACCGGCGCGCCGACCTCCGCGAGACGATGTCGGACTACCTCGTGCGCGAGCTCGAGCGCTACGGCGTCGCCGTCCGCGACCGGAGCGAGATCGCCGAGCTGCACGGCGACGGCGGGCGGCTCGAGGCCGTGACGCTCACCGACGGCGAGCGGGTGCCGCTCTCGTTCCTGTTCCTCTTCCTCGGCGCGCTGCCGTGCACCGACTGGATCATCGGTGACGATGTCGCGCGCGACGACGACGGCTTCATCCTCACCGGGGGCGCAGCGGGCGGCGATTACCTGCTCGAGACGAGCCTCCCCGGTGTCTTCGCGGCGGGCGACGCCCGCTCCGGGTCGACCAAGCGCTGCGCGACCGCGGTGGGGGAAGGAGCGATGGCGGTGCAGTTCGTGCACGCCCGGCTCGCCCCGCGCGCGCCGGCCGGCGCCGCTCGCTGACATCGCGACCACGAGACCGCGACACCGCGACACCGCGACACCGCGACACCGCGATAGGGTCGCCGCGTGCGAGACGCGCTCGACCGGCGGCTCGTGGCGGTGATGTTCACCGACATGGTCGGCTACACGGCACTGCTTCAGGCGGACGAGCGGCTCGGGCTCGAGCAGCGCGACCGGTACTGGAGCGCGCTGGAGCGGCACCACGACGCGTTCGGTGGGACGATCGTCCAGCGCCTCGGCGACGGGAGCATGAGCATGTTCCCGAGCGCGCTCGCCGCTGTCCGGGCCGGGGTCGAGACCCAGCGCGAGCTGGGCGCCGCGGAGATCCCCGTCAGAGTCGGCGTCCACGTGGGCGAGGTGATCGTCGAGCCCGAGCGGCTCACCGGCGACGCCGTCAATATCGCTGCGCGCATCGAGTCCTTCGCCGTGCCCGGTGGGGTCATGCTCTCCGACGCCGCGCAGGACCAGGTGAAGAACCAGAGCGGCGTCGGGCTCGTCTCCCTCGGGCGTTTCCGGCTGAAGAACGTGGGGCGGCCGTTCGAGCTCTACGCGGTCGCGGCCGAGGGTCTCGTCGTGCCGCATGCCGGTGCGCTCGAGGGCAAGGGGGAGCGATTCGGCCTGTCGGGCGACCTGCCTGGCCTCGGCGCTCCGCTGGTCGGCCGGGACGCTGACCTCGCGTCGCTCGCCGAGCTCGTCCGGGAGCGCCGGGTCGTCACGATCACCGGACCGGGTGGCGTCGGCAAGACCACAATCCTCGTCGAACTCGGCCGGCTGCTCGCGCCGGAGTTCCTCGGCGGCGTCGCGTTCGTGCCGCTCGCCGACCTGACCGATCCCGCCGACTTCCTGCCCTCGCTCGCGGACGTGCTCGACGTGAAGGAGGCCGAGGGGCGCACGCTCGGCGAGGGCGTCGTCGCCCTGATCGCCGACAGGAGGGCGCTGCTGCTCCTGGACAACCTCGAGCAGATCGTGTCCGCCGCGCCCGAGGTCGCCTGGCTTGTCGAGCGCTGCCCGGGACTGCAGGTCGTCGTCACCAGCAGGACTCCGCTCCGGATCGCGGCCGAGCGCGAATACGCGCTGGACCCGCTCGAGCTGCCTGCGGCCGAGGCGTTGTTCACCGCGCGCGCGGGCAGCGGGTTCGTCCTGACGGCGGCGAACGCGGGGACGGTCTCGGCGATCTGCCGGCGCCTCGACGGGCTGCCGCTTGCGCTCGAGCTCGCCGCCGCGAGGCTGCGCCTCATGCCCCCGGACGCGCTCCTTGCGCGGCTCGACCACGCTCTGGACACACTGACGTCCGGCGCCCGCGACCGCCCGACGCGGCAGCAGACGCTGCGCGGCACGATCGACTGGAGCCACTCGCTGCTCACCGAGGCCGAGCAGCGGCTGTTCCGGCGCATGGCCGTCTTCGCCGGCGGCTGTGAGCTCACGGACCTCGAGGCCGTTTGCGCGGATGCAGGCGCGTCCACGCTCGACGACCTGGAGTCGCTCGTCGACAAGGCGCTGGTACAGGCGGACGGCCGGCTGCGCATGCTGCAGACGATCGGCGAGTACGCGCGCGAGCAGCTCGAAGCCGCGGGCGAGACGGCGGAGCTTGCGCGGCGCCACGCCGGCCGCTACGCCGAGCTCGCGCGCGAGATTCGCGACGGCGTCGAGGGCACCGACCAGCTCGGCGCGATCGAGCGCGGCATCGCCGAGGACGCGAACCTCCAGGCGGCGCTCGACACGCTCCTGGCGGCGGCGCGGGACGGCGACGCCGCCGCGCTCGAGCAGGGAATGGCGATGAGCGGCGACCTCTACCTCTACTGGCACATCCGCGGGAAGAACCTCACCCTCCGCGAGTACGCGCAGGCGTTCCTCGATCTCGACGCCGAGGCCGTCCCGAGCGCGGGCCGGGCCGGCGCGCTGATCACGGCGGGCCTGGCGTCGTGGGTGCTGGGCCAGTTCGAGCGGGCCAACGAGGAGTGGGACGAGGCGTATCGCGTGGCCGCGGCAGTCGGCGCCGACCGCGAGGTCTGCATCGTCGGGTGGTGCCACGGCCTCGGCCTGCTCGGGTTGGATCTCGAGGCAGGCCTCGCGCGGGCGGCCGAGTGTGTCGAGCAGAGCCGGGCGATCGGCTTCACCTGGGCGGAGGGGTTCGGCTCGACCGTCGAGGGCCTGCTCCTGGCCATAGCCGGCGACGTCGACGCGGCGCAGGAGAGATACGCGCACGCGCTCCGGATCCAGCAGCGGCTCGGCGACCAGGAGGGCGCCGGCCTGACGCTCGGCTTCCTGGCCCAGCTCGCAGCCGGCGGCGGCGATCTCGCCCAGGCCCTCGACCTGTACCGGCAGTCACTCGCCGCCTTCGAGGCGATCGGCGACCGCGCCGAGGAGGCGCGGATCCTGGACGAGACCGCGTGGACGCTCCTCCGGAACGACGACCCGTCGGCGGCGCGGCGGTGTTTCCTGGACGCGGTCCAGGCGTACACGGACGTCGCGAGCGTGCGCGGGGTCGGGCTCTCGCTGATCGGACTGGCCGGTGTGGAGGCAGTCGAGGCGCGGCCGGCGACGGCCGTGCAGATCGCCGCGGCCGCCGAGATCTACGCCGAGCACGAAGGCATCGTCAACGTGTACGGCGACGAGTCACCCGGCCGCGAGTACGTGGACCGCGCGCGGGCGGCGCTCTCGGGGGACGACGTCGCGCGGGCGATCGAGGTGGGTCGCGGGCTTTCGATCAAGGACGCGCTCGAGCTGGCGCGCGCCTAGCGCTCCGGGATGAGGACAAGCTTCCCGGTCGTGCGGCGGGCCTCCAGGTCCTCGTGCGCCCGGCGGGCTTCCTCGAGCGGGTAGCGGCCGCCGATGCGGACGGCGAGGCGCCCATCCGCGATCAAGTCGAAGACGTCCTCCGCCCGCCGGACGAGCTCCTCGCGGGTCGCGGTGTAGTGGACGAGGGTCGGCCTCGTCAGGTAGAGCGAGCCGCCGCGCGCGAGCCGCATCGGGTCGAACGGGGCGGGGCCGCCGCTCGACGAGCCGAAGAGCACCATCGTGCCGCGGGGGCGGAGCGCCTGGAGGCTTGTCTCGAACGTGTCCTTGCCGACGCCGTCGTAGACGACGGCGACACCCGCGCCGCCGGTCAGCTCCTTCGCGCGCGTGAGTAACTCGTCGTAGCGCACGACCTCGTCCGCGCCTGCCCCGCGTGCGAGCTCGGCCTTTCCCTCCGTCGACGTCGTCGCCAGGACGCTCGCAGAGAGGATCTTCGCGAACTGCGTGATGAGCAGGCCTGCGCCGCCGGCCGCGGCGTGGACGACGACCCAGTCGCCCGGCTGGATCGGGTACGTGGACGTGGTGAGGTACTGCGCCGTCAGCCCCTGGAGAAGCGCGGCCGCGGCGAGCTCGTCGGAGACGCCGTCCGGCACGGGCACGGCCTCGCGCACCGCGACGACGACCTGCTCCGCATAGCTTCCGGGCGCTTCCTTCCACGCGATGCGGTCGCCGAGCCGGAGATCGGTGACGCCCTCGCCGAGCGCGGTGACGGTGCCGGCGCCCTCGACCCCGAGCATGCGCGGGGGGTCGCCGCCGTAGCCCGGTGTGGTGCGCTCGTAGACGTCGCGGTAGTTGACGCCGGCGGCGCCGACCTCGACGAGCACGGTGCCCGGCCCGGGCTCGGGGGCCGGCCGGTCGACGGCCTCCATCACCTCGGGGCCGCCCTTGCGCTCGATCGCGACTGCACGCACGTTCGGCTCTAACGCGGACGAAGGCCCCGGGATTCCGCCCCCCGGGTCCGGGGCCGCGATACGGTCTCCGGGATGGGCCGGCGCGTGGCATATCTCGCGGGTCTCGCCGTGCTGCTCACCGTGCCGGCCGCGATCCAGGCCGCCCCGGCGCAGCGCACGACACTGCCGCCCGCCACCGCTGCGGCCGTGTACGGCGGCCTAGGGTCGTGGCTCGACATCTTCGCGAAGGACGCCTGGAAGAACCCGGGCGCTCTGGTCGCGCAGGCGAAGGCGGCCGACGTCCGGACGCTCTACCTCCAGACGTCGAACTACAGCCAGCGCGCGGCCATCATCCGGCCCGCGGCCCTCGGCCGGTTCGTCGACGCGGCGCACGCGGCCGGCCTCCGCGTCGTCGCCTGGTACCTCCCCGGCTTCGCGAAGCCGCGCCTCGATGCGCGGCGCACGCTCGCCGCCCTTCGCTTCCGCTCCGCCTCAGACCAGGCGTTCGACGGCTTCGCGCTCGACATCGAGGCGAGCATCGTCCGGAACGTCGCCGTGCGCAACGCGCGCCTGCTCACCCTGACCGCGCTGCTGCGACGCGTGGCCCCACGGAACTATCCGCTCGGCGCGATCATCCCGTCCCCGGTCGGGATCCGCCGCCATCCGCACTACTGGCCCGGCTTCCCGTACGCGGAGCTCGCACGGTCGTTCGACGCCATCCTGCCGATGGCGTACTTCAGCTACTCCGCCCACTCGGCGCGGGCCGCGTACGCCTATGCCCACGACGCGATGACGCTACTTCGGGCGCACACCGGCGGGCGGCAGATGCTCGTCCACATGATCGGCGGCAGCGCGCACCACATCCCCGCGGCGACGCTGGCCGGGTTCGTCCGCGCGGTGTCGCAGTGCGGTGCGCAGGGGATCAGCCTGTACGCATTCCTCCAGACGAGCGCCGCGGACTGGGCAGTGCTCCGCACCGCCTCGCTCGACGGCGCCGCCCGGCCGTCGTGCGCGCGCTGACCATGAGTGTCCGATCTGAGCGCGCCGGTCCGGTGACGACGGTCGTCGTCGACCGGCCCGAGGCTCGGAACGCAGTGGACCGCGACACGGCTAAGGCGCTCGCGGACGCGTTCCGGGCGTTCGACGCCGACCCGGACGCCGCGGTCGCCGTCCTCTGGGGCGCGGGCGGCACGTTCTGCGCCGGCGCCGACCTGAAGCTGATGGACAATCGCGTGGAGCCCGACGGCGACGGGCCGATGGGGCCCTCGCGGCTCGTGCTGTCGAAGCCCGTGATCGCCGCCGTCGCCGGCCACGCGGTGGCGGGCGGGCTGGAGCTCGCGTGCTGGTGCGACCTGCGCGTCGTCGAGGAGGACGCGGTGCTCGGCGTGTTCTGCCGCCGCTTCGGCGTACCGCTGATCGACGGCGGAACGGTGCGCCTACCGCTCATCGTGGGCCTCGGCCATGCCCTCGACCTGATCCTCACCGGCCGGCCCGTCCGCGCAGACGAGGCGCTGCGGATCGGCCTCGCCGACCGCGTCGTCCCGCGCGGCGCGGCGCGCGAGGCGGCGGAGGAGTTCGCGCGCGAGCTGGCCGATTTCCCGCAGCAGACGATGTGCGCGGACCGGCTCTCCGTGTACGGCGGGCTCGGGCTTCCGCCCGGGGAGGCGCTCGCCCAGGAGTTCGCCCGGGGCTCGCAGATGCTCGACGAGGCGAGGCGGGGGGCCGCTCGCTTTGCGCGGGGCGAAGGCCGCGGAGGGGCAACGTGACGCCGTTGCATCCCCGTGACGCGCTCCAGCACTGCATGGACCGGGTCTACCGCTACCGAATGACCACCACGTCCGGCGGCAACATCTCCGTCCGCGGCGAAGCGGGGGAGATCTGGATCACGCCGGCGCGCATCGACAAGGGGACGCTCCGTCGCGAGGACATCGCCGAGGTGCGCCCCGACGGGGCGTGGGAGGGGACGGCACCGCCCTCGTCGGAGCTTCCGCTCCACCAGGCGATCTACCGGGCGCGGCCGGACGTCGGGGCGGTACTGCACGCGCATCCCGTCGCGCTCGTCGCATTCAGCGCCGTGCACCGAGCGCCCGACACGCGCGTCCTCCACCAGGCGGCCCGGATCTGCGGCGACGGCGGGTTCGCGCCCTACGAGCTCCCCGGCAGCGCGGCGCTCGGCGATCGGATCGCCGAGGCGCTGCTCCAGGGCCATGACTGCGTCGTGCTCGAGAACCACGGTGTCGTGGTGGTGGGCACGGACCTTGCGGAGGCATTCCGGCGGTTCGAGACGTTCGAGTTCGCCGGCAAGACGATCGTGAAGGCGTCGCTGCTCGGCGGGCCGATCGCGAGGCTGACCGACGCCGACCTGGAGGCCGCCGCCGGGCGCGGGCACGTCGAGACCGCGACTCGGCGACAGCCGGTCACGCTCGCCGAGCTCGAGCTCCGCGAGCTCCTTGCACAGTTCGTGCGCCGTGGCTACCGCCAGCGGCTCTTCATCAGCGCGCACGGCACCTTCTCGGCTCGCGCCGGCGAGAACAGCTTTCTGATCACGCCGCACCATGCCGACCGGGCCGAGCTAGAGCCGGGCGACCTCGTCCTCGTCGAGGGCGGCCGGGCGGAGCCGGGGACGCGGCCCAGCCACGCCGCGCACCTGCACGGCGAGGCTTACCGGCGCCATCCGGCGGTCCAGTCGGTCATCAACGCGGCGCCCGTCAACGCCACCGCATTCAGCCTCGTGGGGGCCGTCCCCGACACGCGCACGATCCCGGAGAGCCACGTCGTCGTGAAGACGCCACAGTGGGCTCCCTTCCGGCTCCAGTTCGAGCGGCCGGGGGAGCTCGCGGAGCTCGTCTCGCCGGAGACGCCGACCGCGATCCTCGAGAGCAATGGGGTCCTCGTCACCGGGACGAGCGTGCTCGAGGCCTTCGACCGGCTCGAGGTGCTCGAGTCGACCGCCGAGGCGCTCGTCAACGCCCGCGCGCTCGGTGAGCTCGTCCCGATCTCCGACGAGGCCGTGGTGGCGCTCGACCGGCTGTTCTCCCCGTGAGCTGACGGGTCTGCTCGATCAGGTGAAGATGATCTGGCCGCCGACGGCCTTTTCGTAGAACTCGCCGACGCTGATGATGTCGTCCACCTGTGGGACGAAGTCGTCCATGCTCAGGCCGAACATGTCGACGGTCGCCTTGCAGGCGAAGAGGCGCGTCCCGGAGTCGGCCACGAGCTCGATGAACTCGGGGATCGGCGGGATATCGATCTTCTCCATCTGGCGTTTCATCATCCTGGTGGCCAGCGCCGAGAACCCTGGGATGGCCCCGATCAGCGTGGGCAGGTGCATGCCGGGGTTGCCGACGGTTGCGACCTTGATCTTCTCGTAGCGGTCCTTGCGAATCGCGTCGAGGCCGAAGAAGGTGAAGAAGAGGTCGGCGTCGATGCCTTCCATGCGGGCGCCGTTGGCCATGATCAGGCCGGGGTAGATGCCCTCGAGTGAGCCCTTCGAGATGACGATCGCGACCTTCTCGATCGTTTTCGGCTCGGCGTGGACAGCGGTCTCTGGATGTTCAAGCAGTTCGCTCATGTCCGCTCCTCCCTAGATGCAGCCCTTGGGCTTCGGGATCCCGCCGATCCTGGCAGCGAGCTTCGCCGGGCCCTTCGGAAACAGCTGATACAGCTCCTTGACCGGAACGCCGGACTCCTTGCCGAGCGAGCGGATCGACGGCGCCGTCCCGGTGGCGAGGTAGCGCTCGCGCATGAAGCGGACGACCAGCCAGTGGCGGTCGGTCAGCTCGGGGATTCCGTTCTGCGCGGCGATCGCCTCGGCGATCTGCTCGTTCCACTGGCCGGGGTCGGTCAGGAACCCTTCGGCGTCGATGTCGACCGGCGCGTCGGCGATCAGGGTCATGGTCATGTCGGTCTCCTCTCTCAGGCGTGAACGAGGTCGAGCTTCTTGCCGGCCGTGGGCATCTCCGGGCCGATCCCGGGGATCGGACGGCCGGGCAGCAGCGCGTGCCAGTAGACCCACTGGAAGGCCAGCTTCCCGAGGTGGTTCAGCCGCGACTCGCGCAGCAGCGGCAGTCCGAACGCCATGGGGAAGTGGCCGGGGAGCGGCTCGATCTCGTAGTTGAAGTCGATCAGCAGCCCCTTGTGGAAGCCGGTCTCGATGAAGCAGTTGGCGTGCCCGTCGTAGGTCGCGACGAGCTCCTCGTCGCGGAGGAAGTGCCTGACGTTCTCGGCGAGCACCTCGGCCTCGAAGTGGGTCACGGAGCCGGCCTTCGAGGTCGGGAGGTCGGTCGCGTCGCCAAGCGCGAAGACGTTGGGCTTCGCGGCGGCCTGGAGCGTGTGCTTGTCCGTCAGGACGAACCCCAGCGCATCGCCGAGGCCGGGCGAGCGCTCGACGTAGTTCGCGCCGCCGTGAAGCGGGACGGAGACGAGCAGGTCGAAGTCGAGCTCGCGTCCGTCGTAGGACGTCAGCTTCCCGCCGATGCCGTCGACCTCGCCGGCGTTGAACTCGGTGACCAGCTGGATGTCCTTCTCGGCCAGCAGCGAGCCCAGGTGCTCCGAGGCGATCGGCTTCGTGAACGCACCGTCGAGCGGCGTGGCGTACACGAGCTCGGTGCGGGCGCGGATGCCGCGCTCGCGCAGGTGCCAGTCCGCGAGGAACGCGAACTCGAGCGGTGCGACCGGGCACTTGATCGGCATGTCGACGACGTTCACGACGAGGCGGCCGCCGTCGAAGCGGTCGAGGGCGCCGCGCAGGGCGGCCGCGTCCTCCGCCGCGTAGAAGCCGAAGACGCGCTCGTTCCACCCGGGCCCGGAAAGCCCCTCGGTCTCCTCCGGCTGGAGCCGCGTCCCCGTCGCGACGACGAGGACGTCGTACGGGAGCGCCGTTCCGTCGTCGAGCTGCACCTCGTCGCTGTCGAGCGAGACGGACTCGACCTCGGCCTCGTGGAAGAGGACGCCCCGCCGGAGCTGGCGCCGCCGCGGGCGCACGATCTCGTCGACCTCGGCGAGGCCGAAGGGGACGAACACGAGCCCGGGCTGGTACACGTGCCGGTCGTCGCGGTCGACGACGTGGATGTCGGCCTCGTCAGCGTCGAAATGGCGCCGGAGCCGGTTGGCGATCATCGTGCCGCCGGTGCCGCCGCCGAGGATCACGATCCGCTTCTTCACGATGCAGCGAGCGCCCGGTCGATCGACTCGCGGAAGACGAAGCCCGCCTCGATGGAGCGCCGCAGCGGGCACGCGCGCGCGACCTGGTCGAGTCGCCGCAGCTGCTCGTCGCTGAGGTCGGCGCCGAACGCGACGCGGATGTCGACGGTTCGGGGCGTCGCCTGGTGGTCGTAGTCGACGTCGACCGTGACCTCGCCGAGGTCCCAGTCCTTGGTTCGGGCGTACATGACGACGGTCGTCGACACGCACGCGGCGAGGGCGGCGGGGAACAGCTCGTGCGGCGCCGGGCCGCTGTCGTCGCCGCCCAGCCGCTCGGGCTCGTCGGTGACGAGACGGTGCCTGCCGTCGATGACGACGTGCTGGCGGAGCGTTCCGGGGATCGACCTGGCTGTCGCCGTAAGCGTCATGTCTCCCGAAGCGTGACCGCCGGGCGGGTGGGGGCCATCGGGGCGCCCTCGGAGAGCGGGACGGACAACTACCCACCCGACGGCGGGAGGATCCGCCGGCCGCCTCAGCTGCCGCTCGTCGTGACCGCCTCGCTCTCGTTCGCGAGCAGCTGCTCGTCGAAGAAGCGGCCGATCGCCGCCGGGGGATAGGCGCCGACGAAGCCGGCTACGGGCTCGCCGTTCCGGAACGCGGCGACAGTCGGAATGCTCTGAATGCCGTAGCGGGCGGCGATCTCAGGCTCGATGTCGACGTTCAGCTTGACGAGCTCGAGCCGGCCGGCGCGCCTCTCGGCCTCGGCCTCGATCGCCGGGCCGAGCATTCGGCACGGGCCGCACCAGGCGGCCCAGAAGTCCACGACGACGGGAAGCTCGTGCGAACGCTGGATGACGTCGCGGTCGAAGGTCTCTGTGGTCACGTCCATGGTGTCCTCTCCTTGGTCAGTGCGGCCTAGGCTGTGCTTCCGGCGCGATCGACAACGGCCGCGAGTTTCTCGCGCACCGCCGCCGCGACCGGCGCGAGCTCGTCGTTCCCGACGATCGAGAGCATGCGTTCGGCGTCGATCGCCGAGATGTGGGTCTCGCCGTCGCGCTCGTAGACGACGACGTTGCAGGGCAGGAGCGTGCCGAGTTCGGGCACGGCCGTGAGCGCCTCATGGGCAAGCGGCGGATTGCACGCGCCGAGGATCACGTACGGCTCCTGCTCGACGCCGAGCTTCTCGCGCAGCGTCGCCTGCACGTCGATCTCGCAGAGCACGCCGAAGCCTTCCGTCTTCAGCTCGGCGCGCACGCGTTCGACGGCATCGGCGAACCGGGCCGTCGTCGTCGCGGTCAGCGTGTAACCGGTTGTGGTGGGCATTCGCATTCCTCCTGGAGGTAGCGGCGGCGCGCCTTCTCGGCCTTCAGCCGATGAACGCGCGCGTCGGTCGTCACGGTCTCGTTGTTGTCGAGGTAGGCGAGGATCGCGTTCTCGCCCACGAGGATCTCGCCCCAGCGCGCGACGAGGACGGGGATGGACTCGGCGCCGGTGCGGTCGCGGAGCAGGATGCGATCCGCCTTCTCGACCGGGACCTGTCGCGCGAGGTAGTCGATCCCCAGTTCGGTGAGCCGCTGCCGGACGCGTCGGGACGCGGGGCACCATTCGGTCTGCCAGAGTTCGTACATCAGCCGTGGCCGAAGCGGACGTCGGGAAGCAGCCGGTCGAGCCAGCGGGGCAGCGCCCATGCGCGCCGGCCGAAGACGCGTAGGAGCGTCGGGATGAGCACGAGCCGGACGAGGGCCGCGTCGAGGAGGACGGCAACTCCGAGGATGAAGCCCATCTCCTTCGGCGGCAGGGGCCCCGACAGTGCGAACGTGAAGAAGACGGCGACCATCACTGCGGCTGCGGCGAAGATCACTCGCCCCGAGTGCGCGATGCCGCCGACGGCCGCCTCGTGTGGGTCGTGTGTCCTGTCCCAGTGCTCCTTCGCCGACGAGAGCAGGAACACCGTGTAGTCCATCGAGATGGCGAAGATCATCGCGAAGAAGAACACGGGCGCCCATGCGTCCACGAACCCCTGGGGCTCGAAGCCGAGCAGTCCGGCGCCGTGGCCGTTCTGGAAGATCAGGCGCCCGACGCCGAAGGCCGCGGCGACGGCGAGCAGGTTGGTGGCGACGCCGAGGGCGGCGATCAGGGGCGCCTGCAGCGCGACGAGGAGCAGCAGGAAGCCGAGCGCCAGCACCACGCCGATCACGAGCGGGGTCTTGGCTGCGAGCGCGGCCTCCAGGTCGTGGTTCTCGGCGACAGCGCCGCCGACGAGCGCGCCTGCCGGCAGGTGTGTGCGCAGACGGTCGATCGTCCGGCCGACGCTCGCGCTGGAGGGATCGGCGTTCGGCGTCGCCTGGATCAACGCGAGCCCGCCCCCTCCGGGCTGCGGCGGCGCGACCTGCGCGATGCCCGGGTCGCGCCGGGCGACCGAGGCCACCTGCGCGGCCCGGGCGCGCGGGGCGACGATCTGGAGCGCGCCCGGCGCGCCGGGACCAAACGCCTGCTGCACCTGTGTGTACCCGACTCGTGAGCCGTCGCTCGCCGGCACGACCTTGATCGACGGCATGCCCGTCTTCAGCCCGAGCACGGGCAGCGCGAGCAGCACGAGGATGAGCGTCGCGGCCGGTCCGTAGAGGTGGGGGCGCCGCCAGAGCCGCTCGCCCCAGCGGGCGAAGCGGGCCGAGCGGTGCTCGCCCGAGTGCACCCAGCGCAGCGCCAGCGAGTCGACCCGCGGGCCGAGCTTCGCGAGCACGACCGGGAGGAGCGTGAGCGTCGCGGCCAGAACGAACGCGACGCTGAGCATGATCCCGAGCGCCATCGAGCGGAAGGCCGGGCTCGGAACCAGCATCACAGCTGAGAGCGAGACGAAGACCGTCAGACCGGAGAAGAGGACGGCCTTGCCCGCGGTGTCCATCGTGATCGCGACCGCGTCGCGCACCGAGTGCTTCGACCCGAAGAGCACGCCGCGGAAGCGGTGGACGACGAAGAGGGCGTAGTCGATGCCGAGCGCGAGCGCGAACATCAGGGCGAAGTTCATCGCCCAGATCGAGATCTCGAAGCCATGCGTGAGGAGCGCGAGCAGCCCCGCCGCTGCGAGCAGGCCGAGCATCGTCAGGAGCAGCGGCAACCCCGCGGCGACCAGCGATCCGAAGGCGACGACAAGGATCGCGAGCGTGACCGGCCAGGAGTAGAGCTCGGACTTCATCATCGCGGTCCGGTTGGCCGCGTTGAAGTCCGACCACATTCCGGACGCGCCTGTGAGGCTCACCGAGATGTCGCTCGTGCCGAGTTGCCGCATCTTGCCCTTGAGCGAGTCGGCGGCGGCGACCATCGCCGTCGGATCGCGCCTGGCGCCGGCGACGACGAGCACCGTGTGCCGGTCGCGACTGATCGAGACGCCGGGCCGGGGCGGTACGACGGTCGAGATGCGGGGGTCGGAACGGAGGATCCTCTCCGCGCGTGCGACCGTTCCCTGGAAGGCGGGTGAGCCGACCGTCAGCGTCGGCGAGTGAACGACCACGACCGGCGCCGAGCTGGAGAGGCCGCGGAAGTGCTGTTCGATCAGTGCCCGTGCCTGCACGGACTCCGATCCGTTCGCCTGCCAGCCGGCGCCGGAGAGCGCCGTCTCCACCTTCGGCGCGAAGACGGCGAGCGCCACCGTGACGATCGCCCAGGCGATCGCCACCATCCGGGCGTGGTCGGCGGCCCAGCCACCGAGCCGCCCGATCGGGCCGACGGCCTCTGGACGCTCGGCCGGGACAGCGATTGGTGCTTCGGCGACAGCCACGTGCGACTCCCCTCTACGACGTTTCGTCTGAGAAGCATACACTACTTTACAACTAAACAGTTTTAAATGCTAGAATGCCATGTGATGCTTCCCCATCCGCTGCCCGAGGAGCTCGCCGAACTGATCGCCCGGCGCTTTCGCGCGCTCGCTGATCCGATGCGCGTGCGCATCCTCGACCTGTTGCGCGATCAGGAGCTCAGCGTGTCCGCACTCGCGGAGGAGCTCGGCGCCGGTCAGCAGAACGTTTCCAAGCACCTGGCCGTGCTCGTCGAGTCGGGCATGCTCGCCCGCCGCAAGCAAGGCACACACGTCTACTACCGGATCGCCGACGAGGGCGTCTTCGCCCTCTGCGAGCAGATCTGCGGCTCGTTGCAGTCACAGCTCGCGACCCTGACCGCGCTGGTCGGCGCGTCCTGACCGAGCGCAAGCGCGGCTTCGCCGCAGGCTCACCGGCTCGGCTTGTAGGCCTTCACCGTCGTCCCGCGGGCGCCGAACTTCTGCGCCTTGCGTCGGGTGTCCTCGAACTTCGACCGGGCGTACGTGTCGACGAGCTGACCGGTCTCGATGCGCTCGAAGCCGTGGTGTTCCAGGAGGTTCGCGTACGCTGCTTCCAGCAGCGCCCCGGCGATTCAGCCGGTCCAGAGGTCGATGTTGCGTCGTCCCTCATCGCTGACCGGGCGCTGGATGGTGACGTCGGCGATCTGGAGGCGACCGCCCGGCACGAGCACGCGGTGGAGCTCCGAGAAGACGGCGTCCTTGTCGGGGATCAGGTCGATGACGCCGTTTGAGACGACGACGTCGAAGCTAGAGTCGGCGAACGGGAGCTCCTCGGCCTCGCCCTCCACGAACTCCACGTTGACCGCTCCTATCTCGTCGGCCGCCGCGCGGGCCTTCGCGAGCATCCCGGGCGTCATGTCGATCCCGGAGACGCGGCCGCGCTCGCCGACCATCAGGGCGGCGACGAGCGAGTCGGTGCCCGCTCCGGAGCCGAGATCGAGCACGCGCTCGCCCGGGTCGAGGCGTCCCAGCGAGAACGGGTTGGCGACTCCCGCGAAGGACGCGACGGACGTGTCGGGCACCCTCGAGAGCTCGGGCGGGTAGTCGAGATCCTCCGCCCAGGCGCGCCCGGTCGGGAAGATGAAGTCGCGGTCCGGCTCGGCGGAGACGCTGGAGTAGGTCTTCCTGATCTCGCTCTTGAGCAGGTCGACGTCGATGTCTGTGTCGACGGCCATCAGTAGCTGAACACCGTTGCGCTGTCGCCGATCCACTCCCAGAGCGGCGTGGCGCCGGCGAGCCGAGCGTTCGCGACCAACGCGCCCTCGTCGAGCTTCCGGGCGCTGAAGCAGATCGGGCAGACGAGCAGCTCGCCGCCGCCGTCTGCGTACTGCTGGAAGAGGCGGGCCAGCGGAGGGCATCCCTCGCAGGCGACCCCGTCCGCGTAGCCCGGGAGGCCGAGCCGAACCGCTTCCTTGGTCAGGAACATCGCGACGCGCTTTCCCTTCTCGAGCGCGGCGCCGCCGACGAGGAAGGCGACCAAGACCCGCTCGCTGTCCTCGAGGCCCGTTGCCAGGTTGATCACGACCTTGTCGTTGTCAGCCATCGAAATGCTCCTTTCGTCTCAGCTGGCGATCTCGACCGGGAGACCGGCGCGTCGCCATTCGGGGTAGCCGACGTCGAGGCGCCGGGCCTTGTAGCCACGTGCCCGCAGGAGGCGGACGGCGTCGTGGGCGTACACGCAGTACGGCCCGCGGCAATAGGCGACGATCTCCCGCCGCCGGGGCAGCCTGAGTGACTCAAGGGACTCGAGCGGCGCGGACTCGGCACCGGCGATGTGACCGGCGCGGTACTCGGCCTCCGGCCGCACGTCGAGCACGATCACATCGCCGCGGGCGAGCCGTCCCTGAAGCTCGATGGCGGACAGGTGCTCGACCTCTCCGCCGTCGCCGAGGTATTCGTCCGCGAGCACGGTGACGTCGGCGACGTGCCGGACGGCGACGTCGCGCACGGCCGCCCACAGGTCGCCGACCCGGTCGCTGGCCAGGCGGTAGTAGATGCGCGTTCCCTCGCGGCGGGTACGCACGAGTCCCGCGCGCGCGAGGATCTGCAGGTGCTGGGACGTGTTCGCGACGCTCTGCGAGATCTCACCGGCGAGCTCGTCGACCGAGCGCTCGCCCTGGGCGAGCACGTCCACGATCTCCGCACGGCGACCGTTCCCGATCGCCTGCGCGACGGAGGCAAGCGCGTCGAAGAGGGCTGCCTTGGCACCACCGGTCGCCATATGTTCAAGTTATCGCTTGAAGACTTGAAATGTCAAGCCGGCAGCGGCTCAGGCCGGTCGGTGTCCGAACCAGCGAGCGCGGCGGCTCGACCCGAAATGCTGCTTCTCCGCCACGAGCGCCCCCGATGGCTCCTGCAACGTGCCGGTCGGCTTCGGCCCTGAGAAGAAGTCGACGTCCACGCGCCCCACGCGGCCGGAGCCGAACTCGATGTAGCAGGACCCGCGACCGTCGTAGCCCGCGGGCTGCTCGCCTCCCGTCAGCCGGGCGACCAGTGTGTCTGCGACGACGCGCGCCGCTCGTTCCGAGAACACGCCGGCCTTCGGGACGCCGACAGTCGCGACGTCGCCGACCGCGTAGACGTCCGGGAATCGCGTCTCGAGCGTCCGCGAATCGACGGGGACATAGTCGTCCTCGGCCATACCGCTCTCGAGCACGACGCGGGGGGCGCGGTGCTTGGGCACGCCGAGGAAGAGGTCGTACGGCAGCTCCGTGCCGTCCTCGAGCACGGCGACGCGGCGACCAGGGTCGAGCGAGGCGACGCGCCGGCCGGCGACGAACTCGATGCCGCGCTCCTCGAACGCCTCGAGCAGAGCGGCCGACGTGTCGGGCGACGGCGGTACGGGCGTGCTGAACGGCATGGCGAGGGTGATCTCGCACCCGTCGCGAAGGTCGCGCTCGGTCAGGAAGTCGTGCAGCAGGAGGGCGGCCTCGCTCGGCGCCGGCGGGCACTTGAACGGCGCGCCGCACACGCCGACCAGCGCGCGGCCCCGCGTGAAGGTGGGCAGCACGTCTCGCACCCGCTCGGCTCCGGCGACCGAGTAGAACTCCGTGCCGACCTCGGCGAGCCCCGGTGTCGCGTCGAAGTCGTAGTCCGCGCCGAGCGCGACGACCAGGATGTCGGCCTCGTGCACGCCGCGGTCGGTCGTCACGCGCCGGGTTTCGGGGTCGATTGCGGTGACGGTCTCCGAGAGGAAGCGCACGCCTGGCTTGGCGAAATCCGTGTAGTGGAGCCGCACCGCGCCGGGTGTCTCCTTGCCGAACATCACGTCGAGCTTCGAGTAGCCGAAGACGAACGCGTCGCCGTTGTCGATGAGCGTGACGCCGGCGTCCTCGCCCAGCGCCTCCGACAGAGAGGTCGCGAGCTCGAGGCCGCCGAAGCCGGCCCCGAGGACAAGAATGCGCGCCTCCACGGGCTGAGCCTACGCGCTAACCGTCGAGTCCCCCGCCGCGCATGGCCGGTTTGGCAACGCGCAGGCGCATCGGGTCTCCGCACTTTTCCCCCATCTCCGGAGGGGCGATCACGGACGCGCGCGGGGCCGATCGGCGCGACTGTCAAAGGGTGAAGAAGCTGGTCGACGAGCGCCCTCGTCCGCGACGGAAAGTCCGCCGGACGGCCTCGCGGCCCGGGTAGGACGGCATGTTCTCCTCGGTTACGGACACGCTCGCCGCGAACCCGGTCCTGCTGTTGTTCGTGACCGCCGCGGTCGGCCTCGCCGTAGGGCGCGTCCGGATCGGCGGCTTCTCGCTCGGGATCGCCGCCGTGCTCTTCGCGGGCATCGCGATCGGGGCGCTCGACGACCGGCTCGTGCTTCCGGATGCGTTCTGGATCCTCGGACTGGCGCTCTTCGTCTACATCGTCGGGCTCGTGAGCGGCCCCGGCTTCCTCGCCGCGCTCAGGCGCCGGGGCCTGGCCGTGAACGCGCTCGTCCTCTGTGCCGTCCTCGCCGCGTCGCTCGTCGCGATCGCTGCGCACACGCTCTTCGGCATGTCGGCGGCGCGCGCGGTGGGCACCTTCACCGGCGGTGAGACCAATACGCCCGCGCTGGCGGCATCGATCGAAGCGCTGAAGGGCAAGCCCGGCTTCGGCGCGCTCGCCGCCGAGCCGATCGTCGGCTACTCGCTTGCGTATCCGCTCGGGCTCGTCCTGCCGCTGGTGGTCGTGTGGGCGGTGCTCCGACGCAAACGACGCTACGAGGACGGGGCGGCACCGTCCCTCGTCGTGCAGACAGCGCTCGTCGAGCATTCGCCGGGCACGCTCGAGGAGCTTCGCGACCGGCACGGCGGGGCGGTGACCTTCGGCCGGTTGCAGCACCTGGATCACCTGGAGGCCGCGACGGCCACGCTTGTTCCGGCGCCTGGCGACCTCCTGTCCGTGGTCGGGCCCGAGGACGAGGTGGAGGCAGTGATCGGGGAGCTCGGCCGGCACGCGCCGGAGGAGATCGAGCTCGACCGGCACGACCTCGACTTCCGGCGGGTCGTCGTCAGCTCGCGCAGCGTCGCCGGACGCAATCTCGGCGAGCTGGAGCTCGACACGCGGTTCGGCGCGGCGGCGACGCGGCTGCGGCGCGGCGATGTCGACATGGTCGCCGACCCGGACACGCCGCTCGAGCTGGGTGACCGGATCCGGATCGTCGCCCCGCCGGGGCGGATGAGGGAGATCGCCCGCTTCTTCGGCGACTCGTATCGCGCGCTTGGCGAGATCGACCTGCTGACGTTCAGCATCGGGATCGGCGCCGGCCTTGCGCTCGGCGCCGTCAGCGTGCCGGTCGGCGCGGGAAACTTCTCGCTCGGCTTGGCCGGCGGGCCGCTCGTGGTCGGCCTCGTCCTCGGTGCACTCGGGCGCACGGGCCCGTTCGTGTGGCAGCTGCCGTACACGGCCGGCCTGACCCTGCGCCAGTTCGGCATGGTCCTCTTCCTCGCGGGCATCGGCCTGCGGGCCGGCCCGGCGTTCTCGTCGGCCATCAGGCAGCCGTCCGCGCTCTTCGTGATCGTCGCGGGCGCTGCCGTCACGACAGCCGCCCTCACCGTCTTCCTGCTCGGAGGCGCACGAATGCTCCACCTGCCCCCGCGCACGCTCGTCGGCGTGCTCGCGGGCATGCAGACGCAGCCGGCCGTGCTCGCATATGCCTCCGGCGAGCTCGAGGACGAGCGCGCGCTGTCGCTCGGCTATGCGAGCGTCTACCCGCTGGCGATGATCGCGAAGATCGCGATCGCGCAGGCGCTGATCGCGCTGCTTCTCTAGGCGCCGACGTTCGACGCAGCCGTCTCGGCTTCGCCGCCCCGTCGGGTGGGGAGGACAGCGCGCACGGTTGTCCCCTCGGCGGCGATGCTCTCGATGCTGACCGTCCCGCCGACCAGGTCGGTCCGCTCGCGCATGCCAAGGAGGCCGAAGCCGTCGAAGTCCCCCTGCGGGTCGAAGCCGTTGCCGTTGTCGGTGATCAACGCTTCGACCGTTTCCGAATCCTCGCGGACAACCACATCGACGCGCGTGGCGCCCGCATGCTTGGCGACGTTGGCGAGCGCCTCCTGGACCAGGCGGTAGATCGTGTCTTCGACCTCGGCGGCCAGGCGCGCCGGCTCGTGGCCGCCCTCGTAGGCGAGATCGACCTGGAGGTCGACGCTGAGCTCCGCGCGGCGCGCCATGCGCTCGGCGAGCGTCCGCAAGGCCGGCTCGAGGCCGTGCTCGTCGAGGCTCGCCGGGCGGAGCTCGGTGATCATGTCCCGCAGCCCGCGCACGACGTGATCGACCCGCTCGCCGGCATAGCGAAGGTCTTCGTCTCGCTGCGTTTCGTCGGTCGCGATCCGCGCCGTCGCAAGCTGCATCTTCAGCGCGGCCAGCTCCTGGAGCGTTTCGTCGTGAAGCTCCCGCGCCCAGCGCGTCCGTTCCTGCTCGGCCGCGGCGATGCTGCGCAGGAGCGACTGGGTCTGCACGTCCTGCGCGGTCGCGACCGCCGCCGCGGCGCTGGTCGCAAACGCGCTCAGCAGCTGCTCGTCTCGAGCGCTGAACTGTGGGCCGTCGCGCAGTCGATCGAAGCCCGAGAGCACGCCCAGCACCCGCCCGCGGAGGCGCAGCGGGACGAACAGCCCCGTCTTCGCCTGCGTCTGCTCGGCGAGCGCGAAGCGCAGGCGGCGAGGCGCATCGGCGAGGCGCTCCGACCTGCCGGAGAGGAAGACATGCCCGCTGACGCTGCCCTCGATCGGGATTCGCGCCCCGACCAGCGCCCGGTCGAGCTCTCCTGCGAGCGCGACGACGGAAAGCTGGTCGCCGTCCTGGAGCAGCACGACCATTGCCCGCGCCTCGGTCAGGGCACGTGCGCGCTTGGCGACCAGCTCGAGGACATGCTCCAGCTCGGTCTCGCCCGCGAGCGCGTCCGCGATCTCGCTGGTGGCCTCGAAGCCGGCGACGGCCTGCTCCAGCTCGTCGCGACGACGTTGCACGTGCGAGTAGGCGCGCGCGTTCTCGATCGCGATCGCAGCCCAGTCGGCCAGGACGACGAGCGCCTCCTCGTCGGCGGCGTCGAACTCGCCCGCCTGCTTCTCGGTCAGGTAGAGATTGCCGTAGACCCGGTCGCCCACCCGGATCGGCGCACCCAGGAAGGTGTCCATCGGTGGATGGGCCGACGGGAACCCGTACGAGTGCGGATGCGCTCCCACGTCGGCGAGCCGCAGGGGGCGGGGATCCGTGATCAGGACGCCGAGCACGCCGCGGCCGCGAGGCAGCGGCCCGATCGCCCCCTGGGTCTCCGCGTCGATGCCGGCGGTCAGGAAGCGTTCGAGCTCGCGACCGCCCTGGTCGAGCACGCCGAGTGCGGCGTAGCGAGCGCCCGTCAGCTCGCGCGCTGCCTCGAGCACACGCCCCAGCACCGCTTCCAGGTCGAAGTCCGTGACGAGAGAGCGCCCAACCTCGAGCAAGACCCGAAGCCGCCGACCCTCGCCTGTCAGAGCATCAGGTGCGTCCATTCGCGCTCATCTTCGCAGCCGCGGGCGAACTGCTCAAACGTCCCCTCTTGCGGCCGGCGACCGCCGTTACTGCTCGAGCATGGGCCGGCTCAGACGACCGCGTGCGTCAGATGTGTGCAGCGCGCGAAATCGCAGTCGACTGCCAAGGCTGACAGGCGCCTCGCGGGCCCGTTATGCCTGGCCGCCCTGCGCCTGGACCCTGGCCCAGGTGTCCCTGAGGCCGAGCGTGCGGTTGAACACGAGCCGCTCCGGCGTCGAGTCGGGGTCCGGGCAGAAATAGCCGAGGCGCTCGAACTGCACGGTCTCCCCGACCGGCAGTTCCGCGAGCGCGGGCTCGACCAGGCATTCCTCGAGCACCGTCTCCGAGTCGGGATTGAGATCAGCGAAGGGGTCGTCGTCAGCCCCGGGGTCGGAGCGGGTGAAGAGCCGGTCATAGAGACGGACTTCGGCGGGCACGGCATGCTCGGCCGAGAGCCAGTGCAGCGTCGCCTTGGGCCGGCGCCCGTCGGGGGCGTCGCCGCCACGGGTCGCGGGATCGTAGGTGCAGCGCAGCTCCACGATCTCGCCGCGCTCATCCTTCACCACGTCGGTGCAGGTCACGAAGTAGGCGTAGCGCAGGCGCACCTCGCGGCCCGGAGCGAGGCGGAAGAACTTGCTCGGCGGGACCTCCATGAAGTCGTCGCGCTCGATCCAGAGCTCGTGCGTGAAGGGCACCGTGCGCGTCCCGGCCGAGGGATCCTCCGGGTTGTTGACGGCTTCCATCTCCTCGACCTGGCCCTTGGGGTAGTTCTCGATCACGAGCTTCAGCGGGCGCAGAACCGCGAAGCGACGCGGCGCAGTCAGGTTCAGCACGTCCCTGACCTCGTGCTCGAGCATCTCGATCTCGACGGCGGACTTGCCCTTGCCGCCCAGCCCGACCAGGTCCAGGAAGTTGCGCAGGCCCCGGGCCGGGAAGCCGCGCCGGCGCAGGGCCGACACGGTGGGCATGCGCGGGTCGTCCCATCCGCGCACGTGGCCCTCGCTCACGAGCCGCCCGAGGAAACGCTTCGAGAGGACGGTGTACGTGAAGTTGAGGCGCGCGAACTCGTACTGGTGCGGGCGCGCAGGCACGGGCAGGCTCTCGATCAGCCAGTCGTAGAGCGGCCGGTGATCCTCGAACTCGAGCGTGCAGAGGGAGTGGGTGATGCCCTCGATGGCGTCCGACTGGCCGTGCGCGAAGTCGTACAGCGGATAGATGCACCACTCGTCGCCGGTCCGCGGGTGCGTCGCGTGCAGGATCCGGTAGAGCACCGGGTCGCGCAGGTTGATGTTGGGTGAGGCCATGTCGATCTTCGCCCGGAGCACCCTGGCGCCGTCCGGAAACTCGCCGGCGCGCATGCGCTCGAGCAGGTCGAGGCTCTCCTCGACGGGGCGGTCGCGCCAGGGGCTGTTCGTGCCCGGCTCGGTCAGGGTGCCGCGGTACGCGCGGATCTCGTCGGCGGAGAGGTCGTCGACGTAGGCTTTGCCGGCCCGGATCAGGTCGACGGCCCAGTCGTAGAGCTGGTGGAAGTAGTCGGAGGCGTAGTAGAGGTGCTCGCCCCAGTCGAAGCCGAGCCAGCGGATGTCTGCCTGGATCGCGTCGATGTACTCCTGCTCTTCCTTGACCGGGTTGGTGTCGTCGAAGCGCAGGTGGCAGCGGCCGCCGAACTCCTGCGCGATCCCGAAATTGAGCGCAATCGACTTGGGGTGGCCGATGTGGAGGTAGCCGTTGGGCTCGGGCGGGAAGCGGGTCACGACCTCCGAGACCCGGCCCTCGCGCACGTCAGCGGCGACGATCTCCCGGATGAAATCGCTCCGTTCCGGGGTGGCGGGGCTAGGGTCGCTCGTGCGGCTGCTGCTCGTCATCTCGAGAGAGTAGTGGGGCGGGCTCGCGCGGACGCGGTGCCGCGCTACGTCTGGTCGAGTGCGGCCTTCAGGCCGGTCAGGTCGGCGGCCCCGAAGACGAGACGGTTCTGGGTAGCGACGTAGACGAGATCGAGGTCGACCCCGGCCCCTGCGACCTTGCGGGTCAGGTCGGCGAGGACGCCCGGACGATCCTCGACCTCGAGCACGACCACCTCGCGCTCGCGGCTCACGGCGAGCTGGGAGATCGCGAGCGCGTGCCGGGCGGCCTCGGCGTGCGGAACGAGGATGTGAAGCTCGACCTGGTCGGCCGCTCCGATGCACGTCGCGGACGCCAGATTCACGCCGGCGTCGCTGATCGCGGCCGCGACGCGGGCCAGGGCGCCTGGCTCGTTCTTGATCTCGATGACGAGGTCGAACGGAATCGACCTGCCCCCTTCCGCGGCTCTTGTCGCTGCGGACTCTCTCAGATCGCCGGCGCGCGAGGTGGCACCCGGGCGGTCGGGCGATTACGAACGCTCGGCGAAAACGGCACCCGCCGGCGGGCTAGGAACCATGCCCGCTTCGACTTCACCCGCCGGCGGCGGCGATCAGGTCGAGACGGATACGCCGCTTGCGGCGAAGCACCGCTTCGCCGACACACCGCTTGCACCGCCAGCGGGGTTGGCGTCTTCCTAAAGCGCGAACTCAACAGCCCATGCCGCGCGCAGTCTCGAATCTCGACGGGTTTTGTCCCATGACCGGGCGGCCGTCCTTCAGGCTGCCTCCCTCACGCCGCCATACGAACATATGTTCGTTGAACGATCGGACCGCGCTCGCCCCGATAAAGTTGTGGGGCCCCTTGGGGGCGTGGCCCGAAGGTCGGGCTGCAGACTTTTAATCTGCTGGTCTGGGTTCGATTCCCAGCGCCCCCATTTGTTCGATTCCCAGCGCCCCACTGGGCGGAGCCGGTATCCAGACGGCCCGGGCGGGTACCGAGGCGCGTAAGCAGCGCTTGCCATGGGTACGTGGTGAGTCGTGGAGCTGAGCCGGGCACTTTCCGTCGTCGACCGGAACCTCGGGAACGCCGTCGAGCACGCCGTCGTCGCGCACCACCGCCGGCGGCTTCGGCGCCACGGCCAGCTCCATGCGCTCGACGGGCCCGTCGAAGGCTGGGCGGCCGGCGAGCCGCCGCCTCGCCCGGGCAACGCGGTCGAGGTCATCGTTGACGGAGCCGACGCCCTGCCCCGCCTCGCCGACGCGATTGCGAATGCGGAGTCGCACGTCCATCTCGCCGGCTGGCACTTCACGCCCGACTTCGCGCTTCGTCGCGACGGCGAGGTACAGGTGTTACGCAACCTCCTCGCCGAGGTGGCGGAGCGTGTCCCGGTGCGGGTGCTCGCCTGGGCAGGGCCGCCGCTACCGCTCTTCCGCCCCTCCCGAAGCGCGGTTCGGGAGATGCGCGACGCCTTGACGTCCGGGACGCGTGTCGCGTGCGCGCTCGACGCACATGAGCGGCCGATGCACTGCCACCACGAGAAGATCGTCGTTATCGACGACCGCATCGCGTTCGTCGGCGGGATCGATCTCACCTCGCTTGCCGGGGATCGGTTCGACGGGAGCTCGCACGACGCTCGCGCCTCGCTCGGCTGGCACGATGCGCTCGCCGTGTTGCGCGGTCCGGCCGTCGCCGATGTCGCCGCCCACTTCCTCATGCGCTGGCGCGAGGTCACCGGGGAAGCGCTGGCGACGCCGGAGCTGCCCGCGCCGATCGCCGACGGCATCGACGTGCAGGTCGTCCGCACGATTCCCGAGCGCGTCTACGAGGCGGTCCCGCACGGCGACTTTCGCATCCTCGAGTCGTACGTCGGCGCCTTCCGCGGCGCCGAGCGGCTGATCTATCTCGAGAGCCAGTTCATCTGGTCGCCCGAGCTCGCACGGATCCTCCTCGACAAGCTCCGCCATCCACCGACCGACCGCTTCCGCATCGTCGTGCTCCTACCGGCGAAGCCGAACAACGGCAACGACAACACGCGCGGTGTGCTCGCCCAGCTCATCGAGGCCGACGACGATGCCGGCCGCTTCCTCGCCTGCACGCTCTACGCCCGGCACGGCCCGATCGCCGATTCGGTCTACGTCCACGGCAAGATCGGCATCGTCGACGACCGCTGGCTGACGATCGGCTCGGCCAACCTCAACGACCACTCGCTCTTCAACGACACGGAGATGAACGTCGTCATGCGCGATCCGGCGTTCGCGCGGGAGGCGCGGCTGCGCCTCTGGGCTGAGCATCTCGAGCGGCCCGTCGACGACGTGGCGGGCGACCCCGCCGACGTCGTCGACACGCTCTGGCGCCCGGTCGCCGAAGAACAGCTCGAGCGGCGCCTGAGAGGGGCGCCGCTCGAGCATCGGCTCGTGCGCTTACCGCACGTGTCCCGGCGTACCGACCGGCTGCGCGGCCCGGTCGATGGGCTCCTCGTCGACGGCTAGAAACCCGCCGGGGTAAACACAGCGCCGTCCTTCACGTACGTTGCGCCGCTCGAGCTGCCCTTCGCCGCGGGGATGATCCCGAGCAGGACGGCGAGCTTCCGGCCTGTCCAGACCACCTGCGACCCGACGCGCGGGCCCATCGGCGCCTGGGCGAGCGTCGACCAGCGGTTCGCGCTCGGGTCAAAAGCCAGCGCGTGCTTCGCGACTGCCGTGGCGGACGGATCCGTGTACCCGCCCCAAACGATGAGGCGGTTGCGCGTCCAGACGGGCGTCGCGCCGGACCGGCGCACCGGCGAGGGCGCGAGCAGCCGCCAGCTGTTCGTCACCGGGTTGTACGCCTCGGTGATGCGGCCGCTCTTCCCGGCGGCCACGACGACCATCTCGAAGCCGTCCCACGCGGCTGCGCCGCCTGCGACCGGCCGCCTGGCGAGCACGCGCCAGCGGTTGGTCGACGGGTTGTACGCCGCTCCGCGCGCATAGGCCGCCGAAAGCGGCTTGCCGCTGGACGCGCTGATGCCGCTCACGAAGACGAGCACCTCGTGCCCGTCCCAGACCGCGAGCGGAGATTGCTCCGGGGCGAGGCGGGAGTGCGGGAGCTTGCGCCATGTGTTCGTTGCGGGGTTGTAGGCGGAGCCGTCGGCGCCCGCGTCGCCGCAGCAGCCGCCGCCCCAGCCGATCACTTCACGGCCGGTCCACACGGCGAACCCGTGACCGGTCGGCGGGTCCGGCAGCCGGCGCCACTGCCCTGTCTTCGTGTTGTACGCGTTGGCGCGGCAGCTCCAGACGAGCACGATGCTGCCCGTGGCGACGGAGTCGTGCCGGCAGTAGTTCGGCGTGGCGGGCGGATGCGCCAGCCGCCGCCACGTGTTCGTCGCCGGGTTGTAGGCGGCGGCGTTCTCCGTTGCGTTGGTCAGGTCGTTGTGCCCCGCGCGCGGGGTGAGCCCGGAGACGACGACCTCGGTGCCCGTCCATGCCGACGAGACGCCGGCCTGGAAGGCAAACGGTGCCGGCGGGACATGCCGCCAGGTGCCCGGAAACGTCAGGCTCGCGGCGCTCGAGGCCGCGAGGGCAAGGCCCGCCGCGGCAACCGCCAGGAGTACCGCTGGACGTCGATTCTTGAATCTGGCCATGATCTTCTCGCTTTCTCGATGGGTAGCTTGACCGCAATACGAGTGTCCGTCCGCCACGGCCGCAGTTCCATTGACTGCAGATAGCGCGTCGATGGAGATCGCCGTGTCCGGCCCGGACGGCGGCGCGCTGGCCACTATCCAGCTGGCACCGCCGCGGGTTACCGTCGGCCGCCTGGCCGAGGTGAACGACATCGTGCTGGAGCCGGACCCGGAGCTGCTCGTCTCGCGCGTCGCGCACTGCACGCTCGAGGCCGACGGGCCGCGCTGGTTCGTCGTCGACGGCGGGAGCGTGAATGGCACCTTCCTGCGCCGGCACGGCGTTCTGGAGCCTGTTGCAGGGCGGGCGCAGCTGCACGAGGGCGACGTCGTCTGCATCCTCGGCTCGACGCAGGGCGGCGAGGACCGCTACTTCGAGCTCGCCGTTGGCGCGCTCGACGACTCGCAGGCGACGCGCGCCGCGGGCCGGCGCCCGGGAGCGCCCGAGGAGATGTGCCTCGACTACGACGCGGCCGAGGCGCGGCTCCTGCTCGCGCAGCACGGCGAGCACACCGAGATCCCGATCCGGGCACAGGCGCACCGCCTGCTGGGCTACATGGAGGCGCGCAACCGTGCGAGCGGCTCCGCCGCGGCGCTCTGCACGCACGACGAGCTGATGGAGGCGATCTGGGCCGGCGAGCCGCTCCACAACCGGATGGAGCTCGCGAAGATCGTCTGGGAGCTGCGGAAGAAGCTCGAGCCGTACGGCGCCGACCATCTGATCGAGAACGAGCGCGGGCTCGGCTACCGCCTGCGCACGTGCACGCGCTGATGGCCGCGCCCGCGGTCGGCGAGACCTTCGGGCCGTACCGCGTCGAGTCCGTCCTCGGCCGCGGCGGCATGGGCACCGTCTACCTGGCCACCCACGCGCGGCTCGAGCGCAAGGTCGCCCTGAAGGTGATCGCGCCGGGCCTGGCGGACGACGACGACTTCCGCGAGCGCTTCCTGCGCGAGTCGCGGCTCGTTGCCTCCCTCGATCACCCGCACGTGATCCCGGTCTACGACGCGGACGAGATCGACGGCGTCCTGTTCCTGGCGATGCGGTACGTCTCCGGGCCGAGCCTACGGGCGCTCCTCCGCTCCGATGACCGTCTGTCGATGGGCGAGACGGCACGCATCGCCGAGCAGGTCGCCGGCGCCCTCGACGCCGCCCACCGCGCGGGCCTCGTCCACCGCGACGTGAAGCCGGCCAACATCCTGCTGGCCGAGCCCGATCGGCACGCGTACCTCTGCGACTTCGGTCTTGCCCGGCGGACGGCGGCCGAGGGCGCCACGCGGACCGGATCGTTCCTCGGGACGGCCGACTACTCCGCGCCCGAGCAGGTCGAGGGGGGCCTGGTTGACGGCCGCGCCGACATCTACGCGCTCGGCGGCGTCGTCTTCCACTGCCTGACCGGCCGGCCGCCGTTCGCGCGCGACAGCGAGTTTGCGACGCTGCGCGCCCACCTCGAGGAGGAGCCGCCGGCGCCCGGCGTGTCGCCGGGGGTTGACGCCGCTGTTCGCCGCGCGCTGGCGAAGCGCCCCGAGGACCGGTACGCAACGGCGGGCGAGTTCGCCGACGCGCTGACTTCCGCCGCCGAGGACACACGCCCGCCGTCGGAGCCGGCAACCCGCGTCCTGCGGTCGCCGCGGCGCCGCCGGCCGCTCCTGCTCTGGCTCGCCGCCGCGGTGGCCGTCCTCGCGCTCGCCGCCGGCGGCGCGTTCTGGCTCCACGGGCGCGGTGGGGGCAACGACCAGCTGCGGACGTTCGTCGACCGCGTGGAGAACCTGCTCGACCAGTCGTCGTCGGGGAGGGCAGATGTCGGCCGTGCCATCGCGGCCGGCCTGAAGTGCACGATCCCGCCCCGGCTCGCGGCGGAGCGGATTACCAGCGCCGCGGGGAACCGGCAGTCGGTGCTCCAGCAACTCGGGTTGGTCCCGCAGCCGACGGCGGGGGCGCGCCTGGCGATTTCCAAGCTCCAGCTGGCGCTCGGGAAGTCGATCGAGGCTGACCGCCACTACCGCGACGGCTTCGTGTCCGTCGGCGCCACGCCGCATCCCTGCACGTTCCCGCAGAACGCGGACTTCGCCCTCGCGGCCCGCTTCGACGGGGAGGCGACTGCCGCGAAGCTCGAGTTCGTCAACCTCTTCAATCCGCTGGCGGCTCGCTTCGACGCGCGCCAGTGGAAGAAGACCGACTTCTAGGGAGTCGGAGTCGTCGGCGGGCCGTCCATGGTCGGCGGCGGCGCGTAGATGTTCGCCTTCACCGTCACCGCGACGGCGATGGGGTTGCCGTCGTTGAATACGTCCGTGCCGAGCGGCGGCGGCACATTCACGACGACGATCTGCGGCGGCGGGAGCGTGACCGGCGGCGCCGCCGGCGGGACCGTGGTGGTGAACGGCGGCGGAACGGTCGTCGTGGTCGTCGGCGTCGACGGGGTGGTGGGCGTGGCCGGCGTCGACGGCGTCGTGGTCGTCGGCGTCGTGGTGGTCGGCGGTGTGGCCGGCGGCGTCGCCGTGTGCACCGCGACCGGATTCGAGATCCTCGTCGCGCGCGGCAGCGCCCTCACCGGAGTCCGCGAGCGGACGACGGCGTGCTGCGGCCGCACAGTGGCGCGCACATGCCGCGCCACGTGGTGCTGCACGGCGACCGGCTTCGCCTGCGTGGTGGCGATCACGACCTGCACGCCGCGCGGCGCCGGCGTCGCGAGCTCGCGGCCGACGGCATCGATCGCACCCACCTGAACCAGCAGCGCAGGCACGGCGATGGACACGGTGAGCGTCGCCGCCACCGCGACCAGCTTGCTGATTGACCCCGAAAGTGACCTCATGTTGGACCGCTGCGCCGCCGACAGAGGTATTCAGATGGTAGGTCGGGTCAACCGGCCGCTCCATCCCCCAAAACGGGGTATACGGAGCGGCTTCCGTCGCCTGGTGCGACGTGGCGGCGTCACGCAGGTCGCGTTTCTGCTCGCGTTGTTCGTGCCGCTGCTCGCCGGGACCTCGGCGCTGTCTGAGCTGGCGGCGCGCCGCGAGACGGCCAGCATTGATGCGCACCTGCGCAACGCGCTCAACGATTCGGTCAACGAGTACCAGCGAATGCTGGACGCGGCGCAGCAGAGGGCCCGTCGCGTGGCGGGGTCGCCGCGCGTGCAGAAGGCCTTCACCACGCAGGACCGTGTTGGGCTCGCCCGACTCGAGCGCCGCACCGGCGGCGTTCTGCTCCTGCTTTCGGGCGACCACCGGGGCGCGGACGGGCTGACGGCCGGCGTCGACGTCTTCGATTCGGGCCACCGCGTCGGGCAGGTCGTCGTCCCGGTTCATCTGAACCGGTCAGTGCTCAAGCGTCTGAAGCAGGCTGCGGGCCTCGAGAGCGCAGAGCGGCTGGTTGTGTTCCGCGGCGGCAGTGCGGCGGACACGACGCGCGCGCAGGAGATCTCCGTAGGCGGCGTCAACTACCGCTCGTTCTCCGCCAACCTGCGCGTGCAGCCGCCCTGGCTGCGAATCGCACTCGTGCGGAAGGATTCCGCCGTCCGCGCGGCCGTGGCGCACGCGCGCCGGACGACGGTTGTCGTCGCGATCGTCGCACTGCTCGCGTTGGCGCTGCTCGCCTACCTGTTCGCGCCGGCTCTCGCCCAGACGCGGATCCGGCACCGTCAGCGGTCGCAGGCCGACCGGCTGCTCTCGAAGCTCTCCGACGGCGTCCTCGAGGTTGACGACGGCGCGGTCGCCTTCGTCAACCCGGCGGCCGAGTCGTTGCTGGGGATGCAGGCCGACGAGCTCCTGGGTAATGAGCCGCCCGAGGTCCTGCGCGGCCACGACGGTACGTTCGACGTGAGCATCGGCTCCGACGGCCGCGAGCGCTGGCTCGGAGTCGCGACCGTGGAGACCGAGTACGGCCGCGTCTACACCTTCCGCGACGTCACGCGCGAGCGGCGCCTGGACGAGATGCGCGCCGAGCTGATCGCGACCGTGTCGCACGAGCTCCGCACGCCGCTGGCGGCGGTCTACGGCGCCGCGCGGACGCTCCAGCGCACGGCCTCGATCGAGGAGCGGGTACGCGACCAGCTGATCGGGATCATCGGCAACCAGGCCGAACGCCTCGGGCGCATCGTCGACGACATCCTCACCGCCAGCCGGGCGGCCGCGGCTGAGTCGAAGGGGCCGCCGGAGCCGTTCGACACCGTCGCCGTCGCCGAGGCCGTCGTCCACGACGCTGCGGCCCGCACCGGCCGTCCGATCATCCTGGACGCCGAGGAGCGGCCGCGCGCGACCGGGTCGCCCGAGGATCTGCGCCGCGTGCTCGACAACCTCGTCGACAACGCGGTCAAGTACACGCCCGAGGAGGCGCCGATCGAGGTGCGCGTCGCCAACGGCGGCGAGACCGTGCGCATCGCGGTCGTCGACAACGGCCCCGGCATCCCGCGCAACGAGCAGGACCGGATCTTCGAGCGCTTCTACCGCCTCGATCCCGACATGGCGAGCGGCGTGGGCGGCACCGGCCTCGGGCTCTACATCGCCAAGCAACTCGTCGAGCGCATGGGCGGCCGGCTCGTCGTCACCTCCGAGCCCGGCCACGGCGCCACGTTTGTTACGGAGCTGCCCAGCGCTTGACGTGCCTCCCGCGACCTTGAATGGGTGGCGGGGCAAGTCGGGTATTTCGGGGTTTGCGGGAGGGTCTCTGTGCGCGCGTCTGCGTTCATCGTCGTCGCCGTGCTCGCTGCGCTGCTGGGCGCACGGTCGGCTGCGGCCGCGCCCGGCCCGATGGTCGGGGCGACGGACGACATATTCAAGCTCGAGCCCGGCCGGGCCTAGGGGTTCGCCCAGGACATCGGTCTCGGCGGCGCGCGCGTGTCGCTGCACTGGGACGCGGGACGTACAACGCTCAAGCCCGAGGACGCGGCGCAGCTCCAGCTGGCGGCCTCGACAGGCGTCCGCGTCGTGGTGTCGGTGTACGGCTGGCGCGACGACGCGCCGCGTGGCCGCGCGCTATGTCGCGACCGTCGAGACGGCGAAGGGGACGCGCAGGCTGACGGCCCGGGGCGGCCCGCGGGAGGGGGCGACCGCGATCCGGTTCCCGCAGCGGCGCCGGGCGCACGGGTCGTACCGCGCCGGCGGGCAGACCCTGCGCAGCACGCTCTTTCGCGTGAAGTAGCGTCCCGGCCGTGGATCGGCTGGGGCGCGTCTACGGGCCGGAGACCTGGGCCGTCTACGACCGCCTCGACCGGAGCCTCGATCCGCGCGGGCCGGAGTCGATGCTGGACGTTGCGGCGGCGTACCTCTCGCCCGGGTTGGCGGTGCTCGACATCGGCTGCCGCGACGGCAAGCACCTCGTCCAGCTCGTCCGGCGAACGGGCGCGCGAGGCGTGGGCATCGACGCGGTGCCGCGCCTCCCCGAGGTGCCGGGCGTGCAGTTCGACCAGGGGCGAATGGAGGCGCTTCCCTACGCGGACGACGAATTCGATCTCGTTTGGTGCCGCGATGTGCTCGGGAACGTCGAGCCGCTGGACGCCGCCTTCGCCGAGGTGGCGCGCGTGCTGCGGCCGGGCGGCCGCGTGCTGCTCTACACCCCGGTCGTGACCGACCGGCTCGAGCCGGTCGACGAGGCGCTCCTCGCCCAGTCTCTGACCCTCGTCCGGGCGAGCCTCGACGAGCATGCGGTCGAGGCGGCGTTCACCGGCGCAGGGCTCGAGGCCGAGCGCAAGGACGTGATCGGCACCGAGTGGCGCGAGTGGGAGGAGGAGCGGACGCAGCCGACGTCGCACGCCCTGCTACGCCTCGCGCGGCTGCGTCGGCAGCGGGACGAGCTGGTCGGCGAGTTCGGGGAGGAGCTGGTCGCGCACGCGGAGGCGAACCTCCACTGGCTCATGTTCCTGATCGTCGGGAAGCTGCGGCCGACGCTCTGGGTGCTCAGAGCGCCTTGAAGTACTGCACGACGGGGAAGCGCGTGAAGCCGGCGCGGTCGTAAACCCGACGGGCCGGCGCGTGGCCTTCGTCGCCGCCGGTGCCGAGGAAGGCGACCCGCATGCCGGATTCGAGCAGCCACTCGGTGGCGATCTCGGTCAGCTCGGAGCCGATGCCGTGGCGCTGGCTCGCGGGGTGGACGGCGAGCATCGCGATCTCGCCGATGAGGCGGCGCGGGTCGACGACGGCGGCCGAGACGAACCCGGCAACGCGGCCGTCCTCGTCCGCCACCCAGGTGCGCATGCCGTCGCGCGCCAGGGTCTCGCGCACCTCGCGCTCCTGGTGGTCGCGCCAGTCCTCGCCGTGCAGCAGCGTGTTCAGCTCGGGGCCGAGCTCGGCCCCGACCGACCGATAGACCGGCTCCCAGGCGCGCAGCGAGAGCTCGACGATCGGCTCGTTGTCGCCCTCGTTTCGGTCGCGGATCGCACGGGTCGCCATGAAGGGACGCTAGCGCCGGGCCTCGGTTGGTGAATGCCCCGGGCGCGATTCAGTCAGGATCCTCCGATGGCAGCCGTACTACGCGAGTTGGTCTCGTGACGGCGTCGTGACCCTCCTCTGGGCAGGTCTCATCGTCGTGGCGGTAACGGCGGTGGCGATCACAGCCATGCTGCTCGTCCGCCACTCGGCCCCGGCGGGGAGCTACTTCGAGGACGGCGACCGGGCCGCGGGGGTTTTTGGCGTGCTCGCGACCGGGTTCGCGGTGCTGCTGGGATTCGTCGTGTTCCTTGCGTTCGAAAGCTTCGACACCGCTCGGACCGGCGCCGAGGCAGAGGCGCAGATCGTCAGAGAGCAGGTCGAGACCGCGCAGCTCTTCCCCGTCGCGGTGCGCGGCCGGCTCTCGGGCGAGCTGGTCTGCTATGCGCGGAACGTGATCCACCAGGAGTGGCCGGCGATGCAGGCGGGCACCGTCGGAGACTCGATCAATCCCTGGACGGTGGTCATGTTCCAGACCCTCAGGACGGTGCAGCCGCGGTCCGCCTCCGAGCAGGCGGCTTACTCGAAGTGGCTCGACCAGCGCACCGACCGCGAGGACGCGCGGGCCGATCGGACCCACGGCGCCGAGGGCGTCATCCCACTGCCACTGTGGATCGTGCTGCTGATCAGCGCGGTGACCATCTTCGTCTTCATGCTCTTCTTCGCCGACAGCGCCGAGCGCGCCGTCGTCCAGGCGACGATGATGGGCGGCGTCGCGCTCGTGATCACCTCGACGCTGCTCCTCCTGTGGTTCCTCGACAACCCGTACCACGGCGGAATCGGGAGCCTCCGGCCGGTCGCGATGGAGAGGACGGTCAGCATCCTCGACAACGCCCAGGCCATCCCCGGGGCCAGGTTCAGCATCCCTTGTGACGAGCGAGGGGCCCTGCGGAGCGGCTGACGACCGGGTGTAACGGATTTCTGCGCTTCCCGTCCCTGGGGCACACGGACCCGAAAGGACGGTGGAAGATGGGCCAGTTATGGAGGTGAGGACGGTGCTCGAGGCGCCTGCCGTGCGCGCCCGCACGTTCGATCCGGACGCCGCCTTGGTGGCGGCGGCGCGCGAGGATCCGCAGGCGTTTCTCGCGTTATACGACCGCTATTTCGATCGTGTTCTCGGCTATGTGCGGCTGCGGATTCGCGACGCGTCGACCTGCGAGGACGTCGCCAGCACTGTGTTCACCACTGCGCTCGGGCAGCTTCGGCGATTCCGGGGAGATGGCACCTTTGCGGGCTGGTTGTTCCAGATCGCGCGGAACACCGTGCGCGACGTTCAGCGAAGACCCACCTCTACGCCGCTGCCCGACGAGGCGACCGCTTCCGAGCCGGACGTGGAGGAGGGCTTTCTGGCATACGAACCTGCGGCCGAACTGCACACGCTGATCCGTGTGCTCAAACCGGAGCAGCAACACCTGCTCGGGCTGCGCTACGGCGCCGGGCTCGCTTTCGACGAGATCGGAGCGATCGTCGGCGTGCCGCCCGGAACGGTGCGCGTCCGCATGCACCGGACTCTCGAACAGCTACGACGGAGGTATTCCGATGACGACTGACGAGCTCGAACGCGACCTGCAAACGCTCGCGCGCTCGCCCGCAACGATCTCGCCGACCTCGAGCGACTGGTCGCCCCGGAGCCGGCCAACGACACCTGGGACGCCGCGGCCACGCCGCGTCTCGATGCGCTCGTCGCCCTCGGCGACCGCGGGCGGATCGAGGCGGAAGCCCCAGAGTGGTTGAGACCGGGCACCTACGCCGAGCCGTTCGCGCTCAGAGCTCTTGGCATCGCCCGCGACGACTCGCAACTGCTCGAGCGGGCCGTGGTTCGCTTCGAGGAGAATGGCCTCGAGTGGCACGCGCGCGAGACGCAGAAGCTGCGTTCGTAGCGTCGCTAATGCACCTGCTGAGACAGCTTTCGAACCCGCTGGAATGGATGGACCGGCTGCCGATGGACGCTGCGGCCTAACTGCATCCTGAGGCGAGCGTAAGGGCTCTGCACACCTCGTTCATGCGCTCGACGGACAGGCGTGTGATGCGAGTGCGGAAGAACTCTTTGGGGACGAGCGTGAGATTGTCGAGCGAGAGCGCGCACTCTTCAGGCATTCCGTCGCCGGTATCGAGTATGACCTCGGTTGGGATCTGTCGGATCGTCCGCGTCGCAGGCACTGCGAGCACAGCGTTGAGCACGGCGATCGCCGCTTGACGCGTGAGGACGAGGAACGGGCGCCGTCCGGCGCCCGGAGCTTCCGCCCACCAGATCTCGCTTCGCGTTACCAGGGCTCGGCCTTGATCGCGGCGATTGCTCCCGCGGTCGCCCAGGCGTCGCGCTCGGGTGCGGGTGCACGTGCGTAGCCGTTGGCGATCGCCGCGTCGATGGCCGCGGCATCACCGGTGCCGAGGAGCAGGTCGATCGCCTCTCTGACGAGATCGGATCGCGAGCGGCCTGCGGCGGCGGCGCGCTCGTCGAGCGCGGCAATGCGAGCATCGTCGAGCTGGATTAGGGTCTGACGTCTCGCCATTGCCATATGGTGCCATATTGTCCCGCACCGTACGACCTGCAGCGTCTCGGTGTGCCCCAACCTCCAATCGGGCCCTCAGAGCTGACATGCAAACGATCGTCCGCCGCTCGTGCTCCGCGGCACCCTCAGCGCGTCGAACAAGAACGCTTGGGTCGGGGTCTGCGGGGTATGCGGCGACACATTGTGCGATTCGTCGCAACGGCGTAGAGTGCGCTCGTCAGCGAGTGGGAGGAAGGGAACATGTTCAGCAAGACCTCACTTGCCGCGATTGCCGCGATCGCGGTGGCTGCCCTCGTCGCTGCGGGAGCGACCTGGGCTGGTCGGGACGACAACTCGGCGAACACCCTTGCCGGAACCTGGCAGTTGACGGTGAATCGTGGCCCGGTGCTGCCGCCCGTGCAGGGGCTCACAACCTATACCCGGGGGCACTCGCTCATCGGAACCGGAAACGTGACTGTTCGTGGGCCGGCACACGGCGTTTGGGAGCACGTGCGCGGCCGGCTCTTCGCCGACACGCACGTGTTCTTCCGCTTCGACGCCACGGGTGCATTTATCGGGTCGCAGAAGATCAGAGAGACCGTCCGTCTCTCTCAGGACGGGGAGTCGTACACCGCGATCGCCATCTCGGATCTGTTCGATCCAAGCGGGAACCTTGTGGCGAGCGGCCTGCGCGCGACCATCACCGCGACGCGGATGCACGTCGAACGGATCCCCGACGAGCCGTAGGACCGGCCTCCGAGGGGGTCACCTCGAAGCGCGAAAAGCCCCGCTTTCGTGGGGCTTTTCACTGAAATTCCTTGGGCGTCGCCGGCCGACCGACGTGATGGCCGCCGTCGAGCAGGCTCGGCCACCGCGAGGGGCTACGGCCCCGCCGACTGGCGCCCGTAGACGACGTAGAACGGGTTGCCCTCGTACGTGCCGGCGGTGCCCGGATCCTTCGTGTTGTAGTAGCCGAAGCCGGCGAACAGCGACTGGTTGCGGTTGTGCCGGCGGACGGTTACGTAGTCGCCCCATCGGGTCGGGGTGAAGTCACCCTGGTCGACATGGAAGACGGTGTGGTCTCCGAGGATGCCAACCGACGTGTGGGCATCGTTCTTCGTCCCTCCGACCGCGACGGCGATTCCGACCTCGCTCCGGCCGTTGACACACAGCGAGGGATACGCAAAGGCGTAGTCATCGTTCCAGACCTGCGACTCGCTCACGGCGTTAGTCGTCAGGTTGATGACGGCGATCCGGACGTGGGCGTTCTTGAACGTCGGCCCGCTCGAGGTGCCGCTGCCGCTGCTCGCGGTCCAGGCCACCCAGAGCTCGTCGCCCTTGCGCGTCGAGCCCGACTCCTGGTAGCGCACGGAGCTCCCGTTCTCGTACGTCAGCCAGTCGTTGTTGTTCGGGCCCTTCGAGGACAGCGTCGACTGCGGCCACGTGGCGACGTTCACTGTCGACCAGGAGTAGCCGGTGCCGGAGTCCGGCCACGAGAAGATGGTCAGGCTGGAGTTGTTGGGCTGGCCGACCCAGAACGCTCCGTCCGGGGAGTCCTGGGTCAGGTGAGCTCCGATCGCGTTCTTCGCCTTGTCCGGATGGGTGTAACGGAAGGCCAGCGAGGCGGGGGCGCTGGCGATGTCCTTCAGCGCGATGCGAATCACCAGGCGCCCGGCGGTTGTCGTCGCATCCGTGGCGATGTGCAGGAACTCGTTCGTGAACGAGAGGTCCGGATAGTCGAGGTCCTCGGAGAGCGCGAAGTCCTTCGCGGTGAACCTCCACGCCTTCCAGGCGTGCGTGAAGTCCTTCTTGATCGCGGCCGGCGAGGCGACGGCGAGGCGGAACGCGCCGATCCCGTTCGCGTCCTTCACGTGCTGCATGAACCAGACGAAGCGGTCGATCGACGGAACGTAGATCACGATCTGGTCGCAGCAGAAGTTGTGCCCCGCCCATGCGGGGAAGATGGTCGTCGGGTCGACCGACGTGAAGCTGGCGCCGCTGTTGGTCGAGTACTGGCAGAACCAGTTCCCGCTCAGTAGGACGACACCGGTCTCGGTGTCGGCGCCGCTGATGTCGAGCGCGTCCTTGACCGGGTCCTCGGGGCCGGCCTGCTGCGCGTACTCGTACTGGAAGAAGCGCACCGGATCGGGCGGCGGGTCGCCGGAGGGCTTACGCTCGTCCATCACCTTGGTCGCCGGCGAGCGCCGTTTGAGTGGGATCGGGTCTCGTGTCCGCGGGACGCGCCGCGGCGGGCGTCTCTTGTGGGTTCGGACGCGGCGCTTCTGCGGCGGGTACGGGCCGGCGACGCGCTCGCGCTTGACCTTGGAGGCGCCCGAGTCGGCCTTTCCTTCTGTGTTGGCCGTGGCTACCGCCCTGCCTCGGTTGGGGCGAGCTGTTGGGGCGCACGCTGGCGCCCGCGCTCGGCGCAGGCGAGGTTCGTGAACGTTGCGCAGACTGCTAGGAGGCCTGCGGAGACGAGCCACTCGAGCCGCCCGCTGTGGGCATCGGGGTCGACGTGCAGGATCGCCTCGATCCAGTCGCGCCACAGGAGCGTCAGTAGGAGCATGAAGCCGCCCAGTGCAGCCGCTGACGCCTCCAGCCAGAAGCGTGCCCTGAGCGTCCACATCGCTGCGTCCCCCTTTTCCCGCTTGGCTCACGCGACACTAACCGGGTAGTCGTGGCGAAGCAAGACTGTGCGACGCACGCCGCCCTGTGCCACCAGCCCCGCCCGGTGCGCCGCGTCGTACCCGGACTTCTGTATCCCGCCGGGAAGGCTTCGCCTTCGCGGCGCAGGTGTGCGCAGTGATGCTCCCCCCGCCGGCGTCACGGCCGCCGCCTCGTAACACCGGCCGGGGTGGACGAAACCGACCAAGTCCTCGAAGCACTCCGAAGGCTCGAAGCAGACGTTGCCGAACTCAAGGCCCGTACCTCTTAGACGTAGCGCGCGCCACCCCCACCCCCGCGAACCCGGCTCGCAGCGCCGGGACTCCTACCGGCGCTACGGCACGGGTGCGAGTCTACGACCGCTTCGCGCCGAGACCCCGGGACAGCACCGGGACAGCACCGCATCGCAGAAACAGCCCGAATCGCACGCGCCGCATGACTTGATCATGCGGTTCGGCTTGGTTGCGTGCTCTTGATGCCCCCAGCGGGATTCGAACCCGCGCTACGGCCTTGAAAGGGCCGCGACCTGGGCCACTAGTCGATGGGGGCCCATAGCCAGCTTACTTTCGCGGCTTCACCTCGTCTCAAGCCGTATGGCCTGCGTGCCGACAACCCGGAACAAGGGAATCGTGACAGGAGCGACGAGACGACGATGAGCGCATCGGTGGCGGATTGGTCAGGCCTCGAGGAGGCAGAGCGGGTGTACTACTGGCGCCTCTGCCGCCTGCTCGACCTCGGCTACGGGATGCCGGAAGCCGAGGAGATCGCCTCGGCCGACGTCGACCTGCACGCGCTCGAGCGCCTCGTCGTCGTGGGCGGCTGCGAGCCGAAGCTCGCCGCCAGCATCCTCAGCTGATATAGCGCCCGTCGTGTCAAGGGTCCAGGCCGCGGTTGCCGGTCGTTGATCGGGGTGGTGGCTGCTCGGGTGGGCGTCGGGCGCTGCGACGGCGTCGCTTCGCGTCAGTCTGATCATGCGGGGGTTGGCTACCTACCCCAGCGCCCTGCTTTCGTGGCCGGCGTGCGCTGTCTAGGAGCGGGCGTGGCTTTGTTGGGCTGCCTATAGCTGAATCGCGCGTGCCGGCAGCGTGTGGCCCGGCGCCCGCCCGAGCAGGCGGCTGATCGATTTGGGTTAGTGGGCCACGGCGGCGGCCCAGCAGAAGCAAGCGAGTTCGCGGGCAACGGCGACGGTCGCGACGTTGCCGGGTTTGCCGCGTGCGCGCAACTGCTGGGAGATCCGGTGGAGGCGCCGTTGGCCGCGCAGCGCGATCTGGACGACGTGGTCGGGCTGGCTGGCGCGCCGCTCGGCCAGCGCGGGGCCGACGCTGGGGCGGACGATGTAGTGCCAGGCGGCCTCGACGAGCAGGCGGCGGGCGTAGCCGGACCCGGTCTTGGTGATCGCCCCCTGTCGGCGGCGCTGGCCGGATTGGTCGAGCGAGGGGACGAGACCGAGCCAGCCCGCAAGCTGCGCCGGCCGCTGGAAGCGCGCCCAATGGCCGACCTCGAGCGCGAGCACGAACGCGGTCAGCGTGTCGATGCCGCGGAAGCAGCGCAAGCGGCCGACGGTCTGTGCCCACTCGCCCTCGAAAGCGAGCCGCGAGAGCCGCTCATCGAGTGCCTGCTTGCGCGCGACCAGCCCGTCGACGGCGGCGAGCGTGTCGAGGTAGGCGAGCTCGGTCGCCGGCTGGTCGAAGCGCTGCCGATCGAGCCAGGCACGGTGCCGCTTCGTCCACGTGCCGCCCTCGTAGACCACGCCGTGCAACAACAGCAGCTTGGAGGCGCGGTGGCGGCAACGCATCAGATCGGCGCGCACCTGCTCGCGCGCACGCGTCAGGTGCCGCGCGGCCTCGAACGCCGCCGAGGGCACCGCGACCAGCTTGAGCTGGCCGGCCAGCAACAACCGCGCCAACAGCTCCGCATCTTTGGCGGTCGCTCTTGATCCGATCACCAGGAGCGCGTGGCGTCTTGGACGGCGCGACCACGTCGACACGCAGCCCGGCCTGCTCGGCCGCGCGACAGAGCGCGAACCCGGTCGGGCCCGCCTCGTAACAGGCCTTCAGCGGCTGCGGCAGCGTCTGCAACCAGCCGATCACCTCGTCGGCGACCCCACCAAAGCGGGCACGAACAAGCTGGCCGCTCACGACATCGATCGCGGCAGCATGGGTAGAGCGAGCGTGGACATCCAGGCCCACGTACGTCATCGTCGCGGTCACGGCCGGACCCTCCCTCCATTGCATGGGGTCAGCCGGAGCCAGTCTCCGGCCAGACAAACCCCCGATCTGCAACCCGAGGATCCGGCCTTCCCTGCACTCGCGGCTACTCAGCCGCCATAGGGTCTAGTCAACTCGGCGATGTCCGCCTCGCTGAACCCGGCCTCGGCCAGGACCTCCGCCGAGTGCTGGCCTGCGCGTGGCGGCGCCGAGCGGTAGCGAGGGCGCTCGCCGTCGAACGACACGGGCGGCCCGACGGTCACGTGATCGCCGAGTGCCTGCAGGATCTGGAGCGCCGCCGTCTGGTCGTCGCGGGCGACCTCGGCGACGTCACGCACTGCCGTGACCGGAACGCCGGCCTTTCGCAGCCGCTCGAGCCAGTGCGCCGAGGGCTCGGCCGCGAGCCGCTCGGCGATCGGCGGCGTCAGCGCCGCCCGGTTCTGCGCGCGGAGCCCGTTGCTTGCGAAGCGCGGATCGCCGGCGAGCTCCGCGAGGCCGAGCGCGTCGCAGAGGGACTGGAACAGGCGGTCGTTCCCGGCCGCGATCATCAGCTCGCCGTCCGCCGTGGCAAACACGCCGTACGGCGCGATGAGCGGAAAGTCGGTGCCATGTCGGCCAGGCGCGCGGCCGGTCGTCGCGGCCTCCGCCAGCTGGTACGGCACGAGTGCCAGCGCCGTCTCGTAGAGCGAGACGTCGAGCTCCGCGCCGCGGCCCGTGCGCTCGCGCTGAAGGAGCGCCGCGACGACGGCGAGCGCCGCCCAGGTCGCCGTGCCGAGATCGACGAGCGAGGGTCCGACGCGCACGCCGGGGCGGTCGGCCTCGCCGGTGAGGCTGATGATCCCGGCCGCCGCCTGCATGAGCGGGTCATAGCCTGGCTCCGTCGCCAGTGGCCCCACCGCGCCATAGGCGCGGACCGAGCAGTAGACGAGCCGGTCGTTCCGAGCCCGCACCGCAGCGGGGCCGAGACCGAGCCGCTCCGCGGCGCCGGGGCGGAGGCTCTGAACGAAAACGTCGGCGCCCTCGGCCAACCGGAGGGCGGCGTCCCGCCCGGCCGCCGATTTCAGGTCGAGCGCGAGCGAGCGCTTTCCGGCGTTGGCGGCGAAGAACATGACGCTCGATCCCTCGTGAAACGGCGGCCCCCAGTCCCGCGCCTCGTCGCCTGCTCCCGGCCGCTCGACCTTGATCACGTCGGCGCCGAGTGCGGCGAGCAGCTGCGTGCAGTAGGGGCCGGCGAGCGAACTGGTGAGGTCGAGCACGCGGGTACCGGCGAGGACGTCCATCAGACCGTCAGCTCGAGGCGGTTGCCGTCCGGGTCGAGCACGGCCGCCTCGTAGTAGCCGTCGCCCGCGCGCCGCGGGCCGTCGAGAACGCGGTAGCCGTCGGCGGCCAGCCTGGCCGCGAGCTCGTCGACCGCCGTCTCGGAGCCGAGCGCGAACGCCAGGTGCGCGAGGCCGGTCGCCTGCTCGATCGGGTCATCACGCGATGCGGGGATCGAGGCCATCTGCATGAGCTCGAGCCGCGCGCCGCCGTCGAGTTCGAGGAAGTACGACGAGAAGCCCGTCGACGCGTTCTCGTAGCGGCCGCCGCCGCGAGCGCCGAGGTAGTGCTCGTAGAACGCGCGCAGCCGCTCGAGGTCGGCTGTCCAGATCGCTGCGTGCTCGATGCGCATTGGTGCGAGTCTCGCCGATCACCCGCATCAGACGATGCGGTCACGCCGGTGAGAAGCGAGGAAACAGTGATGACCGCTCGGCGATGGATGGCACTCCTCTTCGCGCTCGGGTCGACGTGCTTCCTCGTCGGCCCGTTCCCGGGCTACGCGCAGCTTGTCGGCGATTCCGCCGACGCCGTGACCTTCTTCGTCGGGTCGATCCTCTTCACCGGAGGCGGCGCCTTCCAGAGCGCGCTGGCCTGGCCGGAGCGCCGGTCGGCCGACGGCGGGCGCGCGGCCTGGTGGTCGGCGATCGTCCAGTCGGCCGGAACGCTCTTCTTCAACGTCACCACCTACCAGGCCATGCATACCGCCCTCACGAGCTCCGAGTACAACAAGCTTGTCTGGAGGCCGGACTGGCGTGGGTCGATCTGCTTCCTCATCTCGGGCGCGATCGCGTACGCGGCCTCGCCACGCCGCCGGCACGGCTTACTGCCGGTGCGCGGCGACAGCGGCTGGTGGCAGCCCGCGGTCAATCTGCTCGGCTGCATCTTCTTCGGCATCTCCGCGGTCGCCGGCTACGTCGTGCCGTCCACGGGGTCGATGATCAACCAGGCGGCGGCGAACTGGAACACCTCGCTCGGAGCCGCGTGCTTCCTCGCCTGCGCGCTCGACACGCTCCGAACCGGGAGGACGCCGAGGCTCCCGTTGCGCGAGCGGCTGCGAGAGCTCGAGCGCGACGTCGAGCGGGATATCGAGCGCGTTGGCTGACGTCCGCCTCGGCTACGCTCGCGAAGCGGCGTGTCGAAGCCGCCCGGGCGGTTAGCTCAGTTGGGAGAGCACCTGCCTTACAAGCAGGGGGTCGCTGGTTCGAGCCCGGCACCGCCCATCGCGTAACCAGGCCGTTTGCGGCCTGTCAGCGTTCAGGGTCGGCGGCCAGTTGCGACCCCTGTGCAACCCCGCCGAGTTCAACTGCCTACGAGTCGCTTGGTGGCTGGCCGTCGGGAGTCGGCGTCGGCGCATTCGGCGCGCGAACATCAAGACGCGGCTCGCCTGGGAGCTCTTCGGCATCGAATGACTCATCAATCTCGGTCACCTCGGCTAGCGCCACGAGTCCGTCCTGGATGCCATTCCAAATCTGACGGAGCAGCGCGTCGTCGGGCACCTGATTTCCGGCGATGCCCGCCACCCCCGCTTCTCTGAGATTCGCAATTGACAAGAACGCAACCGATACAAGTCCCCAGCCGTTCGGCGACATACGCGAAGCGACCAACCGCTCCTCCTCCAGACCGGGTCGTGGCGCGAAATCCGCGAACCCTTCCCGCCACCACTCGCGCCGCGCGATCGTCACTGCAGCCAATGTCCGCCCGTTCAACAGATACGTCCTCATCACCCGGGAGGCTCCACGGACGGCCGCGCGCTCTTTGTCCTGGTCGTCCGCTCGGCGCTGCTGCTCTAGTTCGCGGCTGAACGTCTGTCGCTTGTCTTCCGCGCGCAAGGCCACGAATCCGGTGACGGCCCCGCCGACGAGGGCACCGAGGACCGCGGCAACTCCTGAGATCAACGCTATGCGTGCATCTGACGCGGCGAGCGGTAACAGCACCACGCTCGACGAATCCTCCCAAACTGCGCGCCGCTAGGTGGCTACAGCTGTGACGTGGCCGCTGCCGTGGCAGACGTGCCGCTCGAATGCGGCCGCCGCGGCTTTCTGCTCGTGCGGGAACAGGTGCCGGTAGCGGCGCAGCAGCAAGGCGCCGCCGTCGCTGTGGCCGACCATTGAGGCGATGACCGAGACGTGCACACCGGCGCTCGCCATGAGCGAAATGAAGGTGTGCCTGAGCGCGTGGAACGTCGGGCCGGTGTAGTGGCGGTCGGCGTCGAGGTGGCCGAGTCCGGCGCGCACCGCGGCCGGCCGGAAATCGCGGGCCATGAAGCGGTGCCGGTCAAGCGGCCTGCCGGTCGGCGACGAAAACAGGAGCTCGGTGCCGGTCGGGCGGGCGAGCAGCTGTTCGCGGAGCAGCCCTAGCGCGGTCGGCGGCAGGTCGACGAGGCGGACGCCGGCGCGGGTCTTCGATTGGCGGACGCGGACGGTGCTGGCGGCGAAGTCGATATCGCGGTCGCGAAGCCGTAGGCATTCGCCTTCGCGCAATCCGCTCGCTGCGGCGAAGGGGACGATGCGGCCGAGGTCGTCGCGCATCCACGAGCCGAGGTCTTCGACCTGTTCCCAGGTGAGCAGGACAGGCTCGCGCTCGGCGACGGTCGGCGGCCTGAGCGTGAAGATGGCCGGGTCGACGACCTGGCCGCGCTCGCGGGCGGTGCGCAGCGCCATCTTCGCGTGACGCAAAGTCAGTTGGCTCATCCGGGGGGAGCGGCGGGCGAGCGCGACGATGAACGCTTCGAGTTCCCCGGCGCGCAACGTCTCGACCGGCCGCTGCTCGAACCCGTCCAGGTGGCGCAGCGAAGTCTTGACGATGGCGACCGACGCGGGCCGCGAGCGCAGCGCGTAGGCGGCAACCCACTCATCGCGGACTGCCTTCCACGTCCGGGGCGGCTCGACGTAGGCGCCGCCGAGCAGGGTGCGCCGGTTCAGGTCGTCGCGCAGCGCCTCAGCGTCACGCTTGCGAGGGCCAGTCGTTGTCCACTTGTAGTGGCCGTCCGGGAGCGGCTGCTTGACCGCCCACGTCCGGCCGCGCTTCACGATGCACGCGCGCTTCCTCATCAGGCTCCTGCCTTTCCGGGTGTGGTTGGTGCGAGGTAGCCCCTCGCGCGTGCGATCGTCACCCAGCGTGCGACGGCCGCACGGCTGACACCGTGCGCTTCCGCGAGCACCTTCCGCGGCGGGAGGCCGCGTGCGAGCGCGGCCCGGTAGTCGTCGGCCACCTGGGCATAGAACGAGTCGGGGTAGCGCTCCGGCCTCCCGGTACGGCCCGACGCGGTCGCGGTTGCGCGTACGCCGGCGACCACGCTGTCGCGTTTCGTTGCGCCGGCGACCGCGACGTCGCGCTTCGGTGCGAACTGCTGGCGCAGGTACTGCTCGAGCGCGCCGAGCCGAAGCTCCCGGAGGCTGCTAGCGGTCGGGTTCGCGATGCGTAACTCGCTGATCGCGAACGGGCCGCGTGTCTTGAGTTTGACGGCGACCCGGCCCCAGTTGATGCCGCCGTCCGTCGACCAGTCGACGTGGACGAGGCCGTCGCGCCCGACACGGTGCCGCCAGTGCACTTCACCAGGGGACATAACACGACTCTATCTCTTTCGTCGTCAGTCCGCAAACTATTGACGGACGAGAGGCCATCGGCTACCGTCGCTCTCTAGTCAGTCTGCTATCCGACTAGGGAGGTGAACGCATCCTGATGGCGACGACGAGCGCAGGCGAGCCGCGGTCGGTCCTCGACGCCTACCAGCGGCTGCCCGACGCAAAGCGGCGGCGACGCATCCGCGAGGCCGCGGGCATTCCGCAGCACGTCATGGCCGACGTGCTCGGCGTCGTGCCACTGACAGTCGGCCGCTGGGAACAGGGCGTCAGGCCGCGCGCCTACGTCGTGAAGGCCTACGTCGACCTGCTCGAGCAATTGGCGAAGTGAGCCCAAAGAGATGCGAAGAGGCCGGCTTCCCGGCCTCGAGCCTCTTCGCAGAAAGGAACCCAATGAGCGTACCCGACAACACCTCTGCGCGAACGTGGGACTGGGACGAGGACGGCGTCCTCGACGGCCTCTACGTCGCCACCCGCGAGGTAACCATCCGCAACGGCCCCTCGGCCGGACAGTCGAAACTCATCTTTGACCTCCACTGGGGCGTCGACGACGAGCCCGTCGCCGTGTTCGAGACCGCGGTGCTGCGCTCGAAGTTCCGCAACGAGCTCCAGCGCCGCCACAAGCCCGACTTCGAACCAGGCGAGCGGATCACCATCACGCCGCTTGGGCTGAGGGACGGCGTGAACGGCAGCTACCGCGACTTCGACGTTGTGTTCGAACACGCGGCACCGCCGCGCAGCACCGCCGAACTGCTCGGCGTGACCGCTGACGCCGACGGCGACGACGACCAGGCCGGCTCCTAGCGAGATGCACGACGAGCGGCTCGAGAAAGAGGGTGGCGCACCCGAGACGGGTGTGCACCCTCCCGGCCGCCGCAGGCTGGCCGTCACCGTGGCACTGCGAACACTGCGGCCAACCGGTCGACGACCACGACCGCGTCCTGCTCGAGCACGACGGCCAACAGATGATCTCCTGTACCGCCTGCACGCCTGATGGGTGACTACGGCGACCCGCCAATGCTGGCGATGGCGCTGCGCTACGCGGGCGGCGGCGTGCACGTGTTCCCGGTCAATGGCAAACAGCCGTTGACCGAGCACGGCCACCACGACGCAACCACCGACCGCGAGCAGGTCGAACGCTGGTGGGCCGAGCACCCGCACGCCGGCATCGGCAGCCCTGATTTCGACGTCGTCGACGTCGACCTCTACAAACCCGAGTGCCTGCCAACCTGGAAGAAAATCAAACCGCTAACCCAGCGAATACCCCGCAAACAAAAACCGGCGGCGGCGGCCTACAGTTTTTCTTCGCACCCGGCACGCTGAAAGACGGCAAGATCGGCCCCGGCGTCGACTCACGCTACGCCGGCCGCAACTACGTCGTACTGCCACCCTCGCCGCACCCGAAGGGAGGCCGCTACGAAGCGGTCGTCGACGTGCTCGACCGCAAACCACGGCCCGCACCCGACTTCCCCTTCGAGAGCGGCAACAACGGCGAGTTCCGCCAGTTGGTCGTACAGATGGACGCCGGCGAGAAAATCACCGACGGCCGAAACAAAGGCGCGTGGTGGCGCGCGGTGGAGATCCTGCGCACGCTGCCGGCCACCACCGATCTGGAGCTGGTGCGCACGCTCGTCCAGTCGTGGGTCGACGACAATTGTGGCGGCGACCTGGACGGCGTCGACGTCCCCAAACAAGTGAGAGGCGCCGCGAAGTTCGTCGCCAAAGAACGCGCCGGCGAACCCGGCACTGCCGCGCTCGAGCCACCCGCACACGACGGCGACCCCCGCCCGCTCGACGACGTCATCGGCACCTTCCAGCAGCACCTACACATGCCCGACCCCGCGCCGCTGCAGCTCACACTGGCCACGGTCGTCGCGAACATGATGGACGAGGGCGACCCGGTGTGGCTCGTAACCATCGGCGGGTCGTCGCGCGGCAAGACTGAAGTCGTGCAGGCGCTCGACGGCTTCCCCGGCGTCCGCGTCGTCGGCGCGCTCACCGTCGCCGCCCTGCTCTCCGGCACCGCACGCAAAGACCGCGCCAAGGGCGCGACCGGCGGCATCCTGCACGAGCTCGGCAGCCGCGGCGTCCTCTGCGTCAAAGACTTCGGCGCCATCCTGACCCTGCACAGGGACGGCCGCGCCCAGGTGCTGCAAGCGCTGCGCGACCTGTTCGACGGCCTCTACGTGCGCGACGTCGGCGTGGACGGCGGCATGCGCCTGCGCTGGGAAGGCCGGCTCGGCCTGATCGCCGGCGCCACATCGGCGCTCGACAGCGCGCACAGCGTGCTCTCCGCGCTCGGCGACGCTGGGTCACCATCCGGCTGCCCGACGGTGGCGAGCGGGAGATGGTGAGCGTTGCGCTTGCCGACACCGACACGCAGGGCGCACGCGCCGAGATGCGCGACGCCGTGCACGGATTCCTCGCCCCGCTCGAAAGCGTCCCGCTGCGCGCCGTCCAACCGGACGAGCTTGAGTTGCTCGGCGCGCTCGCACCGCTTGTCGTGCTCGCACGCAGCCCCGTCGAACGCGACCAGTACAAGCGCGACATCGTCCACGTCCACAGCCCTGAGGGCCCGGCACGGATCGTGCGCCAGCTGCACAAGCTGCTCGTCGCGCTCGAAGCAATGGGCGTCGACCAGCCAGCGAAGATCATCCTGCGTGCCGGCCTCGACTCGATTCCCTCGCCCCGCCGCGACGTCCTCGAGCAGGCGCTACGTCACGGCGGCGAGCAATCGACCACCGACATCGCGACCGCGCTCGGCCTCGCGCGTACGAACGCTGAACGGGCGTGCGAAGACCTGGCAGCCCACCGCCTGCTCACCCGCATCTTGGCCGGCACCGAGGACGAGTCGTCCGTGATCTGGACGCTACAGAGCGTGTCGCCGCCTACTGGGAGACCGTCAGCTCGTACGAGGAAACGGCTTGACCATGCGCTTCGCTGCTAACCCGTTTTGTCGGTACACCCCCTCTCTTAATACCCCAAACCCGTGTAAGACGACAAAACGGGTGAGCTACTGATGGAGCGGCTGCTGACCGCGAAAGAGCTGGCCGAACTGTTCGGCTGCCGACTGAACACCATCTACGAGCTCGCCGGCCACGGCGACCTTCCGAGGCTTCCGCGTCGGCGGCGTCGGCCGCCGCTTCCGCGAGTCCGAAGTCGAAGCGTGGCTCGAGCAGCAACGCGACCGGCCGACCGTGCGGCTGAGGTCGACGTGACCCTCCGGGGGGAAGGCGACCCCGTCGCCGCAGACACCGCGTCCACCCGCGCCGTGTCCGAAATA
>CAVWIN010000016.1:0-11781 GCA_963755085.1 uncultured Thermoleophilia bacterium | reverse complement strand
ATCTCGGCGACGACCTGCACGTTCTTCGGCGAGGCGGCGTAGGTGCGGTCGGCCTCGATCCCCCGCTGGTGATCGCGTCGCCTTCGCGAGCCGGTTCCCGGCGAAGAGCCACTGGATCGGCTTGCGGACGATGAAGCTGCCACGACGCTCGCCCTTGTCGCTGTGGTAGTACTGCGTTCCCATCAGCGCTGCCTCGGGCCCGCCGGTGACCCGCCACTGCTCGATGCGGCGCATGACGAGGCCGTGGCGCTCGATCTTCCAGAAGAAGTTGTTGGCAGACATGAAGATCAGGTTCCGCCGCGGTTGCGGAACCTGAGCACCGCGTCGACTCGCGCTCGTCACGTACTCGGGCTGGCCGGGAAAGATGAGGAGCGAATAGTCCGCCGCCAGCTGCCGCGTGACCAGTGAGTCGAGATCCGCGTCCGAGAGGTAATCGACCGGGTGGTGCTGCCATTCGATCCAGTGGATGAAGGGCAGGTCGTAGTTCTTGAACCGAAATGGGACGCCGCGCTGCAGGTGAGGCCGACCGAGCCGAGCCGTGCTACCGCTCGCGTACCACGTGTCTGAATCGCCGTCCTTGTCGTCGTCGCGGTGGTTGTAGGCCTGCCAGGTCTGGGTCGCTATGACGACGGCGACGCGATGTGTGCCGAGCCGCTGTGGGCGGAGGACGAACGGGGCGAAGCCGAGGTGGCCGTGCGCCCCGCTCAGGCGGGCGAAATACAGGCCGCTGGGCCAGTTTCCCACCCGGACGGCGACGGTGCCGCCGGGCCGGATCCGCGCCAGCTGCCGCTCACCGGACACGGGTATCCCGTTCATGATGTCGCTGGCGGTGGTCCGCTCGTGCTCGGGCCCACTCTGGAAGACCTGGAGCCGGACGTCCTCCGCGTTCGACCAGAAGCGAAGGGTCGCGACCGCTCCGGGCCGGTAGCTCTCCTTGGGGAACGCTGCGAGCAGGGCCGGCTTCGGCGAGTTCCAGTTCCGCCCGACGAAGCCGTTGAGCAGGTCGGTGCCGATGCTGTGAGCGCCCAGCGCCAGCGCTGCGCCGGCGAGGGCGAGAACGATCGAGCCGCGGCGCAGAAGCCGCGTATGTGAGTGGTGCTGTGAAGTACTCATGAGCCGAGCGTCCGGCCGGCCCCCAACGCGTCCTCAACGGCTCACGAACGGCTCGCAAACCGCTCGCGGAAGTCGTGTGCAAACGACGCGGCCCGCCTTCCGGCGGGCCGCGTGGACGCGTCTCGGCGCCGGTACCCGGCGCGCACCTCAGTTCCCAACGGCGATCGAGAACGCGGCGCTTCCGACGTTCCCCCTGGTGTCGGCGGCGGCAACCTCGACCCGGTACGTCCCGTTCGCTACGGATGTGCTGTCCCAGGAGTGCGTGAGGTAGAAGCGGTAGCGGCCCGTCCGTGCCCGCTTGTTCTGCCGCGTCCACTTCGCGTAGACCAAGAAGTACGAGTCGGCTGCAGGCAGCGTCCGGTCGAAATCGACGGCCGTCTGCCAGGCGGTGACGGCGCCGTGCTTGCCACAGAGCCGCCACGTGAGGCGCGCCGGGGTCACGGGGTTGCCCGTCCACGGCGCCGGGAGGGCCATCGGCGTCGGGTCATACGCCTCGACGACCAGATCCACGCGGCCGCGCGTCCGCCACGGCCTGATCACCGCCTGGCTCCGCTCGACGCGGAAGTCCCGGATGGTGGGCCGGGTCTGGTCGCGGTAGGGCGTCAACGCGCCCGCCCGGAGCGGGTTGACGTAGATGCCGTCTTGAAGCTCGGAGAAGTGGACGTGCTGCCAGCGGGCGACGTGGCCGACGACCGTCCGGTTCGCGATGACGCGCTGGCCGTTTCGGACGCAGGATGAGACGTGCCAGTACTGGAAGGTGGTATGGCCGTCGTCGGCGATCACCGAGACTGTCTCCGGCCGGTACGACTCGAGCAGGACGCGCCCGTTGGCGCTTGCGTAGACAAGGGTCCCGTTCGGGGCGTGGATGTCGATGCCGAAGTGGAACGCGTGCTCGAGCCCGGTCGCGCCAGGCCCGATCCTCGGGTCGCCGAAGAACGCGCGCACCACGTGCTGACGGTGGAAGGGCTTCGTCGGCCACGCGTACGACGCTGCGGCAGGTGCCGCCTGGGCGGCGGCAATTCCGACGGCAGTGACGACGACGGCGAGACAGGCAGGGCCGCGGCCGAGGAACCGCGTATGTGAGGTGTTCCGCGTGGTCTTCATGGCCCGAGCGTCCGGCCGGGCTCAAACCGCGCTTCAAACGCTCAGCAACGAGCCGCTAACGGCCTGCGGGAAGCCCACGACGACCGGAATCGGGCGCCGGAGTACGTTCGTGACATGAGGCGCGATCGGGCGCTCGCTCGCCTACGCCGCGAGGGCGGACGCGGGCTTCATGCCGGGAGGACGTGACGTGGCTGCCACCGGCGCCGTCGCCGCCCGCGCGACATGGGAGTTCAGTGTCCTTGGCCCGCTCGAGGTGCGCTGCGACGGCGAGCCCGTCGGGCTCGGCGGCCAGCGGCAACGCGCACTGCTCGCCCTGCTGTTGCTGAACGCGAACCGCGTCGTCGGAACCGAGCAGCTTGTGGATCGTCTCTGGGGCGAGCATCCGCCCCCGACCGCGACAGCGTCGCTCCAGAACGGGATCGGGCATCTGCGCAAGGCGCTCGGCGCCGACCGCGTCGAGACGCGCCCGCCCGGCTATCGCATCCGCGTCGACGGGGACGAGCTCGACCTGACCTCGTTCGAGCGGGTCCTGCACGATGCCCGCTCGCTACCGCCCGAAGTCCGCGCGACGGCATTGCGTGACTCGCTGGCCCGCTGGCGCGGCCCCCCGCTCGCCGACTTCACCTACGAGGCCTTCGCTCAGTCGGAGATCGCGCGGCTTGAGGAGCTGCGCCTGACCGCGCTCGAGGAGCGCATCGACGCCGATCTCGAGCTCGGCCGGGACGCCGAGCTCGTGGGCGAGCTCGAGTCACTCATCGCGGCGCATCCGCTGCGCGAGCGGCTTCGCGGCCAGCTGATGCTGGCGCTCTACCGCTCCGGGCGGCAGGCCGAGGCGCTGGAGGCCTACCGCGTTGCCCGGCATGCGCTCACGGAGGAGCTCGGCATCGAGCCTACGCCGACCCTGCAGCGGCTCAACGCCTCGATCCTGCGGCAGGATGCCGCGTTGGACGCGTCTGGCGCGCCGCCTGCAACCATCGGCGACGAGGTCGAGGAAGCGGCACGCGCGCTCGTCGCCGGGCGCGTGGTGCTCGTGGTCGGCCCGGGCGTCGCGACCGACGGCGCACCGGTCCGGCCCGCCGCGGTGGCCGCTCGCCTCGCCGAGTCCTTCCGGTGCCCTCCGGCAGAGGGCTGCGAGCTTCCGCGCGTGGCCCAGTACGTGGCCGTCACGCGTGGGATCGGGCCGCTCTACGACGAGCTGCACGACTTCTTCTCCGAGGACGCGGGCGCCACGCCCGTGCAGGCCGCGGTCGCCGACCTCGCGGTGCGGCTGCGCGAGCTCGGCTCACCGGCGCCCGTCGTCGTCACGACGGGGTACGATCACGCGTTCGAGCAGGCCCTGGAGGAGCGCGACCAGCCGTTCGACACCCTCGCCTACGTGGCCGGCGGCCGCGACCGAGGGCGGTTCGTGCACCTGCGGGCCGACGGCGACGCCTGCCTGGTCGAGCTTCCGAACGCGTACGTCGACGTCCCGATCGGGGAGCGCGTCGTGCTCGTCAAGGTATATGGCCAGGTCGATCTCGACCCAGGGCGCGACCGCGAGAGCTTCGTCGTCAGCGAGGACGACTACATCGCGTACCTGGCGCAAACGGAGGTCACGAACGTCCTGCCCGTCACCGTCGCAGCCAAGCTCCGGCGCAGCCATCTGCTCTTCCTCGGGTACGGCCTGGGCGACTGGACGCTGCGGGTCTTCCTGCAGCGCGTCTGGCCGGACGAGCGGCCGAGCTACCGGTCCTGGGCGGTCGAGCCCGACGTCGATCCGCTCGAGCGTGATTCCTGGCGGCACCGCGGCGTGGATCTCGTCGAGTCGGAGCTCGAGCCGTACCTCGAGCGCCTCATAGCGCTGCTGCGCGACGCGCCGGCCGCCGGGGCCGTCCCGTGAGCGACGTCGCCACCGCCGCCCCCGAGCGCCCGTACAAGGGATTGCGCCCCTTCGAGGCGACCGCCGTCGACGCACTGCTCTTCTTCGGCCGCGGGCGCGAGCGCGAGCTGATCGCAGCCAACCTGATCGCGTCGAGGCTCACGATCCTCTACGGCGAGAGCGGAGTCGGGAAGAGCTCCGTGCTGCGTGCGGGGGTCGTGCAGATGCTCCGCCAGCAGGCTCGTGCCGGCGCCGGGTTCGCCGTCGCGCTGTACTCGGGCTGGAGCGAGCGAGATCCGATCGAGGGGATGGTCGACGCGGCGCGCGACGCGGTCGCCGAGCTGTTGGGTCACGATCCCGGAAGGGGCACGGGGACGCTTGCCGAGCGCCTGGCGTGGCTCAGCGATCTGGCCGGCGGGGACCTGTACCTCGTGCTCGACCAGGTCGACGAATACTTCCTCTACCACGGCGCGGACGGCGGGCCGCTGCTCGACGAGCTACCGGCCCTCGTCACCGAGCCGGGGTTGGGCGTGAATGTCCTGCTCGGGATCCGGGAGGAGTCGCTCGCGCGACTCGACGTGTTCAAGGCCCGGATCCCTGCACTGTTCGCGAACTCGCTGCGGCTCGAGCGGCTCGACCGGGAGGCGGGGCGGGCGGCGATCGTCGGGCCGCTCGAGGCCTGGTCGCAGCTCGCCGGAGCGACGCGGGTGGACATCGAGCCCGCCGTGGTCGACGCGATCCTCGCGTCGGTCACCGTCACCGCCGGGAACGGCAACGGAGCCGTGGCCGGTGCCGCGATCGAGCCTCCCTACCTCCAGGTCGTGATGGAACGGCTCTGGGACGCCGAGCGGGCGGCCGGGTCGAACGTGCTTCGGCTCGCCACGCTGGAGGCGCTCGGCGGCGGGCGCCGCATCGTCTCGGAGCACCTCGACCGCGCGCTCGCCGGGCTCGACCCGAGCGACCAGGACACGGCGGCCGCCATGTTCGCGCATCTCGTCACGCCGTCGGGCGCGAAGGTGGCGTACGAGGTCGCCGATCTCGCCGGCTACGCGGCCGTGGACGAGGAGGAGGCGCGCCGCGTTGCGGACGCTCTCGTCGACGAACGCATCCTGCGTCCGGTCAACGGCCGGGCGGAGGGCAACCGGGTCGAGATCTTCCATGACGTGCTCGCGGCCGCCGCAGCCGAGTGGCGGGGCCGGCACGACGCCGCCCGGGCGCTCGAGGCGGAGCGCGCGGAAGGGCGGCGGCACCACCGCCGGCTGCTCGCCGTGGCCGTCGTCGCGCTGGTGGGCCTGGCGCTCATGACGACCGTCGCTGTCTACGCGGTGACGCAGCAGCGGGAGGCGGACGACCAGCGTGCCGTCGCCGCGTCCGAGGCGCAGGCGGCGAAGGCGGGGGAGGCGGCCGCGGGGGCGCTCCAGCTGCTGTCGACCGATCCGGCTAAGGCCCTCCGGCTCGCTGCCGCTGCCGCGGCCACGGATCCTTCGCCGTCGACGGTGTACGTGCTGCGGACCGCGCTCGTCCAGTCGCGTCAGCGCGCCGTGTTCGGAACCGGGAAGGCGGCGGTCCGCGCCGGGACGTTCAGTGCCGACGGGACGCTGATCGCGATCGGCGACGCCGGCGGGCGCGTCGTGGTCGCCCCGCCCACCGGCAATCCAATCGCGGTCTTCGATCGCCATGACCGGCGCGGCGTGAACGCCGTCGCCTTCGTCGCGGGCGACCGTCGCATCGCGACGGCAAGCGATGACGGCACGGCCACGATCTGGGACGTGGCGCGGCACCGTGCAGTGCACACGCTGCGAGACGGCACGCCGATCGCGGATCTCGCGGTGTCGAGCGACGGCAAGCTTCTCGTGACGGGCTCGGCCGGCGGAAAGGTCCGCGTCTGGGCGCTGCCGAGTGGCGCGCAGCGCCGCGAGATCGGGATCCCGTTCCCCGTCGAGCACGTGGCGCTCGACGGCGATGCGGGGCACGTCCTGGTCGTCGGCGGTGGCGATGCACGGCTGTACGACACCGCTTCGGGCGCCGTGGTCGCGTCGTTCGGCGAGGCCGGATCGGTCACCGATGCGGCACTGAGCCGCAGCGGGCTGCTCGTCGCGACCGGCGAGGCGGGCAAGGACGCGGTCGCGCGCGTGTGGAACGCGCGCACCGGGAGCATGATCCGGGCGTTCCGCGGAGCGCAGAACGCGATCGTCGATGTGGAGTTCAATCCAGTCGCGCCGTTGCTCGTCACCTCGAGCACCGACGGAGCCGCACGCGTCTACAACGTCGACGTGCGCGACAGTCGCCAGTTCGTCGCCCCGCTCTTCCACAGCCAATCGGTCCTCACCGCCGGATTCACGCCGGATGGAAAGCGGGTGCTGACTGCGAGCACCGACAGGACAGCGGCGCTCTGGAAGAACGAGGGAAACGCGGTCGTGTCCTTCGTCGGTCACACCGACTCCGTGACGGGCGCCGAGATGAGCGCCGACGGGCGCTACGTGCTGACCTGGAGCAGAGACGGCACTGCGCGCGTCTGGGATCCCGAGACCGAGCCGCTGCTCGCCCGCGTGGGCACCACGGGTGCAGCCCCGGAGCGCGCTGCGTTCGGCGGCGGCGGACGCATCGTTGCGACCATCGGCGGCGGCGGCCGCGTCGCGGTCAAGCCCGTGGGCGCGGATCGCCGGGTTGGCCTCGTGCACCGCGGCGGCGCGACCGCGGTCGCGGTGACCGCCGACGGGCAGCGTGTCGCCGAGTGCGGCGACGACGGGACGTGTGCGATCCGGACGGCGAGCGGGAAGCTCGAGCGAACCCTTCGGCTGGGGCGTCCTGTGCGGGCGGTCGCGTACAGCGCGGACGGCCGGCGGGTGGCCGCGGCGGGCCGCGGCGGCCGGGCACGCATCTGGGCCGTCGCCGACGGCACGCTCCTGCGCACGGTGCATGCGCCGGGGCGCGTGCTGACGGCGACCGCACTCAGCCGCGACGGGCGAGTTCTTTCCGTTGGAAATGGCAAAGGAGAGATCACCGTCTGGGACACCGGATCGGGCGCGCTCGTTCACCGGCTGAAAGGCCACCGCGCCAAGATCACCTCGCTTGCGTTCGGCCCCCGCGGCGAGCTGCTCGCCAGCGGGAGCCGCGATCACGACGCCCGGATCTGGCGGGTATCCGACGGTCGGCTTGTCCAGAAGCTGCGGCGGCACTCGTCGGTCGTGAACGACGTCGCGTTCAGCGACGACGGCCGCTGGGTGGCGACGGTCGGCCCACACCGCGTCGCGCTCTGGTCGGCCGAGACCAAGACCGGGACGCCCGTGGTCGTGCTGCAGAGTGGCAACGAGGCGATCCTCGTTGCCGGGACCTTCCTGCCGGGCAGCCGTGTTATCCGGACTGCCGGCATGGATGGGGTCGTGCGCCAGTACCGCTGTGACGTCTGCGGCAATGTCGCCGAGCTTCGCGCCCTGGCACAGTGGCGCCTCACCCCCTTGGCTCGCTGAGCCCGTCCGCCGTCTTCGTCAGCGCGACGAACCCGGCCTGCAGGAAGTCGTTCGCCGCTGACGCCGCCAGCGACCAGGTCAGCAGCCGTCCGAAGCGCGGCGCCAGCACCTGCGTGACGGCCAGCCCCGCGGCCGTCCACGTTCCGATGCAGCGCGTGCACGTGACCAGCTCGCCAATCGCCAGCTGGAGCCCTTCGCCGGCCGGGCGCTCGTCCTCGCCGTCGTAGGCGTCTCCCTCCACGAACGGCTCGCGGACGAAGCTCGTCACCCTGTCGCGCGCCACCGTCCGGGACGCCTTGAAGGACGCCGCACCGAGTACGACGAGGTCGAGCGCGGTCTGGCACTGTGGGTCGCGGCCGATCGCGCGGGACAGCACGCCGGCGCCGCCGAGCAGCGCGGCAAACGTGCCGGCGATCGTCGCGTAGGCCTCGTAGGGAGGGCGGGTAGACGACTCCATGGCAACTACCCTTACCCGGATGCCGCCGTTCAAGACACAGGACGCCTACCAGCCGACGGGCGACCAGCCGAAGGCGATCGAGGAGCTCGCGCGCAGCCTCGAAGCCGGCGAGCGCTACCAGACGCTCCTCGGCGCGACCGGCACCGGCAAGACCGCGACGATGGCCTGGATCATGGAAAAGATCGGCCGGCCGGCGCTCGTGATCGCTCACAACAAGACGCTGGCGGCCCAGCTCTGCAACGAGTTCCGCGAGTTCTTCCCGACGAACGCGGTCGAGTACTTCGTCTCGTACTACGACTACTACCAGCCCGAGGCGTACATCCCTCAGGCCGACCTCTACATCGAGAAGGACTCGTCCCAGAACGACGACATCTCTCGTCTCCGCCTGGCCGCCACGTCGGCGCTGTTCACCCGGCGCGACGTCGTGGTGGTCGCCTCCGTGTCCTGCATCTACGGCCTCGGCTCGCCGGAGGAATGGCGTGAGCGGGTGCTGATCCTGGAGGTGGGGGAGGAGCACGACCGCGACGCGGCGCTGCGGAAGCTGATCGACAGCCAGTACGTCCGCAACGACTCGATCCTGGCGCGCGGCCGCTTCCGCGTGAAGGGCGACGTCGTCGAGATCCAGCCCGCGAACGCCGAGACCGCCTACCGCATCTCGTTCTTCGGCGACGAGGTCGAGGCGATCACGCACTTCGACCCGCTGACCGGCGAGATCCTCTCGAAGCTCGACAACGTGGCCATCTGGCCGGCGACCGAGTACGTGACGTCGCGGCCGACGATCGAGCGCGCCGTCGACGACATCCGGCACGAGCTCGAGGTGCAGGTGGCGAAGTTCGAGAACGACGGGCGCATGCTCGAGGCGCACCGGCTGCGGCAGCGCACCGAGTACGACCTCGAGCTGATGAAGGAGCTCGGCTTTTGCCCCGGGATCGAGAACTACTCGCGCGTGCTCGAAGGGCGGCCGCCCGGCTCGCACCCGTTCACGCTGATCGACTACTTCCCGGAGGACTTCGTCGTCTTCATCGACGAGTCGCACCAGACCGTGCCGCAGATCGGCGGCATGTACGAGGGCGACCGCTCGCGCAAGCAGACACTGGTCGACTTCGGCTTCCGGCTCCCGTCCGCGATGGACAACCGGCCGCTCCGCTTCGACGAGTTCCTCGGCAAGGTCAACCAGATGGTCTTCGTCTCGGCGACGCCGGGCGCGTACGAGCTGCGCCATTCGAAGATCGTTGCCGAGCAGCTGATCCGCCCGACGGGAATCGTCGACCCCGAGGTGGATCTCCGCGCGACGAAGGACCAGATCGACGACCTGCTCGGCGAGATCCGCCGCCGCGAGGAGGCGGGCGAGCGCGTGCTCGTCACGACGCTGACGAAGAAGATGGCCGAGGACCTGACCGACTACCTGCTCGAGTCGGGCGTCAAGGCGCGCTACCTGCACTCCGAGATCGACACGCTCGAGCGGATCCAGATCATCCGCGAGCTGCGGCTCGGCGACTACGACGTGCTCGTCGGCGTGAACCTGCTCCGCGAGGGCCTCGACCTGCCCGAGGTCTCGCTGGTCGCGATCCTCGACGCCGACAAGGAGGGCTTCCTGCGCGGCAAGACGGCGCTGATCCAGACGATCGGCCGCGCGGCGCGGAACACGAACGGCAAGGTGCTGATGTACGCCGACAAGATGACCGAGGCGATCCAGGGCGCCCTCGAAGAGACGAACCGCCGCCGCGCGATCCAGCTCGCCTACAACGAGGAGCACGGGATCACGCCGGAGTCGATCAAGAAGGGCGTCTCCGACATCGCCGAGTTCCTGTCGCTCGAGTCGCCGAACGTCCCGTCGCGCCGCCGCCGCGGGGGCCGGCAGGTCGCCGGGATGAAGCCGGAGGAGCTGGAGCGGCTCGTCATCCAGCTCGAGGAGGAGATGTTCGCGGCCGCCGAGGAGCTCCGCTTCGAGTACGCGGCGAAGCTGCGCGACGAGATCAAGGACCTGCGGCGAGAGGTCGACGCCGCCACGCCCGCTACCGCCTGAGGAGGAACGCCCATGTGCCGGAACATCCGCACGCTGCACAACTTCGATCCACCCGCGACCGAGGAGGAAGTCCAGGCCTCGGCGCTCCAGTACGTCCGCAAGATCAGCGGGTCGACGAAGCCGTCGAAGGCGAACGAGGCCGCCTTCGCCCGCGCGGTCGATGAGGTCGCCGCCGTGACGACGCGCCTGCTCGACGCGCTGGTCACCACCGCGCCGCCGCGCGACCGCGAGGTCGAGGCCGCGAAGGCGCGGGCGCGGGCCGCCGAGCGCTACGGCGCAGCCGCCTGACCGAACGTTTAGGCTCGCCCAGCCTCGGGAGAGAACCGGCCGAACCTAGTCAGGAGGAACGGGAATGGGTGGAATCAGCGTCGGCGGGATCCTTGTGATCATCGGGATCATCCTGGCCATCTTCTGGAGCCTGTGGGTGGGCATCATCATCGCCCTCATCGGGCTGATCGCCTTCGGCGGGTTCGCCCGCGGCAAGTGGTACTGAGCCACTCGCTGCGCGAATTGCTAGGTCGGCACCCGCGCTAACGGGGCACGGCCGCGGGGGTAGAGGCGGTCCGCTGTCAGGGCCCAGTCCTCGTCGCGCCAGACGAGGGTGCGCACGCGGAGCGTCTCCGGCTCGGCGTCGTAGACGTGGAAGCCCCGCGCCTCGCCCCGCCGGTTCGGGCGCGGCTGGCCCAGGCCAGGCGCGGTCACGACGACCGCGCTCCGCTCGCCACCGTGGACAACCTCGAACTCGCGGCGCTCGGCCACGGATGACTGGTGGACGTGGCCGGCGACGACGAGCTCCGCGCCGGCGTCGACGAACGCCGCGAGCGTCCGCGTGCGGCGCGAGAGCGGCGGCTTCCACGTGCGCCATGGTGCGCCGAGCAGGTGGTGGTGCACCGCCACGACCTTGAGCGCGCCCTCGTCCGCGCCCGCCAGCTCGCGGCGGACGCGGGCGACCTGCTCCTCGCCGATCGCGCCCGACTGGTGCCGGTACGGGCGCACCGAGTTCAGGCCGACGACGATCAGCCCGGGCGAGCGGTAGACCGGCTCGCGCTCGGGCCACTGCCGGTCGAACTCGCGCCACGTGTGCGTGAAGCGCCCGACCGACCAGCCGGGGATGTCGTGGTTCCCCGGGATCACGACCAGAGGGCGATCGAAGCTGCGCAGCAGCGCGGCCGCCCGGGCGTGCTGGTCGCGCCGCCCGCGGTGCGTCAGGTCGCCCGTGTAGAGGACGAGCTCCGGGTCGAGCTCCTCGACGATCGGCGGGAGCACCTCGTCGAGGCGCGACTCCACCGCGGTGCCGGTGTGGATGTCGGAGATGTGGAGAACACGGGTCGGCACCGGCGGTCGAGGCTATATCCTGTCCCCGGACCTGGATGGATGAACCCACCGAGATCTTCGACGACCTCTACCTCGGGCTCCGCGCGGGCGGCGCGATGCGCAAGAAGCGCCGCGGCGAGCCGCTTACGACCGAGGAGCAGGAGGCGATCGGGCGCTGGTCGCGCCTGTCGGCCTGGCGCAAGTCGGTCGCGATCCTCGCGTTCGCGCTGGGCACGTTCGGGCTGGGATTCACCATCGGCGGCCTGATTTTCGGCAAGTGGCGTAAGGCGTAGGGCCCTCCGGGGCTGTCCCGGAGGGGGCGGTCCCTAGCGTTGAACGACGGCGCCGTACGGCGCGATGGTGCCGGTCGCCGTGGGCTGCGTCGCGAAGACCACCGCCCCGCGGCGCCGATTCGGCCGCTCCCCGTCCGTGAAGTTCA
>CAVWIN010000015.1:0-34127 GCA_963755085.1 uncultured Thermoleophilia bacterium | reverse complement strand
CACGAGGAAGACCCGTCCTACGCGGCCGCCCGCACCGTGGGCCGCCTCTTCGCCGCCGAGGGCTTCGCCGTCGTGACCGGAGGCGGGCCGGGCGTGATGGAGGCCGCCAACCGCGGCGCCGACGAGGCCGGCGGCGTGTCGGTCGGGTTCAACATCCAACTGCCGCACGAGCAGGGCATGAACCCCTACGTGCACGTCGGGCAGACGTTCGACCACTTCTACACGCGGAAGGTGATGCTCGTGAAGGCATCCGAGGGCTTCGTCCTCTTTCCCGGCGGGTTCGGCACGCTCGACGAGCTCTTCGAGGCGCTCACGCTCGAGCAGACCGACAAGGTCTTCGACTTCCCCATCGTGCTCTTCGACAGCTCGTATTGGCGCGGCCTGCTGGACTTCATCGACGACACCGTCCTCTCCAGGGGGCTCATCTCGCCCGGCGACCAGGAGCTCCTCTTCGTGACGGACAACCCGCACGAGGCCGTGGGGGTCGTGCTCGACTGCTACCGGCGGCAGAGGGCCGGCGCGTCGTGAGGCTGCGCGACCTGCCGTCCGTCGACGAACTGCTGCGCGAGGAGCGGCTGGCCGGGCTTCCGCGCGAGGCCGCGGTGACGGCGGCGCGGGCCGCGCTCGCGCGCGCGCGCGAAGAGATCCGCGCCGGCGCCGAGCCCGGCGACCTCGTCGAGCGCACGCTGGCCGAGCTCGCTGCCGCGACGCGCCCGCGGCTGCGGCGCGTGATCAACGCGAGCGGCGTCGTCCTGCACACGAACCTCGGGCGCGCGCCGCTCGCGGAGGCGGCACTGGCCCGCGTCCAGGAGGTTGCGCACGGCTACTCGAACCTCGAGTACGACCTCGCAGACGGCGCGCGCGGCTCGCGGCAGGACCACTGCGCGGCGCTCCTGCGGCGCCTGACCGGCGCCGAGGCGGCGCTCGTCGTCAACAATAACGCGGCGGCCGTGCTGCTCGCGCTCGCCGCCCTCGCCGAAGGCCGCGAGGTGCTCGTGTCGCGCGGCGAGCTGATCGAGATCGGCGACGGCTTCCGCATCCCGGAGGTGCTGGCGCGCTCGGGCGCGCGGCTCGTCGAGGTCGGCACCACCAACCGGACGCGCGTGGCCGACTACGAGCGCGCGGCCGGCGAGGCGACCGGCGCCATCCTGCGCGTCCATCAGTCGAACTTCCGCGTGATCGGGTTCACGGAGCGACCGCGGCTGCGCGACCTGGCCCGGCTCGCGGCCCGGCTCGGGTTGCCGCTCGTCGACGACCTCGGCTCCGGCTCGCTACTGGCGGGCGACGAGCCGACGGCGGCGGCGAGCGTGGCCGACGGCGCCGACCTCGTCTGTTTCTCGGGCGACAAGCTGCTCGGCGGCCCGCAGGCCGGCATCGTCGTCGGCCGCGCGGAGCTCGTCGAGCGCCTGCGCCGCCACCCGCTCCAGCGTGCGATGCGGGCGGACAAGCTGACGCTGGCGGCGCTCGAGGCGACGCTGGCGCTGTACCTGGATCCCGGCCGTGCGCGGCGCGAGGTGCCGACGCTGCGCATGCTGGAGGAGCCGGCCGACGTGGTGCGCGCACGGGCCGAGCGCCTCGCCGTGCTCGTCGGGGGCACGCTCGAGGAGACGATTGCCCGCGCCGGCGGCGGCGCGCTGCCGCTGGCCGAGCTGCCGAGCTTCGCCGTCGCCGTCGAGGAGTCGCTCGCGGCGCCGTTGCGGGCCGGCGACCCGGCGGTCGTCGCGATCGTGCGCGAGGACCGCTGCGTGCTCGACTGCCGCACCGTGGCCGACGGCGAGGTCGACGAGCTCGCGGCCGCGGTCATCGCCGCCCGCGGATGAGCTCGCCCGAGGAGCAGCTCTGGCCTCTGCTCAACGGTGCGCTCGCGACGCGGGCGCTCGCCGTGGCCGTCGATCTCGGCGTCCCTGCGGCGCTCGCGGACGGGCCGCAGCCGGTCGCCGACCCGCTCGGGCGCCTGCTGCGGGCGCTGGCGAGCGAGGGGATCTTCGCCGAGGGCCCGTCCGGGACGTTCCGCCACACCGACGCGTCGAGGCTCCTGCTCGAGCCCGGCTGGGCGGAACTGGCGCACTTCCACGGCAGTGCCTGGCACCGGGCGGCAGGCAAGCTCGACGCGTCCGGCGAGCCGGCCTTCCCGCGCGCCTTCGGCACCGACTTCTGGACGTGGCTCGCCGAGCGGCCGGAGGAGCGGGCGGCGTTCGACCGCGCCATGGTCGAGGGCACCGGGCGGCGTGTCGACCGACTCGATTCATACCCCTGGCGCGGAGACGAGACGGTCGTCGACGTCGGCGGCGGCAACGGCTCGCTCCTGCTCGGCCTGCTCGAGCGCCGGCCGGGCCTGCGGGGCATCGTCTTCGACCTGCCCGAGACGGTCGTGGGCGACCTCGGCGAGCGGTGCACCTTCGTCGGCGGGAGCTTCTTCGAGGCGGTGCCCGCCGGTGACGTCCACGTGCTCTGCACCGTCCTGCACGACTGGGACGACGAGCGCGCGGCGGCGATCCTGCGCATCGTGCGCACCGCCGCGTCGCCGGACGGCGTCCTCCTGCTGGTGGAGCGCGTCCAGCCGGGCGGCGAGTGGCTCGACCTGCTCGTGCTCGCCTTGTATGGCGGCCGCGAGCGCGACGAGCCCGCGTGGCGTGAGCTGCTCGGCTCGTCCGGCTGGGCGCCCGAGTTCACCGAGCACCTGATCGTCTGCCGGCCGTGCTGACGGTCGGCACCGCCGGGCACGTCGACCACGGCAAGACCTGGCTCGTCCGCGCCCTGACCGGCAAGGACACCGACCGGCTCCCCGAGGAGCAGCGGCGCGGCATCTCGATCGAGCTCGGCTACGCGCCGCTCGAGATCGATGGCCGACAGCTCTCGCTCGTCGACGTCCCGGGGCACGAGCGCTTCGTGCGCACGATGGTCGCCGGGGCGACCGGCATCGACGTCTTCCTGCTCGTGATCGACGCGGGCGAGGGGCCGCGCGCGCAGACGTACGAGCACCTGGCGATCCTGCGGCTGCTCGGAGTCGACCACGGTGTCGTCGCCGTGACGAAGGCGGATGCCGTCTCGCCGGAGCGGCTCGAGCAGGCGCTCGCCGAGGCGCGCGAGCTCGTGCCCGCGGCGCCGGTCGTGGCAGTGAGCGCCCGCACCGGCGCCGGACTCGACGAGCTGCGCGCGGCGCTCGCCGGCGTGGCCGCGGAACGCGCTGCGAGTGACGCCCCGCCGCGCCTGCCGGTCGACCGCTCGTTCTCGCTGCCCGGAATCGGAACAGTCGTGACCGGGACGCTCTGGTCGGGGACGGTCGGCGTCGGGGACGCGCTGCGTGTCGAGCCATCCGGTTTGGACGTCCGCGTGCGCAGCGTCGAGGTTCACGACCGCGCCGTCGACCGGGCGGAGGCCGGCGGCCGCGTCGCGGTCGCCCTCCCGGGCGTCGACCGGCGCCAGGTGCGGCGCGGCGACGTTCTCGTCGCGCCAGGCGCGTACCCGGTCTCGTACCGGCTGGACGTCGAGCTCGACGAGCTGGAGCCGCTCGAGGACGGGGCGCACGTGCAGGCGCACCACGGCACGGCCGAGGTGCCCGCTCGCGTGGTGCGGGTGGGCGACCGGTTCGCGCAGCTGCGTCTCGAACGGCCGGTGGTCGCGGCGCGCGGTGACCACGTGATCCTGCGCGCCGGCCACACGGTCGGCGGCGGGCGGGTGCTCGACCCCGCGCCGCCGCGTCGCACGGACGCGCAGCGGACGGGGCTGCTCGCCGCGGGCGACCCGGGCGCGATCGCGCGGGCGGCAGCGGCCGAGCCGCTGCGGCGAGGGGATCTGGCGGCGCGCGGGCTCCTCTTCGGCCCCGAGCTGGACGAGGGTCTGGCAGCGCTCGACCGCGCCGGCGACTGGTTCTTCACGGCCGAGTGGCTCGAGACGCGGCGTGCGGCGGTCTCGGAACGTCTTGCCGCGCGGGCCGCGTCGACGCCGCTCGATCCCGGCGTCCCGACAGGCGAGCTGTTCGCCGGAGCGCCGTGGGCCGCGGCGGTGCTGGAGCGCCTGGGGGTCGAGCAGCGCGAGGGCAAGGCGTATGCGCGGGGCGCGGCCCCGGCGCTCGGCGAGCGCGCAGGTGAGGCGGAGGCGCTGGCCGCCGAGCTGGCGGCCGCCGGCCCGGCCGGCCTGCGGGTCGAGGACCGCGAGCTGGCGGCCTTCCTCGAGCGCGAGGGCGAGCTAATCCGCCTCGGCGACGGCTCAGCGGTGTCGGCCGCTGCCTACGCCGCCGCGCGGGCGGCTGCGGTCGCGGAGTTCGAGGAGCACGGCGCGATCCGGCTCGCGTGGTTCCGGGACGCGCTCGGGATCTCGCGCCGGCCGGCCCAGCTCCTGCTCGAGCGCATGGACGCGGACGGGATCACCCGCCGCGTGGGTGACGAACGGACGCTGCGCCGTTCGGCGCGCGCCGAGTAGTCGCCGAGCCCGGCTCTGTCAATCGTCCGAAAAGACGATGACGCTCGAGCGCCGAACATCGACGGTGCGAAGGCTGTGCCGAAGCGGAACCTCAACGGCTCGTACAGGCCGCGGCGCTCTTCGCCGCGGCCGCTGCCTCCGCGTCCGCCAGGCCTGCAAGCGCGGGACGGAGAGCACGCAGCTCACACCCGGGGAGTTCCAGGAGCTCTCCACGGGGATCGCCTACATCACGACGTACACCTGCGGGGGCCACCCGATCGCGATGTGGCACGGGGTTGCTCGTCGGGAACGGCGTCGTGATGACGGCCCGTCATGTCCTCGCAGGATCGTGTCGCACGAAGGTGCGCGTCGCCGGCACCACGTACACACGCGCGCGGTGGACGTCGTGGTGGTGGAAGACCCCCGCGACGACAGATCTCGTCGACCTCGCGACGCTGAAGCTCAACGGCGCCGCGGACGGACACCTGTTCACGTTCCGGCCGACCTCCCCGCGCGCGGGAACGAACCTGTCCTTACGCCGTGACCGTCATCAGGCTCTTCTCCTTGAACTTCACCCGTCAAGCCGACGTGGGGATGGGTCAGCGGCGGCCGCGATCTGTACGAGGCGCACGCCGAGCACGGCAACCCAGACCAGTGGTACCGCGACCAAGACGCGCTGGACCAGTCCATTCCAACCATCGAACGGCTCGGCAGCGAATAGGAGCAGCAGCGCGAGCGTCAGCCCGCCAGTCGCAAGCGAATAGCGCCGAAGGTTGCTCCAGCGGCTGTCCGTCCGGAAGGCACGGGCAAGTACGAGTGGTGCGATCACCAGGAACAGGAATACCGCGACGCCAAGGACGTCGTGCACCATGTGGTGCCACGAAACATTCCCCGAGTTCACCCGGTCCTTGCACGCTCGCAGCTCCGAGCTGCAGTCGTTGCGTGCAAAACCGGCCACCGCGAAGCTAAGGCCGGCCAGGACGAGCAGAATGGGCCCGACCGTCGCGCTGCGGCCGTCGTGAATCACCCCGAGGAGACCTAAGCCGAGCGCCAGGAGGCCGAGACCCAGTGCGACGATGCCGGCGATCATGATCCACGCGTGCTGGGCGTCGATTGCGGCGAGCGCGCTGATGTCCTCGCGCAGAGGGCTGTAGACGTCTTGGACGCTCCACGCGACTAACCACGCCCCCGTGAAAAGGACGGGTCCTGCCACTGCGCACCCACCCAGTACGCGCCGTAGACGATCCGACGGCACGGAGTGCATTGTCACACGCTCTGGGTCTGCTCCGGCTGCTCGTAAGACAAACAGTCTTCGCTTGAGCGGGCGGTTCGGGTCACGACCGTCCTCGCGCGGTCCGCTGGGTCGTCGAGCGCACCTTCGCCTGGCTCCACAACTACAAGCGACTGCTCGTCCGCTACGACCGCCGCCCACGAGATCCACGAAGCCTCGCCCTCGCCTGTTGCCTCGTGTGCTTCAGGAGGCTGCAACCGTCATTCTGAGACGAGCCTTAGCGAACGGCCGTGAACAGGTGCCACGGCTGGTCGATTCCTTTGAGCTGATGCTTGCCGCGATCGTGGAATTCGATGCCGGAGCCGGCGACGAGGTCATGCGTGGTGGCGGTCACGAGTACCTCGCCGCGGGCAGCGCGGCCGGCGACGCGAGCGCCGAGATGGACGGCGATGCCGCGCGGCTTGCCGCCGCGTGGACGCTCGACCTCGCCGGTGTGCACACCTGCTCGCACGCCGAGGCCAAGTTCGCGCAGTGCGGCGCAGATTTCGAGGGCGCAGCGGATCGCGCGCCCCGGCCCGTCGAAGAGGGCCAGGAACCCGTCGCCGGCCGTATCGATCTCCTCGCCGCGGAAGCGCTCCAGCTCGTGCCGTACGAGCGCGTGATGCTGCTCGAGCAGCTCCCCCCAGGCGCGATCGCCGAGCGCGCGCGCACGGTCTGTCGACCCAACGAGGTCGGTGAAGAGGATCGTTGCGAGCACCCGATCCGCCAGCGGCGTCGGCGGCACCCCGGTGAGAAACTGCTCCACCTGGTCGATCGCCTCCGGGACAAGCCAGGGCAGGTACTGGGCGCCAGGGGTGGTGACGAGGCGAGCCCCCGGGATCCGGGCAGCGATGTAGGCGCCCTCATCGGCGGAAATCTCAGGTTGCAGAACGAGCGCCGGGGCCTGGATCGCCGGCAAGACGGGCCGAACGTCGATATCGATGTTGCTCATGATCAGATTGCGGATCGAACCAGGGCTTGCGCCCGCACGGTCGCGCGCGGTCCACCAGCGCCGCAGCGCAGCGTCGGCGCCCGGTGAGAACGATTCGAGCGCTGTTGTTTCGTCTGTCCCCCATACGTCGACTATGTGCTCGACGGCGGCCACCAAGTCATCCCGCGCCACGTGCCATGGGTAGTCCTGGGAGCGGATACGACGCGCGAACGTTCCGAACAGCACCAGCGCGGAGATACGCTCGGGGTGGGTCGCTGCGAAGACCGAGGCCAGGGGACCGCCCTCCCAGAATGCAAACAGCGCGGCGCGCTCGCAGCCGGCCGCGTCCATCACCGCACGTACGTCGTCCATACGCGTCTCGATCCCACCGAGCTCCGAGGGCCGGTCGGACAGCCCAGTGCCGCGCTTGTCGAACCGGATCAGCCGTGAGAACGAACCGAGCTGCTCGAGGAAGCGTGCGTGCCGCGGCTCCTGCCAGTCGACTTCCAGGTGGGAGATGAAGCCTGCCACCAGCACCAGGTCGAAGGGGCCATCGCCGGTGATCTCGTAGGCGATGTTGACCTCTCCGCTGCGCGCGTAGCGTATTTCGGTCTGCACAGCGGAAGTTTCGCCGACCGGAGCGAACCGCCTCACGGGCACCACAGAGCGCCTGCGCCAAGGGACTTGCGCGGTTCGATTCCCGCCGCCTCCATCGCAGGCTTGTCCAAGCCGTCGCGAGAGCCAGTGGATTGCAGAAGGTCGGTTTACATCGGGAGCGGCCCCGCCCCCAGGGAGCGCGGCCCCCCCGGGTGTCCACGGCCAAGGGTGGACACCGGAGCCCAGCCGTTCCTTCCGTGACACCGGATCGTCCGTCGGCGGAGCGCGCCAGCCGACAACCTAGAACCTGCCGTGGAGCTCTCGCAGTTCGTCCGATGCGCAGGAAGCCGCCAGGGTCAGGTCTTGCGATCCGACACTGCGGGAGCTACGCGCCGCGCGCGCTCCAGCTGTAGACGAGAACGCCGCCGTTGCGGACCTCGTCGGTTGCGCTTCGGAGCGTGGGCTGCCCGGCGATGCAGTTGCGCCACGCCAGACCGGCGCGCCAGAGAGCGGGCGCGCGCATCGCGCGCTCGACCTTGGCGCGGACGTCGGTCCCGATGAAGACGAAGACGACCTCCTGATCGTGAAGGAAGACCTGATGGCTGCGCAGCCCAAGCGCGGCCGGATCGAACGGAGGACCGGCGCTGATGAGCTCCTGTACGCGTCTTCGACAGCCAGCCGTGAGCGGAACGATCACCGAGATCTGCTCGTCGACGTGGTCGTCGCCGGAGAGGAGCTCGCCCACGAGATGTGAGATTTCGGACAGCAGGCCATGGCCGAGCGGCGCCACCTCGACCGGCTCGTCGTGACGGCGCTCGAGGACGACGACGGAGTAGCCGTTCAGGCGCTCCGCCGGCGCCCGCGCCACATGGATTCCGACGATGTCGCTGAGCGGAATGCCGACCGTCGAATGGTCGTCGCGCGAACCGCCCTCGAGCAGCAGTCGCTCGGAGGTGACGACCAGCGCGCCCGCCGTCGCCGCACCGCCGCTCACGCGAAAGAGAACGGGGTAGCGAGCCGACGGCCGTTCCAGTTCAGTGGCCACCTTCTCACGGTCGCGACACCCGGGAGGAACGGCATCCGTGTGAACCCGGAGCGAACCACGGCAAGCCACGCCGCTGCAGCCGCTCGCCCAAGGCGCCCATCGGAAAGCGAGTGGGGCGCCTCTCGGCGCCCCACTGACGTGCCTCCCGGAACCTCGTTACGGCTGCGTGGTGTTGTTCTACGCGTTCGCCTTCGCGGTCTGCGAGACGCACTTGCCGAAGGCGTTGGCCTTGTTGCGGTTCTTGCCGTACTTGTTTTTGAACGCGGCCGAGTCGCTCGCGCGGTCGGCCTTACACTGCTTGACCGCGTCGAGGACGTTGGCGTCGGCGGTGTCGTTGGCCGCCTTCGCCTTCGACGAGACGCACTTGCCGAACGCGTCGTTGCCTTTCTTCCCGGTGCCGTAGAACTGGTCGAAGGTCTTGCCGCCATGGTTGTCGGCGAACTTAGTGTCGGCCTGCTCGGCGCGGCAGGCCGAGACGGCGTTCGACTGCGACTTCGCGCGCTGGGTCGCCTTCTTCGCCACGCACTTCCCGAACGCGTTCGACTTGCTCGCGTTCGTGCCGTACATCGCGTTGAACGCATCGGCGCCCATGGCCGTCTGCTCGGTCTTGCAGGCCTGCGCCGGGCTGGCGCCGTTCCCCGAGCCGGGATCGGCTGCCAGGGCCGCAAACGGCGCCGCGAGAGCGACGACCGCGAGCGCAAACAGCATCCGTTTCATGTGAGGTCTCCTTGGTCGCGAACTGAACTCGTTGCAACCAGTATTTGTCCAGGTCGACCACGCGGTCATCCCCCGGGCGAAGAAGCCTTACAACCGCTTTACGGGATCCTCCCAAATGAGCGAGGGATCGATAGCCGCGCCCTGCGTGAGATGCTGCGTTCGGCGACGCAGTCGGGTGCCGTCGAGCACTCGGCGTTCGTGCATGCGAGCAAACGACCGTGCCAGACTCACCTCTCGCGGGTCTAGCGTCACCTCGGGGAACCCCGGTGCGAACGCGAATGACCGTCCTCGGAGCCGCCGTTCACCCACGGCCGAGCGTCCGGATTCCGTCGATCCCTATATCCCGACACCCTGCTAGCGTCGCTGCCGGAGTGGCATGGGCCCGGTGGCCCAGCCGGTCTTCAAAACCGGTGAGGTCTGGCAGCCCCAGGCTGGCTCGGTTCGACTCCGGGGCCGCTCCGCTGAGCCAAAAACGGCTGGTTCAAGCCGAATCGGCGCTCGCAAAGAGCTCGTTACGTCGCGGGGCCGCGGTGGCGTTGAGAGTGCTTCAAACCTCCTGAACCGCCCTACGACTGGCGCACAACTGGCGCGCACTCACGGGATCGAGGCCTCCGTGGGAGCATGGACCCGTCCCGACTCTAAGCGTCGACTGGGGCTCCATCGCGGCGGTGGCGGTCGACCCGATGAAGGTTCCCGACGAGGTGCTGCTGAAGGCGACGCTGCTGACGAACCGCGGCCGGCCGACGTTTTCGGAGCCTGGGAAGGCGACGGCACTCAACCTCAACGCATGGCGGCAGCGGACGCGCCTGCAGCAGGAGGAGTTCGAGATGGCCGCGGCGCTGACGGCCGAGTACGTGAAGCAGGAGACGTGCGAGGCGCCGGCGCACGTCCTCTTCCCGCAGCTGCTGGCCAATCGTGCAGCGCTTCGTGCGCGAGAAGGTGAAGGTGCCGACGCCCGGAAAGCGCGTCGACGTCTTCACGTCGCCCTGGTACGGCCTCGCGATCGAACGGCTCGTTGAGGCGATCCATCCGGACGCGTCCAAGGGCGAGGTGCCCGAGGTGCCGCGCTACGAGTCGGCGCGGCCAGAGGGGTCGACCGTCGACGTCGACTTCTGGACTACGAAGCAGGTCAAGGACGTGGTCAAGTCGCATGTGAACTACGTCGTCCTCGACTCGAAGTGGGAAAGCTCGGCGGCGTACCACTTGGATCAACACCCTCGGGTGGCCGCGTTCGTGAAGAACCAGGGCCTCGGGTTCGCAATTCCGTACCTGCATGCAGGCAGCGGCCACGAGTACATCCCGGACTTCCTCGTGCGTCTCGACAACGGCGTGACCCTGGTCCTCGAAACGAAGGGTGGCCGCGACGAGAAGGCCGAGGTCAAAGAGCAGGCGGCGCGACGTTGGGTGGCGGCCGTCAATGCGGACGGCCGCAACGGGGAATGGGACTACGCGGTCTCTCGCGACATGAACGAGATCCCGGCGCTCCTCGACGGGACGGCGAACGTGCGAAGCGAGCCGTCGCGCGCCGTCACGAGCTAAGAGCCGCCGCCGGCTCCGGGTCGACTCGCTGAAGGTACGCATGGGCGAGCTCGGCCGCCTCGTCCTCGCTGCCTGGGAACAAATGGCCGTACCGGTCGAGCGTGATGCTGATCGAGGCGTGCCCCATGAACGTCGAGAGCGCCTTCGGGTTCACGCCGGCGGCGATCATCAGCGCCGCGAACGTGTGACGGCACTCGTGTAGGCCGATCGGTGCGAGCTCGGCCGCCTTCCACGCGCGCTTCGCGCGAGAGACGAGCGTCCAGTAGTTGAACGGCCGCTCACCGTCGGCGCCGAACACGAGGCCATCGGCTCGGCCGCTTCGGAGACGCTGCTCAAGGAGATGGGTCCGCAGCACGGCGAGCATCGGCAGCGAGCGCATGCCGGCTGTGCTCTTCGGTGCGATGACGCCTTCCTCGACGTCCCACGAGCGGGCGACGCGGAGGCGGCGCTTGTCAAGGTCGACGTCCTCCCATCGCAGCGCGAGGAGTTCGCCGCGGCGCAGACCAGCGTAGGCCGCGGTCGCCCACACGGCGCGATCCTCGGGCGCAAGGGCGTCGATGAGGCTCCGCGCCTCCGCGGGCGCGGCGATGCGATCGCGACGACCACGCACCGCGGGGAGCTCGATCGCGGTCGTCGGGTTGACGGTGATGTCGCCGCGAGCGACAGCTCGGCGAAAGATCGCTCGGACCGGCATGAGTGTGTTGCGGATCGTCGACGGGTCGAGCCCGTCGGCGAGCATTCGGTCGGCGATGTCCTGCAAGTCGAGCCGGCTGACCTCGGACAGCTTGACGGCGCCGAGCAGATCGAGAAGTGACGGTTGCCGAACGTCGCCGACCGTCCGCCGGACCTTGAGCGACGTCTCGTAGCCGCGGATCGCTGAGGGCTTGTAAATGTCGCCGGAGCGTGGGCGGATCGATCCGTCACGCGCCCCGGCTAGCCAAGCGTCCGCGGCCTCGGGAAGCGTCGTCGATGTCGGTGCGCGGAAGGTGCGCTTGCGCAGCCCGACCTGCGCGTCGGCCGGCCAGCCCTTCGCGGCGGCGAGCCTCGGAAAGGTCTTGCGGACTTTGCGGCCGTCGCGGTTGGACCAGACCGACGCCTCGTACGACGGCTTGCACGCGCACGGGCTGGCGCCGTCGTGCGCGGGGCACGAACGGGCATGACGGGTGCGGATGCCGGTCGGGCGGGCCACTAGCGCTTAGCTCTCTGGCCGATCACTTCGATCGAGCGCGGCCTCTTGACGTCGCTTCCTTCGTGGGCAGAGCCCCTCGTTTCGTAGAAAGTGCGATGACGGAGTCTACAAAATTTACGTAGACGGCGTCTACGGACTTGTCGGGCGGCCGTGGTAGCGTCGCCGATCAGATGCCGCCACGCGACGAGTGCATCGGCCTGTTCGAGATCGCGGAGATGTATGGCGTGACGCGCAACACCGCTTGGCGCTGGAGCAAGCGCAAGGGCTTCCCGGATCCAGTCGGCCGGGTCAGCGCGAACCCTGCCTGGAATCGCAGCGACATCGAGCGCTGGATGGAGACGAGCCGGCCGCGGCGAACTGGCCGGCCGCCTAAGAGTCCGACGACCTAGCCGGGCTGGCGCGCGACTGGCGCCCAGTCGCTGAACGCCGCTCGGGCGCGCGGCTTGCCAGACGTTGCCGGTTATCACTGATCCGCCGCGAGCGTCACTGCCGCGTTCGCCTCGAGCCAGCGCTCGAGCTCGCGTATTGGAACGAGCACCTTGCGGCCGCGGCGCACGAGCCGAAGGTCGGGCCGCACGTGCTCGTCGAAGAACTTCTTCGACACACTTAGCGTTGAAGCGGCCTCCCCGAGCTCGACGGCGAGCCGCGGCGCGCGGGGCGTTCTCAGAATCTCAACGAGCTGCTCGAGGACGACGTCAGCAGCCACGCCGGTCCCTCGGGGCGCCGTCGCATACCACCAGGTACGGAGACGTCGGCTGCTCGTACGCGTCCTGTACGCGCGGCCCCCTCCGGCCGAGCCGGCAGGACGCTCGCGTGCACCACCGAGAGGTCGTAGCGCGGCAGGAACCGATCGATCAGCAGCGACCCCGGCGTCACCCCGCCCTCAGGCACTGCCGGCGTCCACCGCTCCAGAGAAGACTTGATTCTCCCAGGGCCAGATCGCCTCCCTGAACTCGGCGAGCCGTTCCCGGCGCCACTGGAGTGGCACCTCGAGCAGCCGTCCCGCTGCCTTTGGCGCGGCAAGTGGACGCGAGGGCGTGCGGCGCACTGGAGAGTTCAGTGGTTGGCGGCGTGCGCGAGCGCCGAGGGTGTCTGGCGGCCGACGATCGCCGGTGCCTCGTGGATGAGCTCGTCGTTCGTGAGGGCTTCGACCATGAACAGGGCGAAGTCGACGCGGCGGGTGAGGTTGCTCGCGAGGATGGGGTCGCCGACGTGCTGGCTCCACACGGGCAGGCCCTGACTCTCGCCTTCCTCGAGGTCGCTGCCGCGCACGACCGTCCAGCGCATGTCGCTGGCAAACACCCGCCGGCATGCCTCCACCTGGTCGTCGAGGTCGGCGAAGCGAGCGAGGCGCGCGAGCGGGCCACCGATCTTCACGAGCGCCTTGAGCTTCCACGAGTACACGTCCTGGCCGTCGCGCGTGATGTGCCAGCCGCACGAGAAGACAAGCCGTGCGCCGGGAGGCGCATAGTCGAGCACCGCCTGAGCCGTTCCGGTCGAGTAGCCATGGACGCCGCGCGGCGCGAGCACGACGAGCACGCCGTCGCACCCCGCGACCGCTCGTTCGATCACCGCGCGGTCATCGGTCGCTCCCGGAACGACGGTGATGCGTCCCTTAAACACGTCGAGCTTACCGACGCTTTCCTCCCGACAGACGCCAACGACCTCGTAGTCGCGATCGAGCGCCTGCTGAACCATGTACTGCCCGAGCTTCCCGGAGGCTCCGACGATGCAGACCCTCATTGCGCTGTCCGATCCTCCTCTGACCTGTGTGCGATGCGAGAAGTGCCGCCGCACGTCGATCGTAGTTCTCTGACGAGTTGTCTAGCCTGCTACGACAACCTCTCGTTGAGAGAGGGGCCATCGCGGCGCGTGTTTGAGGCGATGCCTGGCTGACGCCCTCCCTTTCCCTCGATTCGGTTGTCGAGCGAGGAGGTTCACGGCGACCAATGGCGACGGACTCGGCCTTTCCGAGTCGTTTCCGCGACTGCCGGATTCGCGCTCGGTTGGCGCCGGTTGCGTCCACTCTGCCATAGCCGCTACATGGCCTGTCGTCTGATCTGAGAGGGGCCATGCCGCGCCTTGCTAGACGAGTCCGTGTTGGTAGGCGTAGCGGACGGCTTGGGCTCGGTCGCGTGCGCCGGTCTTTTGGAAGATGTGGTGATGTGGCTCTTAACCGTTGCGGCGCTGACGACGAGAGCGGCTGCGATTTCGGCTTTGGAGAGACCGGCGGCGATCAGCTTGAGGACTTCGATTTCTCGGCTTGTGATCGTCGGGAAGCGTCGGGGTCTGTGCGGCGGTGCTGAGGACGGTCGCGACGAGCCGTTGCTGGATGGCCGGGTCGAGGTGGGTGTGTCCGTCGGCGACGGCGCGGATCGCGCGTTCGATTTCTTCTGCGCTTGCGTCTTTGGTGAGGTAGCCGTGCGCGCCGGCCTGCAGGCTGGGAAGAGCGAGTCGTCGTCGGCGTAGGTGGTGAGCACGAGGACGTGCGTTTCTGGCAGGGTCGTGCGAATCGTGCGTGTCGCCTCTGTGCCTTCCATCTCGGGCATGCGGAGGTCCATGAGCAGGGCCCTTCAGCGGTAAAAACCCTGCAAAATCGACGATTCGGTCAGAAGTCTTCAAAATCGGTGAGGTCTGGCAACCCCAGGCTGGCTCGGTTCGACCCCGGGGCCGCTCCGTTGCGCCGACAACGGCTAGTTCAAGTGGAATCCGGCTTGCGAAGCGCTCGGCACGTCAGTGCGCCGCCAAGGCGTTGAGAGTGCTGCAGACCTCCTGAAACGCCCCGCTACTGGCGCGCATTACGGGCTGAAGGGCCCGACCGCGTGGAGTGTCTTCGCCGTATCGGCGGTCTCGGCCCGGCTCGATGCGGGTAACGCGTTGGGATGGCGACGACGCGGATCGATCCCGCCACCGGCATCCTGCTCGCCGGCGGCAGGCCCCTCTTCCCGCTCGGCCTCTCGGATCCCCCGCCGGTGGACGCCACCGCGCCGAACGGCGCGCCGGCCTGGGCGGAGATCGCCGGCGCAGGCGTCAACTTCGTGCGCCACTATGAGGCCTGGACGGCCGCGGCGGCGGCCGAGCAGTTGCTCGAGGTGAGGCACAAGCTCGACGTCGCGCGCGACCACCGCCTCCAGGTGTGGCTGGCGCTCGCCGGCGTCGATAACAACCTCCGCCGGACGCGGCTGCTGGACGAGATCGTCCAGGCCGTGAAGGGGCACGCGGGACTCGGCGTCTGGAAGGGAGCCGACGAGCCGGCACACGGCCGCATCCCGGTGGCAGGCCTCGTCGCGGTGCACGAGCACCTACGGTCGCTCGATCCGGATCACCCGCTCGCGATCATCGAAGCGCCGCGCAACCCGGCAGCGGCACCGGGGGCGAGGGACCGGGTGCTAACGGCGGCGGCGCTGCGCCCGTACGCCGCGGCCTGCGACATCCACGGCGTCGACATCTATCCGGTCTCGGTGCCGCCGGGGCGGCACGCGGGGCGGTCGAACACCGACATCAGCGTCGTCGGCGATGTGACGCGGATCGTGGCGGCCGCGACCCGGCAGAAGGCGATCTGGACGACGCTGCAGATCGCCTGGAGCGGCGTCCTACCGTCGCGTCCGGTCGTCTTCCCGACGCTGCCGCAGGCGCGTTTCATGGCCTACGACGCGATTGTCGCCGGCGCGCGTGGGCTGTTCTTCTTCGGCGGTCACCTGGGGGAGGTGATGACGCGGTATGACCGTGTCCGCGGCTGGAACTGGACGTACTGGCGGAAGGTACAGCGCCCGCTCGTGGAGGAGCTCAGCGGCCCGCAGCACGTCGCGGCGTTGCTCGCATCCGACGCGCCCTTCAGGGTCACGGCGAGCGCGAAGGACATCGCACTGAGCGTTCGTCGGACCGCCGACTCCCTTTACCTGATCGTCGTCCGGCCCAGCCCGAGGGCGGCCGGCCGCATCCGGTTCCAGGGCTTGCCCTCCGGTCTTTCGGAGGGAACAGTCCTCGCGCACGGCGCAAGCAACCCGGCGCGCACGGTCACCGTAGAGGACGGAGCCTTCACCGACCCGAGCCGGTACCGGCCGCACGACGCTCGCGTCTACCGCTTCCCGCGCGTGTGACCTGCTCACTGGGCGACCCTCCATCGCCGCCGCCGCGGACGAAGCCCTCGGGACAACCTCTGTTGGCGCGATGGAGCGCCGAGGCCCAGCGGTACGAGCCCGTTGGCGGAGCGATCACAGGCGTCGGCAAGTTGGCCACAGGTGGCGATTGAGCAACACAACCGCAGCATGTCCACGGGTGGCGGCGTTTCTCCGCCCCGCAACCCATTAGCCAAGCGATCGGAGTGGTATGGGCCCGGTGCCCCGACCGGCCTACGTCTGCAACGGTTTCGACAACCGTTAAGGCTCATAAAACCGCTGCAAACGTCGAGGTGCGCGCCAGTTGCGCGCCAGTACGATCAGAGCCGGACGGCGTTCTGAGTGAACGAATCGGACCGCGAATCGCTCGCTACTCCGTCTTAACTGGCATGGGATTGCTAATCCCACGAGGCCGAGCCGTCGCGCTAGGCGGGCTTTCTCGGCCCCACCGGATTTGGACCGCACCTATGCAATTCGGCCGGCGCGACCTCACCCGCGCGGGATCGAGCCTCCCGGCCGTCAGCGTCGGATAGCGGCTCTCACCTGTAGGAGGAGAACGCCGCGCACGCGCGTCGACAACCCGGGGCCCGCATCCTGGGCGGCAGCGTGCGGACGGTGCCGTCCTGGGCGTCGCCCTGGGCGGGGTTGAAGTCGGTAGCGACGTCCGTGCCGGAGCCGCCGCTGAAGAAGTCGGCGCCGGCGCCTCCGGTGAGCGTGTCGTTGCCGTTTCCGCCGCGGAGGATGTCGTTGCCGTCGCCGCCGCTCAGGATGTCGCTGCCGCTTCCGCCGTCGAGGACGTCCTTGCCGGCGCCGCCGCTCAGGATGTCGTTGCCAGGGCCGGCACAGAGCAGATCGTTGCCGTCGCCGCCGTTGAGCGTGTCCGCGCCGCCGTCGCCGAACATCATGTCCGTGCCGGCAGTGCCGTTCAGCGCCTCGTGCCTCGGCGCGCCGACGATCACGGTGACGACGAGCGGGACCGTCGCCTTGCCGTCGCTGAGGTTGAGCGTCAGCCTCGCGGTACCGCTCTTCCCGGCCGCAGTGCTGACCGTCAGCGTGCGGTCGTAACCGCTTCCCCCGAAGCTGGCGTTCGAAATCAGCGCCGGGTTGCTGTTGGAGGTGAGCACAAGCGTCACCCGGTCGCCGTCGGCGTCGGACAACGTCAGGTTGATCGCGCCGCTCTCGAGGCTGGTCGAAGCGCACTGGCCGCTCGTGACCGTCGCGGTCGGCAGCGCGTTCGGCGGGCTGACCGTGTGCGGCTCCCCGGCAGACGTGCTGCCCGTGAAGTTGGCGTCGCCGGCGTAGGTCGCGGTCAGCGTCCGGCTGCCGACGGTCGTCGGCGTCAAGGCGCACTGGCCGGCCGCAACGGTGCCGCTGCAGCTGTCGAGGCCGTCGCTCACGGTCACGTTGCCGGTCGGCGTACCCACCCCGGGCGCCGCCACCGAGACCGTGTACTTGACAGTCAGCACGGCGCCCTGGGTGGACGGATCGGGGCTGTCGGCGGTGATCGTGGTCGTCGTGGTGGCCGGGTTGACCGCATGTCCCTCGGCGGAAGACGTGCTGTCGGTGAACGTGCCGTCACCGGCGTAGGTCGCGGTGAGCGACTTCGTGCCCGCGCTCGTGAAGGTGAGCGAGCACCGGCCCGCAGCGACGGTGCCCGTGCATGAGCTCGTCCCGTCGCTCACGGTCACGTTGCCCGTTGGCGTGCCCTCCCCCGAGGTAACGCTGTATTGCACTACCACCGCCTGCCCTACGACCGACGGGTCGGGGTTGTCGGACGAGATCGCGGTCGTCGTCGCGATCGCGTTGACTGTGTGCGGCTCGGCGACGGACGCGCTGCCCGTGAAGTTCGCGTCGCCGGCGTAGGTGGCGGTGAGCGACTTCGACCCGGGGGTGGTGAACGACAGCGAGCACTGGCCGGCCGCCACCGTGCCGCTGCACGACACCGTGCCGTCGATCACCGTGACCTTGCCCGTCGGGGTGCCTGCGCCCGGCGAGACGGGCGCGACGTGGTACTGCACGGTCACCACTTGCGCGATCGTCGACGGGTCGGGGCTTTCGGAGGTGATCTTCGTGGTCGTGCCGTCGGCGTTCACCGTGTGTGGCTCGGCCGCCGAGGTGCGGGCGTTGAAGTTCGAATCGCCGACGTAGACGGCGGTCAGCCACTTCGCGCCGGCGCTCGTGAACGCGAGCGAGCACTGCCCCGCCGCGACGGTACCGGTGCACGTGATCGTGCCGTCGCTTACCGTGACGTTGCCGGTCGGCGTACCGGCGCCCTGCCCGTTCACCGTGACGCTGTAGTGCACCGCGACCGGCTGCCCGACGACGGAAGGATCGGGAGTGTCCGCGGTGATCGCGGCGGTCGTGTCCGCCGGGTTCACCTGATGCGAGTCCGCGCCTGACGTGCTGCCCTGGAAGATCGAGTCGCCCGCGTAGGTGGCGGTCAGCGACCTCGCGCCGGCGCTCGAGAAGGGAAGTGAACACTGACCCGCGCCCACGGTGCCGGTGCACGAGACCGTGCCGTCGCTGACGATCACGCTGCCCGTCGGCGTCCCATTGCCGACGATCGGCGCCACCGTGTACTGCACCTGCACGAGCTGGCCGACAACCGACGGGTCGGGCGCATCGGAGGTAATCGTCGTCGTGGTGGCGATGCGGTTGACCGTGTGCGGCTCGTCGGGCGACGTGCTGCCGTTGAAGTTCGAGTCGCCGAGATAGGTGGCCGTCAGCGTCCGCTGTCCGGGGGTCGTCAGCGTGATGTTGCACGCGCCGCTTGCGACCGTGCCGCTGCAACTGTCGACGCCGTCGCTCACGGTCACGTTGCCTGTCGGCGTACCCGCGCCGGGACTGCTGACGGTCACGGAGTAGAGGACGGTCACGGCCTGGCCGACGTCCGAGGGGTCCGGGGAGTCCGCGGCGATCGCCGTCGTCGTGTCCGCGGGGGTCGCCTTGGGGTTCACCTGGTGTGTCGCGGCGGCCGAGGCAGGGCTGGCGTTGTAGTTCGCATCGCCCTGGTATGCGGCCGTGAGCGACTTGGGGCCGTCCGAGGTGAAGGTGATGTCGCAGTGTCCGGCAGCGACGCTGCCCGTGCAGGAGACAGTGCCGTCGGTGACGGTCACGTTTCCGGTGGGCGTTCCCCCGCCCGGACTGTTGACGGTGACGACGTAGCTCACCGTCACGGGCTGCCCGACCGTCGACGGGTCTGGGCTTTCGGAGGTGATCGTCGTTGTCGTGTCGGCCTTGTTCACCGTGTGCGAGCCGGCGGCCGAGGTGCTCGTGTTGAAGTTCGAGTCGCCGTTGTACGTGGCTGTCAGCGTCTTCCGGCCTGCAGTCGTGGAGGTGAGGTCGCAGTGCCCGGTGGCAAGCGTGCCGGTGCAGCTGTCGGTTCCTTCACTGACCGTGAGCGTGCTGGTCCCACTCGGCGCGGTCGGCGTGCTTCCGGCGCTGGAGGTGAGCGTGAAGGCGACGGTGTACGACTGGCCCGTGACGGTCGGATCCGGCGTCTCCGACAGGAGCGTCGGTGCCGTGTCCGCCCTGTTGATCGTGACACTGCCAGTTGCGACGCCGGCGTCGACCGTCGCGTCCGCGCCGCCGGCGCCGGCCGCGCTCGCCGTGAAGGTCGCGGTCGCCATCCCGTTCGCGTGGATCGTGGTCTGCGTATTCGACAGCGACCCCCTCACCGCGTTCCCCCATGTGACCGGAAGGCCGAGCAGGGCTGTGATCTGCGACGCGGTCAGGGCGCTGCCGTTCGAGTCGCGCAGGAAGTCGGCGGTCAGAGTCGTGGTCTGGTTGACCTGGATCGGGTTCGGGTTGGCAGTGTTCCTGAGGACGATCCAGGGTCCGGCCGTCATCGAGCCGCCCTGACCCGGCGTGCCGAGCACCGCGGTGTCGCAGGGCGCGGCGCCGGGGCCTCCGTTGCAGCCCCACCAGTCGTCCGTCGCGGTCCCGATCGCGCCGGCGCTGTTCGCGACGTAGAGACCGCTCCCGCTGCCCGCCGTATTCCCGACGATGCGGTTGAAGGTCGCGGTGAGCGAGCCTAGGCTCAGGTAGATCGCACCGCCGCGGGCGCCCGCTGCATCCGTGCCGGCGCCCGTGTTGCCCGCGAACGTGTCGCGCGTGAGCGTGTACGTGGAGGCGGCGGCGCCGGCCAGCCGGATCGCGCCGCCCTGGCCGCCGTTCGTTGCGTTGCCGTGCGCAGTGTTGTTCGTGAACGTCGAGTTCGTGATCGAGACGTTGCCGCCGTTCCCGCCGTTGTCGAAGTGGATCGCCCCGCCGCCGCCGAAGCCCGAGTTCTTCGAGGCATCGTTCCCGGTGAAGGTGCTGTTCAGAACGATGAGGCTTCCGCCGCCGGTCATGCTGATCGCCCCGCCGCCACAGCCCGCGTTGCTGACCGGACTGCAGAAGTTCCCGGAGAAGACGACGTTGCCGAGCGTCAGCGCGTTGCCGGGCGCGCTCGCGCTTCCGCCGGCGAGGATGGCGCCGCCGTTGCCGCCCGCGCCGTCCGGGTCGTTCTCGTTCTCGCTCCCGCCCGACACCGTCACGCCGCTCAGGTTGAACACGACGCTGGCGTTCACGTTGTAATTCACCCTGACAACCCTCCGACCCGCGGTCGTCTGATGGATGATCGTGCTGGCCGCCGCGGCCCCCTGGATCGTGATGTTCGTGTTGGCCTGCGTGCCGGCGACAAGGTCACCCAGGCTCAGGTTGTACGTGCCGGCTGGCAGGCTGATCGTCGTTGTCCCGCCCGCCGTCGATGCCTCCTCCAGGGCCGAGCGGAGCGAGATATGACCTCCCGAGTCGGTCGCCGCCGTACATCCCGGTGCGCCCTGGGACCCGAAGCCCACGCAGTGCGTATCGCTCGTTGTGTTGACGATGAACAGCCCCGCTCCGGGCCCGGCGCCCGGGAACGACAGCATGAGCACGGCAGCGATCGGGAAAAGGACAGCCGCGCGAGCGCCCCACCCGCGAACACAATCCATACCAGCTGTTACGGCAGAATCTGCGAGCTTCCGTCTCCCTCGAGATGACGAAACTCTCTCGCGTCACTCGATGAAGGCAGGAGAGCCGAGCAGGAAGTCATCTTCTTCCCCACCGTCTGCACGAGCTCGGGCGTGTCTGAATTCGCAGCGCGCGTGGGTGGACGTCCACGTCGGCCATTACCTCTGGAACACGATCATCGCGGCATTCGGCTCGTGGCTCACGCAGATCATGGTCGCGACGACCGGCGGGTATGCGCTCTCGGTGCTGCGGCTCGCTACGGAAAGGTGATCTACTGGATGCTGCTCGCCACGCTCTTCGTGCCGACGATCGTGCTGCTCGTCCCGCTGTTACATCGACATGGTCCGCCCGCCGATCGTCCATCACTCGTTGATCGACGCTCCGTCCTCGGCCCTGACCTCCAGCGGCCCGAGCAGTCGGTAGTCCATCGAACCTCCCTGCAAACGCGCGTATTTCGCGTGGGCTGCCGCCATTTAACGTCCGCACGCACCCTCGATCAAGGCCGACCCCGGCAGGGCACGCCGAATGTCGCGGAAGCGGCCGACCGAGTGCGGACCGGCGCACGCACTGGCGCGCAGAGGGTCTTTCGGCGGTAAAAGCCCTGCAAATCGACTAGTCGCATGGAAGTCTTCAAAACCGGTGAGGTCTGGCAGCCCCAGGCTGACTCGGTTCGACTCCGGGGCCGCTCCGTTTCCAGTCCAGACCCACGACTGCAACGACCGTCGCTACAGAACCCCGCTCGCCAGCGAAGTGCGCGCGCGAACGCCTCTTGAACCACATCGCGAGCCTCGTCGTAACTTCCGACGACCGGCGCAAGTTCGATGGGGCGCCGGAACGACGTCTGATCTCCGTCGGGCAGTCTGTTGTGGTGATAGCCGTGCGTCGCGGAGCCCTCGTCCTGCTCGCAGGTGCGTTTGCACTCACGCCCGCGTCGCCGCTCTCCGCCCACTCACGGCCGGTCAAGAGCTGGCTCTCCTGGAACGCTGCTCGGAAGACGGCGTCTCTTTTGCTCGTCGCCGGCTACAACGGCGCCAACAACGGGTTCAACTTCGACGGCTACGGCCGGGGACAGCTGCTCGTCCGCATACCGCTCCACTGGCGAGTCTCCGTCACGTGCCGCAACGCCGCATCCGTGCGCCACTCCTGCGCGATCGTGCGCGGACCGCTCACCACCACTCCCGCCTTCCGCGGCTCTGCAACGCCGTCACCGACCCTCGGCTTGCGATCCGGCGACACGGCACGTTTCACGTTCGAGGCGTCACGATCCGGAAGCTTCCGGATCGCGTGTCTCGTCGCCGGGCACGAGCAGGCGCGCATGTGGGACGTGCTCGTGGTCGGAGGCGTCAAGCGTCCGTCCATCTCGACGCGGGTCGGCTTCTAGCTGCCGCCTACGAGGTCGCCTCTGCCTCGACCTTGCGAATGTCGTGGGCGACGAAATTCGGTAGCAAGGGAGGGAGGTAGCCGACGCGCTCGTAGCCGCGCGCGTCGACGACGTAGAGAGCCGCGCCGTGCATGATGTCGTTCGTCCGCGGCTGGACGTCGATCCCGTAGGAGCGCCAGACGGCCGCGAGCCGGCGGCGCGTTCCCGTCAGCCAGTGCCACCCCGGCTCCAGATGCCAGCGCTGCGCCGCGTGGCGAACACTTGCGGGCCGGTCGCCGGCGGGGTCGACACTGACGACGAGCACCGTCGGCCGCAGGTCTCCGGGAAGCTTGCGCTGGATGTCCCCGATCGTCTTTCCAACGATCGGGCACAGCGAGCGGCAGCGGGAGTCGAGGAACGTGATCAGCGTCACCCGTCCTCGTGTCGACGCGAGCGACCTCGTGCCGCCGAGCACGTCGCGCAGCACGAACGGCGGCGCGGGGCGCTTCCCCGTGGCCCAGGTCGCCTGTCCATGGAACTCGGGCAGGCCGAGCGCCGCCGGCCGGGCGCTATCGGACAGGAGCAGGTGCGCGGCGACGCCGGCCGCGACGCCGACGAGCGCGGCGGCGCCGAGCGAGACGGCAACGCGTCGGAGCCTCGCGCCTGTCGAGGGTCGCTCGGCCGCGTCCATACCGCTATCGCGTCTTGAAGGCACGAATCGTGAGCACGATCCCCCACCACAGGAGCACCGCGCCTACGACCAGGAGCGGCAGGGCCCAGGTGAGAACGGCCCCTGTCGTGAAGTCCGAAGCCACAGTCGTCATCGTCCTCTCACCTCCTCGTTGACGTCTAGTGCTCTCCGGCGAGCTGGCGCATCCACCCTCGCCGTCGGCCTTCCGGGCCGAGCCAGCCGTAGACGCAGGCGAGCGCGACCACGATCCACGGCACCGATGCCGGCACCCACATGATTCCTGCCGCGAGCTGCTGGTCGGCGAGGGCGGAGAGGCCCAACGGTCGTCGGGCGAGATCCGCGTAGTGCGCGTACAGCGGCGATGGAGCCATCGCGATCACAACCGCGAGGACCCAGCCGACGAGCATCGCCCCGATCGCATAGACGGCCCGCCCCGGGAGCGCGAGCCGTGCGCGGAACGGCCCGTCGCCGAGCACGTGGGCCCAGAACAGCAGGGCCGTGAGGAAGAACGTGAGGTGCTCGAGGTCGTGCACGGCCGGGGAGGAGAGCGCCGCGTCGTACAGCGCCGGCACGTGCCAGAGCAGGAAGACCCCGTTCATCAGGACGAACGCGACGGCCGGCATGACGAGCCAGCGTCCGATGAGGCGAACGGGCGCAGCCCACGCGCCACGCGCGATGCCGCCGGCGGCCGCGCGCCGGTACGAGAGCGGGAACGGACGCCACAGGCGATTCCACGGCCGGCTGAGCACGATCAGCGGAGCGGCAACCTCGATCAGCAGGACGTGCTGCACCATGTGCATCGAGAAGAGCGAGTCGGCCAGCCGATCGACCGGCGGGGAGACGGCGAGCACGACGGTCGCCAGCCCGCCGGCGAAGAGCGGTGTCCGCCAGCGTCGCTCGGCGCGCTCCCGTCCGCCGACGGGGCCGCCGCGGCCGCCCAGCGCGTAGAGCAGCGCTCCGACCACGACGCACACGACGGGCGGCTCGAGGACGAACACCTGCGACCTCGTCAGAAGAGGTAGAGGAAGGCGAAGGTGACGGCGCCCACACCGGCGAGAAACGTGAGGTAGAAGCCGAGGTCGTCCAGGTCGGCAGCGCTCGAACCCGGGGCGTGGCTTCCGTTGCGGAACGCAGACGCCACGATCATCTCGAGCCAGATCATCGTGAGCAGCACGGCGAGCGCGAAGAGCCCCGTCCAGCCGACGAAGACGCTCGCGAACCCACCGTCCGTCGGCCCGAAATCGATCTGCGTGTACTCGATCACCTGCAGGACAACTGCGGCGAGGCCGACGAGCAGTGCCGCGAGGGAGAGCCACCGCGACGTGCTGTCCCGGCCGCGCGCGAGCTCCGACCGGGCCCACGCCACGATCCCCGCGCTGACGACGGCCGCCAGCATGATCGCGATCCCCCAGCCGACCGGTGCCTTCAGGTCGTTCGGCCGCCAGAGGCCGGACGTATTGAGTGACGCAAGGTAGAGGTACGCGAAGAGGAAGGGCACGAAGAGGAACACCGTCGACGAGACCAGCAGCCTCGTCCCGGTCCAGTTGTTCCGCTCCTTCACCTCGACGGGCTCGGGCTCGATCTCGACGACCAGCTGCGCTGCGTCCGACACCGTCTACCTCCCTCCCGGAACGAGCACGGGGGTCGGTGTGGGCATCGGCTCACCGTACGGATACGGGTCCGCGTCGATCACCGGGATGTGCTCGAAGTCGTAGGACGGCACCGGCGTCGGCACCTGCCACTCCAGCGACTTCGAATGCCAGGGGTTCGACTCGGCCGGGATGCGCGCGAACACGAGCGACCAGATGAGGTTGGCCAGGAAGACGAGCATCGAGGCGCCGAGGACGAATGCCGAGACGGACGCCCAGTCGTTCAGGAACTGCAGGTTGCCCGCGTACGTGACGACGCGGCGCGGCTGTCCCAGGAACCCCACGATGAAGAGGGGGAAGAACGTCGAGTTGAAGGCGATGAACGCCGCCCAGAAGTGGATCTTCCCAAGCATCTGGTTGAGCTGGATGCCTGTCATCTTCGGAAGCCAGTAGTAGATGGCGGCAAAGAACGTGAAGACCAGGCCGCCCACGACGGTGTAGTGAAAATGGGCCAGCGAGAAGAAGCTGCCGTGCGTCGTGACGTCGCTCGGGACGTCGGAGAGGAAGACACCTGAGAGCCCGCCGATGAAGAAGTTGAAGACCCAGCCGAGGCAGAAGAGCATCGGGACGTCGTAGCGCGCCTTCCCCCGCCACAGCGTTCCCATCGCACAGAGGAAGATGAAGCCCGTCGGGATCGAGATCAGCTCGGTCGAGAACATGTAGAACGGCCGCAGGCTCGCGTTCATGCCGCTGACGAACAGGTGGTGCTGCCAGACGGTGAAGCTGAGCAAGCGTGACCCCGAGCATCCCGGCGACGGCCAGCCGGTAGCCCCAGAGCGGCTTGCGGGCGAAGACCGGGAGCAGCTCGAGCACGATGCCGAACCCTGGGAGCGCGAGGATGTACACCTCCGGGTGCCCGAAGAACCAGAACAGGTTCTCGTACAGGTACTGGCTGCCGCCCTGGCTCGAGAGGAAGAACCCCGTCTGCGCCGTCCGGTCGAGCGCGACGAGCGCCAGCGTCGTGATCAGCACCGGCGCGGCGAGGACATTCAGGACCGAGGTCGAGACGATCCCCCAGACGAAGATCGGCAGGCGGCCGAAGCTCAGACCGGGCGCGCGCATCGTGAAGACGGTGGCGAGCATGTTGAACGCCAGGAGCGTCATCGAGATGCCGACGAGCGCGAAGAACATGATGTAGGCGTCCATGCCCATGTTCGCCTGGTCGTTGAGCGGCGCGTACCCGGTCCAGCCGGTCGGGAAGCCGCCGTAGAAGACGGTGGACGTGAGAATCAGGCCGCCGGCCATCAGCAGCCAGAAGGTGAACGCCTCGATGCGCGGGAAGGCGAGGCGGCGGGCGCCGATCATCAACGGCAGGAAGTAGCTTCCGAACGGGCCGAGGATCCCGCTCGTCATCATCCCCATCATCATCGTGCCGTGCAGGCCGACGAGGGTCAGGTACTGGCCGGCCGGGAACACGTTCGGCTCCGGGCGGAGCAGCTCGAAGCGGATCAGCATCGCGTTGACGCCGCCGAAGGTCGATGAAGAAGCCGATCCCGATCAGGTACTGGAGGCCGACGACCTTGTGGTCGGTCGAGAGGCCGATGTAGCGCGTCCAGCTTCCGGCTGCCCCGGCCCGACGCTGCCGTGCTCCTCGAGCTCGTGCACCGACGAGGGGCGGCCGGCCATGCGCGAGAGCGGGTAGTTGAAGAAGCCCAGGCCGCCGAGGAATCCTGCGACCGCAAGGATGTACGCGAAGAAGAGCGCGATGTCGTTCTGGCCCGTGTCAGCCGTGTAATCGAGGCTGGGGCCGCTGATCTGGTGGCCGAGCCACCAGCCGACGTAGTAGCCGACAGCTCCGAGCACCACGGCGCTCAGGAGGTTGAAGCCGAGGAGACGCCGGAGGAGCGGCGGCCGCGCGGCAACGGCGGAGGCGTTCATCCGGCCCTCCTTTGCGGGTCCGGGGCATAGGTCGTGCTGTACGGCGGCATGTAGCGCGCGACGGACTGGAAGACCTGTCCGCTGAGACTTGACCCAGGAGGCGAACGCGGCCGTGCTGACGACATGCCCCGTGTCGAACATGTAGCCGTGCCACAGGCCGCAGAGCTCGGCGCAGCGGATGTCGAAGCTCCTTGGTGCGCGCGTCTTCACGTAGACGACGTTGTCGGTGTTCAGGCTCGCGTCGGCCTTTACGCCGAGCTGGTACGCCCAGAACGAGTGGACGGCGTCGAGGGACGTCACGTGGAGCTCGATCAGGCGGTCGGCGGGCAGATAGAGCTGTGACGACTCGAGGCCGCCGAAGGTGGGGTAGCGGTACGTGAACTCCCACTGCTGGGCGATCACCTGCACGGGGAGCTTCGGACCGGCCGGTATGGCGATCGGATTCGGCCCCTGCCCGCCGCCCGAGCCGCTGTCGAGCAGGGACCACGTCCCGTACCCGGCGAGGAAGAGCACGACCGCGGACGTGCTGATGATCCAGGCGTTCTGCACTCGCGCATTCCCCCGGATCGCCGCGCCTTCCTCGATCCCGGGGCCACGACGGCGGAAGACGATCAGCGCGTACGCGAAGTAGACGACGATGAAGCAGATGATCGGTGTCATCACTGCGGCCAGGACCGTGTTGTCGGTGACCTGTCCGGCCGCCTGCGCCGAGCCCTTCCCGGGCGGAAGGTGCGGGCCGAGCACGAAGATGACGAGCGGGGTGACGATCAGGCTGGCGACGACCGTCAGGACGGCGATCCGGCGCGCGTGGTTGGGGCCGTTCGCCATCGCTCAGACGACGTGGAGGAAGCCGTCCATGTAGCCGATCGTCTGCATCGGTCCGCCGAAGCCGTAGATGAACCCCGCGGCGCACGGCACGAAGCACTGCCAGCGATACCGGCCGGGGCTCCCGGTCCGGAACGAGAACGTGATCGTCCGATGCGCCTTGGCGAGGGGGCAGGGCGCCGCGTCACACTGATTCTTCGCATCGTCGGCGACGCCCTCGAGCGGCACGACGAGGTGCATCGACGGGATGGTGAACGTGTGCGACGCGAGCGTGGGATCGAGTACATCGACGGTCTTGCCATCCACCTGCATGACGTTTCCGACGACGCCCTCCGGCCGGCCCAGGAACGGGTTCCGGAGTCCCGAGGCGCCGTCGAACTGGTACACGGTCACGTGCACGAGCGCGTGCGCGGGCAGGGTCCAGATCGTGCTGTGCTGCCAGGCGCCCTGCTCGTTCTTCACGAGGTAGGAGACCCAGGTCGGCTCCGAGTAGCTCGGTCCGAGGCCGGCGACCGTCTGCAGCGTCAGGTTCGCGGTCCGGGCGCCCTTCGCCGAGATCGAGACCGAGGGCGGCGACGTCGTCAGGTACCCCGCCACGTACCAGACGAGCAACGCGACGACGACCGCGAGACCAACAGCGACGGCAACAAGCCTTCGTCCCATGCGCAGGCGCGATCATGAACCCCTGGCAACGCCCGGTCAACTGCGCCGAGGTAATCGGATCGCGTCGCCCGTTCGTGCGCTCCTCCCGGCCGGGCCCCTATCGACCTCTCAGGTCGTTCTCAGGGGGCTCACAGACGATCGCGATTCCCTGATCGGCGAAAGCGTCTCACTCACCGAGCACAGGAGCTGATCATGTCCGTCACACTCGTCGTCGCCCTCAATGCGGTCATCGCGGCCGCCGTCGTCGCCGTCCTGGCGTACGTGTGTCGAATCCCGTACCGCCTCGATCGTCTCGCTCGACCGCAGCAGCGCGCGGAGGCACACCGGGAGCGCGAGCGCCTCGCGCCCGAGCGTGCGGCCGCCTGAATCGGCGGCGCCGCCGTGCGCCAGCCAGAATAGAGCGCGCCACGGCCCACCATCCGAACCGTCACCGTCTCGCCGCACGTCTTCTGCTGGGCCGGGCCTGCGAACGGCGGGTCGTTGCCGACTTGGTGAGGAGGCTGAATAGGCGGTCGGAGTAGTTCTCGGATCGGCGGTCATCGGCTCCCTGATCCACTAACCCCATTCAGCGACGACCGCACCCGGCGCGGGGACTATCGATTCACGGCGGCCATTCCGGCTTCGTCATAGCGCTCCCCGCGCACCTCCGGTAGCTCGGCGTCGATTTGCGCCAGGTCGGCATCGGTCAGCTCGATGTCGACCGCGGCCGCATTTTGCTCGAGGTAAGAGCGGCGCTTCGTGCCGGGAATCGGGACGAGGTCGTCTCCCTGGGCCAGCACCCACGCGATAGCGAGCTGCGCAGGAGTGACGTCCTTTTCGGCCGCGATCTCCTTGACCTTGTCCGCGAGGCGAGAGTTGGCCTCGAGGTTCGAGCCGGTGAAGCGCGGGCCGCGGCGGCGGAAGTCGCCCTCGTCGAGCTCATCAGGTGAGCTGAAACGCCCGGCGAGGAATCCCCGTCCGAGCGGTGAGTAGGGAACGAAGCCGATCCCGAGCTCGCGGCACGTCGGCAGCACTTCTGCTTCGGGGTCGCGCGTCCAGAGCGAGTACTCCGTCTGCACCGCCGTGATCGGGTGCACCGCGTTCGCCCGCCGGATGGTCTGCGGGGCCGCCTCGCTCAGCCCGACGTGCCGCACCTTGCCCTCGTCCACCAGCTCGGCCATCGCACCGACTGTCTCTTCGATCGGCACGTTCGGATCCACGCGGTGCTGGTAGTAGAGGTCGACGTAGTCGGTTCCGAGCCGCGTGAGCGACCCCTCGATCGAGCTGCGGACATGAGCGGCCGAGCCATCCTGAGGCCCCAGCGTCGACATGTCGCCGGGCACCGCATTGTCCGTCCGCCGATTGAACTTGGTCGCGATCACGTACTCCTCGCGGTGCCCCTTGACCGCCCGGCCGACCAGCTCCTCGTTCGTGAGCGGGCCATAGAGCTGTGCCGTGTCGAGAAAATCGATGCCGAGCTCGAGCGCGCGCCGGATCGTCGCGACGGCCTCCACCTCATCCGTGGAGCCGTAGAACGCCGACATCCCCATGCAGCCCAGCCCGATCGCGGACACTTCGAGATCGCGAAGCATGCGACGCGTCATCTTGTCTCCTTTCATGCGTTCGAATTCGTACCACTAGCGTCGCCATCCCCCGCTCGGTCGCCTTCTGCGCGAAGTTGCCCGGGTCGAGGCCCCCGGACGTGCCGGGCATGGGCGGCGCCGTCGAGCGAGTCGGTGATCGTCACACCGGGGAAGCCGAGCCGGTTGCGCAGCAGCTCGGTTCCGATGGCGCGTGACCAACCGGCCAACCACGTGCGTCATTGGCCGTAGAGGAACGAGCGCTTCGACGCCGGGACGTCAGCGACGGGAGCGAAGTCCGTGTTCACGCCGAGATTCCGCAGCGCCGCGCCGGTGCTCCGCCCCTGGGCGAACGCCGTGCTCGGCGAGGCGACTGCCGCCATCTGTGGGGGAGAGCGTCGGTGGGATCCACGACACGGTCTTGACCGGCCCGCCTTCCTGGTCGATCGCGATCAGGAGCGGTGGCCGGCCGCCGGCGGCGGCGGCGCGTTGCAGCCGGCTCGCGATCAGGCGCAGGCCGGAAGCCGAGTCGAAGTTGAAGCCGGATGATGACGCCGCCGATCTGTCCCCGGCGGGCGCGGGCGAGCAACGACGCCGACGGCGCCTTCCCGTCCATCCTCACGACGAGCTTCTGGCCGACCAGCTGGCTCAGGGTCGGCGCCGTGGCGACGCCTGCCGGCGCCGCCGAGCCGGGCGGAATACCTGCCCCACTTGTGATCCGCGACAAGTAGGGGTCAGCTCGTGAACAGCCGGTCGAGCTCCGCAACCGCCTCGTCCGAGATCGGGACCAGCTCACCGAGGGCGCGTGCATTGACGAGCGCCTCGGCGGTCGATTCGAGCACCTCGAGCCGGTCGAACGCCTCGAGCACGCTCCTCCCGGTGACGAGGACGCCGTTGCTCTCGAGGATCGCGGTCGGCGCCTCCGCTGAGACGAGCTCCGCGAGCTCGCCCGGCTCGTTCGAACTGAAGCCGGAACGGAGCCCACTGTGGCGTCTTCACGACGACGTGGCTCTCGGGGATGGTGCGCGTGTCCGGAACGGCGCCGACGAGGCTGAAGGCCGTCGCGTTCACCGGCGCCGCGTTGATCACCGACTGGACCGACGGGTGGCGGCGGTAGACCTCGCCGTGCATGTGCGCGGCATGACTGGGGCGGGCTCCGGGCTCTGCGCGGCGGTCCTCGACGAGGACCAGGTCGGCCGGGTCGAGCTCGGCCCGGTCGGCGTGGTGCGGCGTGATCAGGAAGCTCGTCTCGCCGAGCCGCGCCGAGAACGTCCCGTGGGCGCTGATGAAGAGGCGCTGGCGGTAGCCGCGGCGCACGAACTGCGCCAGGCCCTCGCGGAGCTCGAGCTCGGCGAGGGTCGCAGGGCGCCGCACGTCTGCGCTCTGGACGTGATCGCGGCGAGCCGCCGCTTCCACGTCGGCGTCGGTCAACCGGGTCGTCTCCCGCCGAGGAGGGACGCCTTCACGATCGTCTTCCCGACGAACTCGAACGTCTCGAACCGGCGGAAGGCCTCGGGAAGGTCTCGCCCGACGACCACGACGCCGTGGTTCTCGAGCACGACGCAGTCGTGCCCGGCGAGCAGCACCTCGGCGATCCGGTCGCCGAGCGCCGGACTGCCTGGAGGCTCGTAGGCGGCAAACCCGGCCGACCCGCAGATGCGAACGGCCTGATGGAGGACACGCGTGTCGGGTGCGCGGTGCACCGCGCTGAACGCCACGAGCGCAACCGGGTGCGCGTGCAGGATCGCCCCGACGTCCGGCCGCGTGCCGTAGATCGCCGTGTGGAGCGGCAGCTCCGACGACGGCGGCGCAGTCCCCTCCCAGGTTCCGTCGGGCCGCACCTCGACGATGTCCTCGCGCCGGAGCGCGCCCTTGTCGACCGCGCGGGCGTGATCCAGATCTCGCCCGCCTCGCCGCGAACCGAGATGTTGCCGCCAGACGTCGTCGTCATCCGGTACCGATAGACCCGATCCATGCAGCGCTGAAGCGCATCGCGAGGATGGACGCGCCGGATCGCCTCGGACGGCTCCATGCGGCGCAGTGTCTTCGAGCCTATGGATGAACGCAACGTTTCGCCTCGACCCCTGCGCCGTGGCCCCGGCTCCGTTCGACGGCGGGGCCGCTCCGCGAGCGCTATGGATACGACGCGATCCGCGCGACGCCGGCCCGTGTCCCGGCGGCGATCAGCGGCCGCAGCGGCGCTCCGCGGAGGGCGTGGTCGAGGAATGCAGTCGTCGCGTCCGCCGACGACGCCGAACCAGCGGTCGTCGTCGGTGTACGGCTCGCGATGCGGGGCGCCTTCCAGCCAGAGCAGAAACTTGGGCCTTCGCATGAGCCCGAAGTAGTAGCTCGTCGTGCCCGGCGGGTTGAGGGCGTCCTTCGTGCCCTGGACGGCGAGCAGCGGCGGCGAGCCCGGGGCAGCCTTCGTGAACCCCGGCAGCACCGCCCCGGACATGATCATCGCCGCGTCGATCCGCCGGTCGCGGAAGCGGGAGTCGTAGGCGGCCGACAGCGCGGCCACGGCGCCGTCGGAATGTCCGGCGACGGCGATCCGCGTGGGGTCGATGAGCGCGTGGAGCGGGCTCGCCGGGTCCGTGAGGCGCGAGATCACGAAGCGCAGGTCGGCGGGCTCGTTCCCGAGGTCGCTCCGGTCTGGCCCTCCGGGCGCGCCGGCGCGCTCGACCGGGAACGCGGGAGCGGCGACCATGTAGCCGGCGCGCGCCCACGTGTCGAGGAGACGCATGTACGCGCCGGGCGCGAGCGCGAAGCCGTGGGCGAAGACGACGAGCGGGAAGGGCCCTACGCCGGTCGCCGGCCAGCGCACCTGCGTGACCAGTACCCGGGGGCCTGACGTTCCGTTGCGGAAGTGAGCGCGCCGCGACGTGTCGACGAGCCGCAGCGCGCGGAGGTGCACGGACGGCGGTGTGGCCACGCTGCTCGATGCGACCCATCCGAGGAACGCGCCGGCGACGAGGAGCAGCGCGATCGCGCCGCGGCGCGTCACTTGAACGGGACGGTGACGGGGCCCGGCAGGCGCCGGTAGACGGCGAAGAAGTCGCGGTCGTCGGACACGAGGTACCGGGTCTCCGGCTGCTGGTAGTTCGGCACCACCCTGATCGGCGTGAGGCCGCCGCGGTGGGTGTAGATGTTCAGGGTCGGCCACTCGGGGTTGATGTCGAGCTGCATCGCACGCACTGCCCCGGCCTGGCGCAGGAGCTTCGCGAGCGTCACGACGGTCTGCGAGTCGGCGGCGGCATAGATCAGGTTGCCGCGCCGGTCGATCCCGGCACCCGTGCGCCAGACCCGGACGGCATTGCCGAGGGTATAGCCCCATTTCGTGCTGTCGTCCAGAGCCGGATTGAGCCGGCCGTTCTCGAGGATCAGCGGCAGGCTCTGCCGCGCAAAGGCAACCTTCCGCCCGGCTACGGGGCCGCCTGTCCACGACTTCACGTCTACGCGGCCGTCGCGGTAGGCGATCAACGTGGCGAGGCCGCGCTGCAGCGGTTCGTACTGGCGGCCGGCGATCGATGAGCCGTTGTTGCCGTCCACGTGGATGAAGCCGCCGTTGAAGCTGGCGAGCACGCGCCACCGCTGGCGGGTCGGGATCTCCATGGGTCCACGCACGGGAGCGTTCGGCGGTTCGTACCGGCCGGGGTACCAGGCGACCGAGGCGCGCGTGTGGTCGAACCACGCCGCGTACGCGACGATCCGCGGGTAGTCGACCTCGGTCCGGAACGTGGTCACGAGCACCGGCGGGCGCCCGGCGACGAGCGGTCCGGTGCGCTGCCACACCCCTTCGCGCGCCAGCCGGTGGGCGAACGGCGACGGTACGCGCGGGGGCCATACGGCCGGGCGATGGTGAACCTGAGCCCTGTGGTTCCGCGCCTCGATGCGCCGGAGCCTGGCCTTCCGCGCCGCGGGCAGCCCGACGGAAGGCAGGCTCTTCAGCTGGGGGCCCCCTTTCGACGGGGCTTTCCAGCTGTAGTAGTAGTGCTCGACCTCGTCGACGAGCCAGTTTCCGTGGTTCGCGCGGATCCATTCGACGGTTCGCGGCCAGAGCGGCAGGCTCGACGGGTGCATCATCGTCGTGACGTAGGAGTAGACGACCGGCATCAGCAGCAGGACGACCGCGAGCAGGGAGATGCGGCGGATCCGGCGGCGCCGCCGCTGGCGCTGGCGGCGGCCGACACGAGCGTCGTACGGGAGGTGGATGGACTCCAGGCGGTCGACGCTAGGGCGCCTCTCGTGACAACGGCCTGAGCGGGCCGATGCTCGGCTGACGCGTCTCTCTCAGAATTGCGTCAGGCCGAGCGCAGTAGCGTTGTCGCAACGTCTCTTGCTGACAGCAGGTCCCCCTGTCCAGTTCGACGCTTTCGCGATCGGGTTCGACCCGCGCGACCGCGCGCGGCTGCATGCGCTCTGGGACGGGATCATCGACCGCCAGGTGTGGTCCCAGGGCCCGGTTACGGAGGCGTTCGAGCAGGCTTGGTCCGAATGGAACGGCCTCCCCGCCGTCGCGACGTCCAGCTGGACGGGCGCGGCGCTCGCCGCGCTCGCAGCTGCCGAGGTGGCGGGTCACGTCGTGCTCTGTCCGTCGAATACCTTCCTCGCCAATCCGCTCGCCATCCACACGGCCGGAGCCTGTCGAGTACCATCATTTGCAACCGCGAAGACCTCTGCATGTCCTTCACGGACTTCGA
>CAVWIN010000014.1:0-493925 GCA_963755085.1 uncultured Thermoleophilia bacterium | reverse complement strand
CCTGGTGGAGAACTGCGTGATCGGCCACCCCTGGACGTTCGTCTTGTTGAACGCATAGACGCCGATGAGGACGATCGGGGAGAGCAGGAAGACGACGACGAGCACCGACCAGGCGGCGAGCGCGATGCGGGCCCCGCGCGACTCCACTACAGGGCCTCGAACGCGCCGAGGCGCTTCGCGATGAACAGGTAGACGGCCATGACGAGAATCGGGACGATCGAGTATGCGGCCGCGAACGGGATGTCGTTCGCGATGCCGACGTTCGCGTAGACGACCTGGCCGATGAACTGCGAGCCGCCGCCGACGAGCTGCGGAGTGATGAAGTCGCCGAGGGTCAGCGAGAAGGTGAAGATCGAGCCGGCCGCGATGCCGGGGAGCGCGAGCGGGATCACGACCGAGCGCAGCGTCCTGAAGCCGTGCGCGCCGAGATCGCGTGACGCCTCGAGCAGCGAGTCCGGGATGCGCTCCAGGGACGCGTACACCGGGAGCACCATGAACGGCAGCCAGATGTACGAGAAGACGATCCAGATCGCCCAGTCGGTGTAGCCGATGCCGAGATGCGGTAGCCCGAGCTTGCCGAGCGACCAGTTGAGCGCGCCGTCCTCGGCGAGGATCAGCCGCCAGGCGTAGACGCGCGCGAGGTAGCTCGCCCACAGCGGGATGAGCACGCAGACGAACAGGAGCGTGCGTGTGCCCGGCTTCGCGACCCGGGCCATGAAGTACGCGAGCGGGAACGCGAGCACCGCGTCCGTGATCGTCACCGCGAGGGCGATGCCGATCGTTCGGAACGCGATCCGGCGGTACGTCGGGTCGTCGACGATCGTGCGGAAGTTGTCCAGGTTCCAGTGCTTGACCAGATGGGTCGTGAACGGGTCGACCGTCCAGAACGCGGACGCGAGCAACGCGCCCAGCGCGAGCAGGTAGATGAGCACGAACCAGGCGAGCGGCGGGAGCAGGAGCGCGCTCCCTTTTAGCCACGAACGGCGCCAGAACGCCGCCGAGGCGGAGAGGCGGACCGCCCGTAGGCGGCCCGCCCCACTCTCGAAGACGGACATCAGCCCGCCGCCGAGCCCGCTACCCCTTGATCGAGATCCAGGCCTGCGACCACTTCGTGTAGTCCATGCAGTCCTTCTTGCCGTTGCCGCAGTCGGCAACCGGCGTCTTCCAGAACTTCAGGGACTTGTAGTAGGCCAGCGGCTCGTCCGCGTGGTACGCGTGGCACGAGCCCTTCTTGAGCTTGTTCATGTACGCGCAGGCCTTGGAGTTGACGGGCGTCTCGGGCCAGAACACGGCCTGCTGCGCCTGCACCTTCGGCTGCGAGATGTAGTTCCACCACATGTACGCGCAGTTCGGGTGCTTCGACTTGGACGACAGCATCCACGTGTCGAGCCAGGCAGTCGCTCCCTCCTTCGGGACGGTGTCCGCGACGGGCACACCTGCGCCCTTCGTCTGAGCAGTCGCCTGCGGCCAGCCGGACCCGATGACTACGCCGCCGTTCTTGAACAGCTGGGACTCATCGGAGGCGTACGTCCAGTACTTCTTGACGAGCGGCCGCTGGTCCTTGAGCAGCTTGACGACCGCGTCGAACTGCGTCTTGTTCAGCTCGTACGGATCCTTGATCCCGAGCGACGGCCTCGCCTTCGAGAGGTAGAGCGCCGCGTCGGCGATCTGAATCGTGTTGTCCGGCACGGTGATCTTGCCCTTGTACTTCGGGTCGTAGATCGCCGCCCAGCTCGTCGGCTTCTTGGTGACCGCCTTGGTGTTGTAGAGCAGCACGTTCGGCCCGAACTGCAGCGAGATCCCGTAGTGCTTGCCGTCGACCGTGTTGTTGGGCGGCGACTTGAACGGCGCGTAGAAGTCCTTCCAGGGCTTCACGAGATTCACGTTCGTCTCCTGGATGGCACCGCCGTAGATCAGGCGCAGGCTCGCGTCGCCCGACGCGGAGACCATGTCCCACTGTCCCGGGTTCCGGGTCATGAGCGTGACCATCTCGTCCGAGGTGCCGGCGTACTTGTACGTGATCTTGCAGCCGGTCTGCTTCACGAAGGGCTTGACCCACGAGGGATCCAGGTACCCCTCCCAGCCGACCATCGTCAGGGCCCCTTCGCCCGGGCCGATCTTGGTCGGTAACCCGCTCGCGGCCGTGCGGGAGCTGACGCCGACGGCGGGAACCATCAGCGCCGCGCCGACCACCACGACGGCCGCCGCGACCAGCCAGTGCCGCCTCTTGACCCTCTTCATCCTCTGTTTTCCTCCTCCTGTGGGACGTTGATGGTGAACGCGTCCTCGGGCGCCCACGCGAGCGTGACGGCACGTCCCTGCTCCGTCCGGACCTGTTCCGACGTGGATTCGAGGTTCTGGCGGACCACGACGAGCGTGCCGCCGCCGTCGAGACGGACCCGGTAGCGGGTCACGGGGCCGAGGTACACGACCTCCTCGACATGGCCCTGCTCCGTGGTGCTCGACGCCGCCGGGGCCCCCATCACGTGCCGAGCATGCGGATCTTCTCCGGCCGGATCGTGAACCGCCGGCCGTCGCGCTCGATGATGTTCGACACGCCGACGAAGCCGGCCACGAACTCGGTCGCCGGGCGCTCGTATACCTCGGCCGGGGAGCCGACCTGCTCGACCCCGCCCTGGTTGAACACGGCGATCCGGTCGCTCATCGCGAGCGCCTCTTCCTGGTCGTGCGTGACGTACACGAAGGTCTTGCCGAGGTCCTGCTGCAGCGCCTTCAGGAAGACCTGCATCTCCTGGCGCAGCTTCAGGTCGAGCGCGCCGAGCGGCTCGTCCAGCAGCAGCACCTGCGGGTCGTTCACGAGCGCGCGCGCGAGCGCGACGCGCTGGCGCTGACCGCCGGAGAGCTGCACGGGCTTGCGTCCACCGAGCCCGGCAAGCCGGACGCGTGCGAGCGCCTCCTCGGCGCGCCCCTTGCGACCGGCCACGACGGACGCCCTTTACGCGCAGGCCGTACTCGACGTTCTCCTGCACGGTCATGTGGGGAAAGAGCGCGTAGTCCTGAAAGACGGTGTTGACGTCGCGCTCGTACGGCGGACGGCCCGCGACGTCGTCGCCGCCGAGCAGGATCCGCCCGGCGTCGGGGCGCTCGAAGCCGCCGATCAGGCGCAGCGTGGTCGTCTTGCCGGACCCGGACGGGCCGAGCATGGTGAAGAACTCCCCGCCGAGGATCTCCAGGTCGAGCCCGTCGACGGCACGGACGTCGCCGTAACGTTTGGTCAGTCCCTCCAGCAGGACGGCAGGCGGCCGCGCCTGCCGGGGCGCGGCGTCAGGCGGCGCCGCTGCGGGCAGCGACAAGCGACTCCTCCAGGATCTCCAGGCCGCGCGAGAGATCGTCGTCGGCGATGACAAGCGGGACGAGGACGCGGACGACGTTGCCGTACAGCCCGCACGAGAGCAAGATCAGGCCGCGGTCGCGCGCGGCCTGCACGGTCGCGGACGCGAGCTCGGGCGCCGGCTCCTTCGTGTCCCGGTCGCGGACGAGCTCGAGCGCGATCATCGGCCCGAGGCCGCGCACGTCGCCCACCGTGTCGACGCGCTCGGCGATGTCGTCGAGCCGCCCGCTCAGGCGGGCGCCGAGCTCGCGCGCGCGAGAGAGAAACGCCGGCGAGGACACCTCGTCGAGCACGACGGCGGCCGCGGCGCACGACAGCGGGTTGCCCCCGAACGTGCCGCCGAGCCCGCCCGGAGCGACAGCGTCGACGACCTCGGCCCGGCCCGTCACCGCCGCGAGCGGGAGGCCGCCGCCCAGCGACTTGCCGGAGACGAGCAGGTCGGGCTCGACGCCGTACTGCTCGATTGCCCACACCGTGCCGGTACGCCCCACGCCAGCCTGCACCTCGTCGTCGACGTAGAGGATCCCATGCTCCCGGCAGACCTCGTCGAGGCCGGCCGGGAAGTCGTGCGGCATCGGGATGAAGCCGCCCTCGCCCTGCACCGGCTCGAGCACCATGCAGGCGACCGTCTGCGGGTCGAGCTCGCGGCGGAAGAGCAGGTCGAGCCCCGTGAGCGCCTGGTCGGTCGAGATGCCGCGGTATGGGTACGGCGCCGGCGCCCGGTAGACCTCGGGCGCGAACGGCCCGAAGCCGCGCCGATAGATCACCTTGGCGGTCATCGTCATGGTGAGCAGCGTCCGCCCGTGGAAGGAATTGTCGAAGACGAGCACGGCGGGCCGACCGGTCGCAGCGCGCGCGATCTTGACCGCGTTCTCGACCGCTTCGGCGCCGGAGTTCACGAGCAGGCTCTTCTGCTCCTCGCCTGCGCACGGCGAGAGCTCGGCGAGCCGACGGCAGACCTCGACGTACGGCTCGTAGAACCCGACCATCACGCACTGATGCAGGTAGCGGTCGATCTGCTCGTGCAGCGCCGCCACCACGGCGGGCGGCCCGTGGCCGAGGTTCTGGCAGCCGAGCCCGCCGGCGAAGTCGATGTAGCTCCGCCCGTCGACGTCCTCGACCCGCGCACCCTCTGCGCGGGCGACGACGAGCGGTGTCGTGGCCACGCCGCGCGCGACGTAGCGCGCACGCTCGTCGGCGATGCGTGCCGACTCGCTCTGCGCTGCGGTTTGCGTCATTGAAGCCCTCGATTGCTGCGCATCACGGCGGCATTCTGCACGGAAGACGCCGAAAACGAAAGCCGAGGGCCTGCGTCGTTGAGGAACCGCTCGGGATCGCGCGTAGTCGCGCAGGTCGATGGCGAGGACACCGCTGGCACGCCGCCTGCAGTTTGCACTGCGGCGAACCGCCGGTCCGGGAGAAGCGACGCCCACCGGAGGTCGAGGCGCACGCCGCGGAGGTGCCCGGACGGGCGAACGCGCCGAGCATCGCGATCGTGGCTCCTGCTCTACTGGAAGGTGGCCAGTACACGACGTTCGCGGCATCGAGGCTGCCGCCAGGCAACTGTCACTTCGCCGGAGCACACCTCGCTCACTCCCAGGCTACCTCACGTGCCTCCAGCGCAGCGCGTCGCAGGAGATCCACGCGCCACCTCTAGACCGCTCGATCGCGCGTAGTCGCGCAGGTCGATGGCGAGGACACCGCTGGCACGCCGCCTGCAGTTTGCACTGCGGCGAACCGCCGGTCCGGGAGAAGCGACGCCCACCGGAGGTCGAGGCGCACGCCGCGGAGGTGCCCGGACGGGCGAACGCGCCGAGCATCGCGATCGTCGCAGGGCTAGATGAACGGCGCGGTGGAGAGCGGCGAGCGCGTCGCGAGGGAGATCCGCGACGATCTGAGCTGACTCGCGAGACATCCCGGGAATTGCCGCTACGCTTCGACAGCGATGGCCCGTTCTGCAGCAGGTCGCCGGCCGAAGCCGGCCAGCGCGCCCAACCGTGGCGCGCGCCGCCCTGCGCAGCCGGTGCAGCCGCGCCCGGAAGACCTCATGTTCTTCCCGCGGCTGCGGAATCACGCCAAGTGGATGTTCGTCTTCCTCGCGCTGGTGTTCGGCTTCGGCTTCGTGATCTTCGGCGTCGGCTCGAGCCTGCCGAGCGGCCTCGGCGACATCCTGCGCAACAACGGCTCGTCGTCCTCGCAGCCGAGCGTCTCGGACGCCCAGAAGGCGATCGCGAAGGACCCGAAGCACGCGCAGTCGTACATCGATCTCTCGCAGGCGTACCAGCGCAACGGCAACATCGACGCCGCCATCCCGCCGCTCGTCACCTACACGAAGCTCAAGCCGAAGAACCAGAACGTGCTCCAGGAGCTCGCCGGCCTGTACTCGATCCAGGCCAGCAGGGCCCAGGCAGTGGCGTCACAGGCGAACCAGGACTACACGAACGCGAGCGGCCTCTCGACGCTGCAGACGGGCTCGACGGCCCAGCTGTTCCAGCCCGGTGCGCTCGACAAGACCATCCAGGACGCCGCTGCGACCCGCGGCCAGGCGGCCAACACCAAGATGGGCGAGGCGTACAAGAACGCTGCCGGTACGTACGGAAAGCTCGTGAAGCTGGCGCCGCGCGACTCGCAGCTCTGGTTCCTCTACGCGCTGTCCGCCGAGCAGGCGAGGGACAACCCGCACGCGATCGCGGCCTACAGGCAGTTCCTGAAGCTCTCGCCGAACGCGCCCGAGGCCGCCCAGGTGAAGCAGCGCATCAAGCAGCTGCAGACCGGGGGCTCGACCGGCGGCGGCGCAGCCGTGTCAGGCAACGGCAGCACGCGGACCAACCGCTAGACTCGCGCCGCCCCGGCGGCACGTAAAACAATGGACTTCTCCGTACACACAGAGCAGCTGCTCGACGACGCCTACGTGATCGCGCTCGCGGGCGAGGTTGACCTCTACACGGCGCCCGAGTTCAAGCAGGAGCTGCTGGACGTCATCGCCAAGGGCGCGAAGCACGTCGTGATCGACCTGTCGGAGACGACGTTCATCGACTCGACCACGCTCGGCGTGCTGGTCGGGGGCGTGAAGCGCCTGCGGACGAACGACGGGCAGCTGTCGCTGGTCTGCTCCGACCGCAACATCACCAAGATCTTCGAGATCACCGGCCTCGACCGCGTCTTCACGATTCACGCTTCGCGCGACGAGGCGCTTGCTTCGCTCGCCGCGTAACGTCCGGCGCCGCCCCGCTCGCCGCGGGGGCAAGCCCGCCTCCGCGCCGGTTCGATTAGCGCCGGCGGGCGCGCACGGTCCACCAGATACCCGCCGCAATCAGACCTACGAAGACGGCGAGCCCGGCCCAGCTGCCCAGGATGACACTCGCGATCACGATCGCAGCGAAAAAGCCGATGGCGAGCAGGACGAAGCTGAAGGCTGCGCCTTCACTCCGAAGCGGGTTCTCCACGGCGCTTACCCCGTGCGCGAGGTGACGACGAAGTGGGCGACGGCCTGGATCTGGGCCGGCGTGAGCTTGCCCTTGAAGGGCGGCATGATCGCGCCGCCGTTCGTCACCTGTTTGACGACGCCCGCCAGGTCCTTGGTCGACTTGTCGAGATTCGGGCCGACCGTGCCGGTCGAGCCCGCCGCCTTGAGCGTGTGACAGCCGGAGCACCCGGCCGAGTTGAAGATCGCCTTCCCGTCGGCGCTGCTCGAGCCACCGCCGCCGCCTGCAGCGACGCCTGGTGTTGAGCCGATCGGAGCGGGACAGCCGTTCGCCTTCGCCGTCGCCTCGGTGATGCCGGCGACGCAGGCGACGTAGCTGGCGACGTCGTTGACGTCCGAGCCCTTGACGATGTTCGCCGGCATGCCTGGGGCGCCGGTGGCCGGCTGGGTGTTCGGGTACTTGATCTGGATCCCGACGACGTTGCGGATCGTGCTCGCCGGGTAGCCGCGCTCCTGCGCCGCCGCGAAGGCGGCGTCCAGGTTCGGGCCGATGACCCCTTTCGTGCCCGCGTTCGCGAGCGTATGGCACGAGCCGCAGTTCGCTGCGAAGAGCCTCTGCCCGTTCGTCGCGTCACCGCTCGAGACCGGCCCGCCCGTGCCGCAGCCGGCCGCGAGCAGCGCGAGCGTACCGAGCAGTGCTGCCGGGAGTCCCCTGCCCACTAGAGGATGTAGACGGTCGTGTAGACGATGATCCACATGACGTCGACGAAGTGCCAGTAGATGCCGGGTATCTCGACGCCGTGGTGGTGCTCGGGCGAGAAGTGGCCGCGGAACGACCGGATGGTCACCATCGTCAGCAGCGTCAGGCCGATGAACACGTGCGCCCCGTGGAGGCCGGTCAGCCCGTAGAAGACCGTGCCGAACGCGTTGTCGTGCGGGGCGAAGCCGATGCGCGAGTACTCGCGTATCTGCGTCAGCAGGAAGCAGAGTCCGAGCGCCAGCGTGAGCACCATGCCTGCCTGCAGGCCGGCGCGGTTGCCGCGCTTGATCGACTGCGTGGCCCAGTGCATCGTAAAGCTCGAGGTGACGAGGATCGCCGTGTTGATGCCGGCGACGTACTTCGGCAGCTCGTCGCCGGCGGGCGGCCATGCGTTGTTGTTGATGACGCGGATGAAGAAGTAGGCCGTGAAGAACGCCCCGAAGACCATGATCTCCGACGCGATGAAGAGCAGCATCCCGAGCGTCGCGGCGTTGACCCGCGAGCTCTGGTTCGCGACCGGCGGGCCGTGATGGTCGGCGTGCGCGGCGGCGCTCATACGGCACCCGCCATCTGGCTCTCGGCCTCGACGACGACGTGCTCGACGGGCACGCCGGCGTCCTTGCGCAGCCGGTCGACGACATCGCGGCGCAGCCAGCTGCTTGGCTTCTCGCCGGGGAACGTCGACACGATGATCTCGTCCACCCGCTCGTCGGCGATCGCCTGCAGGGCCGCCGTGTACGGGTCCGGGTGCGCGACCTGGCCGTGGGCGTCGATGCCCGCCGCGCGGAGCTCGGCGAGCGCGGCGCGCAGCCGCCGCTCGGCCTCCGGGTGCGCCCCCTGAGTCGGATCGCTCTGCGGGCTGATCAGCAGGAAGCTGGCCGGCGACCGGCTCGCGCGCTCACGGATCCGGTCGAGCAGCGCCTCACCGACGACGGTGTCGTTGGCGATCACCAGCACGTTCCTCTCGCCGCCTGCCGTCTTCTCCACGACGACGTGCTCGACCGGGATGCCGCCGGCGACGGAGCGGATGCGATCGAGGGCGTTGCGGCGCAGCCAGCCGGACTTCTGGAGCGGGTGCGTCGAGACGATGATCTCGTCCGGCGGCTGATCCATCTGGTGCAGCTGGTCGCGGACGGCGTCGGCCGGGTCGCACTCGACAACCATCCCGTGCGCCGGGATGCCCGCCTCGCGCAGGCGCGCGAGCGTGCGGTCGAGCCTGCGCCCCGCCGACGCGCGGCGCGTGTCCTCGTAGACCACGTAGCCCTGCCGGGGCGGATTCACCGGGCTGAGCACCGTGACGTCGATCTCGCCCTCGGCCGCGCGGCGGCGCAGTGCGTCGATCAGCGACTCGCCGCCGACGGTCTCGTTCGCCACGACCAGGATCCTGGTCAGTGTCTCGTCTCCTGGACCTCGCCGGCGGACTGACCGGCGAGGACAGCGTGGCGTGCCCCCGGTACGCCGTACTCGTACGGGCTGCCGACCACCTGCGGGATCTCGTCGAAGTTGAACAGCGGCGGCGGCGAGGAGACCTGCCACTCGAGCGTCAGCGCGCGCCACGGGTTGCTCGGTGCGCGTGGGCCGCGCGCCCAGCTGTTGATCATGTTGTAGAGGAAGATGATGAACGAGGCCCCGAGCACGAACGACGCGATCGACATGAAGAGGTTCCAGTCGGCGAACCTCGGCCCGTGGTCGGCGTAGCGGCGCATCATCCCCTGCGTCCCGGTGAGGTGCATCGGGAAGAAGGTGGCGTTGAACGCAACGAGCGTGATCCAGAAGTGGATCTTCGCCAGCCGCTCGTCGTACATGCGGCCGGTCATCTTCGGGAACCAGTAGTAGATCCCCGCGAAGATCGTGAACAGCGATCCGCCGAAGAGCACGTAGTGGATGTGCGCGACCACGAAGTACGTGTCCGAGACGTGGATGTCGATCGGCACCGACGCGAGATAGATGCCTGAAAGGCCGCCGATCACGAACATCGACAGGAAGCCCAGTGCCCACAACATGGGTGCGGTGAAGTGGATCCGGCCTTCCCACGTCGTGGCGAGCCACGAGAACACCTTGATCCCCGTCGGCACGCCGATCAGCAGCGTCGTGATCATCATCGGCACGCGCAGCCAGGGCGCCATGCCGGCGACAAACATGTGGTGCGCCCACACCGAGAAGCCGAGGACGACGATCGCGCACAGCGACAGCGCCATCAGCCGGTACCCGAAGATCGGCTTCCGCGAGAAGACGGAGATCACCTCCGAGGCGATGCCGAAGCCGGGCAGCATCATGATGTACACCGCCGGGTGCGAGTAGAACCAGAAGATGTGCTGGTACCCCAGCGTGTAGCCACCTAAGTGTGGGTCGAAGTAGTGGGTGCCCATGATCCGGTCGAACAGCACCATGAACTGGGACCCTGCGATGAACGGCGTCGCGATCACGACCAGCAGCGACGTCGTGAAGTTCGCCCACACGAGCAGTGGCATGCGCCAGAAGGTCATCCCCGGCGCGCGCATGGTGATGATGGTCACCAGGAAGTTCAGCGCGGTCATCACCGACGACGCGCCGGCCCACTGCACGGACATGTTGAAGAACGTCTGGCCGAGCGGCAGTGATGTGGAGAGCGTCGGGTAGCCGGTCCAGCCGGCCGCGAACGGGCCGCCGTCGACGAGGAAGCTCGACAGCATCATCGTGCCGGCGATCGGCAGCAGCCAGAAGGAGAGGGCGTTCAGGCGCGGGAATGCCATGTCCGGCGCGCCGATCATCAGCGGGATGACGAAGTTCGCGAGGCCGGCGAACGCCGGGATCACGAACAGGAAGATCATCAGCGAGGCATGCGCCGAGAAGAGGCCGTTGTAGGTCTCCGTGTCGGTGAACTGCATCCCCGGGCGGGCGAGCTCCGCGCGCACCAGCATCGCGAGCAGCCCGCCGGCGAAGAAGAAGAAGATCGTCGTCGTCACGTACTGGATGCCGATGACCTTGTGGTCCGTGTTGACGCGGAAGTAGTCCTTCCAGGTCTTGGCGCCGTGGCCCGAGTGGTCCTCGGGCTGCGTCGGCTTCCCCAGGAAGTAGTGCACCCAGTAGTCGAAGGCCCCGAGGCCCGCGAGGAAGCCGACCGGCAGCGCGGTCAGCAGGCTGACCGTCACGCAGGTCTCGGTCTGCAGGATCGGCGTGTAGCCGCCCCACCAGCGGAAGACGACGACGATGCCGAGGCCGATGGCGGCGAACAGCGCCGACATCCACGCGGCGCGGATCCAGCCGGGGCCGGTCAGCCAGCGCCAGGGCGACGACGGCGCGCCGGGCGGGGCCTCGTGGTGCTCGTGGGAGGCGGCGACGCTCGTCACGAGGAGCCCTTGGTCAGGAAGGCGACGAGCTGGTCGACCTGCTGTGCAGGAAGGCTCTTGAACGACGGCATCACGTTCGGGTACCCGGGCTGGATATAGGCCGACGGATCTTGAATCGACTCCCTGACGAACGCCTCGAGCGGCTTGTTCGCCTGCTTGGCGTAGTCGGGCAGCTTATCGAGGTCGGGGCCGATCTTCCCCGTCGCACCGGCGGGCGCGTACGTGTGGCAGCTCACGCAGCCGTTGTTCGTGAAGAGCGCCTTGCCGGCTGACGCACCACCACCCTGGGTCGCTGTCGAGCTGCCCTTGGCCCACTTTTCGAAGTCGGCCTGCCGCATGACGAGCACCTGCCCGAGCATCACCGAGTGGCCGAGCCCGCAGAGCTCGGCGCACTGGATCACGTAGTGCCCGAGCTTGGTCGGCGTCACGTTGATCGTCGTGATCTGGCCCGGGACGAGGTCCTCCTTCTGCCGGAACTCCGGCACGAAGAACGAGTGGATGACGTCGCGCGAGGTCATGTCGAGCTTCGTCGTCCGGTTGATCGGCAGCCGCAGCGTCGTCGACTGGAGGTTCCCGTAGGTCGGGTAGGTGAAGCTCCAGGCGAACTGCTCGCCGAGCACGTTGACCTTCAGCGCGTTCTTCGGCGTGTCGCCGTTCTTCGCCAGGATGACCGCGCTCATGATCCCGATCGCGGTCACGAGCACGAACGGAATCGCCGTCCAGGTGATCTCGAGGCCGGTGTGCCCGTGGACGGGCGGGCCGTCGGTGTCGTCGTCGGGACGCGCGCGGAAGGCGAAGATCGAGTACAGGAAGACCCCCGCGACGATGGCCCAGACAACGATGCAGATGCCGGTCACGACCCAGATGTCGAAGTCGATGCGGTCCGCCTCCTTCGAGTCGGCCGCCGGCAGCCAGGGCAGGAAGATTGCGATCGCGGTGGTGATGGCCGCCACGACGATCGCTATGAGGGTGACCTTGAGAGCCGCTCCCTTCTGCACGGCCGCGGAGACTACAACGTCGGTCAACAGGAGGATCGCCTTGCGATCGAGGGCTCCTCGTTGGACGGAGGTTAGACGCGTCGCCGGGCGGGTAGGAGGTGCGGGCAGTCATTCGAACGCGCGCGCACCACCCGGAAAGACGAAGGAGGAACTACAACCACATGGGTATCGGAGTCAGCATCTTTCTCATTGCGGTCGGCGCGATCCTCGCGTTCGCCGTCAACGCTCAGGCGAACGGGATCGACATCCAGACCGTCGGCTGGATCGTGCTCGCCGTCGGCGTCATGGGCCTCGTGCTCTCGATGATCTTCTGGTCGTCGTGGGCCGGCCCCGGCTACTTCACGAGCCGGCGCCGCACGTACGTGGAGGAAGGCCCGGCCGCCCCGCCGCCGTACTAGGCCGCGGGCCGAGCAGATCCGACCGGGGGCGGGGCCGCGAGAGCACCCCGCCCCTGGCACGTGGAGGAGAGCGACACGACAGATGGCCGTCGTCGGGAGTGACAGGCAACAGGCACCCGCCCGCCGGGCGCAGGCGGGTGCGTTCGGCCGGCTGGCCGGCCTCGTCAACGTTGGCCCGTGGACGGCCGCCCACGTGCTCGAGCTGCTCTGCACGGAGGTGCGGGCGTCCTTCGGATACGACCGCGCCGCGGTCCTCCGCCACGACCCGCGCGCCGGCACCGTGCTGCCGATCGTGCGCCAGCGGCTGGACTGGCCCGACTACGCGCTCCTCGTCGCCGACCTGCCGTTCGTCGCGGAGGCGCTCGCGCAGCGCAAGGCCGTCGTGTCGCGCGTCGAGGCCGCGGGCCTCGAGTCCCCCGTCGCGGTGCCCCTGCTCGTCGCCGGCAGCTGCCCCGCGATCCTCGTGGCCGACCGGCCGGCGGACTCGCCGAACGGGGCTGACCTCGACCTGCTGACCGCGCTCGGCTCGATGGGCGCCGTGCTGCTCGAGCGGGCCGACCGCGACGGCCACCTGGAGGACGAGCTGGCCGAGCTCCAGCACATCGACCGGCTGAAGACCGACTTCCTCGGGATCGCGTCCCACGAGCTGCGCACGCCGATCGCGGTCGTCCACGGCATCGCGTCGACGCTCTACCTCCGCGGCGCCCAGCTCTCGGAGGAGCAGACGCTCGAGCTCCGGTGGACGCTCTACGAGCAGACGGCACGGCTCGCCCGCCTGGCGCAGGCCCTGCTCGACCTGTCCCGTGTCGAGGCCGGCGCGCTCCAGGCGCAGCCGCGCCGCTTCAGCCCGCGCGACCGAATCGCGGCTCTCCTGCGCCAGATCGCTCCCGATCGCGTACGCGACGTGCGGCTCGACGTGCCGCCGGACTGGGAGATCGTCACCGACCCGGAGGCGCTCGACCGCATCGTCGGCAACCTCATCACGAATGCACTCCGCCACGGCGTGCCGCCGGTCGAGGTGCGGGCGCTCACGGCCGACCCGTTCCGGCTCGTCGTCGAGGATCACGGCGCCGGCGTCGACCCGGCGTTCGTCGGCCGGCTCTTCGACCGCTTCTCGCGCGGGGGCGCGCGCGAGCGGCTGGACGGCGCCGGCCTCGGGCTCGCGATCGCCCGTTCGTACGCGCATGCGCTCGGCGGCGACCTGACCTACGACGGCGAGGCACGGGGCGCGCGCTTCGAGCTGCTGCTGCCCGCGTCCGGAACGGCTAGCTGAGACCCGTCAGCGGGTCGAGGGCGGCGCCGCGCAGGCGTACCTCGAAGTGCACGTGCGGGCCGGACGCATCCCCGGTCGCCCCGACAAGGCCGATCCGCTCACCGACCGTGACCCGCTGGCCGACCGAGACGAGCGCTTTCGAGAGGTGCGCGTACATCGTCGCCACGCCGCGCGGGTGCTGGATCGTCACGACGATCCCCCAGCCGCCGCCGAGATTGCCGGCCCAGCTGACCCGCCCTGATGCGGCGGCGCCGACCGGCGTGCCCCTCGGCGCCGGGTAGTCCAGCCCGGTGTGAAAGCGGTCGCCTCGCGGGCCGAACCCGTCGGTGTAAGGCGTGGCGAGCGGTGCGCGCAGGGCGATCGGGCAGGTCGCGGGCGGCTGCTTCAGCGCGGCGATGACCGCCGGGCCCGCGATGCCGTCCTCGGGAAGCCCGGCCCAGCGCTCGAACTTGCGCAGCGCCCGGTCGCTGTGCGAGCCGAACGCGCCGTCGATGGTCGCGGAGGGGAAGCCATGCCACGCGAGCATGAACTGAAGCGCCGCCGCATCCCACCCCACGGTCCCATCCGAGACGGGACGGCTTCCGAGCCGATGGCGCGCGAACTTTCCGAGGGCGTGCATGGTGCGCGGGCCGAACAGCCCGTCGCCGCCGAGCCGGCGGACAGCGGCGATCGTGCCAGTCCCGGCCAGCCCGTCAACCGGCCCGCTATAGACCCCGCGCGCACGCAGGGCGACCTGCAGGGCGGCCACGTTCGGATCGCGAGCCGGGGCCGCGCTTGCAGCGGAAAGCCCGGCGGCGAGGACCACAAGCAGGGTGACGAGGACACGACGGGGCATGCCGTGCCCTGGGATCGGCCGGCCGCCTCGATCGAGCGACCCTCGTTCGAGGGAGAGCTACGTTGGCGGCGTGCGCCGCCTCGTCATCGTCGCCACGGCGGTCGTGCTGGTCGACAGCACGCTCTACGCCGCTCTGACGCCGCTGCTCCCGCATTACGCGGACCACTACAACCTTTCGAAGGCGGGTGCAGGCCTGCTCGTGGCGTCGTACGCCGCCGGGTCGCTCGTCGGCGGCATTCCCGGCGGGCTTGCGGCGGCGCGCGTCGGCCCGCGGCGCGCAGCGTTCGCGGGCCTGCTGACCGTCAGCCTGGCCAGCATCGTCTTCGGGCTTGCGACCACGCCCTGGATGCTCGGGGTCGCGCGGTTCACGCAGGGCATCGGCGGCGCGCTGTCGTGGGCCGGCGCGTTCTCGTGGATCGTCGCGAGCGTTCCGCTCGCGCGCCGCGGCGAGGCCATCGGCACGGCAATGGGCGGCGCCGTGGTCGGCGCGATGCTCGGGCCCGTGATCGGCGCCGTCGCGGGCCTGACGAACGACCGCGCGACCTTCCTCGCATTCGCGCTGATCCCCGCCGGCTTCGCGCTCGCCGCCCGGCGGCTGCCGGACTCAGGGACGCAGCGGGCCGAGCTGCGCTCGCTGGCCCGCGGCTTGCGCGACCGCCGGCTCCTCGGCGGGCTCTGGCTGATGACGCTCCCCTCGCTGCTCTTCGGCCTGATGGCGGTGCTCGTGCCGCTCCACCTCGACGCGCTCGGCTGGGGCCCGGCGGCCATCGGCGGGCTGTGGCTCGTCGCCGCCGGGATCGAGGCGGTGATCAACCCGTTCCTGGGCCGGCTGATCGACCGGCGCGGCCTGCGCCTGCCGGTCGTGGCCGCCGTCACGGCCTCCGCTGTGGTGGCCGTCGCGTTCGCGTTCGCCGACTCCGCCGCCGCCCTCGCACTGCTCGTGGTGCTCGGCGCCTTCTCGTTCGGCGCGCTCTTCACTCCGGGACTGGCCCTGATCGCGTCCGGCGCCGACCGCGCCGGCGTCGCGCAGGCGCTCGCGTTCGGCGCGATGAGCGCCGCGTGGGCGCTCGGCAACATCCTCGGCCCCGCCGGCGGCGGGGCGCTCGCCCGGGGCACGAGCGACGGCGTCGCGTTCGTGCTCGGCGCAGCGGTCTGCCTGGCGACGCTCGTGGCCATCAGCCGCAGCGCGCCACGCGTGGGCAGAGTCGCCCGCAGTGGACGGGTGGCCCAGCCGGGCGCGTGACGCCCTGCGATAGCCGGGGGCCGCCCTTCTCGACCCTGAAACGGCCCTGCCGAGGTCAAGTAGTCGGGACGCTTCTCGGGGCATCCGCTCGGTACCGCTGCGCCGAGCGCCTCTGACGCGGAAAGAGTCGAACGGCGTCGAACCTCAGGTCGTGATCCTGCTCGCACACGCGGCAAACGTCTCGTACGACTTCCCGCTTCCGGTCTGGCTCTATGCGCTCGCCGGCGGGCTCGTCGTCGCCGTCTCGGCGCCGGCGGCGGCCTTCGCCGTTCGCGGGCGCGGGACCTGGACGAGCCGCGACTTCTACGGGCCGCTGTCGCGCCTGCACCTGGGCGCGATCGGCACCGTCGTCACAACGCTCGTCCTTGCCGACGCCCTCGTCGGCGGCTGGTGGGGCGACCCGGTCAGCTTCACCGCGAACCCGCTGCCGCTCGTCTTCTGGGTCGATTTCTGGGTTGGCGTCGGGATCGTCAGCGGGCTCGTCGGGAACATCTGGGACTACATCAGCCCGCTGAGCTGGGCCGGCCGCGCCCTCGACCGCGCGCTGGCGAGGCGGGGCTTCGCCGTCCGCGCGTACCCCGAGTGGCTGGGCGTCTGGCCCTCGGTCGTGCTGCTCCTCGTGTTCTCGTGGATGGAGCTCGTCTGGGAGAAGGGCGACCGCCCGCATGACCTCCTCGTCGTGCTGGTCGTCTACATCGTCGGCCAGCTGGCCGGGATGGCGCTCTATGGCGCCGAGCCGTGGCTCGCGCGTGCCGAGTTCTTCACCGTGCTGGCCCGGACGTTCAGCCGCTTCGCCCCGCTCGAGTACTTCACGCGCCTCGACGGCGGCGAGGTGATCGGCGACCCGGACGCGTGGCTCACCGCCGACCGCGAGGACCGTGGCGTGCGCCTGCGGGGCTACGGCGCCGGCATCCGGCGCGAGCCGCCGCTGCTGCCGGGCGGCGGGGCCTTCGTCGTCGCCACGCTTGCCACGGTCGTCTTCGACGGGTACCACAGCTCGAAGACGTACGCGACGCTCGTCGACCGGATCTTCTCGGGCCAGCAGGCGGGCTCGGAGAGCGTCGGGACCCTGGCGATGATCGTGATCGTCGGTGGCTTCCTGCTCGCCTTCATCGCCGTCAGCGCGCTGGTCTCGGTGTTCGAGGAGGGCAGCGTCATGAAGACGGCCGAGCGGTACGCGCCGACGCTGATCCCGATCGCCGCCGTCTACTTCGCGGCGCACTACTTCCTGTACTGGCTCTACCTCGGGCAGCTGACACCCGGGACGCTCGCCGACCCGTTCGAGCACGACTGGGTGCACGACTACAACCCGTGGCAGCCGCTCTCCGGCGGGGCGGTGTGGTGGATCCAGGTCGCGCTGATCGTGTTCGGCCACGTCGTCGCGGTGGTCGAGGCGCACCGGGTATCGCTGACGGTGCAGCACCGGTCGCGCAGCGCGCTCGTCGCGCAGATCCCGTTCGTGATCCTCATGGTCGCCTACACGTTCAGCGGGCTCTGGGTGCTCGGGCAGTCACTACAGGTCGTGTCGTGACTCGTGCCGCCGCCAGAGCCCGAAGACCAGGTACGCGACGATGGCGACGTTGACGGCGAGGCCGCCGGCTTTCCAGATGCTCGGGTGGCGGACAAGCTCGTAGATCTCGACCGGGACCAGCAGTGAGGTCGCGACCACGGTGAGGTACTCGGCCCAGAGCTGGTCGAGCCAGAGCCCAACACCCTCGACGAGCTCCAGTGCCCCGTAGCCGAGCGCACCGAAGGCGACGATGCGCAGCTCGGACGCGTGCAGGTGGTGCAGGTACGTGACGATGCGGTGCAGGAAGTGCCGCCGCGGGTCGAGCTCGACCGCGCGGATGATGCTGTCCGCCTTCTTGCCGAAGTCGGTGTGGAGGTGGAAGAGGAGGTAGATGCCGGCGGCGATGAGCAGCAGGCCGCGGACGGTCCGCTCGACGGCGATCAGCTTGAGGACGAGTCGTCGGCGGGGCGGGTCGGCGGCGCTGGTCACCCGGGGACTATCTCCCGTCCTTGCACGGATAGGCGCAGGCGGCGATACCATGGCGTCCGCTTCCGCGCCTAGGGCGCCTGCGAAGCTCCAGGGCCGTTAGCTCAACTGGCAGAGCAGGGGACTCTTAATCCCAAGGTTGGAGGTTCGAGTCCTCCACGGCCCACTCTCGAAGTACCCGCTAAGCGGAATGGCCGATCGGCGTTGAGTTGAAGCAGACAAGCTTCATCTCGGTCATCTCTTCGATCGCATAGCGGATCCCCTCGCGACCGAAGCCGGACTGCCTGACGCCGCCGTACGGCATGTGGTCGACGCGGAATGTCGGGACGTCGTTGACGATCAAGCCGCCGGTCTCGATCCGGTCGAACGCGGCCTCCACGACCGCGAGGTCGTTCGTGAAGACGCCAGCCTGGAGGCCGAAATCGCCTGCCCCGGCGCGCTCGATGGCGTCGCCGATCTCGTCGAATCGGAAGACGACGACGAGAGGAGCGAACGCCTCCTCGCACACGACCCGCAGGTCCTCGGGCGCTTCGACGAGCATGGTCGGCTGCCAGACACACCCCTCCCGCGTTCCGCCCGTGAGGATCTCTGCACCCCGCGCCACCGCCTCGTTGACCAACTCCTCGACCCGTTCGGCGGCGCTCGAGTCGATCAGCGGGCCGACGTCGGTGTCGGCTCGAAGCGGATCGCCGACCGTGAGCGCGCCCATCCGCTCCACGAGTTGCGGGACGAGTTCGTCCCAGATGGCCGAGTGGACATAGACGCGCTGCACGGAGATGCACGACTGGCCCGACTGAACGGTTGCGCCCCAGGCGATCCGAGAGGCCGCGTACGAGACATCGACTCCCGCATCCACGATGACGGGCGCGTTTCCGCCGAGCTCGAGCGCCACCCGCTTACGACCGGCGCGGCTCTTGAGGCTCCAGCCCACCGGCGGGCTGCCGGTGAAGGTGAGGAGCCTGATCCGAGCATCCTCTACCAGCGCTGCAGCGTCGTCGGTCGACGACGGCACGACGGCGATCCCGTCCTCGGGCCAGCCGGCCTCCAGGACGATTCGGCCGAGCGTCAGCGCCGAGACAGGCGTCTGGGACGCGGGGCGGACGACGATTGGATCCCCGGCGGCGAGCGCGGGGGCCACCTTGTGCGCAACGAGCATGAGCGGGAAGTTGAACGGAGTGATGCCCGCCACGGGGCCTAATGGGACGCGCCGTACGTGCGCGATCCGATCCTCCGTGCCTGGCAGCCAGTCCAGCGGGACGATCTCGCCGTAGATCCGCCTCGCTTCCTCGGCTGCGATCCGGAAGGTGAACGCAGCGCGCTGCACCTCGAGGCGAGCATGCGCAATCGGCTTCCCGGACTCGAGCGTGATCGCTCGAGCGAGCTCCTCCTCGCGCGTGGCGATGATCTCCGCCACGCTTCCGAGAATCTCGGATCGCTTCCAGGCTGGCAGGTGACGCGTGATCTCGAAGGCCCCGTCGGCCGCGGCGATCGCTTCCTCCACTACTGCCGCAGCAGCCCGGTGGACGACTGCGACGATCGAACCATCGAACGGGCTGCGCACCGCGTATGCCACTCCGGTCGCGAGCTCGTTGCCGCGCACGACCGGCCCGCGCGTGCCGAGCTCGCCGGTCTCGATCGTTCCTTCGACGGGCTCGACCTCCGCTCCGCGGAGCCGCTCGACCGTGGTCACCTCACGTCACCAGCCCTGCCGGCTCCTCGACCAGGGAAGCCAGGGTGTCGAGAAACGCGGCACCCCGCGCGCCGTCCACGACCCTGTGGTCGAAGGAGAGCCCGAAGCGTCAGGACCGGCCGGATTGCTGGCTGTCCGTCCACCGGGACGACGCGCTCGACGATCCGGCCGACTGCGAGGATGCCGGACTGCCCCGCGTTCACGATCGCGAGGAACGCATCGACGCCGTACATGCCCAGGTTCGAGATCGTGAACGTGCCGCCGTGTACGTCATCGGGTTGCAGACGGCCCTCGCGGGCCGCCTTCGACGAGCTCGCCGCGACGTGCGGCGATCTCGCCGAGGCCCAGACGGTCCGCACCGTGCACGACGGGGACGACGAGACCGTCCTCGATCGCGACGGCTATGCCGATGTTCACTCGATCCGAACCGACGACTCGACCGTCCTGCCACGACGCGTTGACTTCGGGATGTCGGCCGAGCGCCTCTGCGACGAGCTTCACGAGCAGGTCGGTGTACGTCGTCGCCTCGTAGCCCGATCGCGCCGACACGCTCTTCCGCCAGCTCATGAGGCGGCTCGCGTCGACCTCGCGGAGAAGGAAGAAGTGCGGCGTCGTCTGCCAGGTCTGCGTTGTCCGCTCTGCCATCCGACGCCAGACGGCCGCGAGCTTCGAGTCCGTCGCCGTCCCGTGTCGAGGGCTGCGCCTCGAGGTCGACGGCGAGCACCGCCCCGTGCGGGCCCGAGCCCGCGATCTCCCGGAGGTCCACGCCTGATTCGCGAGCCAGCCGACGAGCCTTCGGCGAAGCGAGGGGGCGCTCCCGTCGTGCCGAGGCAAGGGGTGTCGCCGAGGCGGCCGCCGGAGACGGATCCGCCTCGGCAGCGGCTGTCCGCTGCGGCGACCTCCTCGCCCGCCGCGAGGACGAACGCCACCGCCTCGCCGACGGGGACGTCCTGTCCCTCGGCCGCGCAGATTCCGGCGAGCACTCCGTCGGCGGGGGCTTCGACCTCGACCGTCACCTTGTCGGTCTCGATCTCCATCAGCGGCTCGCCCTTCGCGACGTCGTCGCCTTCCGCCTTGAGCCAGCGGAGAATCCGCCCTGTCTCCTGGGCCAGCTCCAAGGCGGGCATGATGACTTCGGTTGCCACTAGGCCTGCTCGTAGGACGCCGAGGCCACGACGGCGCCGACTGTGGGGTTGTTCAGGTTCGACTGAGCCTCCCGAACGCCGGGCAGCGTTCCGCCGACGGTCGGAAGGCCTCCGCCCGCGACCAGCAGCTCCTCGGCCGGGAAGCGCGTGATCACCTCGCAGCCGTCGCCGGTGACGACGAGCTGCTCCTCGATCCGTGCCGCCGACCAGCCGTCGGACGCGGGCCAGAACGTCTCGAGCGCGAAGACCATGCCCTCCTCGATCGTCTCCGGATGGTCGAAGGAGACGAGCCGGCTGAAGATGGGCTTCTCCCAGATCGAGAGCCCGACCCCGTGGCCGTACTGGAGGGCGAACGCGGCCTCCTCGTCCGCGAAGCCGAACTCCTGCGCCTTCGGGCCAGACCGAGACGACCTCGGCGGTCGTCACGCCCGGCCGGATCATCGCGATCGCCTGGTCGAGGATAGTCGCGGCAGCGCTTGTACGCGTCCACCTGAGCGCGCGAGGCGGACCCGACCGCGAACGTCCGGTAGTAGCAGGTTCGGTAGCCCGTTGTAGGCGTGGAGGATGTCGAAGTACGCCGGGATCGCCGGGGCGAAGCATCCGGTCGGTGAAGACGTGGGGGTGCGGGCTGCACCGCTCGCCCGAGATCGCGTTCACGCCCTCGACGTGCTCGGACCCGAGCTCGATACAGCACCCGGTTGACGAGCGCGACGCACTCGTTCTCGCGCATGCCGGGACGCAGCGCGCGGAAGAGCTCGTCGTAGGCCGCGTCGACCATCGCGCATGCCGTCGCCAGGAGCGTGATCTCGTCCTCCGTCTTGATCTTGCGGACGTCCTGCATGAGCGACTGGCCGTCGACGACCCGTACGCCCTCGGCCTGCAGCGCCTCGAGCACGGGCAGCTCGATCACGTCGACGCCGAGCGGCTCTCCGAGGAGCCCACGCTCCTCGAGCTCGACCCGGATCTTGCGCGCGACGTCCTCGGCGCGTCCGTCTCACCGCGCCGCGCAGGGTCGAGATCCCGGCGCGCGACCGCTCCTCCCCGAGCCACGGGCTATAGAGCTTGTGGTGGCGGGCCGCCGAGCCGAAGTCCCACATGATCGGCTCGTCGCCCTGCGGGAGGAGGCAGAAGCGGATCAGCTTGTCCATCGCCCACGTGCCGATGTGCGTCGCCGTGATGTACCGGATGTTGCTCATGTCGAAGCAGAGGAGCGCGCCGAGCTCGGAGTCGGCGAGATGCGCTTTCGCGCGCGCGAGCCGCTCGCGGCGGAGCCGGTCGAGGTCGGCCCGCCGCTCCCAGTCCACCTGCATCGTTCCGTACGTCCTGATGCCATCGTCTACCTCTTTCCGATGAGATCCTTCGCCGCCTCGACGAGCGCGCTCGGGCGTCGGCACGGTCAGGTCCTCGAGAACCGGGGAGAACGGGATCGGCACGTCCATCGCCGCCAGGCGCCGCACGGGAGCCTCGAGCTCCCAGAAGGCGCCCTCCGCAATGACCGCGGCGAGCTCTGCCGAGGCGCCGAAGCTTCGGTGCCCCTCGTCGACGACGAGCGCCCGGCCCGTCTTCGCCGCCGACGCGATCAGCGTCTCACGATCGAGGGGACGAGTCGTGCGCGGATCGACGACCTCGGCGGACACGCCTTCCTCCGCGAGCAGCTCCGCGGCCTCGAGCGCGACGTAGACCATCGAGCTCGTCGCGACGATGGTGACGTCTTCCCCTTCGCGCTTCACGTCGGCGACGCCGAAGGGAAGCGTGTACTCGCCCTCCGGGACAGCGCCCTTGGTCGCGAACATCATCTTGTCCTCGAAGACGACGACGGGGTTGTCGTCGCGGATTGCCGTCTTGAGCAGCCCCTTCGCGTCGTACGGAGTGGCGGGCAGCGCGACCTTGAGGCCGGGGATGTGGCGCGGGCCACGCGTGCAGGCTCTGGCTGTGCTGGGCGGCGGACCTCCGCGTGGCGCCCAGCGTCGTGCGCACGGTGAGCGGCGCGGTCAGGCGCCGCCGGACATGTAGTGGACCTTCGCCGCCTGGTTGGCGAGCTGATCCATCACGAGCGTCAGGAAGTCGCCGAACATGATGTCGACGACCGGACGCATGCCGGTCATCGCGGCGCCGAGCCCGAGCCCGGTGATGCCGGCCTCCGAGATCGGCGAGTCGAGCACTCGCTCCGGGCCGAACTCCTCGACGAGCCCCGACATCACCTTGAACGGCGTCCCCGCCTCGGCGACGTCCTCGCCGATCACGAAGACCGTCGGATCGCGCCGGAGCTCCTCCGCGAGCGCCTCGTTCACGGCCTGCGCCGAGCGTGATCTCACGACTGCCCGCCGGGCTCGCGGCGGCGCCCGCGGCGCTAGGCGTAGACATCCTCGTCGACCTCGCTCGGGGCCGGGAACGGCGCCTCCAGGGCACGCTCAAGCCCGGCCTCCACTTCCTCGGCGACGGCGGCGTCGATGCGAGCGAGGTCTTCGGTCGAGGCCATGCCCTGCTCGACGATCCAGTGCGCGTGAAGCGCGATCGGGTCGCGCTCTGCCATCCAGCGCTCCTCCTCGTCCTTTCCGCGGTAGTAGGCGCGATCGACGTCGCCGACGTGGTGGCCGCGGAAGCGGTACGTGCTCGCGACCAGGAACGCCGGGCCTTCGCCGCCGCGGGCTCGCGCGACGGCTGCTCCGGCCGCAGCGTGCACGGCGCGGACATCCTGGCCGTCGACCCCGGCGGCGGGGATCCCGAACGCCTCCGCTCGCGCGGTGAGGTCGCCGGCGGTCGTCTCGGAGTAGTGCGTGTACTCGTTGTAGAGGTTGTTCTCGCAGACGTAGACGACCGGGAGCTTCCACAGCGAGGCCATGTTCATGACCTCGTAGAGGACGCCCTGGCCGAGCGCGCCCTCGCCGAAGAAGCAGACGGCGACCTGGTCGGTGCCGCGGCGCCGGGCCGAGAAGGCCGCACCCGTCGCGATCCCGGCCGAGCCGGCGACGATCGCGTTCGCCCCGAGGTTTCCGTTGACGTGGTCGGCGATGTGCATCGACCCGCCCTTGCCGCGGCAGTACCCGGCCTCCTTGCCGAGCAGCTCGCAGAACATCAGCTCGATCGAGGCGCCTTTGGCCAGGCAGTGGCCGTGACCGCGGTGCGTGCTCGTGATGTAGTCGTCGCGCCTGAGCGCCTCGCACACCCCCACGGCGACCGCCTCCTCCCCGATATAGAGGTGCGCGAGCCCGGGCATCTTGCGGCTGCGATAGAGGCCGTCGACGTGCTCCTCGAACACTCGGATCCTCCACATCTGCTCGTACATCCGCAGCGCGAGGTCGCGTCCGACCTCGACGGCCGGAGTCTCGGTCTTCGTCGCCATCAAGCCTCGACGCCCGCGCGTCCCGCCATCCGCGCGAGCACCTCGTAGACGATCGCGAAGTCGTGGTGCGCGAGCCCCATCGCGCGTGCAGAGGTGAGCAGCTCGTTCGACGCGGCCGTCGTGGGCATGGGGACGTCCACGTCGCGCGCTGCCTCGAGGGCGAGCAGCATGTCCTTCTGCATCATGTCGACGTTGAACCAGGCCTCGGCCGGCATTTCGAGGACAAACGGTCCGCGGTACTTGAGCATCGGGGAGGCGATGACGCTCGAGAGCATCACCTCCAGCGCGCGCTCACGGTCGATGCCGTTCTTCTCGGCGAGCAGGAGCCCCTCGGAGAACGCGGTCATCTGCACGAACAGGCTGAGATTCATCGCGATCTTCAGCAGCACGGCCTGTCCGTTGTCGCCGACGTGGTGGACGGTCGGCCCGATGTCGACGCAGCAACGGCCGGATGCGCTCGTACGTCGCCTCGTCCCCGCCGACCATGATCGAGAGCCGACCCTCCTCCAGCGTCGAGATCGAGCCGGAGACGGGCGCGTCGACCATGTCCGCCCCGGCTGCACGAGTCTTCTCCGCGAGCTCACGGCTCACGGCGGGAGCGACCGTCGACATGTCGACCCAGACTCCGCCCGGGGCGAGGCCGGCGAGAATGCCGTCGGGCCCTTCCGCGACGGCGCGAACCGCGGCCACGTTCGTGACCATGGAGAAGACGACCTCTCCGGCGGCCGCGGCCGCGCGCGGGCTGGGCTCGAGGATCAGGCCCTCCTCGACGAGCGTTACCGCCTTCTCCTTCGTCCGGTTGTAGCCATGCACCTCGTGGCCCGCGGCGAGGAGCCGGCGGGCGATGCCGCCCCCCATCGCGCCCAGACCGACGAACGCGACCGTGGCCACGGTCAGGCGCCGAGCGTGTCCGGAACGGCCGGCGAGGGAGCGCGCACCACGCGCTCGATGTCTCTCTCGACGCGCAGAAGGTGCTCCTGCATCCGTTGGCGCGCGTCGTGCGGGCGGCAGGCCGTGATCGCATCCAGGATCGCCTGATGCTGCTCGAGCGAGGCAGCCGCGCTCCCGGGAATGTGGTAGACGGAGCCGAGCGCGCGGTGGAAGAGCTCCCGCAGCGCCTGCATCATGTGCACCGCGCAGCGGTTCTTGGTCGCGTCAGCGACCGCGAGGTGGAAGCGGACGTCCGCGTCGATGTAGCGCTCCTCCGACTCGAGTCCGTCCCGCATTTCCCGAAGCGCGGTGAGCATCCGGCCGAGGTCCTCGTCGGTGCGACGCTCGGCGGCGAGGGCGGCTAGCTCGCCTTCGAGCAGCTTGCGCATCTCGTAGAGCTCGTGGAGGTTGGACTCGTCGAGGGAGAGCAGCAGGCTGAGCGACTGGTTGAAGGGGTTCGCGAACACGGCGACGGAGAACACGCCCGAACCGCGCGACTCGATCAGCCCCTGCGACTCGAGCATCCGCAACGCTTCGCGCACCGACGAGCGCCCGACGCCGTACGTCTGTGTCAGCTCCCGTTCCGTTGGCAGCGGGTCGCCGGGCTGCAAGCGCCGCTCCCCGATCTCCGCGATGAGACGCTCGGTGACGAGCTCGTAGGTCTTCTTGCGCGTGATGGGCGACGAAAGGGTCATGGGGTCATGGCCGGTTGTCTGACAAGCAGACCGGCAAGGCTAACCCAATCAGGCGAAACCCACAACTTGCGCCTGGCGGGCCGGAGTCAGATAATCGTCCGCTGTCTGATCGTCTGATAAGGAGGGGTCACGTGAGTCTGCGTACTTCCATCGCCGCGCTCCTGGTGATCGCGGCGGCCGCGACGGCCACGATCGTCGCGGCGACTGCCGGCGCATCCCCGGCGCGGACGGCGGCGAATCCGATCACGATCGGTATCTCGCTGTCGCTGTCAGGGGACTTCTCGGATCCGGGGAAGGCCGCCAAGCGCGGCTACGAGCTCTGGCAGAGCGTCGTCAACAAGCACGGCGGACTGCTCGGACGCAAGGTCAACCTGAAGATCGTCGACGACGCGTCGAGCCCGAACCAGGTCGTCACCAACTACCAGAACCTGATCAACCGCGACCACGTCGACCTCGTCTTCGGCCCGTTCTCGACGTTGCTGACCGCGCCTGCCGCACGGGTGGCCAACCGCTACGGCTACGCCTTCGTCGAGCCGTCGGGAGGCGGGCCGGCCGTCTTCGACGAGCACCTGCCGAACGTCTTCTTCGCGCAGCCCGCACCGATCGTCAAGTGCGGCGATCCGTTCGCGCGCTACCTGCTCTCGCTGCCGAAGTCGAAGCGGCCGAAGACCGCGGCGTATCCGTCGCTCGACGACCCCTTCTCCTCGCCGATCGCCGACAACATGCGGAGCAAGTTCGAGGCCGCCGGGATCAAGACGCTCTTCAAGACCATCTACCCGCCCGAGACGACCGACCTGACGCCGATCGTCGAGAAGGTCGCCGCCAAGAACCCCGACATGGTCGTGGCCGGCACCCAGTCCGAAGACGCCTACGCCCAGGTCAAGGCGATGATCCAGCTGGGGTTCAACCCCAAGTTCCTCTTCCTCTCGAACGGCGCCAGCTCCCCGACCGAGTTCCCGACCAAGGTGGGGCGGGCGAACACGGCCGGGATCTTCAGCTGCGGAGACTGGTTCCCGAACTCGAACGCGCCCGGGAACAAGGCGTTCATCGCCGCGTACTTGAAGAAGTACGGCGGCAACGCGTACGCAATCGACTCCGGCTCCGCCGAGGCGTACGCGGTCGGCCAGATCATCGAGGCCGTCGCGAAGAAGACCGGCTCGATCGACAACAAGACGATCATCAAGACGCTGCACTCCGGCAAGTGGCCGACGGTCGAGGGCTACCTCAACTGGGACAAGTACGGCGCGCCGCAGGGGAGCGACCTTCTCGTCGAGTGGATCGGCGGCAAGCTCCTCCCCGTCTATCCGCCGAGCGTGTCGCTGCACAAGCCGGTCGTGCCCAAGCCGAGCTGGAAAGGCTAGGACGCGCTTGCTCCGACATCGCGGCTAGATGCACGTCTTCGTCCAGGCATGCATCCTCGGGCTCCTGATGGGCGGCGTCTACGCGCTGATGGCCAGCGGACTCGCACTGGTCTTCGGAATCATGCGCGTGATCAACGTCGCCCAGGGAGCCCTGATCATCATGGGCGCGTTCCTCAGCTACAGCCTCTTCACACGGTTCCACATCGATCCGTTCGTCGGCGTGCTCGTGATCGCCCCGTTGATGTTCGTGCTCGGCATGGGCCTCCAACTCGCGTTCCTGCGCCCGCTCCGTGAGCAGGATCGCGAGGAGCTCTCGCTGCTCGTCACCTGGGCGATCGCGCTCGGGATCGAAGGCGTCCTCAGCTACGCGTACAGCACGACCTACCGCGCCTCGATCCCGGGCTATGCGAACCGCGCCTGGAACGTCGCCGGATATCGCGTGCCCGAGGTTCGGCTGTTCGGCTTCGCGCTGGCGTTCGCGACGATCGGCCTGCTCTATCTGGTCCTGGCCCGGACCCGCTTGGGCCGCTCTGTGCGCGCAACCGTGCAGAACCCGGTCTCGGCGAGGCTGCTGGGCGTCGACACCGCGTGGGTGTCGGCCGTGGGGTTCGGCCTCGGCGCAGCGACTGCTGCCGTTGCGGGAGCCGTCTTCGGGATCATCTTCCCCTTCAATCCCGGTTCGCACTACGACCTGATCTCGAGACTGCTGGCGATCGTCGTCCTCGGCGGGCTTGGAAGCCTCGGCGGCGCCGTCCTCGCGGGGCTCCTCATGGGCCTGGCCGAGGCAGTCTTCCAGGTGGAGATCTCGCCGACGTGGGCGCCGCTCACGTTCTTCGTGCTCCTGATCGTGGTCCTGCTCGTGCGCCCGCAGGGCCTGTTCGGGACGACGGCTCGCGGAGCAGCGTGACCCGAGTCACTGCTGCAGGGGTCACCCGCGGCGCGGTCGTGATCGGCGGCCTGGGGGCGTTTCCCTTCGTCTTTCCCGAGCACTGGGTGCTGAACATCGCGTTCTTCACGCTCATGTACGCCGTGCTCGCGACGGCCTGGAATCTCGTCGGCGGCTACAGCGGCTACATCTCGCTCGGCAACGCCGGGTTCTTCGGCATCGGGGCCTATGCCGTGGCGATCGTGTTCACGCGCTACGCGGGCGTCGGCTCTGGCTACAGGCCCTTCCTCCTCCTTCCGCTCGTCGGCCTGGGAGTGGGCCTCGCCAGCGTCCCGCTCGCCTGGCTCGCCTTCAGGACGAGAGGGGCGACGTTCGCGATCGTCACGCTGACGCTCCTGTTCGTCGTCCAGCAGCTCGCCTTCAACCTCCGCGGTCTGACAAACGGCTCGCAGGGGATCCTGCTCCCCCTGCCGCCGTTCCCGAACGCGACGTTCGAGCGGCCCTTCTACTACGCCATGCTCTCCTTGCTCGCGCTCGCGCTCCTCGTGTGCTGGTGGACGCGCGGGAGCAAGCTCGGGCTCGCGCTCTTCGCCGTGCGCGACGACGAGGACCGCGCGAGCGGCCTCGGGCAGCGGGTCACGCTCGCGAAGCTGGTGGCGTTCTCACTCAGCGCCGGGCTGACGGCGATGGTCGGCGGGATCTGGGCCTACTACCTGGGCCAGATCTACCCGCAGTTCGCGATCGACCCGCTGATCACCATCGGCATGGTGCTGATGGTCTACCTCGGCGGCAAGGGAACCCTCTGGGGGCCGCTGGTCGGAGCGCTCGTGCTCGTTCCGGCCCAGCAGTACACGGCCTACCGGCTCGGCGGCAGCGACCTCTACCTGATCGCCTACTCGGCAGTCTTCCTGCTCGTGATCCTGCTGATGCCGCGCGGCATCCTGCCCTCGCTGGCAGATCAGTGGCGCCGGCGTCGCGGTCGCCCGACCGCCCGGCCGCGCCCGGCCGAGGAGCTCGCGGCATCATGAGCGGGCTGCTCGAGGCCGAGGGGCTCGAAAAGCGCTTCGGCGGGATCGTCGCCGTCGACGGCTGCTCGTTCGCCGTGGCACCCGGGACGATCACCGGCCTGATCGGGCCGAACGGGTCAGGCAAGACGACGGTCTTCAACCTCGTCACCGGGTACGTCTCGGCTGACGCCGGAGTGGTCACCTTCGGCGGCCAGGCGGTACGGCGACCGAGGCCCGACTCGCTCGCGCGGACCGGCCTCGTCCGCACCTTCCAGCAGGCCCGGATCTTCCCGCAGCTGACGCTCGTCGACAACCTGGCGCTTGCCCGACCCGGGCGATGGTGGAGCGTCGCTCACGCCAGGGTCAGCCGGGCCGAGCGGGCGCGCGCGGAGGAACTGCTCGACGAGTTCGGGCTCCTCGCCTATGCCGACGTCGCTGCCGAGGAGCTCTCGTACGGCCAGCGGAAGCTGCTCGAGTTTGCGACCACGCTCATGGGCGAGCCGCAGCTGATTCTCCTCGACGAGCCGACCGCGGGGGTGAATCCGATCGTGGTCGAACGCATCGTCAGCCACATCCGCCGGCTCAACGAGCAAGGCCTGACGTTCCTCGTGGTCGAGCACGACATGGACGTGGTGATGAGCCTCTGCGATCCCGTGATCGTGCTCGATCGAGGGGCGAAGATCGCCGAGGGGCCGCCGCAGGCGGTGCAGAGCGACCCGGCCGTCCTGGACGCCTACCTGGGCGACTGATGGCACGCATCAGGCTCGAAGGCGTCGTCGCAGGCTACGGGTATGGCGACGTCCTGCGCGGCCTCGACCTCGACGTCGAGCCCGAGCGGATCACCTGCCTGGTCGGGCCGAACGGCGCGGGCAAATCGACCGTCCTGCGGGCGATCAGCGGTCTCCTCCGGCCGAGCCGGGGGACGATCACGTTCGGGAACCGGCCCATCGGCGGCCTGAGTCCGCGCAACCTCCTCGAGCTCGGCATCGTCCATGTGCCGCAGGAGCGAAGCCTCTTCCCGCTGATGACCGTCTGGGAGAACCTCCTCATGGGTGCGTACGTCGTCCGCGACCGCTCCGAGGTGGCGAGGCGGGCGGATGCGGTGGCGGCGCGCTTTCCGCTCGTGGCCGAGCGCCGGCAGGAGCGGGCCGGCTCCCTTTCCGGCGGCGAGCAGAAGATCGTCGAGCTGGCGCGCTCCCTGATGCTGGAGCCGAACGTCCTCCTCGTCGACGAGCCGTCGATCGGGCTCGCCCCGCGCGCCCGCCGGCAGGTGTTCGGGACGCTGAGCGCCCTCTGCGAGGCCGGCCGGACGATCCTGCTCGTCGAGCAGAACGCCCGCTCGGGGCTCGCTATCGCCCACCACGGCGCCGTCCTCGACAGCGGCGTCGTAAAGCTCACCGGCACGGGCAAGGCGCTTCTCGCCGACCCGCGCGTCGGCGAGCTCTATCTGGGTGCCAGGAGGGCCAGTGGTGGACTCACTAGGCCGACGGAGTCCGGTGGTGATCGCCTGCCTCGCGAGTCGGCGATCTGAGAGAGTCCGCCGCGAAAAGCCGGCGAAGGGAGCCGAGCCGGTCGATTCCGCTCGCAAAAAGCGCCTGCAAAGCAGGCGACGCGGGCTTGTCGGGAGCGATCGCGCCCGATCATTCTGGCATCGAGGGTTGCGGAGGCGGTACCGGCATGCTCTCGAACGATGGAGTCGGGAAGCGCCGGAATGCTCGGTCCATCATCGTTCGAATCGGTTGCGTCAGATCGCGTGCCACTCGCGCGCTCCCGGTACTCGTGCAGCCGCCGGGCTGGAGGAGCTTCGACGGCGCCGAGGTCGCCGCTGCATTGTGTGTGAAGCAGTTATGGCTTCCACCCGCAAGAGCGAGATCGGCGATCTTGCTGCCGCTGACCCGGTTGCCGGTGACGGTATTGCCGACGGGATTCCACGGCTTGTGCTTGCCGGGAGGCCGCGGCCGCGGGTCGACCGGTAGCCAGTATTCGGTTGGGAACACCGCGATGCCGTAGCGGGCACTGCGTGAGACCGTGTTCCCGGCGATCCGGTTCGTGCGGCCTCCTCCAATCGCAATCCCGATGCCATAGAAGGCGGCAAGAGGGGTATGCAGGGGGACCGGCACGCTGCCACTTCCTGTGACGACGTTCCGGACGATTGTCGAATCCTGTTGCGGCGGGTGCTCCTCGTTCGCATAGGAGTTCGGGATGATGCCGGTAGCGTTTCGATCCCAGACCGAGTCGCGAATCACGAGCCCGCCGCTTGCATTCGTGCCCGAATATCCGACTGCAGAAAGCCGAGCGACAACGTGGTCGATCACCGAGTCACAGGGCCTGCACTCGCCGATGTAATAGGCGGCGTCGGCTGCTCCCGAGACGTAATCGTGGGCGATTATCCCGCCGGTCGAGTGCTCGGCGTAGACGCCATACCCCTGAATGTTCCAGACGGTCAAATATCGCGCCTTGAACCCGTCGACTTTGTCCCAGTAGAACACGTTCCCTCGATAGGAATGTGCCGAGAGGTTCTCGACCGTGACGCCACCCGCGTGCACGGTGATCGCGCTGTCGTACGTTCCGCGACCATCGAAGACCACCTGGCTTCGATCGACGCCACGGATCGTCAGGCCAGGCTTCGTGCGCGGCACCGTGACCGAAGGACTGTACGTCCCGGCCTCGAGAACGATGGTGTCCCCGGCACCAGCCGCCGCGATTGCCGCAGCGAGCGTGGGCACCTCTCCGGGGACGTCGATCGTCCGCGTTGTTCGGGCGCCGGTTTGCTGAGTCGAGGTCAAGCCGGCCGTGACTGCGAACGCAACCACGAGACTACGGCAAGCAAATGACCGCCGTCCCTTCATTCTCGTCGATACCCCTTTCTGCTCGCGAGATCTCACCTGAGCCGCTAGTAGCGAACCTCGTGCCGGTCAGTCGCGATGATCGCATTGAGCCGCCTGTTGAGTCCCCGCTCGCAGGAGGTTCGGACACGCAGGAATCGTTTCGTCCCCTGCACCGCCCTGAGCCTCGGATCGGCCCGCTGGAAGCCGAAGAAGGCCCGGCCGCGGCTGAGGTTGCCGACAACGGGTGGACTTTCGTAAAAGTCGTATCCGCGGGTGCGCATGCACCGGCTGAAACCGCGCAGGGCCGCCCTCGCCTGCGCCCTGGCGCGCCTTGATAGGGGCTTCGTGCTGACCGTCCCCTTCAGGTAGCGGAAGCACTCTCGGTCGGCGCGCTGCCGCTGCCGCCTCGTCGACGCGCCGCGCATCCGCTGTTCCTGCGCCGGCGTCAGCGAGAAGTTTCCCGCGCCGTCCGGATCCGGATGCGGAACGCCGTGACGCCGCATACACCGGGCGAACGCAAGCGCGGCTGCATAGGGGGTCGGGTGCGTTGCCGACGCGGTCGTCCTCTCGCGCGGGGCGCCGCCGCCGTGGCTGCACGCGGACGCGAGGACGGCCATCGCCGCGACGGCGCCGCAGCGCGCAGCCGTCATCGCTCAGCGCGCTCCCGGCATCAGCAGGGCCGCGGGCTGGTTCCCTGCGTACACCAGCCGCGCCTGCTCGCCTGCGTATTCGAGCCCGCGGCACGGCGTATCGCGGAACTCGGCGCCAACAGCGCTGTCCACTGGTGCCGCCGTCACATCCGCAGGCGTGCCCGCAGCGAACGAGGCTCGCAGCGTGCCGAGTGCGACGACCTCGGCACGCGTGACCTGAGCGCGCGTGCAGAGGGGGCCTGGCTCGATCCGCATCTGCGTGCCGGAGTCCGCCTCGGCGGCGTTCGCGGCAGCCAGGGTCTGCTCGTGAAGGAGGAAGGCCGCGTAGCGGTCGAGGCCGGCGTCGTGCTCGACCATGAAGACCGACGGCCGGCCGGAGGCGTTCTCGGTCGCGTGGACATAGGCCCCCTTGCCGCCGTCGACGTCGCCGCGGTGGAGGATCGTCCAGGTCCCGGGGTCGAGGTGGAGCTCGGGGGCGATCCCGCTTGCGACCGCGACGGCGCAGAAGGCAGCGGTGAGCATCAGCGCCGCACCCGTGACGCGCAGCATGCGGCGACGGCGTTGCCGCCGGACGATCAAGCGGCGGACCGCCGAATCGAGGTCGTGCCCGATCAGCTCGAGCGCTGGAGAGAGGGTGCTCACCGTACGGCTCCTTTCAAGCGTCTGGTCAGGGAATCGAGCGCGCGCATGACGCGCAGTCGTGCCGCGAGCTCGGTGCAGCCAAGGCTGTCGGCGACCTGCGCGTACGGCAGCTCGTCGACGACGCGGAGCTCGAGCGCGCGCCGCTGGCCCGCGGGCAGCAGCGCGAGCGCGCCGTCGAGGTCGGCCGCGAGCTTGCCGGCGCTCGCTCTGTCCTCGGCGGCCTCGAACTCCAGGTCGTCGGAGCGGATCGGCATCTGCAGCCGCCGGCGCGCGGCCGTGTCGACGCGCTGCCTCTCGCAGTAGCGCCGGAGCAGGTTCTTGGCGATGCCGAACAGCCAGGGCGCCGCCGAGCCGTCCGCCTCGTCGCGGAAGCGGCGGACGGAGAGCACAGCCTGCGCAAACGTCTCCGCGGTCAGGTCCTCGGCGACCCGGTCGTCGGTCCGTCCCCGGAACCAGCGGTTCACGGCCGTGGCGTGCCGCCGGTAGAGCTCCCCGAATGCCTCCGGGTCGCGCTGCGCCGCCTTGATGAGCTCTGCGTCTGTCGTCATCGTGCACCCTCTCTATGCACATCCCGCGCGCGATGTTTCGCTTTCACGGGCGTCGCAGGCTTGTACACCGGAGGGCTGCGCCGAGTTCGGCTCAGGCCGTCGCTACGCGCGGCTCTTCAACGGCACGAGGCCGGCCGGCGCCAGACGCGCCACGCCGACCGCGACCCGGCTCGGCCGCCGGCCCTCGTCCTCGGCCCGCTCCTTCACGCGCACGGCTTCCTGGACGACACGGCCGCCGACGTACCGGATCGGCTCCGGCGGGAACCGTCCCGGCGGGTCGCCGACGATGGCCCAGCCCTGGTCTCTGCCGAGCACGAGCTCGGCCAGGATCCGGCCCAGCAGGTGGGACGGGCCGACGCCGTTACCCGAGAAGCCGGAACAGGCGAGCAGATCGTCGCGGCCGTCCAGCCGCGTGATGAACGGCAGCCCATGCAGCGAGCGGTCGACCGGGCCCCACCACGAGCCGGCGATCGGGACGCCGGCGAGCTGCGGGAACAGCTGCCGCACGCTTGCCTCGACGACGGCCGCGTTCGGCGACGCACCGTCGAAGCGCGTGCCGACGCCGTAGCCGAACCCGATCGTCCCGCCGCCCTTGCCGAGCACCAGGCGGCCGTCGCGCGTAGGCCGGTGGTAGTGGACGAGCAGGCGCGAGTCCGAGACGCACGGCCGCTCGTCCGTAATCAGCTCCGGCGCAGGCTCGGTGGCGACGATGTCGCTGGAGACGACGACGAGCGCCCGGCGCAGCTCGCGGACCGAGATCGCCCAGGCCCCGGTCGCGATCACGACATGCTCGGCGGTGACCGAGCCGACCGCTGTGCGGACACACGGCGGCCGACCTCGGTCGAGCGCGACCGCCCGCGACCGCTCGTGGATCTCGACGCCGCGCTCGAGCGCCACGCGCCGGAGCCCGCGGGCGAGCAGCGCGGGCTGGACTGTCGCGGAGACGGGCTCCCAGACGCCGGCGAGGTGGCGGTCCGAGCCGGCGCGCCGGGCAACTTCGTCGGGCGGAAGCGGCACGAACGGCTGCTCGCCTGCGTCGGCCAGCGCCTCCACGACCGAGTCCCAGGCACCGACCTGCGCGTGGCTCGTCGCCGTCCACAGCCAGCCCTCGTGCAGGTGGTGCGCGTCGATCCCTTGCTCCGTGCAGAAGGCGCCGATCGCATCGACGGACTCCGCCGACGCGCGCGCGAGCCGCAGCGCCTCGTCGCTGCCGTACAGCTTGCGCAGCGTCTTGAACTTCGACCACCACGTGAGCACGAAGCCGCCGTTGCGCCCGCTCGCGCCGCCGCCGCAGACGTCGCCTTCGAGCAGCACCACCCGCGCGCCGCCGGCCGCGGCGCCCAGAGCAGTCCAGAGCCCGGTGTAGCCGCCGCCGACGACGCAGACGTCGGCGATCACGTCGCCACGAAGCGGAGACGCCTCCTTCTCGCCGGGAAGCGCCTCTTGCAGCCACAAAGAACGCTCGCTCAATCGACAGCCGACCTGCAGTCCTCTTGACAATACCTTCAGTTTTCTTCGATTATCGCCCACACCCTGTGACCGAGGTGAGCACCCGCCCCCTGGAGACCGAGCTCGGCGAGCGCCTGCGATCGATCCGGCATCGCCGGCGGGCGACGCTGAAAGCCGTCGCGGAGCGCGCGGACATCTCGGAGAGCTTCCTGAGCCAGATCGAGCGGGGGCGTGCGGGCGCGAGCATCGCCACGTTGCAGCGCATCGCCACCGCCCTCGGCGTCAGCGTCGCGGACCTCTTCGGACCGGACGCTGAGAGCGCCCGTCCGCGCGTCCTGCGGCGCGACCGGCGCCCCGCTTTGGCGTTCGGCGTGCTCGGCCAGAAGTTCCTGTTGACCCCGCGGCCGCTCGAGAACCTCGAGGTGTTCATCGCCGAGCTGGAGATCGACGGGGCGACGGCCGAGGAGCCGTACACCCACGGGGACTCGGAGGAACTCGTCGTCTGCCTCGAAGGGACGGTCGAGCTTCACCTCGATCAGGAGGTGCATGAGCTGGAAGCGGGCGACAGCATCTTCTACCGCAGCTCGGTACCACACCGGGTCGTGAATGCGGGATACGAGCCGGCGGAGGTCATGTGGGTCATCAGCCCTCCGAGCCTGTAGGCGACGGAGGGCAAGACAAGCACGTGGGCGAGAGGAGGCCCAACGAAATGGCAGAGGAACTGGACATCACCGAACGAGGGCTGAGCCGGAACGAGCTCCTGAAGCTCGCCGCCGCAGCCGGGGGGGCCGCGCTGCTCGGCACGCGGGTCGGAGCGGCCGGAGCGGCGCTCTCACGGCTCGCCGCAGAAAGCGGTCGGCTGCAGGTGCTCGACTGGGTCGGATACGGCTACGACGGCGGCCAGACCATGTTCACGCAGTACGTGAAGCGCTATCCGCAGAACAAGCCGCAGTTCACCGTGATGAACAACGAGGCCGACGCGCTCGGGAAGATCACGAGCCACGCCGTCAACCCTGATCTCTTCCGGCCCTACGTCGGTTGGGTGAAGTACTTCGCGAAGAGCGGCCTCGTCCAGCCCTGGGACACGACGCAGATCTCGAACTTCAAGAGCCTGAACCCGTTCATGGTCAAGGCCGGCCAGTATCAGGGGAAGCAGTACGGGATCCCGGCCGACTGGGGCTTCGACGCCATCCTGTACCGAACGGACAAGGTGCACCCGAAGTCCGACTCGTTCAGCCTCCTCTTCGACGACCGGTACAAGGGGAAGATCACCTGGTACGACGACGGCGTCGAGATGTTCACCCTGGTGGGCTACCTCATGGGCTTCAAGGATCCGTACAACCAGACGGATGCCCAGCTGAAGCAGGCGCAGAACTTCCTCAAGTCGAAGCGCCACCTCGTCCGCAACATCTGGTCGTCCGAGGCGTCGATGGACACCGACTTCGCATCGGGCAACGTCTGGATCGCATACGCCTGGCCGGCCGACTACTGGGCGATGAAGGGCAAGGGGCTGAAGGTCCGGTACATGTTCCCGAAGGAGAAGCCCATCTCCTGGGTGGGCATGTTCATGCTCCTCAAGAACACGCCGCGACCGCACCTCGCGCACGCGTACGTGGACGCCTGGAGCTCCGTCAAGTCCGCCAAGTGGCTCGAGGACAACTACGGCTACGGCAGTGCGAACACGAAGGCACGCCCGTCGTCGAGCGATCTGCTGAAGGCCCTCAAGCTCGGAAACCCGAAGGCGGTGGCGGAGCCGAACGCGCATCTCGACCGCGACGTCCCACGCCGGGACCTGTACATCAAGCTGTGGGAGCAGGTGAAGGCCTCGTGACGGCGCGCTAGATCTCGCCCATGGCCGCGGACGCCCCTCAACACGTCCTGCCGGCGGGGGGCGGCCGCCGGCCACGGCGTGACCTGACAACGCCGAGCCTGCTCGGCCTGCCGGTCGCCTGGCTGGCCCTCTTCTTCGTCGTCCCGATCGGGATCGTCGCGGCCTACAGCATCGACGCCCTCTACCTCCCGCTGTTCCCGGGCGAGCACCCGATCACGTTCCAGGCCTGGCACGACTTCCTGCACAGCTCGACGTACCTCGGCCTGTTCTGGAAGTCGGTGAAGATGTCGCTGATCGTCTCGGCCGTCGTCGTTCTCGCCGCCTACCCGCTGGCCTACTACCTCGCGCTCTCCGGCACCAAGCGCAAGTACGTGCTCCTGCTCGTGCTGATCGCGCCGTTCCTGACCAGCTATCTGCTCCGCGTGCTCGCGTGGAAGGTGCTGCTCGGCGACGAGGGCCCGCTCAACTCCTTCCTGTTCTGGACGGGGCTGCGCTCGCCCGACAACCCCGTCACGCTGATCGACACCAGGTTCGCGGTCATGCTGGTCCTGGGCTACATCTGGCTGCCGTTCGTCGCCCTGCCGATCTTCGTCTCGCTGGAAGGGCTCGATCGCAGGCTGCTCGAGGCGGCGAGCGACCTGGGTGCGAGCCGCCTGCAAGCCTTCCGCCGAATCACGCTGCCGCTCTCGGCGCCGGGCGTCTTCGCGGCCTTCCTGTTCGTCTTCATCCCGACGCTCGGCGAGTTCGTCACGCCATCGCTTGTCGGCGGGACGAACGGCTACATGTACGGCAACCAGATCGTCGAGCTCTTCCAGACCGGCTTCCCGGACTGGCAGACGGGCTCGGTGCTCGCGCTCTTCCTCCTGGGCGTCGTCGTGCTTCTGACCGTGGTGTTCGCGCGGTTCCTGCAGCCCCGGCAGGTGGCGGCGGACTGATGGACGTCGCGCTCTCGAGGAGCGGCGCCTGGCTGCTGCGGGGGTTCTTCTTCCTCGTCGTGGTCTTCCTGTACGCCCCGATCGGGATCCTGTTGATCTTCTCGTTCAACAACTCGAACATCCCGGCGTTCCCGCTGACCGGGTTCACGCTCCACTGGTACCACCAGTTCCTGGCAAACCCGGATCTCCAGGATGCGCTCAAGACGAGCGCGGTCGTTGCCGCACTGTCCAGCCTGGGCGCCGTGCTGCTCGGGATCCTCGCCTCGATCGCCCTCGTCAGGCGTCGCTTCCGAGGCAAGGCGCCGGTCTCCGCGTTTCTCCTCAGCCCGCTCGTCATCCCCTACCTCGTGTTCGGGATCTCGCTGCTGCTCCTGTTCCAGGCGGTCGGGTTCCCGAGCCCGGTGGGGTACTGGCAGCCGCTGCTGCGAGTCGTCATCGGGCACATCGTGATCAGCCTCCCGTACACGATCCTCGTGCTGATGCCCCGGCTCCAGCAGATCGACGTCTCGCTCGAGGAGGCGGCGTACGACCTCGGTGCGAGCCGCCTGCGTGTGTTCCGGTCGATCACGCTGCCGCTGCTGCTCCCGGCCGTGGTCGCGGCGTACCTGATCGCCTTCACCACCTCGTTCGACGAGTACGCGGTCGCCTCGTTCGTCAAGGGTACGCTCGAGACGTTCCCGATCTACCTCTACGCGGCGCTGCGCGACCCGTACCAGCTGCCGCAGGTGATCGCCGTGGCCGTCGTCGTGATCACCGTCTCCCTGATCGTCGTCGTGGCTGCAGAGGTCGGGCGACGAGCGGCCGAGCGGCGGCTGGGCGCCGAAGGCCCAGCCTAGAGACCGTCGGCCGGAATCGGGTCGCCGAGCACGGCGGTGTGCTCGGGTGCCCAGGAGAGGACGATGCGGGAGCCGACTTCGAGCGGCGCGAGCACCTCATCGGCGAGGCGGTGGGATACGACGCGGCCGGCCCGCGTTTCGACGTGGAACTGGGTGTACATCCCGAGATAGACGATCTCGCCGATCGTGCCTTCCAGGCGGGAGCCGCCCTCGGGCGCCGCGTCCCCGGCCGCCCCGATCCGGACGCGTTCAGGCCGCACGGCGACGCGCACAGGCTCGCCGGCGGCGACGCCAGGCTCGACGGGGATCACGACCCGCTCACGCTCGCCGATCCGCACGAGTGCGTAGTCGCCGACGAGCTCGTCCACCGTCACCTGGAGGGCGTTCAGCGAGCCGATGAAGTCAGCGACGAAGGCAGTCTGCGGGCGCTCGTAGATCTCGCGCGGGCTGCCGACCTGCTCGACCCGGCCGCCGTTCATGACGGCGATGCGGTCCGACATCGCGAGCGCCTCCTCCTGGTCGTGGGTGACGTGGACGAATGTCGTTCCGAGCTCGTGCTGCAGGCCCTTCAGCAGGTGCTGCATCTGCCTGCGCAGCTTCACGTCGAGCGCTCCCAGCGGCTCGTCCAGGAGCAGCGCCGCCGGCCGGTTCACGAGAGCGCGCGCGAGGGCGACCCGCTGCTGCTGGCCCCCCGAGAGCTGGCGGGGCCGGCGCCGCTCGAGCCCCTCGAGCTGCACCATCCGCAGCAGCTGCTCGATGCGCCCGCGGTGCTGGCTGCGCGGGATCCCCTTGACCTTCAGCCCGAAGGCGATGTTGTCGTAGATCGACATGTGCGGGAAGAGCGCGTACTGCTGGAACACCATGTTGACCGGGCGGCGGCTGGGCAGCACGGAGGTCACGTCCGCTCCCTGCAGGAGGATGCGGCCGTCGTCGGGCACCTCGAAACCGGCGATCATCCGCAGCGTCGTCGTCTTGCCGCAGCCGCTCGGCCCGAGCAGCGAGAAGAACTCGCCCTCGTCGATCCTGAGGTTCACGTCCTGGACGGCCGCGGCGCGGCCGAAGCGCTTGCTCACGCCCTCGAGGGCGATCGCGATCGTCGGCTCGTCGGACACCGGCGGATGAGGTGAGCTCAACCTGGTACGCCGACGTCGAGCACGACCGTCTTCAGGTCGGTCATGTCGAGCATCGTGTAGCGACCGCCGATCCGCCCCCAGCCCGTCCGCGTCCCGGACGCCCCACCGAAGGGCTCGTGTGCCTCCCAGTAGTCGGTCGAGTCGTTGACGACGACGTTGCCTGCGCGAAGGCCGTCGGCGTAGCGGAATGCCCGGCTGAGATCGGACGTGTACACGGCCGCCTGCAGCCCGAGATGCGAGTCGTTCGCGACCCGGAGCGCCTCGTCGTCCGACGACACGCGGATCAGCGGGACGATGGGCCCGAACGTCTCCTCGCGGTTGACGAGGGTGTCGAGGGCGACGTCGGCGAGCACGGTCGGCTGGTAATAGAGATCCGTCGGCCTGCCGGCGTCGCGCGCACCGCCGAGAACGACGGTCGCGCCTTTCGCGACCGCGTCGGCGAGGTGGTCGTCCATCTTCCGCGCCGTCGGCTCGTTGTTCATCGGCCCGACCTTGGTCGCCGCGTCGAAGGGGTCGCCGAGCGACCACTCGGCTGCGACGCGCAGGACCTGCTCGAGGAATGCGTCGTGCACGCCTTCGTGGACGAGCACGCGCTCGGTGGCGCAGCAGACCTGTCCCGCGCAGAAGAAGCCACCGAAGACGGCACCCTCGGCGGCGCGCGCGAGGTCAGCGTCCTCGCAGACGACGACCGGGCCGTTGCCGCTCGCCTCGATCAGGGAGCGCTTGAGACCGGCCGCGCGCACGATCTTCTCGGCGGTCACGTGCGAGCCGACGAAGCCGATGCAGTCGACGCCGGGATGTGTGACGAGCATCTCCCCTACCTCGCCTCCGCCGTAGACGAGGTTCACGACGCCGTCCGGCAGACCGGCGTCGGCCATGATCTGCATGAAGTTCGCCATCGCCACCGGCGTCCACTCGGACGGCTTCACCACCAGCGTGTTGCCCGCAGCGATGCCCGGCGCGATCAGCTCGACCGGGATCAGCGTCGGGAAGTTCCACGGCGTGATCGACGCGTAGACGCCGTTCGGCTTGCGGAACGTGAGGATGCGCTTGCCCGCGTCGCGCGACGGGATGATCGCCGTCTCCATCCGCTTGACGTCCTCGGCGGCGATCCGGAAGTTCTCAGCCGTCTCGTCGATGTCCGGCAGCGCCTCGGCCTCGTAGGGCTTGCCCTGCTCGAGCGTGAGCGCGTGTGCGAACTCCTCCCGCCGCTCGTCGATCAGATCGGCGATCGCGTGACAGATCTCGGCGCGCTCCCAGGCCGTCCGCGCGGCCCAGCCGGGTTGCGCCGCGCGCGCGGCCGCAACCGCGCGGTCGACGTCCGACCGGCTCGCATCCGGCGCCTCGGCGATCACATCGCCCGTGACCGGCGAAACGATGCGACGCGCGTGGTCGCTGCTCGCCGGGACCCAGGCTCCGCCGACGAAGTTGTCGAGCGCCCGAACCGTGATAGCCATGCCGACTCCTCCCTCGGTGACGGCTCAGTCTACGAGGGAGCGGGAGCAACCGTAAGATCGTCGGGTGGACGGGCTGCGCGAACGGCGCCAGGTCTCGCTGGACATCGCCCTCGCTCTGTTGGCGCGCGTTCGTGACGAGGCCGCGTTGCGCGGGCTCTCGCTCGCGGCTGCCGTCGTCGACGACGGGGGTCATGTCCTCGCCAGTCAGCGGATGGACGGCACGGCGCTCGGCGCCATGAAGCTCGCGCTCGGGAAGGCGTACACCTCGGTCCTCTGGGGGACGCGGACGGCGGCCTTCATGGACAGCACGCAGCCGGGTGGGGACGACTGGGCGTGGAACACCACCGACTCTCGCATCGTCGTCTACGCCGGCGGCATCCCGCTGCTTGTGGACGGCGAGCTCGTGGGTGGACTGGGCGCAAGCGGTGCCACCGCGGCCGAGGACGAGGAGTGCGTTCTCACGGCCGCCCGCTCGCTCGGATTCGACTGAGGCGGGAGCGCAGCGTGCGGCCATTCTAGCCGGCGCCTTCGTTCTACACGCCGGCTGGCGCTGCCCAGGAAGCGGCCAGCTCGTCATTAGCCTCCCCGCCACCGCCTTCCGCGGAACGTCGCTCGCCGTCACTAGGCTCGGCCGCGTGAAGATCGTGACCGTCGTCGGCAACCGGCCGCAGTTCATCAAGTCGGGCCCGCTTTCGGAGGCCCTCCGAGAGGCCGGCCAGGACGAGATCGTGGTCCACACCGGACAGCATTACGACCGCGCGCTCTCCGAGATCTTCTTCGAAGAACTCGGCCTCGCTCCGCCCGCCCACCGCCTCGACTTCGGCGGGCTCCCACGCAACGAGATGCTCGCACGCGCGCAGCCGGCGCTCGAGGACGTGATGCGCGGTGAGGACCCCGACTGGCTGATCGTCTACGGCGACACCAACTCGACGCTCGCGGGCGCGCGCGCCGGGCGGGGGCTCGACGTGCCCGTCGCGCACGTCGAAGCAGGGCTCCGCAGTGGCGACTGGTCGATGCCCGAGGAGCACAACCGGGTTGAGACCGACCGCCTCGCGGCGCTGCTCCTCTGCCCGGACGAGCGCTCGGCGCAGACACTCGCCCGCGAGGGCGTGGACGGCCGAATCGAGGTCGTCGGCGACGTGATGCTGGACGCGACCCTCCGCCTGGCTCCGATCGCGCGGGAGCGCTCCGGCGCGCTCGATCGGTTCGCGGTCGAGCCCGGGCGGTACGTGCTCGCGACCATCCACCGCGAGGCGAACGTCGAGCCGACGCGGCTTCGCGCCATCACCGACGCCCTTGGGCGGCTCGCGGAGCCGGTCGTCTTCCCCGCGCACCCGCGCACGCGCTCGCGCCTCAGCGAGGTGCCGCCGAACGTCGCGCTCTCGGAGCCGCTCGGCTACCTCGACCTGGCCGCGCTTGCGTCGCAGGCCCGGGTGATCGTCACGGACTCCGGCGGGCTGCAGAAGGAGGCCTACTGGTACGGCGTCCCCTGCGTGACCGCGCGCCCCTCGACCGAATGGGCCGACACCGTCGAGCTGGGCGCCAACGTGCTCGTCGACGCCGACCCGGGCGCGCTCGCCGACGCCGTCCGCTCGGCGCACATCCCTGACAGCCTGCCGCCACTGTACGGCGACGGTCATGCCTCGGCGAGGATCGCGACGGCGCTGTCTATGCTCGCGCCGATGAAGGAGACGACGTGACCACCGTCGGCGTGGTCGGCCTCGGCTACTGGGGCCCGAACCTGGCGCGGAACTTCGACGACCTGGGCACGCTCACGTGGCTCTGCGACGCGGATCGGGAGGCGCGCGAACGGTTTGCTGCACGCTACCCGCAGGCGCGGTTCACGGGCGGCCTCGACGACCTGCTCGCCGACCCGGAGCTCGAGGCGGTCGTCATCGCCACGCCGGTTCCGACGCACTACCCCCTCGCCAAGCGGGCGCTCGAGGCCGGCAAGCACGTCCTGGTCGAGAAGCCGCCGGCAATGCACGGCGACGAGATGGAGGAGCTTGTCGCGATCGCCGCGGAGCGCGACCTGACGCTCATGCCGGGCCACCTGCTGCTCTACCACCCCGGCGTGCGCAAGCTGAAGCAGCTGATCGACTCCGGCGAGCTCGGCGACGTGCTGTGCATCTACGGCAACCGCCAGAACCTCGGGATCGTGCGCACCAACGAGAACGCGCTGTGGTCGCTCGGCGTCCACGACCTGTCGGTGATCCTGTACCTGCTCGACGAGGACCCGGTCGAGGCCGTCGCGCACGGCCGCGACTTCCTGACCGAGGGCGTCGAGGACGTCGTCTTCTGCTACCTGCGCTTCCCCTCGGGGAAGATCGCGCACATGCACCTGTCGTGGCTCGACCCGCACAAGATGCGGCGGATGACCGTCGTCGGCGACCACAAAATGGCCGTCTTCGACGACATGGAGCTCGAGCGCAAGGTGACCGTCTACGAGAAGGCGCCGTGGAAGCGCGCCGAGACGTACGGCGAGTGGCAGACGCGCAGCGGCGACATCTACATCCCGAAGATCCCGACGGACGAGCCGCTGCGGCTCGAGTGCCAGGAGTTCCTGCGCCTCGTGCGCGGCGAGGACGACCGGCGCAAGGTCGCGAACGACGGCGCGATGGTCGTCCGCGCGCTGGAGCGGCTCACCGACTCCCTGTCGGCGGTCGGCGCCGCGTGAGCTTCACGACCGGTGAGCACGTCGTCATCTACCCCGGCACGGTGATCGGAGACGGCTGCGTGATCGGAGACGGGGCCGTGCTCGGCAAGCAGCCGTCGCTGTCTCCGCGCTCGACCGCGAAGCGCGAGGAGCTGCCGCCGCTCGAGATCGGGGCCGGGACGATCGTCTCGACCGGCGCGATCGTGTTCGCGGGCAGCCGGCTCGGCGAGCGGGTCATCGTCGGCGACCAGGCCTGCCTGCGCGAGCGCGTGACGGTCGGCGACGACGTCGTCATCGGCCGCGGCTCGCTGGTCGAGAACGACACGACCATCGGCGCAATGACGCGGATCCAGGCGGACGCCTACATCACCGCGTACTCGACGCTCGAAGAAGACGTGTTCATCGCCCCGTGCGTCGTCACGACGAACGACAACTTCATGGGGCGCACGGAGAAGCGGAAGAAGCTGCTGCGCGGGCCGACGATCCGACGCGGCGCACGTGTCGGTGGCGGCGCCGTTCTCTGCCCGGGCGTCGAGGTCGGCGAGGAGGCGTTCGTCGGGGCCGGCGCGGTCGTCGTGCGCGACGTGCCGCCGCGCGTGGTCGTTGTCGGGAATCCCGCGCGCGTGCTGCGCGACGTGCCCGACGAAGAGCTTCTGGCTAGCGCTTGAGCCGAAGCGTGTAGCTGCCCGCCTGGGCCGTCGCGGCGGTCACCTCCACGAAGTACCAGCCGCGGTCGGTGGCGCGGTACTTGAACACCGCCAGCTTGCCCGAAGCAACCGAGCGCTGCGCCAGAGGCTTGCCCGGTAGCGCAATGGTCCGGGTGCCCGGGCGTAGCAGCGACACCGTCGCGCCCGTCGTGACGGCGTTCAGGCCGACCCGGAGCTGCTGGCCGTCCTTGAGGAAGACCCGGTACACGTCGTTCGGGTCGTCCCAGGCGTCGAGCGTCGCCCTCAGCGTCTGCTCGCCGGGCAGCGGCGTGTACGCGTTGGTGCCGACGTCGTCGTTGGGCTCGTAGTCGTCGGGCGCGGGCTTCAGCCCCACACGGTTCTGGGCGCCCTGGATGTCCAGCATGCCCCAGCCGCTCGCGTCGTCGCGGCCGACGCTGCAGCGCTCGCAGCCGCCGGCGGTGGTCATGTCGTCGGCCGAGCGCTCGAGGATCGCCTCGACCTGGTCGGGCTGCAGGTCTGGATTGGCCGCGATTAGCTCCGCCGCGGCGGCGGACACCTCTGCCGCCGCGAACGATGTCCCGTCGCCGTGGCGGAAGTCGTCGGGGCCGCAGCTCGAGTAGCCCTGGCACTGCGGCTTGTCGGTGTTCAGGTCGCGCGGCACCGTGGACAGGATGCCCATGCCCGGGGCCGCGATGTCGTTGTAGATCGGGTCGCCGTTCGAGAAGTCCGGGACGCTGCCGTCCAACGCAGTGGCGCTGACGCCGAGCACGTGCGGCAGCGCGGCCGGGTAGCTCGCCCAGCGCCACGGCAGCTTGGTCGCGCCCTCACCGTTGCCGACGGCCGCGACGACGAGCGCGCCCTTCGAAACCGCGTACTGGACGGCGTCGGCCTCCAGCTGCGAGTACTCGTCGGACGGGTCACCGGGGTCCCGGAGGGCCGCAAGGCTCAGGTTGATGACACGGGCGCCGCTGTTCGCTGCCCAGCGGATCGCACGCGCCTCCGCCTCCGGGCTGATCGTCCCGTCGGCGCGCACGACCTTGGCGATGAGCAGCCGCGCGGAAAAGCCGATGCCGGCGATGCCGGTGCCGTTGTTCAGCTGCGCCGCGATCAGCCCAGCGACGAAGGTGCCGTGCCCGATCGAGTCCTGGCGCGGGTTGGGCGAGTCAGGGACGAAGCTCTGCGCGTCGTCGATGCGGTCGGCGAGCTCCGGGTGCGAGGCGTCGATCCCGGAGTCGACGATCGCCACCTTGACGGTGCCGAGCGTGGGCCGCACCGGCCACGTCGGCCAGGCGTCGAACGCGTGGATCGCCGAGATGTACCACTGGTGCCTCAGCATCGGGTCGTTCGGCGTGAACGCCAGGACGCGGTCGCGCTCCAGATGCTCCACGTAGGAGACGCCGGGTGTCGAGGACGCGACCGGGGCGTTCGCGACGAGGGCGAAGGGAGCAAGGCGCGAGACCGGGGAGCCCGTCTGGGCTTCGATCCGGGCGGCGACGGCGTCCGCGGAGGCGCCGCGCTCGAGCCCGATCGCGTAGCGGCCGCCCCACGCCGGCCCCGCAAGAGCGAGGGCGACCGCGGCGGCTGCGAGGACGGTCTTCACGGCAAGTTGGCGACAGCAAGGACCGCGCTCGTCGCGGCGGCGAGGCCGTTGCTCGCAGGCAGACGGGCCCGGTACGCCCCGGGGAGCAGGTCGACGGTCGCGCGCCAGCGCCCGGCCGTGTTCATGGGAGCCCCGGCGACCGGCCTCCAGCCCGCTGCAGAACGTCGCTGCACCTGCACGATGGTGCCAGGTCGCGCCGGGTGCGCCGAGCCGACGACGCCGGTGCCGTCGTGCGCCGCCTGCATCTTCACCAGCGGCATGACCGTCACGGTGACCGGTTTGCTCTTCACGACGTCGGTCCTGAGCCGGTACTGCGTGGTCGCGGTCGGCGTCAGCGCCACCGACACCATCCCGTCGCTGCGAGGCGCGACCGTGCTCACGGCCGTCCAGATCGTCGAACCGGCCTGCTGCTGCTCGACGGTGACACTGCCGACGGCGCGCGCGAGCCCGGTCAGCGAAAACAGCGTCCCGTAGGCGACCGGCGCGGCCGGCTGGACAAGCCCGAGCTCGCCGATCGTGAACCACGTCGAGCGCAGGCCGAGCGCCGTTCGGAAGTCGGCGGCGTCGACCGCGGGACCGACCGTCCCGTTCGGCCCGAGGCCGGCAATCTGGGCGACGCGCTGCGACCCGTTCATGGTCATACGGACATCCAGGACGGGGCCGCTCATCTTCAGCACCTTGGCGAGCTTGTCCGGGCTGATCGCGGCCGGCGTCCAGTCGTGGTAGGGCGAGGCCCTGTCGTACGGGTCGGGAACCGACACGAGGTATGGCACAGGCGGCGAGGCCGGCCACACGTCCTGAATCGCGGCCGTGCGGCCGCCCGAGGTGGAGAAGTAATAGGTCGAGGCCACCTTGCCGTTGTAGAGCACGACCTGGCCGGCGGTCGCGTCGACGGCGGCGGTCGTCGAGTCGACCTCCGCGGCGATGCCCCGGTACAGCTGGCTGCGCGTGTCGGAGTAGAGGTCGAAGCCGCCGCCCGTCTGCAGGTGCGAGAGCGCGTACGACCGCGCCACGACCGCCTGCGTCTTCAGCGCCTCGGCAGGCCAGTCGTCCGGCACCTCGGACGGGACCACTCCGTACAGATACTGCGCAAGCCCGACCACATCGATCACCTGGAGCTTGCCAGCCGTGACGCTGACCTCGAACTGGCCCCGAAAGGCCCGTCCGCCCAGCGAGAGCGGCTGCGAGCGGGCGACGAAGGTGAGCGGGCCGTCGAGCTTCTGCGGCTTGGCACGAGCGTCGACAGGGAGCTTCAGCCCGGGCTTCAGGGTGTACGAACCGCCGGCGAGAGTGTGCGAGTCGCCGTTCGCGTCCTTCACGTGCATGTCGTCGTCGGACGCGATGACGACGGACGCCGCGTTCTGCGTGAGCAAGACGCGGACGCGGCGGAGCGTCGCCGGGCCGAGCGTCGTATGCGGGTAGTAGTGCGCGAGGATCTTGGGATACGTGACGCCGGCTTTCGCGTAGCCGTACGTGCCCCACTGGCTGAGACCGACGCCGTGGCCCCACCCGTGGCCGGTGACGACGAACCGCGGCGAGACGAGCTTGGCCAGGTCCACGGGGCTCGAATCCGACGTCTTCGCACCGGCTGCAGCGGGCACGAGCACGGCGACGAGGAGGACGAGTGCGGCTACGCGGGCGGTCACGGGCTCCCGGGTGCTCTTTTCGACCGGTTCTGACCGGTGCTTGAGCGGTCGCGCCCGGCGGAGGCTAACGCATCTCCCCGGCGCCTCCAATCCCTCTTTACAGGGCTCTTACGCCTGGTTTCCCATCCGGACGGATCGGATACCCCCCACTCGGGCATCTCGCCCGCTTCCGCATGCAGGTCGAGACAGACGTCCTTCCGGAGCGTTATCGCGATCCCGCGCGCATCGGGCACGGCGCGATGGGCGAGGTCGTGCGCACGCGCGACACCGTGCTCGACCGCGACGTGGCGGTGAAGCTCCTCGCCACGCGCTTCGCCGAGGACGCCGACATACGCGCCCGGTTCACGCGCGAAGGCCTCGCCGCCGCTCGGCTTTCCGGGGAACCCGGGATCGTGACCGTCTACGACGTCGGCGAGTGGCGCGGACGGCCGTTCATCGTCATGGAGTACCTGGGCGGCGGCTCGATCGCCGACCGGCTCGCGCAGGGTGTTCCGTCCGTGGCGGAGGCGCTGGAGTGGCTCGAGGAGGCCGCCAGGGCGTTGGACGCCGGGCATCGCCACGGGATCGTCCACCGGGACGTCAAGCCCGCCAACCTGCTGCTCGACGCCCGCGGCCGCGTACACGTCGCCGACTTCGGCGTCGCAAGCGCGGGCGGGCTCGACTCGCTGACGGCGACCGGCACGATCCTGGGAACCGCGGGCTACCTGTCGCCGGAGCAGGCCCGGGGCGAGCGGGCCACGCCGGCGAGCGACCGCTACGCGCTGGCCGTCGTGGCGTGGGAGCTGCTGGCGGGCGAGCGTCCCTTTGCGAGCGACTCGCCGACGGCGGAGGCAACCGCCCACCTGCGCGCACCGCCGCCGTCACTCTGTGAGCGGCGCCGCGACCTGCCGTGCGGCGAGTTGGACGCGTTCTTCGCGCTTGCGCTCGCCAAGGATCCCGCCGCGCGGCCGGGGAGCGCGCGCGAGCTGGTCGCCGAGCTCCGCCACGCGCTGGCCGCGGGCGCGCTGACGACGCAGGTCATTCCGCGCGCGTCGCCGCCGGCCGCTCGGCGGTCGTCCCGCTGGCCGCTCGTCGCCGGGCTGCTCGTGGCTGCGCTCATCGCGGGGGTGGCCCTCGCGAGCAGGTTGGGTGGCGGTGGTGAAAGCGCGCCGCAGACGAGCGTTCGCACCCTGCGTATCACCCAGCGGGGCACGACGGTGACCGTCACGACCACATCGCCGACGACGAGCACGCCGCCGGCAAGCGGGAGCCCGACGTCGCTCGTCGACCAGGCGACCGCCGACCTGAACGCCGGCCGCTACCAGCAGGCGGCGGAGGAGGCGCAGTCGGCGCTGAGCCTTCTGGGCGGCACCGGGCAGCTTTACGAGGCGTACGCGCTGTACGACCTCGGCGCTGCGCTCGCGAACCTGGGCGACTGCAAGAACGCGAGGAACGCGCTCGAGGACTCGCAGAAGATCCAGGGCCATCGCAGCGAGATCGACGCTGCCAAGCACTTTTGCCACGGCCGGGCGGGACGTCCATAGGATTCGAAGCGATGCGTCTCCTCGTCACCGGCGCCGCCGGGTTCATCGGCTCGAACTTCGTGCGCTACTGGCTGCAGCGGCATCCGGACGACCAGGTGGTCGCCTACGACCTGCTGACGTACGCGGGCAACCGCGCCAGCCTGGCCGACCTAGAGGACGAGATTCTCTTCGTCGAGGGCGACATCGGCGACCTGGAGCTGGCTGAGCGCACGCTGCGCGACGAGCGCATCGAGGTCGTCGTCAACTTCGCCGCCGAGTCACACAACTCTCTGGCCGTGCTCGACCCCGCCAGGTTCTTCCAGACGAACGTGGTCGGCACGGGGGCGATCTGCCACGCCGCCGTCCAGGCGGGCGTGGAGCGCTTCCACCATGTGTCCACGTGCGAGGTCTACGGCGACCTCCCGCTCGACACGGACGAGATGTTCACCGAGGAGTCGCCCTACCGGCCGCGGACGCCGTACAACGCCTCGAAAGCCGGCGGCGACCACGTGGTGCGCTCGTACCACGAGACGTTCGGGCTGCCGATCACGATCACGAACTGCTCGAACAACTACGGCCCGTACCAGTTCCCGGAGAAGGTCATCCCGGTCTTCACGACCAACGCGCTGGACGACATCCCGATCCCGATGTACGCGTCCACGCGGAACCAGCGGGAGTGGCTGCACGTGCTCGACCACTGCACCGGGATCGACCTGGCGATCACGAAGGGCACGCCGGGCGAGACCTACAACATCGGCTCGGGCGTCGAGGTGTCGATCGAGGAGCTCGCCGACCTCCTGCTCGACCTGACGGGGAAGCCGCAGAGCCTGAAGACGATCGTCCCCGACCGGCCGGGGCACGACCGCCGCTACGTGCTCGACTCGTCGAAGATCCGCCGCGAACTGGGTTGGGAGCCGCTCATCGGCTGGGAGCAGGGGCTCCGGGACACGGTCGAGTGGTACCGCGCGAACCGCGCCTGGTGGGAGCCGCTGAAGGAGCGCGCGCCCGTCTCCGAGACTGCCTGGCGCTGATCAGCCGAAGACGCTGTGTCGCGTCCCGACCACCGCCAGTCGTCGGGCCGGCGCACAGTCCGGCGCGAACCGGGCTGAGCTTGACGTAGCGGCATGCGGCGAGCAGGCGGCGGTCGGACTCGATCGAGTCGCCAACGCTGCCCAGAAGCGGTCGCCGAACAGCTGGCCCCGCCGGCCGTGGCGGCGGTTGTAGCCGCTCGCGTAGAGGCCGTTGAGGCGATGGAGGCCGGCGGAGAGCGCCTCGCGGCCCGCCCAGGTGAGACGAGGTGGCAGTGGGTGGTCATCAGGCAGAAGGCGTCCATCCGCCACTCGAAGCGGTTGGCGGCCGAGTGCAGCAGCGTCAGGAAGCGGAGCCGGTCGGGATCGTCGCGGTAGACGGCGATGCCGCCCGCGCCGCGCGTGACGACGTGGAACACGCCGTGCTCGGGAAGCGCGTGCGTACGCGGAACGCGGGGCATCGCCGGCACCGTACGGCCGCCGGTAGAGCGGTGACGCCACCGTGGATAGATCGTCACGCTCTTGTCCCGCAGGCCATGCCTCAGCCGGACAGCTCCCGGGGACCGTCCCCTGAAGTGCGCGACCGCCCCGAAGGCGGCGGCGCCTGCGCGAGACGCTGCTCAGGCGGCTTCGTCCAGGCGGCGCAGGCACTCGCGGAGGCCCTCGCGCCAGTGCGGGAGCCGAGGCGCGTCCGGGCGCTCGCTGCGGAGAACCGAGTACGCCGGCCGGGGAGCCGGGGCGCCGTACTCGGCGGTCGTGATCGGCACGACGCGGCACTGGAGCCCGGCCTCCTGGAAGATCGCCGCCGCGAGCTCGGCCCACGAGCACTCGCCGCCTGCGACCAGGTGCCACACGCCTCGCGGCAGCTCGACGAGCGAGCGCGTCGCCTCGGCGAGATGCCCGACGTACGTGGGCGAGCCGACCTGGTCGCCGACCACGCGAACCTGGTCGCGCTCTGCGCCGAGCCGCAGCATCGTGCGGACGAAGTTGTGCCCCGTCTCCCCGTAGAGCCACGAGGAGCGCACGATCCACGCATCGCCGGCGACGTGCTCGCCCTCCAGCTTCGTCGCCCCGTAGACAGACCGGGGGCGCGGCCGGTCGGATTCGACGTACGGCTCGCCCTTCGTGCCGTCGAAGACGTAGTCCGTCGAGAAGTAGACAAGCGGCGCGCCGAGCTGCGCCGCGTTCCGCGTCCCGGTGACATTCACCTGTGCCGCGCCGGCCGGGTCGGCCTCGGCGTCGTCGACCCGCGTCCACGCGGCCGCGTGCAGCACGAGGTCCGGGTCGAGCCCCGGCGGCGCCGGCTCGACCACGTCCCACTCGCCACGCGTGAGCGCGGTGACGTCGTCGTCCGCGAACGCCTCCGCCAGCGCCTGGCCGAGCTGGCCCGCGGCACCCGTGATCAGGACGCGGCGCGCTGGTCCCGCTCCGAGAGGATCGGCGAGGACGTGCTCCACAGGTGCGCAACGCGAGGGTCGTTCCACGCGACGCCGTACTCGTCTGGCTCCGCAGGGTCGTACTCCTCCGTCACGAGGTAGAAGAACAGGCAATCGCTGAGCGCCTCGTAACCGTGCGCCCGGTGGCCCGGCACGTAGATCGCGACCGGGTTCTCCTCGCCGATGTCCTCGGTGAACGTCTCATCCGTGTCGCGGTCGAGCACGACAACCCGCACCATCCCCTGGAGACAGACGAAGAGGTCGTCCTGCCCGCGCTCGTGGTAGTGGAGCGCGCGGATCACGCCCTGCTGCGAGCGTACGAGGTTCGCCTGCTTGACGGGCTTCGGGAGCCCGCTCGCCCGCATCAGCTCCATGAACCACCCGCGCTCGTCCTCGAATCGGCGGAGCGGGATCCGCGTGACGATCACTTGTTGACCCCGGTCTCCTCGATGAGCCTGCCGACGTCGGCGAGGTCGCCCCAGTGCTTGCCGCCGTCATGCCACCACCCCTCGACGCGTTCGACCGCAAGCCGGCCCTGTTCTGCGTAGACGCGGTTCACATCCGTGATCTCGAGCTCCCCGCGGCTCGACGGCTCGAGGCCGTCGATGATGTCGAACACATCCGGCGGATAGCAGTAGAGCCCCACCACGGCGTCCGCCGACGGCGGCTGGGCGTAGCGGGTGTCGACCCGGCCGGCCTTCTCGACCACGTCGGCGACCCCGCCGTCGTCGTCGTAGACGATGACACCGAAGTTCTCGGGGTCAGGCACCTCCTTGGTGAAAACCAGCGCGCCGTCCCCCTTCCAGCCGCGGATCGCCCCTGCCTGCGCGTGCTCGAAGATGTTGTCGCCGAGGCAGACCACCAGGCCGTCGCCGCCGGCGAACGCGCGCGCCATGCCGACCACCTGCGCGATCCCGCCGGGCTCGACCTGAACCTTGTAGACAAGGTCGACGTCGAACAGCGGCTCGCCGGTCCCCCTGGAGGCCACGCGTCCGTCGCCCAGAAGATCGATGAAGTCACCGGCGTGCTGCTGGCCGGTGACGAGCAGCACCTCCCGGACGCCCGCGCGCTGCAGCAGCTGGAGCGGGTAGTAGACCATCGGCCAGCGGCCGACCGGCAGCAGGTGCTTGTTCGTCACGCGGGTCAGCTCCTGGAGCCGCGTCGCGGTCCCGCCTGCGCAGATGAGTCCTTTCGGCACGGCGCGATGCTACTGGCGGATCGGTTTGTGCCCGGTGCGTTAGTTTCCGAGTAGGAATAGTCGGCAACATGTCCCGAATGAACCCGAGGAAAGGACTGCAGTGGCCAGCACACGCGATCGCATCGCCGGCGGGGCCGAGACCGTGAAGCCCTACGTCGAGCGGGCGATGACCGATGAGAAGGTGCGGGACGACGTCCGCGAGGCGGTCGCGGCGGCCCGCCAGATCTACGACGAGCTGATCGGCAACCGGGGCATCACCACGATCGCCGGCCGGATTGCCACCGATCAGGACATCCAGGACACGCTGCGGCAGGCCGTGGACAACCTGCGCAGCGCGGCCGACCGCGTCCAGGGAAAGCAGTCCCATAAGGCGCGGAACGTGATCCTGTTCAGCGGCATCGTCATCGGCGTGCTCTTCAACCCGATGACCGGCCCCGCCACACGCGAGTGGCTGAAGGGCCTGATCGGCGGCGGCTCCGGCGCCAGCGACTTCGGCGGGGAGAGCAACCCCGTGAGCAGCAACGGCTCCTAGCTTCTAGCCGCGATCGAGCGGACGCGCCGGCACCCGCACGCGGGTGTCGCGCGATCCGCCTGCCAGGCCCTGGAGACCGGTGGCCGGCTCGACTGCGCGCCGCAGCGACGCGGGATCGAGCCCGCTCGCCGTCGAGATGTCGGACGACTGGAGCAGGATCGCGCCGGCCTTGGGGGCGTGGCCGCCGAGCGGAGGCGCCCAGCCGACGACGCCGGTGATCGGCACGTCCTTCAGCCTGGCCCAGGCCTGCAGGTACTGCGTCGGGTCGACGGCCCCGTCGTAGCCGAGGTAGAGCATCGACACCGGGTGGATCTCGAAGTGCAGGTGGTACGGCGTCCCCCGCGCGTCGCCGGTGTTGCCGACGAAGCCGATCACGTCGCCCGCCTGCACGGGCTCGCCGTTCGCGGTTCGGGTCGCCAGGGCCGAGAGGTGCGCGAAGTAGAACTCGTTTCCTGCCGTGTCCCGCAGCCAGATACGGAGGCCGCCGATGTTGTTCCAGCCGACGGAGAAGAGCGTCCCGTCCGCGACGGCGAGAATCGGCGCGCCGAGCGGCGCGAAGATGTCGTCGCCGTGGTGCCAGGAGACGTCGGCCCGCGGAGCGCCGAAGCTGTCGATGAACGAGCTCGGCCCGTAGATGGGGAAGACGTAGCCGCCCGCAGTAAGCGGCGGATGCACCGTGCTCGGCGTCCGCCGCGGCGGGTTGAGGCTCAGGCCAGGCCCGCGCTTGGAGGTCCCGTCCGGCGTGGTCGTGGTCGTTGGCGTGGTCGTCGACGACGTCGTGGTCTCCGACGTGAGCGGAGCGGTGGGCGCCACGGTCACCGGCGTTCCCGCCTGGACGGTCGCCTCCGCCGAGCCGAGCAGGAGATCCGTGCCCGCGGTCAGGCCGCCGTGGTCGAGCAGCAGATGAACCTTGAGGGTGGTCACTGCCACGTTGAAGCCCGGCATCCCCTTCGACTCCGACGGCGAGGCGGTCTCGTCGAGCACCGTGAGCGTGCCCCAGTCCGCCAGGGGCACCTGCGTGCCCGGCGCCGCCGCAACCTCCGCGCCCAGCACCTTGAGGCCGAGCACCTTCGTACCGGTGTAGTCGCCCGTCGCGTTGGACGGCACAGCGGCGGCATCGGCGTGCGCGGCGACCGTGTCCGCAGTGATCTCGCCCCCGAACAGCGACACGGCGGTGAGGTCCGCCCCCGCCTTGCCCGTGGAGCCGGCGGCCCACTGCGCGGCCGCCTTCGCGGAGGTCATCGAGACGATGACGATTGAGCCGTCGGCGGGGTACGAGTAGGGCGAGCGCGGCGCCGCCTGCCCGGGCGGCGCGGCCACCGCGGAGATCACCGTGGGCGTCCCGCCGTTCGGCGGGACGATCGAGACGACGGACGCCTTCGCGGCCGCAGAGGCGAAAACGCGATCACGCGACGCCGACGCGCCGGCGGAAACGGCGACAAGCAACGCGGCGAGCGCGGCCAGGGGCAGGCCGAGACGAAAGCGACGCACAGGGCCATTATCGGCCACGATCGCCGGAACCGCCGTCCGATTTCACTCGCGACCGCCAGGCGATCTGAATCGCAACCGCGATCATCAGCAAACCGAACAACCGGCGGAGCGTGCTCTCCGGCAGCGCCGTGGCGATCTGCACCCCCGACTCGACGCCCACGACGGCCGCCAGGCCCATGACTGCCGCCGCGCGCCAACGGACGTTGCCGTAGCGCTGCTGCGTCCACGTCCCCGCAGCGGCAGTCGGGATAATCGCGAGCAGTGACGTCGCCTCACCGTTGATCTGCGACAGCCCCAGCACGAGCGTCAGGACGGGCACAAACAGGATCCCGCCGCCGACGCCGAAGAGACCGGCCGCCAGGCCGGCCGCAAAACCGACCGCGATCGCGATCACGACGTCGGTCACGAGATCACGAGGTAGGCGCCGACGGCTGCCAGCAGCGCGGCGAAGGCGAACGCCAGCACACGCGCGTGGAGCCGCTGCTGCAGGACGGCACCGGCCACCGCGCCTGCCGCAGCGGGAATGCCGACGAGCAGCCCCGGCCCCACCTCGACGTGCCCGCGCACGGCGTAGAGCGTCACCCCGACGAGCGAGATCAGCCCGATGGCGGCGAGCGAGGTTGCCGACGCCTGCCGCTGCTCGAACCGAAGCCAGAGGAGGAGCAACGGCACGATCACGATCCCGCCACCCACCCCGAAGAGCGCCGACAACACCCCCGAGATCAGGCCGATCAGGACGAGCCGCAGCGTCGTTCCCCGGTCGGCCACCGGCCGAGGATACGGCCTGCACCTCCTATGCTCCGCTCCGTGCAGCTGGCGCCCGAGCTCGCGGCCCTCGCGGCGGAGCCGCGGCTGGCGGCTCTCGTGCTCGACGTCGACGGGACGCTCGCGCCGATCGTCGACCGCCCGGAGGACGCCGCCGTCCCCCCTGCGACCAGGACGGAGCTCGAGCGCCTGCGCCGCCGCTACGCCCTCGTCGCCTGCGTGAGCGGGCGCAGTGGTGACGACGCACGGCGCATCGTCGGCGTCGACGGGCTCGAGTACGTCGGCTCGCACGGCCTCGAGCTTTCGCCCGAGGCGACCGCATGGGCCGGCCGGCTGAGCGCGTTTGCGGCGACGGTCGACTGGCCCGTCGAGGACAAGGGTGTGACGGTGTCGTTCCACTGGCGCACGGCCAAGGACCACGGCGCGGCCGAGCGGTTCCTCCACGAGGTCGCGGGCCGGGCCCGCGCCGAGGGCTTCGACGCCCGCTTCGGCCGCAAGGTGCTCGAGCTGCGGCCGCCGGTCGACGCCGACAAGGGCACGGCCGTGCGCGCCCTGGTCTCGGCCCGGAGCCTGCGCCGCGCGCTCTACGCCGGCGACGACACGACCGACGTGGACGCGTTCCGCGCGGTGCACGAGCTGGAGCTCGGGATCGCGGTCGCGGTCCGGTCTGCCGAGCTGCCGCGGCCGGTCGAGGCCAACGCCGACGTGGTCGTCGACGGCACGGCGGGGATGCTCGACCTGCTCAGCTCACTCTGAGCACGTCCCAGGCCCGCGCCACGTCGGCCTCGGTCGTGAAGATGTTTCCGACCGCGAGGCGCAGGACGTAGCGCCCGTCCAGCTCCGTCGGCGAGATGAAGATCTCCCCGGAGCGGTTCACGCGCTCGAGCAGCGCGCGGTTCTCGTCGTCGCCGCCCTCGCGCCGGAAGCAGACCACGGAGAACCGGCGCGGAGCCACGACCTCCCACCCGGGCTCGCCGCGCACCCACTCCTCGAAGAGCGCGGCGAGCCGGACGTGCTCGCGGATCACGGCCTGCAGCCCGCTCCGGCCGTAGCAGCGAAGGACAGCCCAGAGCTTCAGTGACCGGAACCGCCGGCCGAGCGCGGGGCCGTAGTCGGACAGGCTGAGCTCCTCCTCGGCGCCGGAGCGCAGGTAGGCCGGCACGAGGCTGAAGGCGTCGCGGAAGACGTCCGGCCGGCTCGTCCAGATGCATGAGCAATCGGTCGGGATGACGAGCCATTTGTGTGCGTTGACGACGAGCGAGTCAGCGCGGTCGACGCCGTCGAACGCCCATCGAAACTCGGGGCAGACCATCGCCGCGCCGGCGTAGGCGGCATCGACGTGCAGCCACACCCCGTCGGCCCGGTCGGCGATCGCCCCGACCGGATCGACGGACGTCGACGACGTCGTCCCCACGGTGGCCACCACCGCACATGCGTCCGTGAGGTCGAGCGCTTCCGGGAGCAGGCGGAACTCGGCGTCCGCCGGCGTCCTCCGCGTCTCGAGGCCGACGATGCGCGCCGCCTTCTCGACCGAGGAGTGGGCGTGCTCGGAGCAGACGACCACACGCGCGTCGGGCCGCAGCGTGCGCGCGGCCGCGAGGGCCGCCAGCGTCGACGTGGACGCGGTGTCCTCGATGTGGCCGTGCCATCCCTCCGGGAGCCCCAGCAGTTGCGCCAGCCACCGCACAGCGACGTACTCGAGCTCCGTCGACGCCGGCGAAGCCTGCCAGCGGATGGCGACCGTGTTCAGCGCTGCGGCAAGGAACTCGGCGAGGATCGCCGGCTCGGACGAGCTGGTCGCGAAGTAGGCGAAGAAGCGCGGGTGGTTCCAGTGCGTGACCGCGGGCAGGAGCACCTCGTCGAGATCTCGGAGCACGTCCGCGAAGAGCTCCGGCTCGTCCGGGGCCGAGGGCGGCAGGCGTGCCGTCAGGTCGCCGGGCTCGATATCCGGGAGCACGGGCAGCTCGCCGACGCGCTCCAGATAGCGCGCGACCCAGTCGAGCGTCGCCTGGCCGTCCTCGCGGAAGCTCACCGTGGGCGGATCTTGCTCCAGGGCTTCGTGTTCAGCACCTGGTCGGTGGTCATCCAGGCGCGCCGCGCCTGCGCGACGCCGATCTCGACGTACTGCAGCGTCTCCACGCCGTGGCCGTCGCTGTTCACGGGCATCCGCACGCCTGCCTCGGCCGCGGCGCGGGCGTGCGCGTCGTTGAGGTCGAGCCGGTCCGGCTGCGAGTTGATCTCCAGCGCGGTACCGGTCTCGAGCGCGGCCTCGATGAGCCGCTCGACGTTCACGTCCGCCGGCGCGCGCTTGTTGATCTTGCGGCCCGTCGGGTGCCCGATGCAGTCGACGTGCGGGTTCTCCATGGCGGCAAGCAGCCGCTCGGTCGGGCTGCGGTCGAAGCTCGAGTGCAGCGACGCGACCACCCAGTCGCGCCCCGCGAGCGCGTCGTCGTCGAGGTCGAGCGAGCCGTCGGGGCGGATGTTGACCTCGACCCCCTTCAGCAGCTTGAGCGGCTTCACGCGCTCGGCCACCGCCTCGATCTCCTCGGCCTGCGCCTCGAGCGCGCCGTCGCGCAGCCGGTGCGAGTGGTCGCAGATGGCCAGGTAGGCGTAGCCGCGCTCGCGCGCCGCGCCAGCCATCTCCTCGACGGTGTTCCGCCCATCAGACCAGCCCGTGTGGGTGTGCAGGTCGCCACGGAGCTCGGATGCCTCGACAAGCCTCGGGATCGAGCCCTCGCGCGCGGCCGCCAACTCGCCGCGGTTCTCGCGCAGCTCCGGCGGGATGAACTGGTAGCCGAGGAAGGCGTACAGCTCCTCCTCCGAGCGCGTCTGGAAGACCTCCTTCGTCTCGACGGTCTGCACGCCGTACTCGGAGATCGAGAGCCCGCGGCGCACCGCATCCTCGCGAAGCGCGACGTTGTGGTCCTTCGAGCCGGTGAAGTGCTGGAGCAGGTCGCCGTACGACTCGGGCGGGACGACGCGCAGGTCGAAGCGGAGCCCGTCATGGGAGACGACGGTCGCCTTCGTCGGTCCCTGGGCGGCGACCTCGGCCACCCACGGGAACTTCGTCAGGTGCTCGGTGAGCGCCTTCGGGTCGGTCGCCGTGGCGATGATGTCCAGGTCGCGGACAGTCTCGCGCCGCCGGCGCGCGCTGCCCGCCTCGGAGACGAGGTCGGCGGCCGGGTGCTCGAGCAGCACCTCGACGACGGCGAGCAGCGCCGGCAGCGCCGTGCCGAGCAGCGTCCGCGGCGGGCCGGCCGGCTTCGCGGCCAGCGTCTTGATGACGTTCTCCTCGGTCTTCGCGCCGAGGCCTCTGAGCGTGCGGAGCTGCTGCTGCTCGGCCGCCGCGCGCAGCTCGTCGCGCGTGGTGATGCCGAGCTCCTGCCAGATGCGCCGCACCGTCTTGGGGCCGAGGCCGGGCAGCTTCATGAAGGTGACCACCTCGGGCGGGACGCGCCCCTTGTGTCGCGTGAGCGTCTCGATCTCGCCCTTCTCGACGATCTGGACGATCTTCCCTTCGATCGTCGCGCCGATGCCCGGGCAGCTCCTTCGCCCGCCCCGCGAGCGCCAGCTCGGCCACCGGGCGCGGCGTCTCACGGATCAGCCCGGCGGCGCGCCGGTAGGCGATCACCTGGAACGCGTCGGTGTCCTCGAGCTCGAGCAGATCGGCCAACAGGTCGAACTGGTCGGCGACGTCGCTGTTGCGAGGGAGCCCCGTCGCCACGTCCCGATCTTATTGTGCGTCCGTGCACGCTCTGATCTGCCTACCCACCTACAACGAGCGGGAGAACCTCGAGCCGATGCTGCGCGCCCTGGGCGAGGTGCTCGGCCCCGAGGACGCGGTGCTGGTCATCGACGACAACTCGCCGGACGGCACCGGTGCGATCGCCGACCGGCTGGCCGCTGAGCTGGCCTACGTACGCGTGCTGCACCGGCCGGCAAAGCAGGGGATCGGGCCTGCGTACCTGGACGGGTTCCGCGACGCGCTGGCCGCCGGGGCCGAGCTGATCCTCGAGATGGACTGCGACTTCTCGCACGACCCCGACGACGTCCCGCGGCTGATCGAGGCGACCGCGAAGGCCGACCTGGCACTCGGCTCGCGCTACGAGCGTGGAGGTGGGGTGCGCAACTGGGGGCTCGTGCGCCGGGTGATCTCGCGCGGCGGGTCACTGTACGCGCAGGTGCTGCTCGGCCTGCGCGTCCACGACCTGACCGGCGGCTTCAAGTGCTACCGGCGCGCGGTGCTCGAGGGGATCGACCTGGACGCGGTGTCATCGGCGGGCTACGCGTTCCAGATCGAGACCACCTACCGCGCGATCCGCGCCGGGTTCCGCGTCGTGGAGGTGCCGATCACCTTCGCCGACCGCGAGCACGGCGGGTCCAAGATGAGCCGCTCGATCGTGCTGGAGGCCATCTGGCGCGTGCCGCTGCTACGACTCGCCGCCCTGCTCGGCCGGCTGTAGCCAGTCCGCCCACGCCCGCTCGTACTCGTTCCGCCGCCGCGCGCCCGGCACCGTGGCGGCCGGCGCGCCGCCGGCGAAGAGGGTCGCCGTCGGCAGGCTGAGCACGCCGTAGCGAGCCGCCGTGAGCGGATTGGCGTCGACGTCCATGCGCACGAACTCGACTCCTTCGTGCTCGGCCGCAAGCGCAGTGAGGATCGGCTCGACGGCCTTGCACGGCCCGCACCACGGCGCCCAGAAGTCGACGACCACCGGCCGTGGCGAGCTCAGGACGTCGCGCTCGAACGACGCGTCGGTGACTGCGCGCACGCTCAGGCGGTCTCGGTCGAGACGATGACCGGCTCGGCCGACTGCCGAGTGCGCGGCTCCGGCCGGTCGACCGACTCCGGGCGCAGGGTGATCCGTGGGTCGACGAAGGCGAGGATGATGTCGGCGATCAGGTTGAGCACGAGGATCAGCACCATGACCCAGATGGTGATGCCCAGGATCATGGGCATGTCGCGGCGGGCGAAGCTCTGCACGGCGAGCTGCCCGATGCCGGGCAGGCCGTAGACACGCTCGATCAGGATCGCCCCGCCGATCGGGCCGGCGATCGCCATCGCCATGTCGGCCCCCGCCATGGCCACGATCGGCGTCATGGCGTTGCGCAGCACGTGCCGGCGGATGACAACGCGCTCCGGGGCACCCTTGGCACGGGCGGTGCGGACGTAGTCCTCGTGCAGGGTCTCCATCACGCTCGCGCGCACCATGCGAACGTAGACGGCCGCGAACAGGAGCGCGAACGTGAACCAGGGCATGAGCAGGTGCGACGTCCAGTCGACCGGGCCGCCGCAGCTGCCGACCGGGTGGACGAGGTTGCAGTAGCCGCCCGCCGGCGCGACGTGGAAGTGGCCGGCGAAGGTGTAGCGCAGGATCATCCCCAGCCAGATCGGGTGCACCGAGATCCCGATCAGCACGAAGATGACCCCGAATCGGTCTAAGAGCGAGCGCGGCCGGAGCGCGGACAGGACGCCGAGCGGGATGGCGATGAACATCCACGCGAACATCCCGCCGATGATCAGCGACAGCGTGATCGGCGCCGCGGTCATGATCTTCTGGGTGACCGGCTGCCGGTCGACGATCGAGTGGCCGAGGTCCTGGTGGGCCGTGATCCGCCAGACGAACCTCGCCCAGTCGACGTAGAAGGGGCCGTTGAACGCGTAGAGGTTCTTGATCGGGAGCCCCTCCGTCTCGCTCGACCTCGTCGCCTGCAATGGGTCAGAGGGAATCATGAAGAAGAGGCAGAACGTCGCGAACGTGAGCACGAGGAACAGGACAATCGACCAGATCACGCGTCCGACTAGGAACTGAAGCACCCAGGTCCCTCCCCTCGCCCGCCGGGCGCGGTCGCTCGCCCGGTCAGCGTACCGCCCGCCTCCCGGCAGTCAAGCGTGGCGTGTGAAGTGCTCCCAGCCGGCCAGCGACAGCGGCTCGCCGGCGAGGAGGAGAGCCAGGCCGGCGCCCGGCTCGCAGCGCCCGATGACCGGAAAGCCGCACGCGGCCGCATCCTCCACGGGCAGCGCGGCGAGCAGCTCGTAGTCCTCACCGAAGGCACATACGAGCTCCCACGGCGATCGGTTGACGCGGACCGCGACATCGGCCACCCCTGTCGCGACCGGGACCTGCTCGAGCTCCACGACGACACGGCAGGCCGAGCGGGCCGCCAGGTGGCCGGCGTCGGTGGCCAGCCCGTCCGACAGGTCGAGCATCGCCGTGGCGACAGCGGCCAACCGGCGGCCCTCGGCCAGGCGGAGCGGTGGGCGCAGGTGCGTGCGGACAAGCGGCGAGTCGATGCCGTGTCGGAGCGCCTCGAAACCGGCCGCGGAGGCGCCGAGCGGGCCGGTGACGACGAGCGCATCGCCGGGCCGGGCGCCAGAACGGCCGGGCACCCGCGGCGAGCGGCCGAGCGCGGTGACGCTGAGGACGAGCTGCGGCGCCTCCGTCGTATCGCCGCCGATCACCGGGACGCCGGTCTCGGCGATGCCCTCGTACAGCTCGAGAACATCGGCAACCGCGGTCGCCCCCGGCACCGCGAGCGTGACGGCCAGGCCAAACGGTTCGGCGCCGGACGCGGCCAGATCGCTCAGGTTGACGGCAGCCGCCTTCCAGCCCAGGTCGCGCATCGACGTCCAGTCGAGCCGGAAGTGCACGCCCTCGACAAGCGCGTCCTGCGTGACGACGAGATCGGGCGGCACGAGGGCCGCGTCGGCGTCGATGGCGCGTGCGAGGCCGCGCCGCTCGAGTTCTGCGAGCAGGCCGAGCTCGCCGAGGTCAGCGAGCCGCATCAAGCCCCTGCATCGCCTCGACCAGGGCGCGCGCATCCCCGGCGGCGCGGATGACCGCGACGCCGGCCGCGCCGGCGCGGATGCAGTCGGCGGCGTTCGACGCATCGACGCCGCCGATCGCGACGACCGGGACGGAGACGGCCCTGCAGATCGCCGTGAGCACGTCAAGGCCGATCGGCGGGTCGGCGTCCTCCTTCGACGGCGTCGCCCAGACGGGGCCGGCGCCGATGTACGCGGCGCCGCGTGCTGCCGCGTCGAGCGCCTCCTCGACCGACGACGCGGACCGGCCGAGCAGCAGCCCCGCGGCGAGCGCCTGCTCGGCGCCCTCGTCTGAGCGGCCGAGGTGCACGCCGTCGGCGGCCAGCTCGAGGGCCGCGGCGACGTCGTCGTTGACGACGAACGTGGCCGGAAGCGCCCGGATGGGCCGCCCGGCCGCGACGACGTCGGCCGTCGGCGCGTCCTTGAGCCGCAGCTGGACGACGGTCGCGCCTCCCGACACCGCACGCTCGGCGGTCTCGAGGTCGCGGACGATCGCGTGCAGCTTCACGCGCGCGTTACGCGGGCGCGCCCGTCCAGCGTGCCCGGGTCGAGCGCGGCGAGCGCGTCGTAGAGGCCGACGTGGAACGAGCCCGGGCCCCGCGCCTCGACCGCTGCGTCCTCCCCGGCGAGGCCGAAGGCAACGAGGGCCGCCGTGGCCGCCTCGAGGGGCGGGGCGACAGCGAGGAAGCAGCCCGTCATCGCCGTGGACATGCAGCCGGTCCCCGTGACGGTGGCGAGCAGCGGATGGCCGTTCGCGACCGCGTTCACGGCTTCTCCGTCGGAGACGTGGTCGACGGGACCGGTGACGGCGGCGACGGTGCCGAGTGCTCGCGCAGCCGCCCTCGCGAGCTCCGCGCTGCTCTCGGCGCCCACGGACTCGACGCCTCGGATGTCGGCCTCGCGCCCGGCGAGCGTGGCGATCTCGGCGGCATTGCCGCGCACGACCGCCAGCTCGACCTCGCCGGCGATCCGGCGCGCGGTCTCCGTCCGGTAGTCGGTGGCGCCGGCGCCGACGGGGTCGAGCACCACGGGGACGCCTGCGGTGTTCGCCGCCCGCCCGGCGAGCAGCATCGCCTCGACCCAGTGCGGCGACAGGGTGCCGATGTTCAGGACGAGCGCGCCGGCGGCGGAGGCCATCTGCTCCACCTCCTCGCGCGCGTGGGCCATGACGGGCAGAGCACCGATCGCCAGCGTCGCATTGGCGGTCTCGTTCATGACCACGTAGTTGGTGATCTGGTGCACGAGCGGCCTGCGCTCGCGCAGCGTGCGGAGGGCCGCGCCGATCACGCTGCGAGCACGTCCACGGGGCCGTCACCGCGGCCGAGCTCCGGGTGCCCGTGCTGAACGGCGCGCGCCGCGAGCGCGGCCGCCTCGCGGGCCGCGGCCGGGAGTGGCCGGCCGTGTGCCAGGAGGCCGGTCAGCGCGGCCGAGTGCGTGCACCCGGCGCCGTGCGTCGCGGCGACGTCGTGGCGCCGTACCGGGATCTCGATGTGGTCGACGCCGTCGAAGAAGTGATCGACCGGCGGGTCGCCGTGTCCGCCCGTCACGACCACTGCGGGCGCGCCGCGGGCGTGGATCGCCTCGGCGAGCTCACGCCGGCTGCCCTTCCCGCCGGCGAGCGCCTGCGCCTCCATCAGGTTCGGGGTCACGACGGTCGCGAGTGGGAAGAGCCGCTCGACCAGCACGTCAACGGCATCCTCCTGGAGCAGGCGGGCGCCCGAGCTGGCGACCATCACAGGATCGACGACGAGCGGCACCGGGTGCGCCTCGAGGAAGTCCGCGACCGTCTCGATGATCTCCCGGCTGTACAGCATGCCCGTCTTCGCCGCGTCCACGCCGGGATCGCAGAAGGCCGTCCTCATCTGCAGCTCGACGAACGGCGGCGGCACCTCGAGCGTGCCGTTGACGCCCATCGTGTCCTGCGCGGTCAGCGCGACGATCGCGCTCATGCCGTGGCAGCGCGTCGCGGCGAACGCCTTCAGGTCGGCCTGGATGCCGGCGCCGCCCCCTGAGTCGGAGCCGGCGATCGTCAGTGCTCGTGGAACCACAGCTCTCCCTTCGCGGGCATTACCCCGATCAGGTTCGCGGGTGTGATCTCAGCCCCGCCGCGTGGCGGAGCACCCCGGTACGAGGACGCTAGCATCGGGTAGTGCCCCTTCCGGTGATGGTCTCGCGTTCCTGGCGAGTGCCCGGGGTCGCCAGGCAAGGACGCAGGGAGCTTCAATGTGGAACACATTGGGGCGACTGAGGACGCAGCATGGCGGCGCCGGGTGCCGCCAGGGATGCACTGACTATCGCCGGAAGGGGCACTGAATGAGCCGAGCCGTCGACGTCGCGCCCTGGGACGACGTCCTTGCGACCGCGGACGACGAGCTCGCCTACCTCGGCATCGAGCCGTCGCGGGACGCGGAGCTCGTCGAGCTGCCGCCGGGCCTCCACCCGCGCGTCGCGCACGCGCTGTCCGCCCACGGCATCGACCGCCTGTACTCGCACCAGGCGCATGCGTGGCTGGCGGCGACCCACGGCCGCCACCTGATCGTCACCACCGGCACCGCGAGCGGCAAGACCCTCGCCTTCAACCTGCCGGTGCTGGACGCGCTCGCGCGCGAGCCGAAGCACCGGGCGCTCTACCTCTACCCGACCAAAGCGCTCGCACAGGACCAGCTGCGCGGCCTCACGGGGCTCGGCGTGCCCCGCGTGCGCGCGGCGATCTACGACGGCGATACGCCGGGCGAGCGGCGCTGGCAGATCCGCAAATCGGCGAACGTCGTCCTCACCAACCCCGACATGCTGCACATCGGCGTGCTCCCCCACCACGACCGCTGGGGCGACGTGCTTGCCAACCTGCGCTACATCGTCGTCGACGAGGCGCACGTCTACCGCGGCGTCTTCGGCTCGCACGTCGGCAACGTCCTGCGCCGCCTGCGTCGCATCGCGAGGGTCTACGGAGCCGATCCGCAGCTGCTGCTCGCCTCGGCCACGATCGCCAACCCGGCCGAGCTGGCGCAGACGCTGGCCGGCGTCGAGGCCGAGGTCATCCACGATGACGGCGCGCCGCGGGCAGAGCGCACGGTGGCGCTCTGGAACCCGCCGCTGACCGACGCCGAGCTCGGGCTGCGCGCGAGCGCGCTCGGCGAGGCGTCGCGGCTGATGGCCGGCCTCGTCGAGCACGGCCTGCGCACGCTCTGCTTCGCGAAGAGCCGCAAGGCGGCCGAGCTGGTGCACCGCTTCACCGCCGACCGCCTGGATGCTGAGCTTGCCGCGCGCCTCTCGCCGTACCGGGCGGGCTACACGCCGGCGCAGCGACGCGAGATCGAGCGGCGGCTGGTCGAGGGCGAGCTGCTCGGCGTCGCCGCCACCGACGCGCTCGAGCTGGGCATCGACGTCGGCCTGCTCGACGCCGTCATCTCGGTCGGCTTCCCGGGGACGATGTCGAGCCTGCGCCAGCAGTGGGGGCGCGCCGGCCGGCGAGGCCACGGGCTCGCCGTGCTCGTCGCGAGCGAGGACGCGCTCGACCAGTACTTCATGCGCGAGCCGGAGACGCTGCTGCGCCGCCGCGTCGAGGCCGCGATCCTCGACCACGAGAACGACCGCGTCCTGGACGGCCACGTCCGTGCGGCCGCCTTCGAGGCGCCGCTCGACGAGCAGGACACGGCCATCCTCGGCTCGCGGGCACTGGAGCGGGCGGCGGTGCTGCCCGAGCTCGAGCGCACGAAGGCCGGCTGGGTCTGGAACGGCCGCGACTACCCGGCCGCGCGTTTCGGCCTGCGCTCGGCGACGCCCGACCCGTTCACGATCGTCGACGAGGAGACCGGCTCGGTGCTCGGCGTCGCCGAGCGCGAGCGCGCCTACTCGACGGTGCACGACGGCGCGATCTACCTGCATGCGGGCGAGTCGTACCGCGTCACCGCGTTCGACCTCGAGGGCCGGACCGCGCTCGTCGAGCCCTTCCGCGGCGACTACTACACGCAGGCGAAGAAGGAGACGACAACGGCGATCGACGAGGAGCTGCGCCGCATGCGCGCGCTCGGCTGCGACGTCTTCTTCGGGCGCGTCACCGTGACGGAGCAGGTGGTCGCCTTCCAGCGCAAGGCGATCCGCGACGGCTCGACGATCGATCTCGAGCCGCTCGACCTGCCGCCGACCCAGTTCGACACGGAGGCGATCTGGTTCCTGCCGGAGCCCGAGCAGCTGCACGGCTCCGAGCAGATGCCGCGGCTGCTCGGCACCCTCCACGCGGCCGAGCACGCCCTGATCGCACTGTTGCCTCTCTGGGCGATGTGCGACCGGTGGGACATCGGCGGCCTCTCCACCAACGTCCATTTCCAGACCGGTCGGCCGACGATCTTCGTCTACGACGGCCACGCCGGCGGTGTCGGTATCACCGAGCGCGGCTACGACGTCTTCGGCGACTGGGTCGCCGACACGGCGCGCATGATCCGCGGCTGCCCGTGCGAGCACGGCTGCCCCTCCTGCGTGCAGTCACCGAAGTGCGGCAACCTCAACGAGCCGCTCGACAAGAGCGGCGCGCTGGCGCTGCTCGACGCGATGCTGGTCTGAGATGCCGCAGCACTGCTCCAGCTGCGGCGCGTGGATCGGGGCGCACGCCCCCGTCCGCTGCGCCGCGTGCGGTACGCCGCACTGGCTGAACGCCAAGCCGGCTGCGGGCGCACTCGTCGTCGCGGACGGCCGGTTGCTGCTCACCCGGCGGGCAATCGAGCCGTGGCTCGGCTGCTGGTGCGCGCCCTCCGGCTTCTGCGACGGCGACGAGCACCCCGCCGTGTGCGCGGAGCGAGAGGCGCTCGAAGAGGCGGGGATCCGCGTGCGGATCGTCGGCTACCTCGGCCACTGGATCGACGAGTACACGCCCGCCGGCCGGAACGGGGTCGACCCGGAGTACTGCGCGGTCTCGTACTACCACGCCGTTCCCGTCGGAGGCGCCGGCGTCGTCGTCGACCCGGCTGAGGTGTCCGCGTTCGGCTGGTTCGAGCCGGACGCGCTGCCCGAGCCGCTTTCCCCGCCCGGCAACGGGACGCGGATCTACGGCGCCTGGCGGGAAGCGCTCACCGCCGGCCGCCTCGAGACGCCGCTTGTCGATCTCGAGCCGTCCCGTTCGTCGGTGGAGTAGACCGACCAGAGGGGGGCAGGAAACGGATGAAGTTCTTGCTGATGATCCACGGCGACGAGACGGGCTGGGACGCCCTCTCCGAGGGCCAGCAGGAGGCGCGCCGTGAGCAGTACGGCGCCGTCGCCCGGCGCGGCGAGGTGCTGCGCGCCGCCGAGCTCGGCCCGACGTCGAGCGCGACGACCGTCCGCGTCCAGGACGGGAGTACGCTCGTGACCGACGGCCCGTACGCCGAGACGCGCGAGGCGCTCGGCGGGGTGTTCCTGGTCGAGGCTGCGTCGATCGACGGCGCGCTCGAGCTCGCGCAGGCGCTGCCGGCGCCGAAGGGCCGGGGCGGCATCGAGGTGCGCCCCGTCTACGGAGACGAGTCATGAAGTACTCGCTCCTCATCTACAGCGACCCGTCCCGCGCCGCCGCGATGACGCCCGAGGAGATCGAGCAGGCCCGCGCCGAGGTCATGCCGCAGTGGATCGAGCTCTTCGACTACCTCGGCTCGCATGCGAAGTCGGTCGAGGGCTTCGAGCTCGACGGCCCCGAAACGGCGAAGACGCTGCGCCACGAGGACGGCCGGGCGGTCATCACCGACGGGCCGTATGCGGAGACGAAGGAGCTGATCGGCGGCCTGTTTCTGATCGAGTGCACCGACCTCGACGAGGCGATCGACATGGCGGCGCGCGTGCCGGTCGCGGCGCGCGGCTCGGTGGAGATCCGGCCGCTGGTCGCGCGGAGGGCCGGCGGATAGACGCGGTCGCACGCGCGTTCCGCGAGGAGTGGGGCCGCTCGCTCGCCTACCTGGCGCGCACGCTCGGGGATCTCGACCGCGCCGAGGACGCGGTGCAGGACGCGTTCACGATCGCGCTTGAGCGCTGGCCGCGAGACGGCGTGCCCGCCAACCCGGGTGCGTGGATCGTCACCACGGCGCGGAACCGCGCGATCGACCGCATCCGCCGCGAGCGAAACCTCGAGCGCAAGACAGAGCTGCTCGCGCGGCTGGAGGAGGTGGCGGCAACGGACGACCTCGACGAGAGCACGATCCCCGACGAGCGGCTCGGCCTGCTCTTCACCTGCTGCCACCCCGCGCTCGCGCCCGATGCGCAGGTGGCGCTCACGCTGCGGCTCGTCGGCGGGCTCCAGACGCCGGAGATCGCCCGTGCCTTCCTTCTGCCCGAGCCGACGCTGGCCCAGCGGCTCGTGCGCGCGAAGCGGAAGATCCGGCAGGCCGGGATCCCGTTCCGCGTGCCGCCCGACCACCTGCTGCCCGAGCGGCTCGGCGTCGTGCTCACCGTCGTCTACCTGATCTTCAACGAGGGGTATGCGGCCACGGGCGGCGCCGGGCTGGTACGCGCGGAGCTGTGTGACGAGGCGATCCGCCTGGGACGGCTGCTCGCGGTCCTGATGCCCGACGAGCCGGAGGCGCTCGGCCTGCTCGCGCTCCTGCTCTTCCAGGACTCGCGGCGGCTCGCCCGCACGGGCGCCGGCGGCGAGCTCGTCCTGCTCGCCGAGCAGGACCGCACTACCTGGAACGGCGCGGAGATCGCGGAGGGCGCACGCGTGCTCGACCGTGCGCTCCGGCTCCGGCGACCCGGGCCGTACCAGCTCCAGGCAGCAATCGCGGCGTTGCACTCCGAGGCGCCGGCCGCGGATGCAACCGACTGGCCGCAGATCGCGGCGCTCTACGGCGAGCTCGCGCGCGTCCAGCCCTCGCCGGTCGTCGAGCTCAACCGGGCCGTAGCCGTGGCGATGGCCGACGGGCCCGAAGCCGGCCTGGCACGTCTCGACGGCCTTGACGAGCTCGAGCGCTACCACCTGCTCCACGCGACACGCGCCGACCTCCTGCGCCGGCTCGGCCGCAGGAACGAGGCGGCGGCGGCCTACCGGCAGGCACTCGCCCTGGCGACGAACCCGGTCGAGCGAGCCTTCCTCGAACGGCGGCTAGCCGAGGTCGCTCAGGGCGAGCTCGACCGCCTCGGCGGGTGAGCCGGCCCGGTCGACGCCGCGGATCTCCCAGCCCGGCTCGACCACCACGACGCGGCGGCCGAGACGCATCGCAAACCCGATCTCGGCGAGCGTCCCCCACGAGCCGCCGACCGCGATCACCGCGTCGCCCGAGGCGACGACGGCGAGATTGCGCGCGTGCCCGATCCCGGTGACGACCACGTGGTCACTCCACTCGTTCGCTCCGGCACGGCTCTCGCCGGGCACGATCGCGATCGTCGTGCCCCCGGCCGCCTTGGCGCCCCGCGCGGCCGCGGCCATCACCTCGCCGCCCCCGCCGGTCACGACGGTCGCCCCGCGCTCGGCCAGCAGGCGGCCAACCTCCTCAGCCCGGCCCGCGTGCTCGGCCCCGCTCCCGATGACGGACACCTGGATCACGCGCCGATGGTAGAAGCGACCCGTGGAGCGCGCGACTGACCATCTCGAGCGGGCGTTCGCGTTCCTGCGCCGGGGCGACGTGCGCGGGACGGCGGAGCAGCCGTCGCGCTTCGGCACCGCCGTGCTCACGCCCGAGCTGCCGCTTCGCTACGACTCGAACCTCCTCTACGTCGATCAGCCGGTCTCCTCCCCCGAGGAGCTCGCCGCCGAGGCCGAGCGGATCTTCTCGGACGCCGGCCTGCGCCATCGCGCCATCCTGTTCCGGCATGCGGAGGAGGGTGAGCGCGTCGCGGCCGGGCTTCCGGGCTGGGAGCCCGAGCGCCACATCGTCATGGCGCAGCTACGCGAGCCGGAGCCGGTCGACACGAACGCCGTGGCGGAGGTCGGCCACGAGGGCGTCCGCGGCGCCCGCGAGCGCATGATGCGCACCTACGAGTGGAGCACGCCCGCGGTCACGGCGCAGCTGCTCGACTACAAGCCGCTGCTCGAGCGGTGGGTGACCGTGCGCTCGTTCGGAGCGCTCTCCGACGGCGCCGTCGTCTCGTACGCCGACCTCTACAGGGACGGCCGCGACGGCCAGATCGAGGACGTGGCCACGCTCCCGGAGCACCGCGGGCACGGCCACGCCAAGGCCGTCGTCACCCGCGCGAGCGAGGAGGCGCGCAGCTCGGGCGCCGACTTCGTCTTCCTCGTCGCCGACGCCGAGGACTGGCCGCAGGAGCTGTACCGGCGGCTCGGCTTCGACATCGTCGGCCGCTACGTGAAACTGCTCCGGCGCGGGGAGTAGCATCCCGCACATGGGACTGCGGGAATGGTGGGGACGCCTGGTAGGCGACGGCGACCGGCTCGAGCGCGAAGAGGACGCCGATCCGCAACGCCGGCCCGGACGGGCCCGCGCCGCTCGAGGACTACGAGGGCATCAAGGACGACGTCGAGACCAAGGAATACGACTTCGCCGGTGCGGAAGCCGCGGAGGAAGATGAGGAGGCGACCTGATGGGCCTGAAAGAGTGGTGGAACCGCGTCAACGGCAATACCAATGAACCGGCGAAGACCGGGCTTTCCGAGGAGTCGGAGGAGAGCTACGACAGCTACCAGGCGGAAAAGGCTGACCACGCCGCGGATCAGCGCGATCCCGGCATCATCGGGATGGGCCAGCACGAGGACCGCGAAGGCTTCTAGGCGTCCAGCTTCTTGAGCGCCGGCTCGAGGCGCTGCCTCGTCTCCAGCACCGGCGCGTACAGGTCGCCGTGGCGCTCCACGCGCGCGAGCACGGCCTCCATCGTGAACGCCGTGGGGTCGAGGTCGGTGGTGACCTCGTCCCAGCGCAGCGGCGTCGAGACCGTCGCGCCCGGCCGCGGCCGCACCGAGTAGACGCTCGCGATCGTCTTGCCCTCGCCGTTCTGGTTCGCGTCGACCAGCACGCCGCGGCGCTTGGCCTTCGACCACTCGGTGGTGACGAGCCCGCGGTGCGTGCGCGCGAGCGCGCCGGCGACGATCTCCGCGAAGCGGCGCGTATCGGCGTAGGTGTAGCGGCGCTCGACCGGGACGAGCACGTGGATCCCCTTCGACCCGCTCGTCTTCGGGAAGCACTCGAGGCCGAGGGCGTCCATCACCTGCTTGACGAGCAGCGCGACCTCGACCGTCTCGGGGAAGCCGACGCCCTCCGAGGGGTCGAGGTCGAAGAGGACGAAGTCGGGGCGGTCCGGCCGGTCGATGCGCGAGTACCACGCGTTGAGGTCGATGCAGCCCATGTTCACCATCCAGAGCAGCGACAGCTCGTCGTTCACGAGCGGCGCCTGGATCTCGCGGGTGCGCCGCGGCGCCTCGCGCGTCGTCGCTCTGACCGGCACGCGCCTGATCCACTCCGGCATCCCGCGGGGCGCGTCCTTCTGGAAGAAGAACTCGCCCTGCCAGCCGTCGGGATACCGCTTGAGCGTGAAGGGCCGGTCGCGCAGGTGCGGGACCACGGTCGGCGCGATCGCGCGGTAGTAGGCGAGCAGGTCGCCCTTCGTGATGCCTTCCTCCGGCCAGAAGACCTTGTCGAGGTTCGAGAGCTTCAGCAGGTGCCCGCCGCTCGAGATCTCGTCCTCGACCGGCAGCTCCTGGCGGACGTCCTGCGGCGCCTTGTCGGAGCGCAGCCCCTGGTACACCGGCTGGCGCAGATGCTCGTCGTGCGTCCACTCGCTGAACGAGACCTCGCAAACGAGCTTCGGCTCGACCCACACGACTGCGTCGCGGCGGACGCGCGGCATCTTCGGCGCCTCGGCGAACGGCGTGCCCGGGCGTTCGAGCGGCCGCAGCTTCTCGAGCAGCCGCTCGATCTCGGCCTCGGTGAAGCCGGTGCCGACGTTGCCGACGTACCGGAGCTCGCGCCCGCGGTACACGCCCAGGATCAGTGCCCCGAACCCGGCGGAGCGGCGCCCCTGGCCTTTCGTGTAGCCGCAGATCACGAACTCCTGGCGGCCGTGCGTCTTGATCTTCTGCCAGTCGCGGGTGCGTTTCCCGGGCAGGTACCGCGAGGCGGCCTTCTTGGCCATGATCCCCTCGAGCTGCTGCTCCTCGGCGGCCCTGAAGAGGCTGGGGCCGTCGTCGAACGCCTCGGAGAGGCGGACGGTGCGGTTGCGCCTGTCGAGCAGCGCCTCGAGGCGCTTGCGGCGCTCGGTCAGCGGTAGGTCGATGACCGGCTCGCCCTCGATCTCGAGGACGTCGAAGACGAAGTAGACGATGGGCGTGTCGGGCTTGCCCTGCTGCATGAGCGAGAAGCTCGAGCGCCCGCGGTCGTCAAGTGCGCACACCTCGCCGTCGAGCACGCAGTCGGGCGAGCGCACGGCCCGCGGCAGCGCGCTGGCGACGGAGCGGAAGCGCTCGGTCAGGTCGTTGCCGCGCCGGCTCTCGAGCGTGGCGCCCTCGCCGGCGACGAGTCGCGCGAGCGCTCGGTACCCGTCCCACTTGACCTCGAACAGCCAGCCCGCCCCCGTCGGCACCGTGTCGGAGAGGGTCGCGAGCATCGGCACGTACTCCTGCCGCGTTCGCGCACCGGACGTGGAGTCGTCGCGCTTGCGGAGCAGCAGCCAGTTCTTCTCCTGCCCGTCCAGATGGGCGGGGACGAGCGTCCACGTCCCTTCGAGCCGCTCGCCGTGCAGGCGGACGGTCAGGCCGCCGTCGCGCTTCTCCTCGAGCAGCTCGAACGTGCCGTGATCCCACACCTCGACGGTGCCCGCGCCGTACTGCCCCTTGGGGATCTCGCCCTCGAAGCTGGCGTACTCGAGCGGGTGGTCCTCGACGTGCACGGCGAGCGCGCGAGCGCCCGGCTCGAGCGGAATGCCTTTTGGCACGGCCCAGCTCGCGAGCGCACCGCCGATTTCCAGGCGGAAGTCGTAGTGCAGGCGACGCGCGTCGTGGCGCTGCACGACAAAAATAGGGCGTTTTCCAGCCTTTTTCGTACCCCTGAACGGCTCCGGCGTCTTTTTTGGGTCGCGCTTTTGCCGGTATTCGCGGAGCGGCATGGCCCATTTCTAGCCGTCGGCGCGGCCGAAGGCCCGGGGGATAAGGCTGTGGATGGTGTGGAAAACGCCCTAGGAGGGGGCAGCGGAGGGTGCGAGCGCCTCGGTGAAGACGCCGATCCTACGGAAGCGCTCCCGGCGGCGTCGGCGCAACTGATCGCCGGGGGTTCCCTCCAGGCCACCGAGCGCATCCGAGAGCGAGCGCGCCAGCAGCCGGGCAGACTCCTCGTGGTCGGTGTGCGCGCCGCCGGGCGGCTCCGGCACGATCCCGTCGATGACGCCGAGCTCGAGGCAGTGGCGCGCGTCCGGCCGCAGGGCCGCGGCCGCCTTGGGCGCCTCGTTGGCGTCGCGCCACAGGATGGCGGCGCAGCCCTCGGGCGAGATCACCGAGTAGAGCGCGTTCTCCTGCATGAGCACCCTGTCGGCGAGCGCGATCGCGATCGCGCCGCCGGAGCCGCCCTCGCCGATGATCGTGCTGACGATCGGGACGGGCAGCCGGGCCATGATCGCCTGCGAGGCCGCGATGGCGCCGCCCTGCCCGTGCTGCTCGGCGGCGACGCCCGGATACGCACCCGGCGTGTCCACGAACGTGAGCAGCGGGAAGCCGTGGCGCTCGGCGAGCGTCATGGCGCGCATGGCCTTGCGGTAGCCCTCCGGGTACGCCATGCCGAAGTTCCGCCGCGTGCGCTCGGCGATGTCGCGGCCCTTCTGCTGGCCGATCACGATCACGGTGCGGCCCTCGAAGCGGGCGATGCCGGCGACGAGCGGCCAGGTCGTCGGCCCGTGCGCGGTCACCGTGGATCTCGACGAAGTCCTGGAAGATCCGGTCGACGTAGTCGAGCGCGTACGGCCGCTCCTCGTGGCGGGCCAGCTTGACCGACCGCCAGATCTCGTCCTCGTCGAGCGGCGCGCCGATGCGCTCGAGCTGGCGCTGGAGCTTGGCGAGCTCGCCCGAGACGCGGGCGCCGCGCAGAAGCGGCAGCGAACGCAGCTTGCTCAGCCGCTCGCGGAGGCGGATCTCGTCTTCAGCGGCCATCGAAGAGCATGAGCACGCGGGTGACGTAGTCGCGGAGCTCGGGCCGGGGAACGATCGCGTCGAGGTGGCCGAAGCGATAGTTCGACTCGGCCAGCCCGAAGTCGTCGGGGAGCTTCTCGCGCGTGGTCTGCTGGACGACGCGCGGGCCGGTGAAGGCAAGGAGAGCGCCCGGCTCGGCGATCGTCATGTCGCCCAGCGTGGCGAAGCTGGCGAGCACACCTGCCGTGGTCGGGTGCGCCATGACGGTCACCATCGCGCCGCCGGCGTCGTGGAGGTCAGCGACGGCGCAGACCGTCTTCGGCAGCTGCATCAGCGACAGGATCCCCTCCTGCATGCGCGCGCCACCCGAAGCGGTGACAGTCACGAGCGGAACGCCGCGCTCGGCCGCACCCTCGCACGCGCGTGCGAACTTCTCGCCGACGACGCTGCCCATCGAGCCGCCCATGAACCCGAAGTCCATGACGGCCAGCTCGCAGTCGTGGCCGCCGATCGCGCCGGCGCCGATCACCATCGCGTCCCCGAGCCCGGTGGCGAGCTCCGCCTCGGCGATTCGCTCCGTGTACGGGCGCAGGTCGAAGAAGTCGAGCGGGTCCTTCGAGCGCAGGCCGGAGGCCTCCTCCGTGAAGCTGCCTTCGTCCGCGAGCTGATCGATCCGTGCGCGCGCGTGGACAGGGAAATGGTGCCCGCACTGCGGGCAGACGCGCAGGGTGCGATCGAGCTCGTCGTCGCGGTAGTGCGAGCCGCAGGAAGGGCACGTGTTGGCCGGGCGCTTGCCGTCGGCGTCCGGCTCCGGGTCGTGCCGGTGCTCGATCGAGACGTCGATCCGCTCTGCCACGAAGGAAGTCTACGCGGGACTCATACGACGGCCTCGTACACGTCGAACTGCTGCGTGGGCGCCATCCCGGCCCGCTCGTAGAGCCGGACGGCGCCGGTGAGGTTCTCCGCGTCGACGCCGAGCCCGACCTTCAGGCGGCCGCGGGCGCGCAGCTCGGCGAACGAGTGCAGGAGCAGCGCAAGCGCGAGGCCGCGGCGGCGCCAGGGACGGCGGACCGCGAGCAGTTCGACCCAGCCGAGGTCAGGATCGCCTTCGGCGCTCGGGCGGCAGAGGGAGATACCCGCGATCTCGTCGTCGTCCCACGCGATGAACCAGAGCGACGGGTCCCAATCGGGCGGGACCAAGAGCCCACGCCACGTCTCGAACGACATGGGCGCCGAGCCCCAGTGGTCCTTGAACGCCTCCTCGTCGGCCTGGTAGATGCGCTCCAGGTCACGGTCGGGGTCGAGCGGGCGCAGCTCGACGCCCTCGGGCCAGACGGCCGCGGCGGGCGGGTCGTCGAGCGGGGCGACCATGCGGAAGAAGTGCCTCACGAGGCGGTAGCCGTTCCGCACGTAGATGCCGGCGACGCGCTCGTCGGGCTGCGCGGAGCCGGCGTGGATCTCCGTCCCGGGTCGCCCGCGTTCGCGGGCCAGGCGATCAGCCTCGGCGAAGAGCTCCTCGCCGAGCTCCACGCTGCCGAGCTCCGGGTGGATCGTGACCCGCAGCCAGATGATCGCGTGATCCTCGGCGATGTCGACCGCGGCCGCCATCCCGGCGAAGCGGCCGTCGGGCAGCACGGCCGCCCGGAGCTCCGCGCCCGGCAAGGCGAACCACTGCTCGACCTCGGCGGCGTCCGTGGTGTTCTCGCCCCACATCGCGTGGCCGTGCGCGTTCAGCAGCTCGACGGCGGCACTCGACCTCGTCGGGCCGCGGTGGCCGGATCTCAGGCATCGGCCAGCATTTTCTCCCAGACGACGACCTCGTAGAGCACGCGCATGCCGGCGCGCTCGTAGAGCCGCGTCGCGCCGGTCGGGCTCTCCGCGTCGACCTGGAGCGCGACCGTGCGCTCGCCGCGCTCGAAGAACGCCAGGAACGCGCTCCGGAGCAGCGCCTGGCCGATGCCCCGGCGCCGCCAGGCGGGGCGCACGCCGAGCGTCTCGACCCAGCCCCACTCGCCGTTGCGCTTCCAGTCGCAGAGCGCGACGCCTGCGATCTCGTCCCCGTTCGGCGGCGACGAGGTACAGCGACGGATCGTGCCCGGCCCGGCCGAGAGTTGCGCCGCTCGAAGTCGTCGAAGGGCCGCGGCGTAGTGCATCCACCCACCAACCGACCACGCCTCTTCGACCGCTGCGTGGATCGCGCGCTCCTCCCCGGGCCGGTAGGGGCGGATCTCGATGCCTTCGAGGACTGCGACGTCCGGCGCGCGCCGTCGAGGTCGGTCACCATGCGCCACACGTGACGCACCTCGCGGTAGCCGCGGCGCTCGAAGAACGGCCGCGCTCCCGTCGAGGGCCGAGTACTGCAGAACGGCGCCGTCCGGCTCGGAGGCAGCCCGATCCTCGACGGCCGCGGCGAGCAGCGGAGCCGATGCCCAGTCCGCGCGCCGACGGGTCGACGTAGCCGTCCGCCAGCAGGCGGCCCTGTGGGCGCGCCTCGAAGTCGGCGTAGCCGGCGACGCGCCCGTCCAGCTCGACCACCCACGCGTCGCGTTCGAGGTCGAGGCTCTCCCAGTACTCGGCGAGATCGGCGCGCGTCCAGTCCGAGCCGCCCCAGCCGGCGGTGTCGTGCGCGCGCATGACGGCGAGGACGGCGTCGAGGTCGTCCCGGCGCGGCGGCCGGACGATCACGCCGGGACGAGCTCGTCGAGCGTGTCGGCGAGGCCCGCCAGATCGGGCAGCTCGCGATCGGGCGGCGGCTCGGGCGGCTCGCCGAGGCGGTTGATCCAGACGGTGCGCAGCCCGAGCTCGCGCGCAGGCGCAATGTCGTGGAAGCGACTCGCGGCGACGTGCACGTGGCCCTCCCTGCGGCGCGCCGGTGCGGGCGAAGAACTCCTCCCAGTGGCGGTGCGCCGGCTTGTAGGAGCCGATCTCGGAGGCGACGACCGTCTCGTCGAACTGCACCCCGAGCCGCGCCCTGGACGCCTCGATGAAGTCGGGATCGGTGTTGGAGAGGATCGCGAGCCGCCAGCCGCGGTCGCGCGCCGCCGCGAGCGCCGCCGGCACCTCGGGGAACGCCTCCCACGACGGCAGCGACCGGCCGAGCGCGTCCTCCTCGCCGGGTGGGACGTCGCCGAGCTGCGCCAGGACGGCGCGCATGACGTTCCGGTAGGTCATGCCGGGCGTCTCGGCCTCGACCTGCGGCTCGAGCTCGTGGTAGCGGTGCAGGCGCGCGTCGGCTTCGTCTTCACCCCAGAGGTGCGCAAGCTCGCGGCGGATGCCGCTGTTCCAGTCGATCAGCGTGCCGTAGCAGTCGAACGTGGCCCAGCGAGCCACCGGCGGTCAGGTGACGTACTTGGCGAACACGACGCAGGCGTTGTGCCCGCCGAACCCGAACGAGTTGTTGATCCCGATCCGGATGTCGGCCTCGCGCGACTCGTTCGGGATGTAATCGAGGTCACACTCGGGGTCCGGCTCCTCGTAGTTGATCGTCGGCGGCAGCACGCCGCGGTTGACCGCAAGGAGGGTGAAGATCGCCTCGATCGCGCCGGCTGCACCTAGACAGTGGCCGGTAGCGCCCTTCGTCGACGAGATTGGCGTCTTGCGCGCGTGCTCTTCGCCGAGGGCGAGCTTGATGACGCGGGTCTCGGCGGCGTCGCCGAGCGGCGTCGAGGTCCCATGCGCGTTGATGTAGCCGACCTCGGTCGGGTCGACACCCGCATCGCCGAGCGCCATCGTCATCGCGCGCGCCGGGTTCGCGCCGGTCGGATCGGGCTCCGTGACGTGCTTGGCGTCGGACGAGAGCCCGTAGCCGAGCACCTCGGCGTAGATCTTCGCGCCCCGCGCCCGCGCGTGCTCGAGCTCCTCGAGGACGAGCACCCCGCCAGCCTCGCCCATCACGAACCCGTCGCGGCCGGCGTCGAACGGCCGGCTCGCCTTCTCGGGGGCGTCCATGCGCCGAGAGAGCGCACGCATCGCACTGAAGCCGGCGATGCCGACCTTCGTAATGCCGGCCTCGGTGCCGCCGCAGAACATGACGTCCGCGCGGCCGAGACGGATCGAGTCCATGCCGTCGCCGATCGCCATGTTCGACGCCGCACAGGCCGTGCACTGGGACGAGAGCGGGCCGCGCGTGCCGAGCTCCATCGAGACCCAGGCGGCGCCCATGTTCGGGATGATCTGCGGGATCGAGAACGGGTTGACCCGGTCGGGGCCCCGCTCCTTCAGGACGTCGTAGCAGTCCTGGAACGCCTTGAGCCCGCCGATGCCGGTCGCGATCGCGGCGCCGACTCGGTCGGCCTCCGGCGACACGTCCAGCCCGGAGTCCACCTCCGCCTGGCGTGCGGCGGCGGTGATCATCTGCGCGAAGCGGTCCATGCGCCGCGCCTGCTTGCGCTCGATCCACTGGGTCGGGTCGAAGTCCTTCAGCTCGCAGGCGAAGTCGACCGCGTAGTCGCTGGCGTCGAAACTCGTGATGCGGTTCGCGCCGCTCTTCCCCGCGGTGAGGTTTGCCCAGGTGGTCTCGATGTCGTTTCCGAGCGGCGTCACCGCGCCGAGGCCGGTCACGACGACCCGTCTTCTCCCGTTCGTGCTCATCCGCTTCTCCCTACATGCCCAGGCCGCCATCGACCAGCAACACCTCGCCGGTGATGAAGGCAGCCTCGTCCGAGGCGAGGAAGCGTACCGCTCCGGCCACGTCGCCCGGATCCCCAAGCCGACCGAGAGGCGTGTTGTCCAGCATCGCCTGCTGCAGCTCCTCGGGCAAGACCTCGGTGAGGCGCGTCGAGATGTAGCCCGGCGCGATCACGTTGGCGCGCACGTTGCGCGAGCCGAGCTCCCGCGCGAGCGCCTTCGTGAAGCCGATGATCCCCGCCTTGGCGGCCGAGTAGTTCGTCTGCCCCGGATTGCCGTGGACGCCGACGATGCTGGAGATGTTCACGATCGAGCCCGACCGCTTCCGCATCATCCCGCGCGCCGCAGCGCGGCACGTGTAGAAGACGCCGCCCAGATTGGTGTCGATGACCTCACGCCAGTCCTCGTCGGGCATGCGCGCGATCAGCCCGTCGCGGGTGAGCCCAGCGTTGTTGACGAGCACGTCGAGGTCGCCCGCCTCCTCGACCAGGCTCTTCGCCTGCTCCGGATCGGAGATATCGGCCTGGACGGTGCGGCCGCCGATCGCCGACGCGACCTCCTCGGCCTCGTCCGCGCCAGATCGGTAGCCGACGACGACCGACGCGCCCGCGCGCGCGAGCTCTTCGGCGATCGCGCGTCCGATGCCCCGCGAGCCGCCCGTGACGAGCGCCGTCCGCCCCTCGAGCGACGCGAACGTCACGTGGTCTTGGAGAGGCTCTCTTCGAGCTGGTGCAGCGCGGAGACGCTGTTCACCGAGACGGTCTTCACGCTGCGATCGATCCGCTTGACGAGCCCGGAGAGCACGTTGCCGGGGCCGACCTCGACGAACGTCTTCACGCCCTCGCCGATCAGGCCGCCCGCGGACTGCGTGAAGCGCACGGGCGCGGTCAGCTGGTCGACGAGCAGGGTGCCGAGCTTCGTCGCCGGCTCGACCTTCGCCGTCACCGTCGACATGAACGGGTGCGTCGTCTCCCGGAACGGCACGCGCTCGATCGCCGGCCGCAGCCGCTTGGCCGCGCTGGCGACGAGCGGGCTGTGGAAGGCCCCCGACACCTTCAGCTTGATGGCTCGTCGCGCGCCGAGGCTCTGGGCCTCGGCGCTCAGCTCCTCCACCGCCCCGTCCTCGCCCGAGACGACGATCTGCCCGGGGCAGTTGTAGTTCGCGGGCCACACGCCGAGGATCTTGCGGCAGAGGTTCTCGACCACCTCGTCCTCGAGCCCGAGGACGGCGGCCATCGACCCGGGCCGCTCACGCGCCGCCTCCGCCATCGCGAGGCCGCGCTCGCGCACGAGCTCGATCGCCTCCTCCAGCGTCATCGCGTCCACGGCGGCGAGCGCGGCGAACTCGCCCACGGAATGGCCGACGACGAAGTCCGGCTCGATGCCCTGCTCGCGGATGGCCGCCAGGATCGCCAGGCTGGTCGCGACGAGGGCGGGCTGCTGCACCTCGGTCTCGGTCAGCTCCTCGACCGGCGCCTCGAAGCAGAGGTGGCGCAGGTCGAGCCCCGACGCCTCGCTGGCGCGCTCGTACACCTCCATCGCCGCGGGCACGGCCTCGGCGACATCCCGGCCCATGCCGGACTCCACGGAACCCTGCCCGGGGAAACAGAACGCAATCTTGCTCATCGGCCTCCGTTCAAGGTCCACGTCATCAGCGCCGAGCCCCAGGTGAGCCCGGCGCCCATACCCGTCATGAGTACGAGCTCGCCGGGCCGAAGCCTGCCATCCGCGACCGCATCCGCGATGGCGAGCGGGATCGAGCCCGACGAGGTGTTGCCGTAGCGATCCACGTTCACCACGACGCGATTCTGCGCGATCCCGAGCTTTTTCGCAGCGTGGTCGATGATCCGCACGTTCGCCTGGTGCGGGATGTAGACGTCGACGTCGTCGATCGTGACCCCGCACTCGTCGAGGATGTCGTGCGCCGACGAGACGAGCACGCGCGTGGCGAACTTGAACACCTCGCGGCCGTTCATGCGCACAAAGTGGTCGCCCGCCGCCACCGACTCGGGCGTCGTCGGCTCCCGCGACCCGCCGGCCGGCAGGTAGAGGTGGACGCCGCCGGAACCTTCGGCGCCGAGCTCGAAGCCGAGGAAGCCGCCCTCGTCGACGTGCTCGAGCACGACCGCCCCGGCGCCGTCGCCGAAGAGAACGCAGGTCGAGCGGTCGTGCCAGTCGATGATCCGCGAGAGCACGTCGCCGCCGACGACGAGCGCACGCTCGGAAAGCCCACCCGCGAGCATCCCGTACGCCTGGGCGAGGGCGTACATGAAGCCGGTGCACCCGGCCGAAAGGTCGTACGCAGCGGCGTCGCGCGCGCCGATCTGGTCGGCGAGCAGCGCGCCGGTCGAGGGGAACGCCATGTCCGGCGTGATCGTGGCCACGATGATCAGGTCGATGTCTTTCGCCTCCACGCACGCCTGCTCGAGCGCGTCCCGCACTGCGGGGAGGCAGAGGTCGGAGAGCGCCTCGCCCGGAGCCGCGACGTGCCGCTGGCGGATTCCCGTGCGCTCCATGATCCACTCGTCCGAGGTGTCGACCATGGCAGACAGCTCCTCATTGGTGATCACGCGCTCCGGGACGTGGCAGCCGAAGCCGGTGATCGAGACGGGCCGCTGTCCGTTTGCCTTGGCGATCACCGTCCTACCTCTCTCTCCACTGCGAACGTCAGGATGCCGCGGGCGGCGAGCTTCCCGTCGACTTTGGCGGTCGCGCGGCCGCGGCCGATCGGCCCGCGGATGCGCTCCAGGTGGCACTCGAGCTCGAGCTCGTCGCCCGGCTCGACGATGCGCTTGAAGCGCACGCCGTCGATGCCGGCGAAGAAGGCGATGCGGCCGCGGTTCTCCTCCTCGCTGAGGACGGCGACGGCGCCGGTCTGCGCCATCGCCTCGACGATCAGCACGCCCGGCATGACCGGCCGGCCGGGGAAGTGCCCGGCCGTCCAGAACTCGTCCTCGCGGACATGCTTGCGCGCCACCACGCGGCTCCCCGGCTCGAGCTCGACGACCTCATCGATGAGGAGGAAGGGGGGTCGGTGGGGCAGGATCGCCTCGATCTCGCTACGTCCCAGGCCCACGAGGCGCCTAGTGTAGACCGATGGGCGACCTCGACCCGGAGGCGGTCGTGCCGCGTCTCCGCGGGCGGCTGGGACAGCCCTACACCTTCGTCGCGACGACCGAGTCCACGCAGCTGCTCGCCCCGGCGGACGCGACCGAGGGCACGGTCGTCGCCGCGGACGTCCAGACGGCGGGCCGCGGGCGGCTCGGCCGGCGGTGGGAGGCGGCAGCCGGGACGAGCCTCCTGTTCTCGCTCGCCCTCGTGCCGCAGGTAGACACCGAGCGGTTGCCGTCTCTCACGCTGGTCGCGGCACGCGCGGTCGCGGATTCGCTCGGCGTCGCTTCGGCGATCAAGTACCCGAACGACGTCCTGGTGCGCGGCCGCAAGATCGCAGGGGCGCTCGGGGAGGCGCGCGGCGACCGCGTCGTGCTGGGGATCGGCGTGAACGTCAACATGCCGGCGGGCGCGCTGCCGGCCGAGACCGTGGTGCCGCCGACGTCGCTGCTGGTCGAGACCGGCGTAGCGCACGACCGCGGGGCGCTGCTCGCGGAGATTCTCGCGGCGCTCGAGCGGCGGTACGACGACTGGCTAGCGCAGAGCTAACTGAGTGCTGCGATTCCCCGCCGCATCGGTCGCAACGACCACGAGCGGCGAGCCCTGCACGCTGACGTTGCGCGTGACACCGGCCCGAGCGCGGGCGGTAACGGTTCGTCCGGCCGCGGTGAAGGTCAGCGTCGCGTCCTCACTCGAGCGGATACGGAGCGGGCTGCTGCTCACGAGCTGCAGCACCGGAGCCACCGTGTCGACGACGACCGACGCGCTCTGGGTGACCGTGCCCACGCCGTTCGTCGCACGGACCGCGAGCGTGTAAGTGCCATCGGGGACGGACATCCCGGCGGCGTCCGTGGCCGCCCAGGTGGCGACCGCGTCGCCGGCTGGGAGCGAGGCCGCGACGAGAGTCACCGGCGGATCGCCGCGCCGGGTCGCGGTCACGACGACGTCCGCGGGCGCCGCCAGCGAGTACGAGTACGTGAGCGCGTCTGCGGCGCCGTCGCCGTTCGGCGAGATCGACGCCGGCAGCACGGCGAGGCGGGCGAGCGTGCGGTTGACGCTGACGCTGACGGTCGTCGTGGTCTGGCTCGCGCCGGCCACCGCGGTGAGGATGACCGAGTAGGCGCCGTCCGCGAGCGCGTCGGCGGGCCAGGTCAGCGTGTGCGTGCCGGCTGCCTGCCGGCCCTGCGGCAGGGTGAACATGACGTCGCCGAACGGGTCGACGACCGTCGCGGTCACCGTCGAGGCGCGGCCGAGGCGATAGGTGACAAGCCCGGTATCGGCGTGGCCGTCGCCGTCAGGCGAGACGACGGCGGGCGAGGCGGCAGCCGTGATCGCGAGCGTCGCGGTGCCCCCGCTGAACGAGCCGGACGCGGGCCGCACCGAGGGGCCGCTGATCGTCCAGTGGTACGTGCCGGCCGGCATGGCGGTCGCGTCCCACGTCCAGTCGATTGCCGCTCCGAAGCCGGAGCCGCTTGCCACCGGGATGCCCTCGGCGTCGGCCACGTCGACGCGCCACGCAAGCGGGCCGGAGAGGCGGCCGGTGAAGTGGACAAGCCCTCCGGGTTTCCCCTCGGCGAGCGGCGCGTACAGCTTCGGGAGGCCGGTCTTCGCCACGGCGGCGGCGATGCTCGGCAGGAGGGCGTACGCGCGGTCGCCGGGGCACGTGGTGAACCCCGTGTCGCGGTGCCCCGAGATCGCGCGCAGCGTCACGCGCTTGCCGGCGCGGTACTCGGGGTTGCCGCCGGAGGCGAACGTGACCCGTGAGAGTGGGTCGACGTGGGCGATGTCCAGCCGCCAGGCGAGCAGGCGCACCAGGGCGGCGCGAGCCGCTGCCGAGGGCGAGGCCGAGCTGTACGTCCCGATCAGCGCGATGCCGACCGATCCGTCGTTGAACCCCTCCGCGTGCGCACCGATCACCGGTCGATCGATGCCGCCGTAGCGGCCTTCGAAGATCTGGCCGAAGCGGTCGACGAGAAAGTTGTAACCGATGTCGTCCCAGCCGTTCGAGTACACGTGGTAGATCGCGATCGCGCGCACCATCGCCGCCGACTGCGCCGGCGTCGCCGGGCTCGCGCCGGCCGTGTGATGCACCACCGCGAAGTGGACGGCCGGCGCGTAGCGGGCGGGCACCTTGCGCCGATAGCCGGTATCGGCCCCCGCCCACGCACGGCGCGGGATGATGTTCGGAGCGCCCGTGTAGGTCAACCGCCGGACCGGAAGCAGCGGCCGCGTCGGGCTCGATACGAAGGTCGTCCGAAGCCGCGTGACGTGCCCGTGCAGTCGGTACTGGATCGCGGTCGCCGGCCCCGTCCACCAGGGGCTGCCAGCCTTCCAGGGCTGCGTGCCGTCCGGGGCGTCCTCGGGCTCGGGCCGTGCATCGTGCCAGGCGCTCCACGCCCGCACGGCGCGAACGCGGAACTCGACCGTCCCCGGTCCACGCGAGCTCACACCGACGAGATCGAACCGGAGCGGCGCGGAGCGGGTCAGCAAAGCGCGACCGCCCGGCGCGAGCTCGCGCGTGAGGGCGTGCGGCCCGGCAGCGCACGCGACCGCGGGAACGACGAGCAGGGCTGCGAGGGCGAGGACGAGGGCTCGCATCGGCGGATGCCTACCGTGCCAGCACGGGTCGCCGACGACAAGCCCGCAGCTAGAATCTTTACAGCGGTGAAAAACCGGTTTGTGCGGGCACTTCTCGTCTCGCTCGTGATCGTCGGAGCGGTGACTGCGAACGCGGCCGCCGCGCGGCCACGCGTCCTCGCAGTCGAGTTCAAGAACGACGTCAACCCGGTCACGGCCGACTACGTGACGTCGCAGATCGACCGTGCGAACAGGGACCACTACTCGGCGGTCGTGCTCCAGCTCGACACTCCGGGCGGCCTCTCAGACGCGATGCGCGACATCTATCAGGCCGAGCTCCGCTCAAAGGTGCCGGTGATCGTCTACGTGTCACCCGCCGGCGCCCGGGCCGCCTCGGCCGGCGTCTGGATCGGGCAAGCGGCCGACATCCTCGCCATGGCACCGCAGACGAACATCGGCTCCTCGACGCCGATCGACGTCGGCGGCGGGAACATCCAATCCGACCTCCGGCGGAAGATCATCAACGACGCCGCGGCGTCACTGCAGACGCTGGCGAAGAACCACGGCCGCAACGCGCAGTGGGCCAGGCTCGCGGTGACCCGGGCATCGAATCTGACCGAGTACCAGGCCCTGCAGCGCCACGTCGTCGACGTCATCGCGCCCTCACTGCCAGCGCTGCTGAAGAAGATCGACGGCCGCAAGACCGTGCCCAAGGGGATCGTCCTGCACACGGCGGGCGCGGAGGTCACGCAGGTTCACATGTCGCTCTGGAAGCGAATCCTGGACACGCTGATCGACCCGAACCTGATCCTCCTGATGATGACGCTCGGCGTGCTGGGGATCACGATCGAGATCCTCCACCCCGGCCTGATCTTCCCCGGGACGTTCGGCGCCATCTCGCTCATCACCGCGATGTTCGGGCTCCAGGTCCTGCCCGTCAGCTGGGCCGGCGTGCTGCTGATGGTGCTCGCGGCCGGGTTCTTCGTTGCCGACCTCTACCTGCCGACGCATGGAGCCCTGACCCTGGCGGGGCTGGCCAGCTTCATCGTCGGGGCGCTGATGCTCTTCGATCCGGCGGGCTCTGCCTACAGCACGTCGCTCTGGGTGGTGCTTGCGATCGCCGGCACGATCGCCGTTCTCTTCGCGTTCGCGATCACGAAGATCGTCCAGGCCCGGCGCGCCAAGCCGCAGACCGGCATCGAAGAGCTGCGCGGCGAGATCGGCGTCGTGCGCCGGCAACTCGACCCGGAGGGCATCGTCTTCGTGCACGGCGAGCTCTGGCGGGCCCGCTCCACCGACGGGACGATCGCGATGGGCGAGCAGGTTCGCGTCGAGGGAGTCGGCGACAATCTGCGGCTGGACGTCACACCGGCCCGCACGCCGGTGCCCGCGGCGTAGTGTTCAGCCCGTGATCGCCGCCCTGATCGTCGTTGCGGTCGTCCTCCTCTTCCTGCTGTTCCTCCTGAGCGCAGCGGTCAAGGTGGCGCGCGAGTACGAGCGTGGTGTGATCTTCCGGCTCGGGCGGCTGAAGTCGCCGCCGAAGGGGCCGGGCCTCTTCCTGCTCATCCCGATCGTGGACAAGATGGTCAAGGTCGACCTGCGCACGGTCACGCTGAACGTGCCGCCGCAGGAGGTGATCACGAAGGACAACGTGCCGGTCCGCGTGAACGCCGTCGCCTACTTCCGGATCATCGATCCCGAGAAGTCGGTCGTACAGATCGAGAACTTCATGAACGCGACCTCGCAGATCTCGCAGACCACGCTGCGGTCGGTGCTCGGCCAGCACGTGCTCGACGAGCTGCTGTCGGAGCGCGAGAAGATCAACGAGATCCTCCAGAAGATCATCGACGAGGCAACCGCCCCGTGGGGCATCAAGGTGTCGATCGTCGAGGTCAAGGACGTCGAGATCCCGAGCGGCATGCAGCGCGCGATGGCCCGCCAGGCGGAGGCCGAGCGCGAGCGGCGCGCGAAGGTAATCAACGCCGAGGGCGAGTTCCAGGCGTCCGAGCGGCTACGCGAGGCGGCCGAGGTGATGTCGACGCAACCGATCGCGCTGCAGCTCCGGTCGCTCCAGACGCTGCTCGAGCTGGGCGGCCAGGCGAACAACACGATCATCTTCCCGGTGCCGCTCGACCTCATCAACAGCTTCATCGCGCGCGGCAACGAGGAGCCGAGCTGAGCCAGGAGACCCGGGTCCCGGAGCTTCGCCGGGATCCGTTGTCGGGCCGCTGGGTGGCGCTCGCCCCGTGGCGGTCCGACCGCCCTGGGGCTCAGCACCAGACGCTCGAGCCGGAGACGCAGGAGGAGCGCGACGACTGCCCGTTCTGCGCCGGCCGCGAGGAGCAGACGCCGCCGGAGACGTTCGCGATCGGCCCGCCTGGGCGCGAGCCGAACACGCCCGGGTGGACGGTGCGCGTCGTGCCGAACAAGTACCCGGCCTTCGAGCACCACGAGGTCGTGATCCACACCCCCCGCCACGTGCGCATGTTCGGCGAGCTCACCGCGACCGAGGTGGACGACGTCGCCGGGGCCTGGCTGGCGCGCGCGAAGGCCGCCCGGGCCGCAGGATTCGACTACCTCCAGGCCGTCGTGAACGAGGGCCGGGCCGCCGGCGGCAGCCTCGCGCACACGCACTCACAGCTCGTGTGGCTGCCGGAGCCGCCGCCGCTCGTGCACGCCGAGCCCGCCGGGGAATGTCCCGTCTGCGCGCTGCTTGCCACCAGCGAGCGCATCGCCGAGCGGGACGGCGTGCTGCTGGTCGCGCCGTTCGCGGCCCGCGGCGCATACGAGCTCTTGATCACGCCCGAGGAGCACACCGGCGACGCGTTCGCCGACCCGCGTGCGCTCACCGCCGCCCTGGGGCTGCTCGCTAGCGGCGAGCAGCGGATCGCGGCGGTCGAGGGCCCGCTGCCGACGAACGCCTGGCTGCACACGGCGCCGTTCGGCGGCGAGGGCCACTGGCACCTGGAGGTGCTGCCGCGGGTGTCGGCGATCGCGAGCCTGGAGCTCGGCGCCGGGATCTGGATCAACTCGCTCGCACCGGAAGTCGCGGCCGAGCGGTTGCGCGAGGCCGGTTAGCCCTCGTCCGGCTCGTCGTCCGGCTCGAGCTCCGCATCCCCAGCCGCGGCGACGATCTCCGGCACTCCGCCGTTGGTCGAGACCTCGACCTCTGCGATGTCCTCGTCCGACTCGACGACCGGGGCGAGCGTGGAGACCTGCTCGTCCTCGCCGCGGAGCCGCATGACGATGACACCCTGGGTGGAGCGGCCGGCCCGGCGGATGCCGTCGACCGGCATGCGGATGACCGTGCCATACGTGGAGATGAGCATCACTGCGTAGCCGTCGCGAACGGCGAGCGCGCCGGCGAGGCGGCCCTTCTTGTCCGTCAGCTGCACGGTCTTGACGCCCATGCCGCCGCGGCCCTTGACCGGGTAATCGCGAATCGGCGTTCGCTTGCCGTAGCCGTTCTCGGTCACGACGAGCAGGTCCATGTCCTCGCGCGCGATCTCGCAGGCGATGACCTCGTCGCCGGCGCGCAGCTTCATGCCGGTGACGCCGGCGGCCGGGCGGCCCATCGAGCGCACGGCGGTCTCGTGGAAGCGGATCGCCTGGCCCATGCGCGAGACCATGAGGATGTCGTCGTCTCCGGTGGAGAGGCGCACGTCGACGAGCTCGTCGTTCTCGTCGCGCATCGACAGCGCGATGATCCCGTCGGCCTTGAGCGGCGTGTTGTAGTCCAGGAAGCGCGTCTTCTTGACGATCCCGTTCTTCGTCGCGAAGACGAGGTACTCGGCCTCCTTGAACTCGCGTGTCGCGATGACCGTGCGCACCTTCTCATCCTGGCGGAAGGGCAGCAGGTTGACGATCGCGCGGCCCTTGGACTGCCGTGAGCCGAGCGGCAGCTCGTGCACCTTGAGCCGGTAGACCTTGCCGACGGACGTGAAGAACAGCAGGTAGTCGTGCGTGGAGGCGACGAACAGGTGCTCGATGTAGTCCTCGTCCTTGAGGTCCATGCCCATCACGCCGATGCCACCGCGCCGCTGCTCGCGGTACGTCGTGACCGGCAGGCGCTTGATGTAACCGGAGCGCGTGATCGCGATGACCATGTCCTCCTCGGCGATCAGATCCTCGAGGTCGAACTCGCCCTCCGCGGCCACGATCTCCGTGCGGCGGTCGTCGTTCTTCGTATACCGCTCGCGGATCGCAAGCAGCTCTTCGCGGATCAGCCCGTCGATGCGCGACTCGTCGCCGAGGATGGTGCGAAGCTCGGCGATCTGCTCCTGGAGGGCGTTGAACTCGTCCTCCACGCGCTGGCGCTCGAGCGCCGTCAGCGCGCGGAGGCGGAGGTCGAGGATCGCCTGCGCCTGGATCTCGCTCAGCTCGAACTCGCGCATGAGGCCCTCGCGTGCCGCGTCGGTGTCGGCCGAGCCGCGAATCAGCTCGATGATCCGGTCGAGATTGTCGAGGGCGATGAGGTAGCCCTGCAGGACATGCGCACGAGCCTCGGCCTTGCGCAGCTCGTACTTCGACCGGCGGGTGACGACCTCGCGCTGGAAATCGAGGTAGTGCTGGAGCAGGTCGCGCAGCGCGAGCGTGCGCGGTACGCCGTCCACCAGTGCCACGGCGTTGTAGCCGAACGTCGACTGCAGCGGCGTGTGCTTGTAGAGCTTGTTCAGGACGACCTGGGGGATGGCGTCGCGCTTGAGCTCGATGACCATGCGCATGCCGCTCCGGTCGGAGAGATCGCGGACGTTCGAGATCTCGCTGAGCGTTCCGGTCTTGACGAGCTCGGCGATCTTGGTGATGACGCCGTCGTCGCCGCCCTTCTTGACGGCGTACGGGAGCTCGGTGACGACGATCGCCGACTTGCCGCCGCGCAGCTCCTCGGCGTGCGCGCGGGCGCGCATGACGACCCGCCCCCGCCCTGATCGGTAGGCCTCGCGGATGCCCTCGCGGCCGAGGATGATCCCGCCGGTCGGGAAGTCGGGGCCCTTGATGTGCTTCATCAGGCGGTCGACGTCGATCGACGGCTCGTCGATCAGCGCGATGAGCGCGTCCGTGACCTCGCCCAGATGGTGCGGCGGCATGTTGGTCGCCATGCCCACGGCGATCCCGGACGATCCGTTGACGAGCAGGTTCGGGAAGCGCGAGGGCAGGACCTCGGGCTCGCGCCGCGACTCGTCGTAGTTCGGCTTGAAGTCGACGGTGTCGGCGTCGATGTCCTGGAGCAGCTCGGTGGCAAGGCGCGCGAGGCGGCATTCCGTGTAGCGCATCGCTGCCGCGGGGTAACCGTCGATATTACCAAAGTTACCTTGCCCGTCGACGAGCGGGTAGCGCAGCGAGAACGGCTGCGCCAGCCGGACGAGCGTGTCGTAGATCGCCGTGTCGCCGTGCGGGTGGTACGAGCCCATGACGTCGCCGACGACGCGCGCGCACTTGAGGCGCGGCCGGTTCGGCTGCAGGCCCGCCTCGTGCATCGCGTAGAGGATGCGACGGTGCACGGGCTTGAGCCCGTCGCGCACGTCCGGAAGCGCGCGCGAGACGATGACGCTCATCGCGTAGTCGAGGAAGCTCGAGCGCATCTCCTGCTCGAGCTCGCGCGATTCGATACGCCCCGGGTTCAGGGGCTCCATGTTGGACGGGCTAGACATCCAGGAAGCGGACGTCCTTGGCGTTCTCCTCGATGAAGACCCGGCGCGGCTCCACCTGGTCGCCCATCAGCATCGAGAAGAGACGGTCGGCCGCGGCGGCGTCCTCGACGTCGACGCGCACGAGCATCCGGTTGGCCGGATCCATCGTCGTGTCGGCGAGCTCCGACGCGTCCATCTCACCGAGGCCCTTGAAGCGGTTGAGCGTGATGCCTTCCTTGGCGAGGTCGAGCACCTGCGCGCGCAGGTCCTCGTACGTCTCCGCGTGCCGCGTCTTCTTGCCGAGCGCGATGTCGAACGGCGGCGGGCCGACGATCTCGCGAAGGCGCCCATAGGCCTTGCGGAGGTTCGCGTAGACCGGCGAGGCGAGCAGCTCGGCAGAGACGACGACATGGCTGGCGGCGCTCGTCTCGCGCTCGACCACCTTCAGCCGCGCGCCCTCGTCGCCCTGCTCGATGACCGACACCTCATGCCCGTTCCCGTCGAGCGAGGCGAGCGCGCCCTCGAGATCCCCCAGGGCGGACGCCTCGGTCTCGACCAGCCGGTGCTTGATGACGAAGTTGGCCGGCGCTGCGCCGAAGTCGGAGCGCAAGCGCGACGCCCACCCGTCGAACTCGTGCAGCGACTTGACGAAGCGGCCGTAGCGCGCCTCCGTGAACTTCTGCGTGTCGCCGTCGCGGTCGGTGACGTCCATGTCCTTGATCACCTCGCGCGCGAGCAGCTCCTCGAGCTGCGACTCCTTCTCGATGTAGAGCTCCTGGTTGCGCACCTTGACCCGGTAGAGCGGCGGCACAGCGATGTAGACGTGGCCGCGCTCGACGAGCTCGGGCATCTGCCGGTACACGAACGTGAGGATCAGCGTGCGGATGTGGGAGCCGTCCACGTCTGCGTCCGTCATGACGATGATCCGGTTGTAGCGCAGCTTCGAGACGTCGAACTCGTCGGCGATCCCGGTGCCGATCGCCGTGATGATCGCCTGGATCTCCGTGTTCGAGAGCACCTTCCCGATGCGGTTCTTCTCGGCGTTGATCACCTTTCCGCGCAGCGGCAGGATCGCCTGGAAGAGCCGGTTGCGCGCGTCGACGGCCGAGCCGCCGGCCGAGTTGCCCTCGACGAGGAAGAGCTCCGCGGACTCGGGATCGTTGAGCTCGCAGTCGGCGAGCTTGCCCGGCAGCGACATGCCGTCGAGCGCCGACTTGCGGCGGGTCAGCTCACGCGCCTTGCGGGCAGCCTGGCGCGCGTTCCGCGCGGCCACGGCCTTGGCGATGATCTGCTTCGCGTCCTGCGGGTTCTCCTCGAGGAACTCGGCGAGCCTGGCGTTGACCGTCTGCTTGACGAGGCCCTCCACCCACGGGTTGCCGAGCTTGGTCTTCGTCTGGCCCTCGAACTGCGGGTTGCGCAGCTTCACCGAGATGATCGCGGCGAGGCCCTCGCGGAGCGTCCTCGCCCTCGAGATTGTCCTCCTTCTCCTTGAGCAGCCCCTTCTCGCGTGCGTAGCGATTCAGCGTCGCCGTGAGCGCTGCCTTGAAGCCGGTGAGGTGCGCGCCGCCCTCGTGCGTGTTGATGTTGTTGGCGAACGAGAACACGGACTCGACGTAGGACGCGTTCCACTGCATAGCGACCTCGACGGCCCCGTCGTCCTGCTCGCCCTCGAAGTAGACGACGTGCTTGTGAACGGGATCCTTGGCGCCGTTGACGTACGCGACGAAGTCGCGGATCCCGCCCTCGGCGTAGAACTCGTCGCGCGTCTCGGCCTCCCGCTCGTCGACCAGCACGATGCGGAGGCCCTTCGTGAGAAACGCGGTCTCGCGGAGGCGCTGCACCAGCGTGTCGCGCGACCACTCGATCTCCTCGAAGATCTCGGCGTCGGGGAGGAAGCTGATCGTCGTCCCGGTGTCGGTCGCCTTCCCGACCTCGAGCATCTCGGTGGTCGGCTCGCCGCGGCAGAACTCCTGGCGATACGACTTGCCGTCACGGTGCACCTCGGCGACCAGCCACTCCGAGAGAGCGTTGACCACGGAGACGCCGACGCCGTGCAGGCCGCCCGAGACCTTGTAGCCGTCGCCGCCGAACTTGCCGCCTGCGTGCAACTTCGTCAGGACGACGGTGAGCGCCGAGAGACCCTGCTCCGGGATCACGTCCACGGGGATGCCGGCGCCCGCGTCGCGGACGGTCACGGAGTTGTCGGGATGGAGGGTGACGTCGACGTAATCGTTGCGTCCGGCGAGCGCCTCGTCGACGGCGTTGTCGACCACCTCGTAGACGAGGTGATGGAGGCCGCGGGAGCCGGTCGAGCCGATGTACATGCCCGGCCTCAGCCGGACGGGCTCGAGGCCCTCCAGAACGGTGATGTCTTTTGCGGTATAAGCGGCTTCAGCCATTAAAAAATGCCTGCATTTGAGCCATTTGCAGGCTGTCGACAGTCTAGCAGAAGGGCCGGTCGCCCCGGGCCCTCGAAAGGCTCGTCGCAGCGGCTCTGGCGATGAGATTTCGCAACGTTTCGTCCCCAACCTCCGCGGCCATGCGCTCGGCCTCCGCGAGGGACTCTGGATCGATCTCCGGGGCGGCCACCGAGGCCTCCGGCGGCGCCTTCATCGCCTCGGCCGGAAGCCTCCCCGGCGCGAAGCGCAGAGCCGCCACAACCGCCTCCCCTGCGACCTGTTCCTGGAGGCGCGGGAGCACCTCGCCGCGGAGCTGCGTGAGCTCGAACGCCCAGGCCGAGGAGCTGGTCGCGACGTGCAGCGTGCCGTCGCGGGCGAGCTTCGCCGGCCAGGCGTTCCGGGCGACCGCGTCGCCAACAGCACCGGGCCACGCCGCCACGATCGCCGTCATGCCGGCCGCGCCCGGGAACCGCTTGAGCTCGCGGCGGACGTCGTCGCCGATCGGCCTCACGCCGCCACCCCCGGCCGCACCTCGACGAGCTGGGCGGGCTCGGCCGGCAGCATGTCGGCACTCGTTGCCGTCACGATCGTCTGGCCGCCGGCTGCGATCCGCACCGCGAGCGCGCCGCGGCGCGCGCCGTCGAGCTCGGAGAGCACGTCGTCCAGCAGCAGCAGCGCCGGGCGCCCGCGGTCAGCGAGAACGGCGGCCTCGGCGAGCAACAGGCCCAGCACGGCCAGTCGCTGCTCGCCCTGCGAGCCGAAGAGCCGCAGGTCGCGCTCGCCTGCGTGGATGGCCACGTCGTCCAGATGCGGGCCGAGTGTCGTGAACCCGCGCTCGATATCGCGCCCGGTCCTCGCCTCCAGGGCCTCGGCGGTGGGCGGGGCGCCCTCGTAGGCGAGCGAGGCGCCGTCGAGGCCAAGCTCGCCGGCGCGTTCCGCGAACAGCGGCTCGAGCAGCGCGAGCGTCTCTTCGCGCGCGGTGACAAGCTCTGCGCCGAGCTGCGCGACCTGCTCGGTCCAGGGCGCGAGCGCGTCGCGCTCCGCGACGCCGGCGGCGATACGCCGCAGCGCAGCATTGCGGTGCGAGAGGGCAGCGCCGTAGCGCCCGGGTGTGGACGCGCGAGCGGGAAGCAGGCGTCCCAACGACCGGTCCACGTAGGCGCGGCGCACGGCAGGCCCACCTTTCACGATCGCGAGCCGATCGGGCGTGAACACGAGCGCGGTCAGCTCAGTACGCAGCTGCTCGGCGCTTGCCATCGCCGCGCCGTTCACGCGCACGCGCTTGCCCTCGCGGCGCCGGAGCGTCACCTCGACCTCGACCGGCGACGCCTCCCGCGTGCCGCCGACGATGATGCGGCCGGCGTCCTGGCCGAAGCGGATCAGCTGCGCGTCCACCCTCGTCCGCGGGGAGAACCCCTGCGTCCCGACGTGCAGCGCCTCGAGCAGGTTTGTCTTCCCCACGCCGTTCGGGCCGACGACGAGCACGGTCCCGGGGGAGAGATCGAGGTCGAGCCGCTCGTAGGAGCGGACGTCTCTGAGCCGCACGTGGTCGACGATCAGGCCGAGCTAGCCGGCAAGCCGAATCGGCATGATCAGGTACCAGAAGTCGCGCTCTACCGACTGCAGGAGGCCGGGCCGCAACGGGCTGATCAGCCGCAGCACGATGTCGTCGCCCTGCACCGACTCGATGCCCTCGCGCAGGAACTCCGGGTTGAAGCCGATCTCGAGCTCCTCGCCGCTGAACGGAACCGGCAGCGACTCCCGCGCCTCGCCGACGTCCGGTGTGCGGGCCGAGATGGTCAGCTCGCCCTCGGCGAAGCGCAGGCGCAGCGGGGAGTTGCGCTGCGAGACGACCGCGACGCGACGGACGACCTCGAGCAGCTCCTCGCGCGGCAGCGTCAGCTCGTGCTCGAACGTGTCGGGCAGCAGCTGCTGGTAGTTGGGGAACTGGCCGTCGATGCGGCGGGTCGTCAGCAGCACGCCGGCCTCCGGAAGCGAGAAGACGAGCTGGTTGTCGTGCATTCCGAGCTCGAGCTCACCGGCGCCGGCGGCGACGCGCGTGATCTCTCCGAGCGCCCGGGCCGGCACGATCGCCTCCAGGTCGGGCGCAGCGCCCTCGACCTCCGTCTCGCGCACCGACATCCGGTACGAGTCTGTCGCGGCCATGACGAGCTTGCCGCCTTCGAAGCGCACGAGCACGCCTGTCAGCACCGGGCGCGACTCGTCGCGCGACGCGGCGCGGCTGACCTGCGCCGCGGTGCTCACCAGTGCGTCGGCGTCGATCGAGTGCAGCTGGGCCGCGGTCGCCTCCGGCAGCCGCGGGAAGTCCTCGGCGCTGAGCGTATGCAGCCGGTAGCTCGCCGTCCCCGACGAGAGCTCGACGATGCCTTCCTCCGGCCGGTGTGCGAACGACACGTCGCCGCCGGGCAGCAGGCGGGCGATCTCGACGAGCAGCCGGCCGGGCACGACGACGCGGCCGTCCGACTCGACCTGCGCGTCGAGCGACGAGCGCAGCGAGAGCTCCATGTCCGTGGCGGCGAGCGTCAGGCGGTCGCCCTCGGCCTCGAGCAGGATCCCCGACAGGACCTGCACGGTCGTTCGGGTCGACAGGGCACGCGACACGATGGCGAGGCGACGGACCAGCTCGTCCCGCTCACAGGTGAGGCTCACGCCCGTCCCGGTTTCCACGACTGTCTCTATATCCATCTTCTTTTTAAAAGCTCTTTATCGTAGTTCTAGGGAGTGTGGACTCCGGGGAAGACGGCGCCATGCGGCTCTGCTCCACGGATTGCGCTGGGGGTCCCGAATGGGGAGAACCGGCGCTCGTCAACAGAGGCGCGGCTCATCGGACCTGCTTCACACGGGCCGTGAGCTCTTGTACCAGGTTGTACACAGACCTGTCCTCACGGATCAGGCGCGAGATCTTGGAGGTGGCGTGGATGACGGTGGTGTGGTCGCGGCCGCCGAACTCCCGGCCGATCTTCGGCAGCGAGGAGTCGGTCAGCTCGCGTGACAGGTACATCGCGACCTGGCGCGGGTAGACGATGTTCTGGGAGCGCTTGTCGCTGCAGAGCTCGTCCCGCGAGATGCCGAAGCGCTCGGAGACGGTTTGCTGGATGCGCTCGATCGAGACCTCGGGCACCTCGCCGCCGGGGAAGACGTCGCGCAGGACGTCCTGCGCGAGCTCGACGGTCATCGGCCGGCCGGTCAGCGAGGAGAACGCAACCACGCGCGTGAGCGCGCCCTCGAGCTCGCGGATGTTCGTCGACACGCGGCCGGCGATGAAGGTGAGCAGCTCGGGGTCGGGGATGTGGATGTTCTCCGTCTTGACCTTCTTGCGCAAGATCGCGATGCGCGTCTCGAGGTCGGGCGGCTGCACGTCGGTGATCAGCCCCCACTCGAAGCGCGAGCGCAGCCGGTGCTCGAGGGTGGACAGCTCGCGAGGCGGGCGGTCGGACGAGATCACGATCTGCCGGCCCGCCTCGTAGAGCGTGTTGAAGGTGTGGAAGAACTCCTCCTGGATCCGCTCCTTGTGCTCCAGGAACTGGATGTCGTCGATCATGAGCACGTCGTAGGTGCGGTAGCGCTGCTTGAAGCCTTCGATGCGCTTGTCGCGGAGCGAGTTGATGAAGTCGTTCATGAACGTCTCGCTCGTCACGTAGCGCACCGACATCTCCCCGGCGTGCTCGGCGACGTACTGGCCGACCGCCTGGAGCAGGTGGGTCTTGCCCAGGCCGGTGCCCCCGTAGATGAAGAGCGGGTTGTACGCCTGGGCGGGCGCTTCCGCGACGGCGAGCGCGGCGGCGTGCGCGAAGCGGTTGGACGATCCGATCACGAACGAGTCGAACGTGTACTTCGGGCTCATGCCCTCGACCCGCGCCACGCGCTCGCGGCTGGGGGCCGGGCCGACCGCCACCGCTGCCGCCGGCGCGTCGCGAACGACGAGCTCGATGGCGATCTCTGAGCCGGTCGCCTCGCGCGCGCTCGCGGCAATCAGGTGCACGAAGTGCCCCTCGATCCAGTCCCGAGTGAAGTCGTTCGGGACGGCCAGCGCAAAGCTCCCGTTCTGCAGGCCGTCGCCCTCGACCTCGCCGAACCACGTGCGGTAGGTCGAGTCGTTGAGGGATTCCTGGAGACGCCGGGAGACCTCGGCCCAGAGGTTCTGTGCTGTCTGGTCTTCTGCGCCTTCCACGGCTTCCGCCGAGCCCCTCCCTCGTCGCCGACGAGGCGCGAGCATAGCAGCGTCTCGGGCTGCGCTCAACGGTGCATAGATCGCATCAAAAACCGCTGATTTACAGGGAAAAAGATTCGTCCACACAACTCTCAACACCTGTGGAAACGGCGCGTCTTCAGAGGCGGGTTTCCCGGAGTTTGCGGCTCTTTCCGGGTCTGTGGACAAGGGAGAGAGTGACCCGTTCTCTATACTTTTCGGCCGGGCGCCGACCGGCGCCTGCTCACTCTTCAGAGGACGCAGATGAAGCGCACGTACCAGCCCAACGTCCGCCGCCGGAAGCGCAAGCACGGCTTCCGCGCACGCATGTCGACCCGCGCCGGCCGGATGATCCTGAAGCGCCGCCGCGCGCGCGGGCGGAAGCGGCTGTCCGCCTGACGGCCAGGGAGCCACTCCCGACCCCCGTGCAACGCAGGCACCGCCTCTCCCGCTCCCGCGACTTCGACGCCGTCTACCGCCAGGGCAAGTCGGTGTCGACCCGTGCGCTCGTCCTTTACTGGTTCGAGCGCTCGGACGACCGTGACGCCGACCCGCGCGTCGGCATCGCCGTCCCCCGTAAGGTCGGCCCCGCCGTCGTGCGCAACCGCGTGAAGCGGCAGCTCCGCGAGGCGTGGCGTGTGCAGCTCGAGCGGGCCACTCCCGGCCGCGACTACATCCTGCTCGCGCGCCCGGGCATCGCCGAGGCGGCCGAGAGCAACGGGCTCGACTGGCTTTCCGCACGTATCGGCGAGGCGCTGGAGCAGGCGACGCCGTGAGCCGGATCCTCCGCCTGCCCGGATACGCCGGTGTCGGTCTCGTGCTCGCGTACCGCTACACGCTCGGCACGCTCTTCCCGGCGAGCTGTAAGTACCACCCGTCGTGCTCGCGCTACGCGATCGACGCGCTGAAGCAGTACGGCCTCGTGCGCGGGAGTGTCCTCACCGGCTGGCGGCTGCTCCGCTGCAACCCGTGGAGCCACGGCGGCGTCGACCACGTCTGCGATCAGACGCTCTTCCGGAGTCGCTCGTGATCCTTCCGCTCCTGTCCATCCTCGACCCGCTCGAGCGTCCGCTCCGGTGGATGCTCATCCACCTGTACACGGATGTCGGCCTGACGTGGGCCTGGTCGATCGTCGTCCTCACGATCATCGTCCGGCTCGCCCTCGTCCCGCTCACCGTCCGGCAGATCCACTCGATGCAGCGGATGCAGGCCTTTCTGCCGGAGATGAAGGAGATCCAGAAGAAGTACAAGGGCGACAAGCAGAAGCAGAACGAGGAGCTCATGAAGTTCTACCGGGAGCGCCAGATCAACCCGGCTGCCTCGTGCCTGCCGATGCTGGTCCAGATCCCGATCTTCTTTGCGCTCTACTTCGTCCTCAAGAACTTCGAGAAGACGGTGCTCAAGGACTACCCGGGCTCCGACCTGGGCTGGCTGCACCTCGTCCCGAACATCACCGACAACATCACGGCCCACTGGTCCGGCTACCTGCTGATCGCCATCTACGCCGGCAGCCAGGTGGCGTCGACGTACTTCATGTCGACCACGATGGACAAGACCCAGCGGATCCTGTTCATGGTTCTGCCGCTCGGGTTCGTGTTCTTCATCGTCAGCGGCAGCGTCGTGTTCCCGGCCGGCCTGCTCCTCTACTGGGTGACGACGAACCTGTGGACGGTGGGCCAGGGGCTCGTGACGCGGCGGCTGGTGCCGCGCAACGTCACCGCGACCGAGAAGCGCTCGTCCCGGACACCGCCCGGCGGTGCCCGCGGTAGCCAGGCGCCCGCGCCGGCCACTGCGCAGGCGGCTGCCTCTCCGGCGGCGCCCCGCCGCGTGAAGCGCAAGAAGCAAAACCGCGCGAGGCGTTAGTGGAGGTCGAAGCCACCGGTGAGACGGTCGGCGAGGCGAAGTGGGCCGCGGTGCGCGAGCTCGAGCGCCTGGCGCCCGGGCTCGACAAGGCGAGCGTCCGCTTCCAGGTCGTCTCCGAGGGAGAGCGGGGCCTGCTCGGGGTCGGGTACGCGCCCGCGCGCGTGATCGCCTCACTCGACCTCGACGATTCGGTGCCGGCCGGCGAAGAGGCTGCCGGGCCGCTCTCCTCGCGAGTGCGCGAGATCCTGGTGGAGGTCGTTGCCGGGCTGGAGCTTGACGCCGCGGTGTCGGTCCAGGAGGACGACGAGGCCGTGACGGTCACGCTGACCGGCGGCGACCTCGGCCCCGTGATCGGCCGCCACGGCCAGACGATCGACGCTCTCCAGTACCTGGTCAACGCGATCATCCATCGGAGCGACGAGTACAAGCCGGTCATCGTCGACGCTGCCGGGTACCGCGCCCGGCGGAAGGCGACGCTCGAGACGCTGGCCGAGCGGACCGCCTCGCGCGTGCGTTCGAGCGGCGAGGAGGTGTCGCTCGAGCCGATGACGGCCGTCGAGCGGAAGATCGTGCACGTCCATCTGAAGGAGCTCGGGCTCGAGACGCGGAGCGAGGGCACGGAGCCGAACCGCTACGTCGTCGTCTCGCTCCCAGCCGAGTAACGACCCCCGGCTCGCGGTGTGGCTCGACGCACTGCTCGAGACGCCGGGCCTGACCAGCATCAGCGATCACGCGGCGGCCTACCGCCAGCACGTGGTGGACAGCCTCGCCGCGGCGGACGTGGTGGGCGGGTCGGATGGCCCGGTCGTCGACGTCGGCTCCGGCGGCGGCGCGCCGGGGATCCCGCTCGCCGCGGCGTTTCCAGAGCGCGAGGTGACGCTGCTCGAGGCCGCCGACCGGAAGTGCGACTTCCTCCGACAGGTCGCAGGCGAGTTCCCGAACGTCCGGGTACTCCACGGGCGCGCCGAGGAACAGGAGGCCGACGCGTGGGGCGTGGCGGTGGCGAAGGCGCTCGCGGAGCCGCCCGTCGCAGTGGAGTGGTGCCTGCCGCTTGTGCGGCCGGGCGGAATCGTCGTCCTCTACGTGGCCGCGGATGTGGATGTCGATCGCGTGTCGGCCGTGGCGAGCCGTGTGGGCGGCAGCAAGGCCCGGGTCGTGCCGGTCTCGGACACCCGGGCGCTGCTCGTGATCGCAAAGCTCGAGCCCACGCCGCCCGGCTTCCCGCGCCGCCCGGGCGCCGCCCGGAAACGTCCTCTCGCGTAAGTACCCTGCGCCGCGTGGCCGGGACGATCTACGCCCTTGCGAACCAGAAGGGCGGCGTCGGCAAGACCACGACGGCCGTCAATCTCGCCGCCTGTCTCGCCGAGGCCGGAGAGCGCGTGCTCGTGGTCGACCTCGACCCGCAGGCGAACGCCACTTCGGGGCTCGGACTGGAGCGGTTGGAGCCGTCGACCGCGGACCTGCTCGACGGCGTCGCGCTCGACTCCGTCGTCCAGCACACGCGCTTCGCGAACCTGGATACGGTGCCGGCCAGTCCCGACCTCGCTGGCTCGGCCGCCGAGCTCGGGCGCCGCGACGCGAGCGAGCGGTACCTGGCCGACGCGCTGGCGCCGGCGCGCGACCGCTACGGGTTCATCTTCGTCGACTGCCCCCCGTCGCTCGGGCCGCTGACCGTGAACGCGCTCGCCGCCGCCGACCGCGTGCTCGTGCCGGTGCAGGCCGAGTACTACGCCATGGAGGGCCTGGCGCAGCTGCTGCAGACGATCAGCGTCCTGCGCGCGAAGCTCAATCCGCGCCTCGCCATTGCCGGCGTCGTTCTGACGATGATGGACGGCCGGACGCGGCTGTCGGCGGACGTCGCAACCGAGCTCGACCGCCACCTCGGCGACCTGCTCTTCCGCGCGCGCATCCCGCGCTCCGTTCGCCTCGCCGAGGCGCCGAGCCACGGGCTGCCGGTGATCCACTACGACCGCCGCTCAGCCGGGGCGGCCGCCTACTGGGATGCCGCCAACGAGCTGATCGAGCGCGTCGCGCAGCAGCGCGAGAGCGCCGAGGCGACCGAGCTCGCGCTCGCGGGAGACCGCTCGTGAGCGAGCCCGCCCGGCGCGGCCTCGGCCGCGGCTTCGAGGTGCTGATCGGCGGAGGCTCCGAGCTGCAGCTGATGCACATGCCCGTGGAGATGATTCACGCGAACCCGCGCCAGCCGCGGCGCCGGTTCGAGCAGGAGGCGACGAGCGGCCTCGCCGAGTCAGTCCGCGCCCAGGGGCTTATCCAGCCGGTCGTCGTCAGGCAGCGCGAAGCCGGCGGCTACGAGCTCATCGCCGGCGAGCGCCGCTGGCGCGCTGCCCAGGAGGCCGGGCTGCCGACCGTCCCGGCGATCGTGCGCGAGGCCGACGATCGCGACGCACTCCTGCTCGGCCTGGTCGAGAACGTGGCGCGTGAGCAGCTGTCCCCGGTCGAGGAGTCGCGCGCCTACGCCGTGCTCGTCGACGAGTTCGACCTCTCGCTTGGCGAGGTGGCCGACCGAGTTGGCAAGGCGAAGCCGACGGTCTCCAACCGGCTGCGGCTGCTTGAGCTGCCCGACGACGTGCTCGCCATGCTCGAGCGCGGCGAGCTCACGGAGGGCCATGCACGCGCGGTGCTGGCGGTTCCGGATCACGAGGGCCGGCGGAAGCTTGCACGCCAGATCGTGCGCAGCGGCATGTCGGTTCGCGCTGCGGAGCGTGCCGCCCGATGGGCGGGTGCCCGGCGCAAGCCGCAGAAGGGCCGGTCGTCGGTCGACCCGGCGCTCGCGGAGCGGGTGGGTGAGGCGGTCAAAGGATGGCTCGGCCGCGAGGCGTCCGTGCGGCCGGGGCGGATCGAGATCCCCTACACCGACCGCTGGGATCTCGCCGAGCTGGCCGAGGCGCTCGAGCGAGCTTCAGTCCGCGCCGCCAAGAGCGCCTGAAGGGTCGCCCGCGCGACGGCGGGCATGGCGAACTCGGGGAACGAGAAGGCCGAGCTCGCGTTGATCTCGCAGAGGACGTACGCGTCGTCTCGCCCGAGCAGGAAGTCGGCGTCCCAGATCACGGGCAGCCGGCCACGCTCGACGCCGACGATCGCCTGGAGCTCGGGTACCCACCGGGCCTCCAGCCGCCTGCGGAGCTCCATGTAGGCCGTCGGTGGCTTGAAGACCTTCTCGGCCGGCAAGGTTGCGGCGAGCTCCGGGTCGAGGAGGCCGCGCGGGTACTGGTGCGCGAAGCCGACCACCTCGTCCCGGCAGAGGTAGGCGCGGATCATCCCCTCGGCGAGCCGTGGCTGGAACGGCTGCTCGACCATCAGGCCGTCGCCCGCAAAATACGGCCGGCAGCGGTCGAGGAAGGCATCGAGCGGCTCGACGAACGACGCCGCGCCCTTCGCGGCGTGCTGGACGCGCACGCCTCCCGGGTCGAGCTCGACCTTCCACACGCCCTCGCCGCCCATGCCGCGGTGCTGCTTCAGCACGACGGGGCCGCCGGCAAGCCGCCGCGGCAGGTGCTCGCCCAGCTCGTCGAGTGAGCTGTACATGCGGGTCTCCGCGCTCCAGCTCATCGAGGCGGTGTCGACGAGCACCTGCTTGGTCGCCATGCGGAGAATCACGTCCGGGTGCGCGCTGACCCAGACGCCGGCAGCGGCCGCTTCGCGGAGCAGCTGGTCGAGGCGTGAGCGGTCGAGCCCCTGCTCGACCGGGTTCACCCAGACGAGCACGCCGTCGAGGCCGAGCACCAGATCGCGAACCGTGTCCACGCGTTCGTCGGAGTACACGACCGGCTCCGCGCCGACGCCGAGCGCTGCAAAGGCATCGAACATCGCATGTAGGCGGGGACGGGCCGCGTCGGGAGGGTCCCACTCGGCCCGCCAGAGCAGGCCGATCCGAGGCGGTCGTCCAGGCAACGGGAGTGGGCGATCCTGGACTCGAACCAGGGACCTCCGCCTTATCAGAGCGGCGCTCTAACCAGCTGAGCTAATCGCCCGCGCGGGTCGGGATTGTAGCCAGCGCCCGCCTGTTAAGCCCCGCACACCACCGTTTGTCCGACAGGCGCCTCGCTAACATCAGAACAGTCGTCATGCAGGAGATGGTCATCTACGGGGTGAGCTTCGATCTGGTCGGCAAACAGCCGATCGTGCTGCTGAAGACGGCGGATGGTAATCGCTACCTGCCTATCTGGATTGGCCAGCCGGAGGCGGCCGCGATCCTCATGAAGCTCCAGGGCGCGTCCACCCCGCGGCCGATGACACACGACCTCTTCGCCGACACGCTCGAGCAGCTTGAGGCGCAGGTCGTCCGCATTACCGTTACCGAGCTGAAGGACAACACCTTCTACGCGTCGATCACCGTCCAGCAGAACGGCTCCGAGATCGAGATCGACTCGCGGCCGTCCGACGCGATCGCGCTGGCCGTCCGCGCCGACGCCCCGATCTTCGCCGCCGAGCGCGTGATCGAGGAGTCCGCGATCGAGTTCGAGGGCGAGGAGGTCAACGAGGAGGAGATCGTCTCCGACTTCCGCAAGTTCCTCGAGAACGTCACCCCGGACGAGTTCGCCGTCGAAGAAGAGGAGTAGCGCCCCTCCGCCCACGGCCTTCGAGGCCGTGACGGACGGGGCGGCGGCGAGCGCCGCCTGGACCGGCAGGGCGGCGAACACCACGGCGACGGCGAGCACGCGGCGCACACCCAAACTTTCGGTCAGGTTGTGACGGCGGCGATGAGCGCGATGGCATTGAAGACGCCGTGGACGAACATCCCCGGAATGACGCTGTCGGTGCGGTTGCGGATGTACGCGAGCCCTGCGCCGAAGAAGGTGAACACCGGGAGCGCCGCCGGGATGCCGTGGACGAGGGCGAACAGGAACCCAACCGCGAGGATCGCCGGCCACTCGCCGTAGCGCACGAGCAGCGTGAAGCCAAGGCCCCTGAACGTCAGTTCCTCGACGATCGGGACGAAGCAGGCAATCAGGAGGAAGTTGGCCGCGAATTGGGCCGCGTGGCCCGAGTCCCAGCCCGCCGGCGTCAGCCCCTGGTCCTTGCCCGGCTGGAGCAGCGGGCTCTCCACGGCGAGGATCACGTAGACGGCGACGATCAGCGCGGCCCCGAGCCCGATCGCCCGCGGCCACGAGCGGGGCCGGTAGAGGGCGAACATCGCGCGCGTGTCCTTGAGGCCGGCGATCGCGAGCATGATCGCGAGCAGGATCACGATGAACGTGCCCTGATTCGCCACCGTCGACCACTGGAAGACGGCGTTCTTCGGCGGGCTCTCACTGGCGTTGCCGATGAAATTGGCCGTGGCCAGCAGGCCGACGATGGTGAGCCAGGCGATCAGCCGTCCGTCGCTTCGCGCCTCGACGGGGAGCGGCCGCGTCATCTCCATCTGGCGACCACCGCCGCGAGCGGTGCCGGCGCGAAGTGGAGGCCGGCGGCCCGCGCGCCGTCCTCATCCTCGGCGGTGTCGCCGACGTGCAGCGTCCGGCCGGGCTCGATGCCGAGCCGCTCGAGGGCGACGCCGAAGATGGCGGGGTCCGGCTTCGCGGCGCCCGCCTCCGCGCAGCTCACGGCCACGTCGAGCTCGATCCCCGCCTCGCGCAACCGCCCGCCGAGCGAGCAGTCCCAGTTCGAGACGACGGCGAGCGCGAGGCCGCGGTCGCGCAGCGCGGCGAGAGCGTCGAGGACGCCCGGGAGCGGCCGGAACGCGATCGCGCGCATGAGCCCGTCCGTGAAGTCGAGGTCGGTGCCGAGCGCGTCGACGAACACGCGGGCGCAGTCGCGGCGGAGCGCCGCCAGCGTTGCTGCATCGCGCCCCTCGCACTTGTGGCGCGAGTAGTGCTCGACCTCGACCAGGAACGCCTGCTCGACGGCGTGTCCGTCCCGCTCGACGCCTGCCTCGGCGAGCGCCTGCCGGAGCCGGGCGACGTGGTCGTCCAGCTCGACGAGCGTGCCGTATGCGTCGAGGGTCACCGCGTCGAGCGCGGCCGGGCTCACGCCACCCACTGCCAGAGCGCCCACTGGACGATGAAGAGGCCGAGCAGCATCGAGCTCACGGAAACGATCGCGACGTGCAGGCGGGGTCGCCCGCCGAGCGACGCCAGCGCGAGGAAGAACGGGAAGACGACGAGACCGAAGCGCGGGAGCGACTCGAGGGGCCAGCCGCCGCTCGGCGAGGCCAACGGCAGCGCCAGGCTCAGCGCTGCGAAGAGCCCGTAGGGCGCACCGAAGCGGCGCCACGCGATGACGGCGAGCGCGACGAAGAGGGCGAGGAAGGCGAGGTTCGTCAGGTTCACGGCCGCCGTCTGCAGCGGCGTCCAGTCATGCACCGAGGGCCAGTAGACGTGGCCGCCGTCGCCGACCCAGAGCTGGCGCACGCCGGCAACGGCGGAGCGGAGCCCGTCCCACACGCCGCCGAGCGGCCCGGCCGGCGAGAAGTGGCGCCAGTGGCGTTGCGCGCTCAGGAACGCCAGCGGGTGCCCGACCTCGGCCCAGAGCACGAGCGGGTAGACGCAGAACGCGGCCGGCGCGACCGCAAGCCGTGCCACGGCTCGCAGCCCTCCCGACCGCCAGGCCAGCACCGCGACCGCCGGCAGCAGGGCGACCGCGGCGGGCCGTGTCAGCAGCGCGAGCCCGCAGAGGGCACCGGCTTCGAGGAAGCGACCGCGCTCGGCGAGCAGGAAGGCGCCCACCGCGAGCAGCAGAAAGAGCGACTCCGTGTACACGGCGCCGAGGAACAGCGACATTGGGAACACGGCGACGTACAGGACGGTGCGCCGCGCGCCGTCGGCGCCGAGCTGCGTCTCCGCCAGGCGGTAGAGCAGCATGAAGGCGGCGAGCCCGCACGCCAGCGAGATCGCGATCCCGGCCAGGATGTAGTGGCCCCCGAGCAACCGCCCGAGCAGCGCGACGCTCCCGGGATAGAGCGGGAAGAAGGCCGCATCGTGGGCGTGTGCGCCATAGCCGTGCTCGGCGATGCGGAGGAACCAGACGCTGTCCCAGCGTGCCCACACGTCGGTGGCGCGGCCCAGATCGTGGGTCAGGGCGGGGTCGTCCCACTTCCACGCCTTCGGGTTCCGGCTGCCGTCGAGCGCGGTGAGCGCGAGCAGGGCCGGCGAGCCAGATCGCGGCCCGGCTCCACAGGAAGATCTCGACGGCCGGATTCCGCGCGGCCGCCGGCCGGTGCGCCTCGGAGTCCCGCGCGCGGGCGGTGCGCACCCGTTGACCGACGCCCACGACGCGCCGATGATAACGGCCCGTGGCCGACCGGCTGTTCAGCGTGCAGGAAGCGAACGAGGCGCTCGAGACCGTTCGTCCGCTCGCCGAGGAGATGGTGCGCCGCCGCCGGGCGCTGCGCGAGCTCGAGCAGGAGCACGAGGCGCTCGCGGTGGCGGCGGCCGGGAACGGGCATGGGTTCGATCCCCGGTCGGCCGAGGCGCGCACGGAGGCTGTGCGGCACGAGCAGACGGCGCTGGCCGAGTGCGTGGCTCGGATTCAGGCCGCTGGCGTTCAGGTCAAGGACCTCGACACCGGCCTCGTTGACTTCCCGTCCGAGCGCGACGGCGACGTGGTGCTGCTCTGCTGGCGGGTGGGCGAGCCGGAGATCGGCTGGTGGCACACGGCCGAGGAGGGCTTCGCGGGCCGCAAGCCGCTCACGGACTAGCTGCCCGTCCGACCGCGCACGTAAAGAAGCGGCATGCCCTCGCTGACGCGCGCCGCCGTGGCCCTTGCCGCAATCGTGGCAGCGGCGATCATCGCCAAGCTCGTCGACCGCTGGATGGCCAGGCGCGAGCTCGCGCCGGAGGCGGTCACGCGCTACCGCGTGCTGCGCCGCACCGTCATGGTCGCGATCGTCGCATTCGGGATCCTCTCGGCGCTGCTCGTCATCCCGTCCGTACGCGCGATCGCGGGCGGCGTGCTCGCCTCCACGGCGATCGTCGCGCTCATCGTCGGCTTCGCGGCCCAGTCGACGCTCTCCAACTTCGTCGCCGGGCTGTTCATCGCCTTCGCGCAGCCGCTGCGCCTCGGCGATCGCGTCTCCGTGGCCGGCGAGGAGGGCGTCGTCGAGGAGATCGGCCTGACCTACACGTTCATCCGCACGTCGGGCGGAGACCGAGTGATCGTGCCGAACAGCAAATTGGCCTCGGATACCATCCACAACTCCACGATCGTCAGCCGCGAGAAGGTTGCCCAGATCACCGTGCAGGTACCGCTTGACAAGGATCTCGCGCAGGTCGTGGACCTGTTGCGCTCAGAAACCGACGCCGACGTCTCGGTGACGGCGCTGGACGGCGTCGCGACGGTCACCGTACGCGCTCCGGCACCCGATGCCGCCGCGGCCGACCGGCTCGCGAGTGACCTGCGCATCCGCGCGCACGCTCGCCTGCGTGAGGCCGGCGTCCTGTCGTGAGCCCGCCTTCGAGGTTACGGCGCCCCGAGCTCGTGCCGGGCCAGCGCCGCCGCAGGCGCCGGCGGGAGCGCGCCGCTCAGCGTCGCCGCCGCACGCTCGTCATCCTCGGCATCTGCCTGCTCGTCGCCTTCGGGCTTGTCGCCGCAACCTTCGGCGGCGCTGCGGCCGCACTGAACAACTGCAGCCTCAACTCCCTTCAGCCCGTGTCGCAGGGCCAGAACTCGATCGTCTATGACGGCAACGGGGCGATCCTCGGCTCGATCCCCACGGAGCGCAACCGCCAGGTGATCGCGCTGCAGAACGTCTCGAGCTGGATGCAGCGCGCGACGATCGCGATCGAAGACCGGCGCTTCTACCAGCACGGCGGCGTCGACTGGGAGGGCATTCTGCGCGCCGCCGTGAAGGACATCCAGGCGGGTCGTGCGGTCCAGGGCGCGTCGACCATCACCCAGCAGCTTGTCCGCAACCTCTATCCGATCTCGAACCAGCGGACGCTCGACCGCAAGATAAAAGAGGCGTGCCTCGCCATCAAACTGAGCGATACGCGCTCGAAGGCCTGGATCCTCGACGAGTACCTGAACGCCGTCTACTACGGCAATCACGCATACGGCGTGAAGGCGGCCGCGCAGACCTACTTCAACGAGAAGCCGCGCTACCTCACCCCGGCCCAGGCGGCGCTGCTGGCCGGGCTCACGCAGGCCCCGTCGGACTACGACCCGTTCCTCCATCCGGAGCTCGCGTTGGACCGGAGGAACGAGGTCTTACGCGCCATGCTCGACAACGGCGACGTCACGCGGCGCCAGTACCTGCAGGCGGCGCAGTCGCCGCTCGGGCTCCGCGACGGGCGGCGCAAGTACGACATCAGCGCCGTCAGCCCGCGCGACCGCTACTTCTTCAACTACGTGTACGACGAGCTGGTTGCGCAATACGGCGCCAGCACGGTGCGCACGGGCGGGCTCAAGGTCTACACCACCGTCGACCTCCGGCTGCAGCGGCAGGCGGCGAACGCCATCCGCGGCCGGCTGAACCTCGGCACCGACCCGGCCGCCGCCGTCGTGACAATCGACCCGCAGAACGGCCAGATCAAGGCCATGACGGCGGTCGTGCCGGGACGGCGCGAGAACGACTTCAACCTCGCCTCGCAGGCGCGCCGCCAGGCGGGATCGACGTTCAAGGCGTTCGTGCTGGCGACGGCGATCAAGCAGGGCATCAACCCGGCGACGACCTCGTACCTCTCGGCACCCTTCAGCTACCAGCCGGACCCGCTCTCCCTCCCGTGGAACGTCCACACCTACGACGACACCTATTCGGGCCCGATCAGCATCGAGAGCGCCACGCTCAAGTCGGACAACAGCGTGTACGCGCGCCTGACGCTCGACGTCGGCCCGGAGAACGTCGCCGAGACGGCGCACAACCTTGGCGTCACGACGCCTCTGCCGCCGTACCCGTCGATGGGGCTCGGCTCGATCGCGGTCTCGCCGCTGGAGATGACGTCCGCCTACGCGACCTTCGCCGACGGCGGCATCGCGTCGCGGCCGACCGGGATTCGCAAGGTCGTGCTGAGCGACGGCACGATTGATCGCGACGCTGGGTGGGGCGTGCCCGACCAGCACCGGGCGATCCCGGACTGGGTGGCGGCCGAGGTCACGCGCATCCTGGGCGAGAACATCCAGTCGGGCACGGGCGTCGCGGCCAACTACGGCCGGCCTGCCGCGGGCAAGACCGGAACGACCGAGAACCATGCGGACGCGTGGTTCTGCGGCTACACGCCGAGCCTGACCACCGCTGTGTGGGTCGGCTACCCGCGCGGCGAGATCCCGATGACCGACGTGCACGGCATCGCGGTCGCGGGCGGCACCTTCCCGGCGGAGATCTGGCACGACTACATGGAGAAGGCCACGATCGGCACGCCGGACCGCGGCTTCCCGGCGCCGCGCGGGACGCCGGACTGGCTGTCGTACTACCGCGGCCAGTACCAGTGGCAGGTCGGGGGCTACTACTCGAGCTACGGCGGCTAGCCCGCGAGCCGCGGTCGCGGCCGGGGTCGCGACGGCAGTGCTCACGCTTGCCGCCGCCATGCTCGCCTGGCCGGACGGCTCCATGCTCGAGCCGCTGCACGGCGGCCACCCACGCGGCGACCACGTCTGGTCCTGGGCGTTCCTCGCCCTCGCCGCGGTTGCGCTGGTCGCCTACGTCTGGCTCGCGCGCCAGGCGGCCGGCGGGCGCGCCCGGCTGGGGCTCACGTCGGCGTTGCTCCTACTGACAACACCATGGCTCGTGGTCTGGTACTTGGCCTGGCCGGTCACCCTCGCCGGCTCCGAGGATGACCGCACGGCGCAGTGGCTCACGGTTGCGCTGTCGGTATACCTCTTGCCGCAGGCGATCCCGCTCTGACGAACAGCAGGACGCCGTCGTCGGAGGCGACCAGACGCCAGCGCGGGTTGCGCCGGAGCGCGGCGACCGCACGAGTGCCGTCCACGCCCGGGCTGGCGCGGTCGAGGATGCTCGGCCGGGTTGAATCGATGGCCACCCAATTGACACCGCCCGTCCGCGGGAAGCTGAGGATCCGGCGCCGCGCCGAGAGATGCGCGCCGAGGGTGTTCGTCGCGCTCACCGCCGCACCCGCCGGCACACGGGCGAGCACCCGCCGAGCCGCGTCGTCGTGCGCCGACACGGAGATCAGCTTCCGCACCTGGTGCTTCCACGGCAGCGCTCCCAGGTCGAGGTTCGCGACGAGCCCGGCGGCGACGGCGACGCTCGCCACGATCGCCGCCGGCTGCCCGTAGCGCACGAGCCGCTTCGCGCCGAACACCGCCGCGACGACGAGCCCGGGCGTCACGCCGGCCGCGTAATGCTGCTCGATCGACTGCTGTGTCGTGACCGACGAGAGCAGGTTCAGAGCTATCTCGGGCGCGGCGATCAGCAGCGCGAGCGGGGCGACCAGCGACAGCCCGGCGAGCGGCAGGATCAGCGCCAAGAAGTAGCGGATGCCGCGCGCGTCGAACGCCTTGCCGAGCACGACGCCGGGGTCGGTGACGAGGTTCTTCAACACGCCGCTGGGCGTCCCCCCGACCGCCCGGTAGCGCCCCAGGAACGGCGACGGGCCCTCGTGGAAGTGGGGCACGACGACGTCCACCGCGATGGCCGTCGCCGCCACGCCGAGCACCGCGATCACGACGCCCGCGCGCAGCCGATGGTGCGAGAAGCCGTACCAGATCCCGGCTGCGGCGATCACGAGCCCGATCTCCTCCTTGCCGAGCGCGGCCAGGATTGCGAAGACGGCGAACATGACGAGCCGATCCTCGTCGAGGTACCAGAGCGCGAAGAGCAGCAGCGGGCAGCTGAGCACGACCGGGTGGAACTCGCTCAGCGTCGCCCACTGGATCGGCGGGTAGAGCAGGTAGGCGAGGGCGAAGCCGAGCGCTGCAGTCTCCGAGCGCAGGTGCTTGCGTGCGAGCCAGAACACCGGCAGCGCGCCGAGCGCGACGGCGACCGCCTGCACCACGAGCAGCAGCTCAGGGCGCGGCCAGACCCACCACGCCGGCGCGAACGCCGCCAGCAGTGGATCGACGTGCGAGCCCAGGCGCGAGACCTGCTCGCCCTGGAGGTTCGTCATCTGGAGCGGATGGCCGTGCGCCGTCGACCAGACCGCCTGCACCATGTTGCCGAGGTCGAAGCGGCCGGTCTCGAACGCGCGGTGGCGGAGCGCGGACAGCGCGGCGAAGCCGGCCCCGTAGGCCGCCATCGCTGCCCAGAGCAGTCGGCGGGCGGTCACAGGAGGCCCTCGATGAGCGAGCGCCAGCGGCGGCCGAGCACCTCCTCGCTCGCGTGCTCGCGGTAGGCGGCCAGGCCCCCTGCGCCGAGGTCGTCGGCGTCCTGGCAGACGCGGGTGACGGCCGCCGCCAGCGCCTCGGCGTCGCCGGGCGGCACGAGCAGGGCGCTCTCGCCGTCGACCAGGAGCTCGCGTGCCGCGGTCGTGTCGCCGGTGACGAGCGGCGTCGCGCAGGCGATCGCCTGGAACGCCTTGTTCGGGATCACCCGGGCCGCCTTCGTCGACGTGCCGAAGACTCCGAGCGCGCACGTCGTGCGGTGCAGCTCGCCGGGCAGCTGCTCGTACGGCACCCACGGCACGTGCTCGACGTTGGCGGGGCGGTCGTCGAGCAGTCCGCGGAGCTGCCCGTCGCCGACGATACGGAAGCGGAGCTCAGGGGCGAGCCGAGCGGCGGCGAGGATCGTCTCCAGCCCGTGGAGGGGGATCAGCTTGCCGACGAAGAGCACGGTCGCCGGCTCGCGCTCGACCTCGGCGGGCATGAAGAGCCGCTCCTCGGCGCCGACGAAGCACACCTCCACCCGCTCGAGCCCGGCGAGTGCCGCCATGTGCTCGGCGTTCGCGCGCGTGTCGGCGACGACGAGGTCGGCCGCCCGCAGCGCCCGGCGGTCGAGTCGCCGCAGTGCCCGCGCCGCGGTGCTCCCGTCGCGAAAGCGGCCACGGTCCTCCACGAGCGTGTCCCACAGCGAGACGAGCGGGTTGAACACCACGGGCGCGCGGCCGGCCACCCGCCGCGCCGCCGCGAGGTCGAGGTGGCCCGGGTAGCCGACGAGCACGGCGTCGGCGTCGGTCCGCGGGCCGAGCGCCAGCCGTGTTTCGGCGGCGAGCAGCCGCAAGACGGTGCGCGCGCCGGCGCGCCACTGCTCGCCGCCCGTCCACACGGGCTCGTGGCGCTCGGCGACCTCGACGCCCGCCCGCCGCAGGGCAGCCGCCACCTGGGCGTTGCGCGGGTAGTCGCGCTCATACGTCCCGAAGAACAGGACCCGCAACCGTCAGCCGACGATCTCGTCGACGAGCGCGTCCATGCGCTCCCGATCGCCCGTGCGCTCCTCGTGCAGCGAGGTGACGAGCTCGCCGATGAGCCCGAGTGAGAACAGCTGGATGCCAACGACGAGCAGCAGCACGCCGAGCGTGAGCAGCGGGCGCTGCCCGATTGCACGTCCCATCAGCTTCAGGACGGTCAGGTAGGCGAGCAGCACGAACCCGATCCCGCCGAGCAGCAGCCCGAGGCCGCCGAAGAGGTGCAGCGGCCGGTAGCGGTACCGGCCCATGAACGTGACCGTCAGCAGGTCGAAGAAGCCGCGCAGGTAGCGCTCCATGCCGTAGCGGGAGCGGCCGTGGCCGCGTGGCCGGTGGTTGACGGACACCTCCGCCACGCGGAAGCCGCGGTAGTGGGCCAGTACCGGGATGAAGCGGTGGAGCTCCCCGTAGAGCCGGAGGCCGCGCAGCACCTCGACCCGGTAGGCCTTCAGCCCGCAGTTGAGGTCGTGCAGGCGCAGGCCGGAGATGCGGCCGGTCACGCTGTTGAAGATGCGCGAGACGATCCGCCGCCGCAGCGGGTCGCGCCGCCGCGTCTTCCAGCCCGAGACCAGGTCGAAGCCCTCGTCCAGCTTGGCGAGCAGGCGTGGGATCTCGGCCGGGTCGTCCTGGAGGTCGCCGTCGATGGTCACCACCACGTCGCCGGCCGCCTCGGCGAAGCCGGCGGCGAGCGCGGCCGCTTTCCCGAAGTTCCGCCGGAGCCGGACGATGCGAATGCCGGGTTCGCGGTCGTGCAGCCGCGTGAGCGCGCCGAATGTCTCGTCCGTCGACCCGTCGTCGACGAAGAGCACCTCCCACTCCGTGCCGAGCGGATCGAGGGCGGCGCGCAGCTCGTCGAGGAGCGGCTCGACGCTGTCTTCCTCGTCGTGGACGGGGACGACGACGGAGATCACGCGCGAAACCCTAACGCCCGGGCGTCGTTAGCTATTGTGACAACGCGTGCCGGCCGAGGGCGGCGAGCTCGGTGCCGCTGTACCGGTACGGCGCACCGTCCCACGGCTTGACGCTGACGGGCCGTGCATAGGCGATGTAACGGTGGGTGGCGAAGAAGCGCGGGTGGCACGCCTGGAGCGCGACCACCTCGCGGCCGTGCGATTTGAGGACGGAGAGGTCGTTCGCGCCGACGATCCGGTGGCCGGTGATCCGGTACTTGAAGACGCCGTAGGGCAGCTCGAGCGTCACCGGGTCGCCCGGCTGGAGCTTGTCGATGCTCCCGAACGGCGCCAGATACGTCGTGCGGTGCCCGGCGATGTAGATGAGCTTGCCCTCACCGGGTAGGTACGACTGCAGGTCGCGCGCCGGTCCCTTCTTCAGCGTGTCGGTGTCGGTGCCGTTGACGAGGATCATGTTGAGGCCGAGGCGCGGGACCTTGATCCGCCCGATCGGGTCGCCCTCGTGGAGCGAGAGCCGGTAGCGGTGCGCAGCCGCGGCGATCGACAGCTCGTACGCGGCCAGGTCGCGCTTCTTCTTGTGCGCGATCACGCGCGGCGGCCGGTACTCGGCCACCCGGTGCGCGTACTCGCTGCGCAGCTGGCGCTGCTCCCACTTGGTGTAGAGCGCGGTGAACGGATCCTGCCACTGCCAGACGAGGACGACCCACGCGAGGACGAGCACCCCCGACATGACCAGCACCGTCCCCAGCCACCGGAAGGCGGTCCGCACGGACATCGCATTCATTGTGCGCGAGATGCGGGCAGATGGAGCCGACGGGCGAGCGCGACCGCTCCGACGCGCCGCCGCTCACGGCGGCTCGGGTACGGCGCGTAGCGCCCGAAGGCCAGCGCGCCCACCTGCGCGGCGGCGGCGAGCCAGGCTCCCGCGGCCAGCACGGCGACCGGCGGGATCCAGCCGACGGCGGCCAGCTCGGCGAGGTACCAGGGCGCGTCGAAGCCGAGCCCGAAGCGGAATGCGAGTGACCCGAGCAGGAGCAGCGGTCCGACGAACCCGGCTGCGTAGAGCGCCGCGCGGAGCAAAACGCCGGCGGTGCGCGCTTGCACGAGCCACAGCCACGCGTGCAGGGAGGGCAGGACGAAGAGGAGGACGTACGGGTTCGTGAACAGCGCCGCGGCGGCGACGCCGAGCGTGACCACGAGCGCCGTGGCATAGCCGGCGACCTGCTCGCCCGGGGCTGGCGGCGGACCCGCGAGCCGGAGCCGCGCAACGAGCCAGCCGGCCGCGAGCAGGGCGAGGTACAGGGCGATCGCGCCGAGCGGCCAGTCGCCGGCGGCCGCGGAGAAAGGCGAGAGCGGCCGGGGCTCGCCGTCAATCCAGAGCCCGGCGCCCGCGAGCAGCCAGAAGAGCACGACGGCGTAGAGCCAGAAGCCGAGCCGGCGGCCCTGCGCGCGCGCCGCGCCCTCGAGCGGGAGTGTCAGACGCCGCCGCCGCCGCAGCATGTCGAGCGTCGCCAGCAGGACGGGCAGCGTCAGCGCGATCAACGCCGTCTCGACCGCCCACCCGGCGACGATCCGGCTGCTGCCGACGAGCACGTAGCTCGACGGGTTCGTGTCCAGCACCAGGCCCTGGTCGATCGAGTCGATGACCGACTGCGCCGCGGAGCCGATCTGGCCCTCACGGAAGGCAGACAACGTCTCCGGGCCGTCGCCGAAGGGCTCCGGCGGGCGGACGTTCGCGGTCGTCAGCGTCAGCGCCGGGATCCCGCGTTCGAGGAACGGGCCCTGGTCGTACAGCGTCAGCGGGAAGGCCAGGTCGACGAGCTGGCCGAAGATGCCGGTGTGCCGGGCGCCGCGGCCGCTGATGTCGTGGATCCGCGCCATCGCGGTGGCGACGAGCGCCGGAGCCGGGGAGCGGCCCGCTCCTCCGGCGAAGTCGATGCGCGGCCTGGCGTTCCCGCCCGTCGCGACGAGGTTGACGACGGCCAGCGTGCGCGGCTTGACGCTCACTCCGGCCGCGTAGTGGTCGGCGCCGAGGCTGCCGGAGGCGCCGCCGTCCGTGGACACGAAGATCAGGGTGTGCGTCGGCTGCAGCGCGCCGCCGCCCGCCGTCGCCGGCGCCGAGCCGTAGAGGCGTGCGAGCTCGAGCAACGCGGCCGTGCCCGAGGCATTGACGTCCGCGCCGGGGCCGGTCCCCGCGTCGTCGCGGTGCGCCGTCACGACGATCGCCCGCGCGGTCTGCCCGCGGCGCACGGCGATCAGGTTCATGAGCGGCACGCGGCCACGCCCAGGGATGGTCGCCTCGAAGGAGTCGCGTCGCACCGCATAGCCGTAGGAGGCGAGCTTGCCGGCGACCCAGTCGGCCGCGCTGCCGGCCCCGCGCGTGCCGGGCGCGCGGTCCGGGATACTGCGTCGCGAGCTGGCTCGCAAGCGCGGCCGCGGAGCGGCCGTCGAAGGCGGGCGGCGGCGGCGCAGGCAGCGCCTGGGGGCGCGTGACCGTGAACGAGACGGCGAGGACGACGACGAGCGCCGCTGCGAGCGTGACCCGGTAGAGGCGCCCGTTGACCGGCATGTCGAGCTTCTCGGCCCGCCGCTGGCGCCGCGGTGAGCCGAGGACAGGTGCCTGCATACGGCGGGCTATAGTAGGGACAGCTGCGGTGCGAGGGCGCAGCCCATAGAGACAATGCCCGACTCCGCGACCATCCTTCTCGTCGACGACGAGGAGTCGCTTCAGAAGCTGCTCACGTTTCCGCTCGCCCGGGACGGCTTCCGCGTCGTGCCGGCGCACGACGGCGAGGAGGCGCTCGACCGCTTCGCGCAGGAGCGCGTCGACCTGGTCGTTCTCGACGTGATGCTCCCGAAGCTGGACGGCCTCGAGGTCTGCCGGCGCCTGCGCGCGACCTCGAGCGTGCCGATCCTGATGCTGACGGCGCGCGACGACGAACTCGACAAGGTGCTCGGCCTCGAGCTGGGCGCCGACGACTACATGACCAAGCCGTTCTCGGTGCGCGAGTTCCGGAGCCGCGTGCGCGCACTCCTCCGCCGTGCCTCGGCTCCGCGCCACGAGCCGGGCGCCGAAGAGGTCATCGAGGCCGACGGGCTCCGGATCGACCCCGGCCGTCGGCGCGTCGACGTCCGCGGCGGCGAGGTGACGCTGACGTACGTGGAGTTCGAGATCCTGCGCGCGATGGCCGAGCGGCCCGGCCGGGTCTATACCCGCCAGGCCCTGCTCGAGCGGCTCTGGGGCGACTCCGACTACCGCGACCCGCGTACGATCGACGTGCACGTGCGCCACCTGCGGGAGAAGCTCGAGCAGGATCCGCGTCGGCCGGAGTACATCTTCACCGTGCGCGGCGTCGGGTACCGCTTCCGGGACATCTAAGTGCGTCTGGCCTGGCGCCTCGGCCTGGCGCTCGTGGTGCTGGTCGCCGGCCCCCTGGCGGTCGTCTACTTCTCGGTCGTCCCCTCGCTCGAGGCGCGGCTCGTCTCCAGCAAGGTGCACCGCGTACGGCACCAGATCGGCACGATCGCGAACCTGTACCAGAGCGGGCTGGGCACGACGGTGACCGCGAAGGACCTGAACGACCAGTACCCGTCGTACCGCGTCACCATCCTCACGCCCGCGGGCCAGCGGCTGAACGTCACCGACGACTCCGCGACGATCAGCTCCTCCGACCTGGGCGGCGATCCGATCGCGCGCCGGGCCGCCCAGACCGGCCGCATCGAGGCCGGCACGGTGGTCCGGCACCGAACGCACTACGCCGAGGCGGCGAAGGTCGTCTCGATCCCCGACCTGCCGGTCGTGCTGATCTCCACGCCGATCCAGGGTGAGCTCGACGACATCCAGCTCGTCAAGCGCCGCATCCTGCTTGCCGGCGCCGCCGCGCTGCTTGCCGCGCTCGCGCTCGGCTTCACCGCCGCATCGCTGCACGTCCGGCGCATTCGCCGGCTCGAGCGGGCCGCCGACCGCATCGCACACGGGGAGTTCGGCGAGCCGGTCGTGGACCGCGGCTCCGACGAGCTGACCGACCTGGCGAACGCGTTCGAGCACATGCGCCGCCGACTGGCCGCCCTGGACGACGCGCGGCGCGAGTTCGTGGCCAACGCGTCGCACGAGCTGCGCACTCCGATCTTCGCGCTGGGCGCGGCGTTGGAGCTGCTGGAGGACGAGGAGCTCGACGCCGAGACCCGCGACGAGTTCCTGGAGACGATGCGCGACCAGGTGGCGCGGCTCACCCGCATGACCGCCGACCTGCTCGACCTGACGCGCATGGACGCGGGCCGCATGCCGGTCGAGGCTGAGCCGGTCGACCTGAACGAAGCCGCCGAGGTGCTCGGCCGGGAGTTCGACGCCGCCGCCCGTGCCGGCGGCCGCACGCTCGCGGTGGAGACGAACGGCGCGGCGACGGCGCTCGCGGACTCCGATCAGGTGCTGCGCATCGGCCGGGCCGTGGTCGAGAACGCGCTCGTGCACACGCCGCCGGGGACGAGCGTTCGCATCGTCACGCGCTCGGTCGGGCGCCGCGTCGCGCTCGAGGTGGCCGACGACGGCCCAGGCGTGCCGGCCGAGCAGGGCGAGCGGATCTTCGAGCGCTTCTACCGCGGCGAGGGCACGCGCGCCTCGGGCAGCGGCCTCGGGCTGGCGATCGCGCACGAGCTCGCGGAGCTCATGCACGGCGAGCTGGCGCTCGACGGCCGGGCAGGGACGCGCGTCACGCTCATGCTTCCGGCTGATCCGGGCCCCTAAGCGTTTTCACGGGAAAACGGCCCGGCGGGATACGCTCGGGCCGTGCGCCCGCTGGCCGTGACCGTGATCGCGCTTGGCGCAGCAGTCGTCGGCGGCGCGATCGTGTACCTGCTTGGCGCCGCACGCGACGACAGCGCAAGTACACGGCCGGCAAAGGTCGTTGTCGGCGAGATCGACGCGTCCGCTACCGCCGCCTCCGCTCCGCTTCCGGCCCGCAGCGGGTTCGACCCCGAGCGCATCTACGCCGTGCGCGCGCCGGGCGTCGTGACGCTCTACACCTACTTCGGCGGCGCGCCGCCCGCGGAGCACGCGGCGCAGGGCTCCGGCTTCGTCGTCTCGCCGGACGGCTACATCCTCACCAGCGCGCATGTGATCACGACGGCGGGCCAGGGGACGGCCGCGCCCGTGCACGGGGCGCACGACGTCTACGTGGCCTTCGCCGACGGCGACCGGGTCAAGGCGCAGATGGTCGGCTGGGACCTCTTCGACGACGTGGGCGTCATCCGCGTCGATCCCGGCAACCACGCGCTCCGTCCGATCCCGCTCGCGGACTCAGACGCGCTGCGCGTCGGCGCTTCGGTCGCCGCGATCGGCAGCCCGTTCGGCAACCGCGGCTCGCTGAGCGTCGGCGTCGTCTCCGCCGTCGGCCGGTCGATCCCCTCGCTGACCTCCGCCTACTACGTCTCCGACGCGATTCAGACCGACGCCCCGATCACGCACGGCAACTCGGGCGGCCCGCTGATCGACGCCTCGGGTGACGCGGTCGGCATCAACGCCCAGATCCGCACGGATACCGGTGGCGGCGAGGGGGTCGGCTTCGCCGTCCCGATCAACGCGGCCAAGCGCTCGCTGCGCCAGCTGATCGCATCCGGCCGCGTGCGCTACCCGTATGTCGGCATCGAGACCGGCGACCTCACGCCCACGCTCGCGCGCCACCTCGGCGTGGCGGTCAAGCGCGGCGCGCTGGTGCAGACCGTCTCGCCGGACACGCCCGGTGCGGCCGCGGGGCTGCACGCCGGCGACCGGGTCGAGTTCTTCAACGGTGTGGAGATCCGCCGCGGCGGCGACGTGCTCACCGCGATCGGCGGCCTGCCGGTGCGGAGCTCCGGCGACGTTGCCCGCGTCCTGATCGACCACTTCCGCCCGGGGCAGGTGGTCGGGTTCACGATCGTCCGCGACAACCGCAAGAAGACGGTCAATGTCCGCCTCGCGGTCCGCCCAGCCGTGCCCGATGCAAGCCCGTAAGCGGATGGGCGAGGGGCCCGCAGGGTCCCAAGAAAGACCGCCCTAGGCAGGCCACCTACAAGCGCCGCCGAAGCCGAACTTGCTCCGGCGAGAGGCACGCCTCCGAGGGGCAACCATCGGCACCCCGCGAACGAGCGGCGGCTCCTGAAACGAAGCGAGTCCGGCCGCCGCTCGCACGCAGGGGGCCCACGGGGGAACCAGGGGTTCCCCCGTGATGCTTGGATCCCGCCCACGCGGGAATAGGACTCGGCGAGTAGTGGTCGAACTAGGAGGAACCTTGCCCGTGACCCCGATGGGATCTGCCTAAACTTCCCGAATGCGCCCCGAACCTTCCAGCGCGGCCGACGCGGTGCGCCTCACCATCCCGGCAAAGGCCGAGTACATCACGCTCGTCCGCCTCGCTCTCACCGGGCTGGCCGGGCTGCGCTCGCTTCCCGACGAGACGCTCGGCGACCTCAAGCTCGCCGTGACCGAGGCCGCGTCGAACTCCGTGCGGCACGCCTACGGGAACGGTGGCGGCACCGTCGAGGTCATCTACGAGCTCGAGCACGACCGGCTGACCGTCGAGGTGAACGACAACGGGCAGGGTTTCGTCCACGATGGGACTGCGACCGGCCGCGACCAGCTCGACGAGGGCGGGCTCGGCATCGCGATCATCCAGGCGCTCGCGGACGAGTTCGAGGTCGGCGCCCGCCCCGGCGGGACCGGCTCGCGCCTCCGATTCGTGAAGCTCCTGTCCGAATAGCCGCCCACTCTCCGCCTCGCCTGCTCAGATGCTCCAACTCGTCAACGTCGGAACGAAGCCGCTCGCCGACTATGCGACCATCGTGTCGCGGGGGCTCATCGACGAGATCCGCCGGCTGGCCGCCCCGCTCGCCGGCGCGCGCGTCCTCCATCTCTCCGCGACGGCGTTCGGCGGCGGCGTCGCCGAGATCAACTACACGCTGATCCCGCTCATGCGCGACGCGGGGCTCGACGTCGAGTGGCGGATCATCAAGGGCCAGGACGAGTTCTTCGACGTGACGAAGCGGATCCACAACGGCCTCCAGGGCAGGCCCGACGGGCTGACCGAGGAGCAGCAGCGCGTCTTCTTCGACTACAACCGCATGAACGCCGAGGAGTTCGAGGACGGCTACGACTTCATCATCGTCCACGACCCGCAGCCGGCGGCGATGATCGACTACCTCAAGGACTCGACGGACGCGCGCTGGATCTGGCGCTGCCACATCGACCTGTCGACGCCGTACCGGCCGGTCCTGGACATGCTCGTGCCGTCGCTCAAGCGCTACGACGCGACCATCTTCCACATCCCGGACTTCGTGCCGGCGATCGACGGGCTCCCGCCGGCGTTCATCTGGCCGCCGGCGATCGACCCGCTCACGCCGAAGAACATCGCGCTTTCGCCCGAGGACGCCGCGTACATCGTCGACCAGTTCGGCATCGACGTGGAACGGCCCCTGCTCACGCAGGTCTCACGCTTCGACCCGTGGAAGGACCCGCTCGGCGTCATCGACGCGTACCGCCAGGTCAAGCAGACGCACCCGGACGTCCAGCTCGCGCTCGTGGGCGCGATGGCGCACGACGACCCCGAGGGGTGGGAGTTCTACAACCAGACCGTCACGTACGCGGCCGGCGATCCGGACATCTTCATCCTCTCGAACCTCAACAACGTCGGCTCCGTCGAGGTCAACGCGTTCCAGGTGCACTCGAGCGTCAACATCCAGAAATCGATCCGCGAGGGCTTCGGCCTGACCGTGACCGAGTCGCTCTGGAAGGCCCGCCCCACGGTGGCCGGCCGTGCGGGCGGAATCGTCACGCAGGTCATCGACGGTGAGACCGGCTGGCTGGTCGATTCGGCCGCCGAGTGCGCCGAGGCCTGCCGCGAGGTACTCGACGATCCGGCAGGCGCGCGCCAGCGCGGGCTACGCGGCAAGGAGCTCGCCCGCCGCCGCTTCCTGACCCCCCGCCTGCTGCGTGACTGGCTCGCGCTCTTCAACCGGCTGAGCGGCCGCGACATCGGCGAGACCGAGCTCGTCGTGAACCAGACGGTGTAACGCCGCCGTCTAAGGTGGCGGGGCGATGCCTCCCCGGCGCCGGCTCATCATCGTCTCCAACCGCGGGCCTGTCAGCTACGCGGTCGGCATGGACGGACAGGTCCAGGCGCGGCGCGGGGGCGGCGGCCTCGTCACCGCGCTGCGCAGCCTCGTTACCCATCACGACGTCACCTGGATCGCCAGCGTGATGAGCGAGGGCGACCGGGTCGTCTCGGAGCGTCACGGCGGCGCCGCCTTCGAGGAGCAGGCGCGGGACGGGTCGACCTTTCGGCTCCGCCTCGTCTGGCATCCGCTCCAGGCCTACGACTGGTACTACAACGTCGTCGCCAACCCCGTGCTGTGGTTCGCGCAGCACTACCTGTGGGGGCTGGCCGAGTCGCCGGACTGGGACCAGGGGCTGCACAACGCGTGGGAGAACGGCTACTGCGCCGTCAACCGCAACTTTGCGAACGTGGTCGTGGACGAGTTGGCACAGCAGCCGGACACGACCGTCTTCTTCCACGACTACCACCTGTACGTCGCACCGCGGCTCGTCCGCCGCGAGGCACCGGACGCGACCCTCGCCCACTTCGTCCACATCCCGTGGCCGCAGCCGGACTACTGGCGCGTCCTACCCGAGGAGATCCGCCGGGCCGTGCACGACGGGATACTCGCCAACGACGTCGTCGGCTTCCATACGGCGCGGTGGCGGCTCAACTTCCTCCGTAGCTGCGCGGACATCCTCGGCGCCGAGGTTGATCTCGCCGCCAACGAGACGCACCACGACGGCCGCGCCACGCGTGTGACCGCGCGCCCGATCTCCGTCGACGTGCAGGAGTTCGACGACCTCGCGCGGAGCGAGGCCGTGTTGTCAGAAGAGAGAACGATCGTGGAGCACCGGCCCGAGTTTCTCGTCCTGCGCGTCGACCGCACCGATCCGTCCAAGAACGTCGTGCGGGGGCTGCGCGCCTACGAGCTCTTTCTCGAGGCGCATCCGGAGCTGCACGGCCGCGTGCAGATGCTCGCCTTTCTCGACCCATCGCGCCAGGACATCCCCGAGTACGCCGAGTACCTCGCGGCGATCCAGCGCGCCGCGCGAACCGTGAACGACCGCTTCCAGACCGTCGAGTGGACGCCGCTCGACCTCCAGATTGCCGACAACTTCACGCAGTCGGTCGCGGCCTACAAGCAGTACGACGTCCTGCTCGTGAACGCGATCTTCGACGGCATGAACCTGGTCGCGAAGGAGGCGCCGCTCGTGAACGAGCGCGACGGCGTGCTCATCCTGTCTGAGAACACGGGCGCGCACGAGCAGCTCGGGGAGTGGGCGCTGACCGTGAACCCCTTCGACGTCAGCGCGCAGGCGGAGGCGATCCACGAGGCGCTGTTCATGCCCGCCGAGGAGCGGCGGCGGCGGCTCGAGGCGATCCGTGGCGCCGTGGTCGAGCACGACATCACGCGCTGGATCGCAGAGCAGCTCGAGGATCTGGACGAGGCGCTGGCGCCGGCCCTCGAGGCGACCGGATGAGCGAGCTCTCCCACGTCGACGAGTCCGGCCACGTGCGCATGGTCGACGTCGGGTCGAAGCCGGTCTCCCGGCGCCGCGCGGTCGCGCGGGCATCTGTCCGCATGGCGGCTGCGACCGCCGAGCGCCTGCGCGAGCTGCCCAAGGGCGATGCCCTGGCCACCGCCGAGCTGGCCGGCGTCATGGCGGCGAAGCGGACCAGTGACTTGATCCCGCTCTGCCACCCGCTGCCGCTGACGAGCATCCAGGTGAGCGCCGCCGTCGCGGAGGGCGGAGTGGAGATCACCGCCACCGCCGAGGCGACGTGGCGCACCGGCGTCGAGATGGAGGCCCTCGTCGCTGCCTCGGTCGCCGCCCTGACCGTCTACGACATGGCCAAGGCCATCGACAAGGAGATGGCCGTCGACGGCGTGCACCTCGTGGAGAAGACCAAGGAGCCGGTGTGAGAGCGGCGGTGCTGACCGTCTCGGACGGCGTGGCGGCGGGCGAGCGCGAGGATCGCAGCGGCGACGAGCTGGAGCGCCTCCTCGCGGCCGACGGCTACGACGTCGAGCGCCGGGTCGTCCCGGACGAGCGCGAGATGATCGCGGAGGCCGTCGCCGAGCTGGCCGACGACGCGGCACTCGTGCTGACCACCGGGGGCACCGGGCTCGGGCCGCGCGACGTCACGCCCGAGGCCACGCTCGAGGTCGTCGACCGCATCGCGCCGGGTATCGCAGAGGCGTTGCGCGCGGATTCGATCGCGAAGACGCCGCACGGGCTGCTCTCGCGCGGCGTCGCGGGTGTGCGCGGGGCGTCGCTCGTCGTCAACCTGCCGGGTTCGACGGGCGGGTGCCGGGACGGCTACGCGGTGCTGCGCCCGGCGCTCGAGCATGCCCTCTCACTGCTTGCCGGCGAGGGCACGGCACACCGCCAGACGTAGGATCGCTCCGATGGCCTTGGTCGCGGCCGCGTCGCCGCTTCCCGTCCGCTTTGCGCGGCTCGTCAAGATCGAGCACACGGTCTTCGCGCTGCCGTTCGCGTACGTCGGCGCGCTGCTTGCCCTCGACGCCGTCCCGTCGGCGTCGCAGGTGCTCTGGATCACAGTGGCGATGGTCGGCGCCCGCTCGCTGGCGATGGCGCTCAACCGGCTGATCGACCGCTCGATCGATGCGCGCAACCCGCGCACGGCCTCGCGCGAGCTGCCCTCCGGCGCGCTCTCGGCGGCGCAGGTGCTGGCGTTCTGCGCCGTCTCGCTGGCCGTGTTCCTGGTCGCGGTCTGGCAGCTCGACCCTATCGTCCGCTTGCTGTGGCCGATCCCGGTCGCCGGCTTTGTCATCTACCCGTACCTGAAGCGGGTCACCTGGCTCGCGCACCTCTGGCTGGGCGCGGTCGACGGTCTCGCCGCGGTCGGCGGCTGGGTCGCCGTGACCGGGCATCTGCCCTGGGAGTCGTGGCTGCTGGGCGCTGCGGTCGCGTGCTGGATCGCCGGCTTCGACCTCTTCTATTCGCTGTTCGATCTGGACGTCGACCGCGGGCAGGGGCTGCATTCCTGGGCCGTCCGCTGGGGCGTCGACGGGGTCTTCGGCGGGGCGCGCGTGCTCCACGTGCTGACCGTGCTGCTGCTCGCAGCGGTCGGGCTCGGCCTGAGCGCGGGGCTCTTCTACTGGCTCGGCGTCCTCGCCGTGGCGGCGCTGCTCGTCTACGAGCACTCGCTGATCCGGCCGGGCGACCTGCGCCGCCTCGACGCGGCGTTCTTCACCGTCAACGGCGTGATCAGTGTCGTCTTCCTCGGCTTTGTCCTGCTGGACGTGGTCGTGTGATCCGCGCGCGGAAGCTCGTGAAGCGCTACGGCGAGAAGCGCGTCCTCCGCGGGCTCGACCTGGATGTCGAGGCCGGCGGCTTCCTCGTCCTCACCGGCCCGAACGGGTCCGGCAAGACGACGCTGCTACGGCTGATCGCGGGCCTCGCCGCGCCGACTGGCGGCGCGCTTGAAGTTCGCGCCGAGCGCTCGGCGATCGGCTTTCTGGCGCATGAGCCGCTCGTGTACCGCGAGCTGACCCCGCTCGAGAACCTCGAGCTCTACGGCCGCCTCTACCGCGTACCTGAGCGGCGCGAGCGGATCGGGATGCTGCTCGAGCGTTTCGGCCTGTGGGAGGAGCGCCACGCACGCGTGGCCACCTTCTCGCGCGGGATGCAGCAGCGGCTCGCGCTCTGCCGCACGCTCCTGCACGACCCGCAGCTCGTCCTGCTCGACGAGCCCTTCTCGGGCCTCGACGCCGAGGCGGCCGCGCTCGTCGACCGCGAGCTGCGCGACCTTGCCGGAGAGCACCGGACCTTGGTCGTCTCCACGCACGCGCCGGAGCGGCTCGACCCGCTCGGGCCGCGGCGCCTGGAGCTCGCAGCGTGACCGGCTACTTCGGCGACGTCGCCGCGCTGGCGCGCAAGGACCTGCTGCTCGAGCTCCGCTCGCGCGACACCGTGCCGGCGATGCTGCTCTTCGTCGTCGCCTCGCTCGTCGTCTTCCATTTCGCGCTGCCGACCGAGGCGAGTGCCAGGGCGACCGACGGGCTGCTCTGGATCGGGATCCTCTTCACCGCACTGCTCGGGCTCACGCGCGCGTTCGTCGCGGAACGGGAGGGCAGCGTGATGGACGGGCTCGTGCTCGCGGCCTTCGACCGCAGCGCGATCTGGCTCGGGAAGACGCTGAGCGTCCTCGCGTTCCTCGGCCTGGCCGAGGCGGTCGCGCTGCCGGCCTACGCGCTCTTCTTCCGGCCGGTCGGCTGGGAGCTCATCGTCGCCGTCGTGCTCGCCGACATCGGCATCGCCGTCGTCGGCACGCTGCTCTCGGCGATGGCGGTCGTGAGCCGCGCACGCGAGCTGCTGCTGCCGCTGCTCTTCCTGCCGCTCGGCATTCCCGTGATCGTCGGCGGCGTGGGAGCTACCGTGGCTGACGAACCAGGCCGTTACCTGGCCTTTCTTGCGTTGTACGACCTCGTTTTTGCGATCCTCTCGTGGGCAACCTTTGAGTATGTCGTTGCGGAATAACCGGCCTGCCCTGTTCGCTCTCGCGACCCTCGTCCTGCTAGGCGGGGGCATCGCGCTGGCGCTGTTCTGGGTGCCGAACGACGCCGACCAGGGCTTCTCGCAGCGGATCTTCTACATCCACGTGCCGATCGCGCTGACCGCGTATGCCTGCTTCGGCTGGGGCGCGTGGAAAGCGCTCCGGCTGCTGTGGCTGGGCGACGAGCGCTACGACCTCGAGAGCTACACGGCCGTGCATGTGGGGCTGATCTTCGGCGTGCTCACGCTCGTCACCGGCTCGATCTGGGCGCGCGCGTCGTGGGGTGTCTGGTGGACGTGGAGCTCGAAGCAGCTGGTCATGTTCCTGGTGCTCTTCCTCTTCTACGCCGCGTACTTCATGCTCCGCTACTCGGTGGAGCCCGGGCGGCGCCGGGCGAACATGTCAGCCGTCTACGCGCTGTTCGGCGTTGTGCTCGTGCCGATCAGCTTCCTCGCCATCCGGCTGAGCTCTGACCTCATCCACCCGGTGGTCCTCAAGAAGAGCGGCCCTGACATGGCCGGCTCGATGTTCCTCGTCTTCTGCATCTGCCTCGCCGGGATGCTCTCGCTGGCGGCGACGATGTACCACGTCGAGCTCACGGGCAAGCGGCTCGACGGCCATCTTCGCGAGCTGCGCGAGGCGCTGGCGTGAGCAGCGGCGACCGCTACGTCTTCGCCGCGTACACGGTTGTGCTCGTGACCCTGCTCGTCTACCTGCTGATCATTGCGCTCAAGGTGTCCCGGCTCGACCGCGAGCTCGGCGACCTCGCGCGCCGCGCCCGCGAGCGGCGGGCGGCGGAGGAGCAGGACGACCGGGAGGAGGCGGCGGTTGGCTGAGCTCCTCTTCTGGCCGGCGCTCCTTGCCTACGGGGAGGCGGCCGTCGCCTATGCAGGCAACATTCGCCATCCTGGCACCCTCGGCCGGGCGGCGACGTGGGGCGTCCGCATCGGCTGGCTCGTCCAGACGTGGCTCCTGGTCGCGCAGGCTGCGCGGGCCGATGGCTTCCCGTGGAGCACCTGGGCCGGCTCGCTGAACCTCTTTGTCTGGCTGCTCGTGACCGGCTACCTGGTCTGGGGCTGCCGGCCGAGCTTCCGGGTGCTCGGCCTCGTGCTCATGCCGCTGGCCGTGGGGCTGCTCGCCGTCTCGTACGTCGCCGGCGGCGTTTCCTCGAATGCGGGCGGGGACTTCTCGACGGCGTTCCTCGCGCTGCACGTCGGCCTGGTGCTTGCGGCGTTCGCCGGTTTCACGCTCTCGGCGGGGCTCGCCGGCGTCTACCTGTGGCAGGAGCGGCGGCTCAAGCGGCGCGAGGCCGAGATCCTGCGCCCGCAGGCGCCTGCCCTGGTCGCGCTCGACGAGCTCTCTGCGAAGACGATCCTCGTCGCTCTGCCGGCGCTCACCGTCGGGATCGCCATCGGGCTCGGGCGGCTCTACGAGCGCGGCGGCGGCATCGACGCGCTCATGGCCGCGACCCTGCTCACGTGGTGCGCCTACGCGGCGCTGCTCGTCGTCCGCTATGGCCTCGGCTGGCGCGGCCGGCGGGTCGCCTTCCTCCTCCTGGCGGGCTTCGCGCTGGTGGTCACCGTCCACCTGGCGCTGCCGGCGTCCCACTTCGCATGAGCCTGGTCCTGGTCGGCACTTCGCACCACCACGCGCCCGTCGAGGTGCGCGAGCGCGTCGCACTCGACGGCGACGCGGCGGCGGCACTGGCGGCCGGCCTCGCGGGCGAGGGCTACGAGGCCGTCTGCCTGTCGACCTGCAACCGCACGGAGCTCTACCTCGTCGGCGACGCCGCCGAGACTCGGGCCGAGACCGCGCTGACCGAGCTGGCCGGCGGCGAGCTCGGCCCGGTGCTGTACCGGCTGCACGACGAGGCGGCTGCCCTCCACGCCTTCCGCGTCGCTGCGGGGCTGGACTCGATGGTGCCCGGCGAAGGGGAGATCCTCGGCCAGGTGCGCGCCGCCTACGAGGCGGGCGTGACCGGCCCTGTCCTCGACCGCCTGTTCCGGCAGGCGCTCTATGCGGGCAAGAAGGTTCGGGCCGAGACGGCGATCTCCGAGAGCCCGACCTCGGTCGCCTCGGCGGCGGCCGCGCTTGCGCAGCAGGTCTTCGGGAACCTGGAGGGCCGCGCCGTCGTGGTCGTCGGCGCGGGGGAGACCGGCGAGCTGACCGCCCGCAACCTCGCCAAGCGCGGCGGCCGCATCGTTGCCGTCGTCAATCGCGGCGAGGAGCGCAGCGCCGCGCTCGCGCGCCGATTCGGCGCCGAGGCGGTCGGGCTCGACGCGCTCGAGCGTGTGCTGCCGCAGGCGGACGTCGTCGTCTCGTCGACGAGCGCGCCCGGCTATGTGCTCCGCGCCGAGCAGGTGCGCGCGGCGCTCGGGCGGCGCAAGGGGCTCCCGCTCCTGCTCATCGACATCGCCGTCCCACGCGACCTGGACCCGGAGATCCACGCGCTCGAAAGCTGCTACCTGTATGACATCGACGACCTCGAGGCCGTCGTCCAGGCGAGTCTCGCCGGGCGGCGCGAGGAGGCCGTCCGCGCGGAGTCGATCGTCGGTCTCGAGGCCGAGCGCTTCGCCGCCTGGCAGGCCTCGCTCGACGTCGTGCCCGCCATCGCCGAGCTGCGCGAGCGGGCCGAGGCCATTCGGGCGGGGGAGCTCGCCCGGGCGGAGAGCGCGCTCGGGCGCATGTCCGAGAACGAGCGCCGCGTGGTGGAGTCGGTGACCGCCGGGATCGTCAACAAGCTCCTGCACCTGCCGACCGTGCGCCTGAAGGAGGCAGCGGCCGGCGCCGACGGCGTCGTGTACGCCGATGCCGTCCGCCACCTGTTCGGGCTGGGCGAGACGGCGGGGAACGACCCACGCTCGTAAGACTGGGGACACGCGGCAGCCGGCTGGCGATGACGCAGGCCGGAGCCGCCGCCGAGACCCTCCGCGCGGTCGGAGCCGAGATCGCGCTGGTGCCGATCACCACCGCGGGCGACCGCGACCGCACGCGACCCTTCGGGGAGATCGGCGACCGCGGCGTCTTCGTCAAGGAGATCGAGGAGGCGCTGCTCGCCGGGCGCATCGACGTCGCCGTCCACTCGGCCAAGGACATGACCTCGACCGACACGGGAGGCCTTGTGGTCGGCGCCTACCTCGCCCGCGAGGACCCGCGGGACGCGCTCTGCGGTGTCGCCGACCTCCGTCCGGGCATGCGGATCGGAACGGCGTCGGTCCGTCGCCGCGCGCAGCTCCTCGCGCTCGAGCCGGGTCTCGTGATCGAGCCGCTGCGCGGCAACATCGACACGCGGCTGCAGAAGGGCCGCGAGCGGAAGCTCGACGCGGTCGTGCTGGCGGCATGCGGCCTCGACCGGCTCGGCCTCCGGGCGGAGATCGGGCGGCGGCTCGAGCCGGGCGAGATGCTCCCCGAGGCGGGCCAGGGCGCGCTCGCGCTCCAGGTGCGCGCCGGCGAGGAGGCGCTGGTCGGCGCGGCCGACGACGCCGAGACGCGACGACGCGTCACCGCCGAGCGCGCTTGTGTGGCGATCCTCGGCGGCGGCTGCCTGGCGCCCGTGGCCGCGTACCACGACGGCGACACGCTCACCGCGCTGGTCGCGGCCGAGGACGGCACGTGGGTCGAGCGGCGGAGCGGCGACGAACCAGCGACGGTCGCCCGCGAGTTGGCCCGCTTCGTGGCCGCGTGAGGATCGCCCTCACCCGGCCTGGCGGGCTGGACGACGAGCTTGCAGCCGCGCTGCGCGAGCAGGGCCACGACGTCGTCTGCTGCCCCCTGATCGCGCTCGAGCCGCTCGGCGCCGAGCCGATCGACGCTTCGGAATATGACTGGCTCGTCGTCACGAGCCGGAACGGCGCCGACGAGGTCGCGCGGCGGCTGACCGGACGGCCACGTCAGATCGCTGCCGTCGGCCCGGCAACCGCCGACGCGCTCCGCGCGCACGGCTTCTCCGTCGACCTGGTTCCCGCCGAGGCGAGCCAGGACGGCCTGCTGGCCGAGCTGCCGCGCCCGGCGGGGCGCGTGCTGCTCGCTGCGGCCGAGGGCGCCCGCAGGCTGCTCGTGGACGAGCTCGGCGCCGACTTCGTGCCGCTCTACCGGACGCGCGAGCTCCGCCCGGAGGCCTTTCCGGACGCCGATCTCGTTGTGCTGGCCTCGCCGTCCGCAGCGCGGGCATATGCGTCGCTCGGCACCGCCCGAGTGGTGACGATCGGACCGCAGACGACGGAGGCGGCGCGTGCGGCCGGCCTCGCCGTCGTCGGCCGAGTCCGAACGCCCCGGCGCCGGCGGCCTGACCGCCGCGGTGGCGCGGGCGGCGCGGTAACGTCGCCGCCTCATGGGGCCGTCATGAAAGTCATCACCTTCCTGACCGACTTCGGGCTCGAGGACGAGTTCGTGGGCGTCTGCCACGGCGTCATCGAGCGGATCGCCCCGGGCACGCGGGTGATCGACATCAACCACGGCATCCGGCCGCAGGCGGTCCTCCAGGGCGCGCTCAGCCTGGCGAACGCCCTCCCGTACACGCCGGTCGGCGTCCACCTCGCCGTCGTCGACCCTGAGGTCGGGGGCGACCGCCGAGCGGTGGCGCTGCGCGGCTCGGACGGCCGGCTCTACGTCGGCCCCGACAACGGCCTGCTCGTGCTCGGGGCGGAGCGGTTGGGCGAACTCGACGCCGCGCACGAGCTGACGAACCGCGAGCTCTGGCTCGACGCGGTCTCGTGGACGTTCCACGCCCGCGACATCTTCTCTCCGGTCGCCGCGCATCTGGCGGCCGGGCGTCCGCTCGAGGATGTGGGCCCGGCCGTCGACCCGGCGACGCTCGTACGAGTCGACCTGCCGAAGCCGACCGTGCGCGAGGGGCTCATCGTCGCGCGCTGCGTTGCCGTCGACCGCTTCGGCAACGTCGAGCTGAATGTCCGTGCCGGCGATCTCGAAGCGGCCGCGATCCAGCTTGGAACGCGCATCGAGGTGGAGCTGGCCCGGGAGCGCTACTACGCCGTCGCCGCGGCGACGTTCTCGGATGTCCGCGTCGGCGAGGTCGTCGTCTACGAGGACTCCTACGGCAACGTCTCGATCGCCATCTCGCGCGGCAGCGCGGCGGAGACGTTCGTGATCGCGCCGGGCGACCGGGTCGCGCTGCGCGCGCTCTGACGCGTTTTCCCGCACTTTGCGGGGGAACGCCGTTGAGATCCTCCGCGGGCCGCGCTACGTTCGAGACACAAAGAACGTTCGCGGCACGGTAGCACCGGCCCGGACGTTCTTTTTTCGCGTCAGCAGGGCTCGAGGCGGATGCGCCCGTTCAGGCCGGTCTGCTCGCGGCGGCGCGTGGCGGCCGCTTGATGCATTTGCAACCAGGGTGCATACTGGCTCGATGGCGCAGCCGCTTCCCTGGGACGACGGCCGCGACGACCGGCGCGGGTGGGACCGGGCCTCAATCGCGAACCGCAGCGCCAAGCCGTACAAGCCCGACGTCAGCCAGCAGGACCTGCTGCTGCCGAGCGCGGCGAGCAGGCTTCGCGCGCTCGGGCTCTGCGCGGTCTGCGCGTTCGCCATGACCGTCCTCTACGTGCTGATCCCGCTCTACATCCTCGCCGTGTTCCTCGACGTGGGGGCATTCGCCCCTGAGATCCTGCTCGCTGCCTTCGTCGCGCTGACGGCGATCCTCTACTACATCTCTGGGCGCGAGGACCGCGAGCTGCGGGTGCTCGCGCGAGAGCTTTAGTCGGGACGCGGCTACACTCAGCCCGCCGGGCGAGGTAGCTCAGTTGGTAGAGCACACGGCTGAAAACCGTGGTGTCGCCGGTTCGAATCCGGCCCTCGCCACTCTCGCTTGCGTGTATCGCCGCGGTCCGCGTAGCGTCCGCGCAGGGTGGGGCGGAGCGCTCGAACGGCGCGTCCGCTCGCGACGGCGATCGGCGCGGGCGTGGGAGCGCTCGTGCTCCTCGGCACCGCCGGCGCGATCACGCTGCGCGGCACCGAGGGCCACGACCGCCTGACGGGCACCCAGTTCGCCGACACGATCGACGGGCTGGGCGGCAACGACACGATCCTCGGGCTCGGCGGCCCGGACGTCGTCGACGGTGGCGCCGGCCGGGACACGATCCGAGCAGGTGCGGGCAACGATCTCATCGTCGCCGAGGGCGACGGCAGCAGGGACGACGTGGCGTGCTCGACGGGCATCGACACCGTCACCGCCGACCTCGGCGACGCGGTCGCCTCCGACTGCGAGACCGTGTCGCGGGAGCTCTCCCACGACTCGTTCGGCGGGTTCGACGACCAGCACCAGACCGAGGCCGAGCCGGACAGCTTTGCCTATGGCTCCGCGATGGTCGCCATCTTCCAGGTCGCCCGTGCGGCCGACGGCGGCGGCGCCGCCGCAACCGGGTTCGCGACGTCCCGCGACGGCGGGTACTCGTGGCGTGCGGGGATCCTGCCCTCGCTCACCACCTCCTCGCAGCCGCCGGGACCGTACGAGCGCGCCAGCGACCCCTCCATCGCTTACGACGCCCGGCACCGCTTCTGGCTCGCCGCCTCGCTGGTACTCGACGACGCCGGCACGGGCGTCGTCGTCAGCCGCTCGGCCGACGGGCTGGCGTGGCGCGCCCCGGTCGTGGCCGTGCCCGACGGGCTGGAGAGCCCCGACAAGGACTGGATCGTCTGCGACAACTGGCCTGCCAGCCCGCTGCGCGGGACGTGCTACCTCACCTATCTCGACATCTCGAACGACGCGATCGCCGTGCGCTCGTCGACCGACGGGGGCGCGACGTGGTCGCTGCCTGTCCTGACCCCGGCGCGGTCGATCGCCGGTGCGATCGTCAACGGCGCTCAGCCGGCGGTGCTCAGGAACGGCACGCTCGTCGTTCTCTACTCCGTCTTCGAATCGGAGCGCGTCAACGTCGACCAGATCGGCGCCGTGCGCTCGACGAACGGCGGTGTGACGTTCACGGGGCCGGTGCGCGTCGCGCCGCTGACGAGCGAGGACGTCACGGGGCTGCGGGTCCCGCCGTTCGTCTCGGCCGAGGTCGACGGCGGCGGACGCGTCTGGGCGGCCTGGAGCGACTGCCGTTTCACGCCCGACTGCGACGTCAACGACATCGTCCTGACCCGCTCCAGCGACGGCGTGACGTGGGCGCAGCCGACGCGTATCCCCGGCCTCACGGGCGGCCTCGCCCACGTCGATCCCGGCCTCGGCGTCGACCCCGCCACCTCGGGGCCGGCGACGCGGCTCGCCGTCGTGTCGTACGCGGTGCCGCCCGACGGCGGCTGCGGCTTTGGCATGTGCGCGACGGCAGATGTCGTCCTCGTCTCGTCGGCGTCGGCCGGCAAGAAGTGGCGGCAGCCGCGGCGTCTCGACACGCGGCCCATGCGCCTGGACTGGATGGCCGACGGTGAGATCGGCGCCTTCCTCGGCGACTACATGTCGCTGTCGTGGATCGGCGGCCGGCCGGTGCCCGTGTTCGCGGTGGCCCGTGCGCCCGTCGCGGGCGAGCTGCGGCAAGCGATGTACGCGGGCATCCGCGTGGTCGGCTTTCCCGGCCCCACCGTCAGTCCGCGCTGACCTCAGGGGACGCTGGGAAGGCGCAGTCTATGCCCGTCGGCGGGCGCTGCTCGCCCCGACGCGTCGTCCTCGGTCGCGAACACTTTAGAACAAACGCTCCCTGCGTCCTAGCCTCGGAACGAGCATCGCGCGCCGTCGGACGAGCGGCACCTCCCCAGCGTCCCCTACCCTGACGACGCCGTGGCCGTCGAAGCGCCGCCGAAGTCCGTCGCCATCATCGGCGCCGCGCTCGACCTCGGGTCGGGCCGCCGCGGCGTCGACATGGGGCCGTCTGCGATCCGATACGCCGGGCTCGACGCGCGGCTGAAGCAGCTCGGCTTCGAGGTCGTCGATCGAGGGAACGTCGGCACCGCGGTCGCCGAGGCCGTGGCGGAGGGCGACGAGCGACTCCGCTACCTCGAGCCGATTCTGGCCACCTGCGGGCACATTGCCGACCTCGTCGCCCAGGCGTTGCAGCAGGGCCACCTGCCGCTCGTGCTCGGCGGCGACCACTCGGTGGCGCTCGGCACGCTCGGTGGGCTCGCCCGCGTCCACGGCCCGGGCGGGGTGCTCTGGCTCGACGCGCACGGCGACCTGAACGGCCCGGAGACGACGCCGAGCGGCAACGTCCACGGCATGGTGCTCTCCGCGGCGCTCGGCCTGGCCGGGCCTGCGTTCACCCGCGACGCGTGGCCGCTCCCGGCCGTCCTCCCGAACCGGGTGGCGCTGGTCGGCATCCGCTCGCTCGACGCCGGCGAGCGCGAGCTGCTCGGCCGCCTCGAGGCCAAGGTGTTCACGATGGACCAGCTCGACCGGGTGGGTGTCGAGGCGGTGATGAAGGAGGCGCTCGAGCACGTCGCCGGCGACAATTTCGTGCATCTGAGCTTCGACATGGACGTGCTGGATCCGGAGGTCGCGCCGGGCGTCGGCACCCCAGTACGGGGCGGCCTCAACTACCGCGAGGCCCACCTCGCGATGGAGATCGTCGCCGAGTCCGGCTTGCTCGGGTCAGTCGAGCTGGTCGAGGTCAACCCGGTGCTCGATCGCGAGAACCAGACGGGCCAGCTAGCCGTCGAGCTCATCGCCAGCGCGCTCGGCGCCCGCATCCTGTAGTCCCTCCTCCCCGTTCGCAGAGGGCTCGTAGTAGCGCCGGCCCTTGAGCTCGTCGGGCAGGTTGTCCACCTCGAAGCCCGCCGGGTCGTCGTGCGGGTAGATGTAGCCCTTGCCCCGGCCGAGCTTCTTCGCGCCGGGGTAGTGGGCGTCGCGCAGCGCGTCCGGCGGGCGGAGGTGGCCGTGCTCGCGGACGTCCTTCGTCGCCGCGCCGAGCGCCTTCAGCACCGCGTTCGACTTCGGGGCCCGGGCGATGTAGATCGCCGCCTCGGTCAGGTTCAGCCGCGCCTCGGGCAGCCCGACATGCTCGACCGCCTGGGCGGCGGCGACCGCGACCAGCAGGGCGCGCGGGTCCGCGAGGCCCACATCCTCGGAGGCGTGGACGATCATGCGCCGGGCGACGTAGCGCGCATCCTCGCCGCCCTCGAGCATGGCGACCAGGTAGTAGACGGCTGCGTCCGGGTCGGAGGCGCGCATCGACTTGATGAACGCCGAGATGAAGTCGTAGTGGGCGTCGCCGCCCTTGTCGTAGACGAGCGGCCGCTTGCGGGCCGCGTCCTCGATATGCGCCGCAGACAGCGGCTCGCCGGCCGAGGCCGCGGTGTTCCAGCCCAGCTCGAGGATGTTCAGGGCGTTGCGTGCGTCGCCGCCGGCCCGCTCGGCGATCAGCCCTGCAAGCTCCTCCGGCACGCCGGCCTCGATCGCCCCGGCGCCGCGCTCGACGACCGTGACGAGGTCGTCGCGCGAGTGCGGCTCGAGCTCGTACACCTGGGAGCGCGACAGGAGCGCAGAGTTGACCTCGAAGTACGGGTTCTCGGTGGTGGCCCCGATCAGCGTGATCAGCCCCTCCTCGACCGCCGGCAGCAGCGCGTCCTGCTGCGCCTTGTTGAAGCGGTGGATCTCGTCGAGGAAGAGGATCGTCCGCTCGCCGTTGCCGCCCAGCCGGTCGCGGGCGCGCTGGATGACCTCGCGCACCTGGGACACCGTCGCGGAGACGGCCGAGAGCTCCTCGAACGCGGCGCCGGTGGTGTTGGCAATCACGCGGGCAAGCGTCGTCTTCCCGCTGCCCGGCGGCCCGTAGAGGATCATGGAGGAGACGCGGTCGTCCTCGATCGCCCGGCGGAGCACAGAGCTCTCGCCCAGGATCTGCCGCTGCCCGACGAACTCGTCCAGCGTCCGAGGACGCAGGCGGATCGCCAGTGGCGCCACGTCTGGCAGCCGTTCCTTGGCGGCGTCGGCGAAGAGGTCGCCCATGGCGGAAGTATGCTGGGGCCTGAAAACGATGGCGACGACGCCCGAAACCCAGGACGAGTTCGCGCCCATCCTGCCCGGGCCCGGCGCCTCCGACTACGAGCGCTACCTCCGCACCGACGAGCTGCTCGCGCTGCAGAAGGCGGAGGCCGAGCGTGCCCACCACGACGAGCTCCTCTTCCAGACCGTGCACCAGGCGTCGGAGCTCTGGCTCAAGCTCGCCTGGAGCGAGGCCGAGCTGGCAACCGCGCGCCTGCGCAAGGGCGAGTTCGCGCCTGCCATCCGCCTGCTGCAGCGGTCGATCGGGTGCCTGCAGCGTGTCGACGCGGGGCTCGACATGCTCGAGTTCCTGTCCCCGTGGGAGTACACGCGCTGGGTACGGCCGGTGCTCGGCCACGGCAGCGGCTTCGACTCGCCCGGCTTCCGCGAGCTGCGCCGCGTCGCCCCCGACCTCGGCGCCGCCTTCCACGAGCTGCGCCGCCAGGCGGGGCTCAGCGTCGTGGAGCTCTATCAGCGGAATCGCGAGTTTGAGCAGCTCTACACCGTCGCCGAGCTGCTCATCGAGCTGGACGAGCGCCTCGGCGTGTGGCGCATCCGCCACCTGAAGATGATCGGGCGGATCATCGGCGAGGGCCAGATCGGCACGCAGGGGACGCCCGTCGAGCTGCTCGCCAAGCTGATCCACCAGAAGCTCTACCCCGAGCTCTGGGACGCGCGCAACGAGCTGACGGACATCGCGAACCGCGAGATCGATAACGCTTGACGACCGTCTCGCTCCGTGACGAGACGGCGGGGCTGCTCCAGCAGCTGATCCGGCTCGACACCGTTAACCCGCCCGGTAACGAGTCGGCGGCCGCCGAGCTCCTGCGCGGGTACCTGGAGTCGAACGGCGTGCAGTGCGAGCTGTACGCGCGCGCGCCGGACCGAGCTAACCTCGTCGCGCGGATCCCGGGGACCGGCGACGGGCCGAGGCTGCTGATGCTCTCGCACACGGACACCGTCCTGGCCGACCCCGCCGAGTGGCAGGTCGACCCCTGGTCGGGCGAGCTCCGCGCCGGAGAGATCTGGGGGCGCGGCGCGCTCGACATGAAGGGCGAGGTCGCCGCGAGCGCTGTCGCGATCGCCTCGCTCGCCCGGGAGGGCTTCCGGCCGGCCGGCGACCTGATCTTCCTGGCCGCCGCCGACGAGGAGGTCGGTGACGGCTTCGGCCTCCAGTGGCTCGTCGAGGAGCACCCCGACGCGGTGCGCGCCGAGTACTCGGTCAACGAGGGGGCCGGCGACCGGCTTGTCCTCGGTGGCCGCGTCTTCTACGTCTGCGGGGTCGCCGAGAAGATGACGTCGCCGTTCACGCTGCGCGTCCACGGCCGGAGCGGCCATGCGTCGATGCCGCGTATCGCCGACAACGCGCTCGTCAAGGCGGCCGTGCTCATCCAGCGGCTGGGTGATCTGCAGGTGGCGCCCCGGCTCGAGCCCGAGGTGGCCGCCTTCCTCGAGGCGGTGACAGGCGAGGTGCCGGGCGCCGGCGAGGCGCTCGCACGGGCGGCCGCCGTCGACCCGATGGCCGCGGAAATGGTCGAGCCGCTGCTCTCCTTCACCGTTTCGCCGACCATGGTCGAAGCCTCGAAGAAGCGCAACGTCATCCCGGCGCTCTGCGAGGTGACGGTCGACTGCCGCATCCTTCCGGGCCAGTCGCGCGACGAGGTCGAGGCCGCGGTGCGGGCATGTCTCGGCGACGCCGACTACGACCTCGAGTGGGGCGAGGCACAGGGCGGCACCCGCTCGCCGATGGACACGCCGCTCTGGGGCGCCGTCGCGTCGTTCGTCGAGCAGGAGGAGCCGGGCGCGCAGGCGGTGCCGCTCATCGTCCCCGGGTTCACCGACAGCCACTGGGTGCGCGACGCGTTCGGCACGGTGTCGTACGGCTTCTTCCCCATCCGCGCGATGGATGCCGAGACCGCGGCGCGGCTGATCCACTCCGCGGACGAGCGCGTTCCCGTGGACGACCTCGAGCTCGGGGTGCGGTTCCTGCGGCACGCAGCCGCAGGCATGGGTTAGCGGGCTACCCTCTCTTGATGGCCGACAAGGTTCGTCTCGGCGGGATGGCGCTCACGAACGGCGTGCTCGTGCACGGGCCGACCTCGTGGGCGGTCGCGATTCGCGACGAGCACGGCGAGGTGCGAACCGCCGCAGGCGAGAAGCCGCTTCAGGCCGCCAAGCTGCGCAACCCGCTGCTGCGCGGCCCGGCGCGCTTCGCCGAGATCTTCGCCCTGCTGCCTCGCGTGCGCGGCGAGCTGCCGCAGGCGCGGCTGCCGTTCGAGCGGGCGTCCGTCGCCGCCTCGATGGCCGCGGGGGCCGTGCTGCTTCGATTCGTGCGTGCGAGCCGGCTGAACGCTGTCGCCCAGGAGCTGGTCGGCGTCGTGGTGGCCTTCGCGCCCGCGCTGCTTGCGCTGCGCGGCGGCGAGCTCGCCGCCTACCACGGAGCCGAGCACATCTCGATCGGCACCTACGAGCACGACGAGCCTCGCGCCCGTGAGCACGAGCGGTGCGGCACGCACCTCGTCGGGCCGCTCCTCGTGTCGGCGGCGGTGGGCAACATGATCGCCGCGAAGGCGCCGAAGCAGCTTCGCCCGACGGCGCGCCTCGGTGCCGCGGTCGGCTCGGTCGCCGCTGCGACGGAGATCTTCGGCTGGATGTCCCGCCATCCCGGGCACCCGGTCGCCCGTGCCCTGGCGTGGCCCGGCTACGAGTTCCAGCACCGCTTCGCGACCGCCGAGCCGTCGCCGCAGCAGCTCGAGGTCGCCCAGGCCGCGCTCGACGCCTGCCTGGCGCTCGAGACCGCGTAGTCTCCGCTGGTGGACCGGCCGCCCGCATCGACCGAGCCCGTCGTCGCGCCGCCCGAGCGGCTGCCTGCCGAGATCTTCGACCTGCCCGTCGAGAAGATGCGGGAGGGCTACTACACCGACGCGTATTTCAACCACACTCGCGCCGCGCTGCTCGCCGACGGCCGCCACCCGCGCGTGGTCATGCAGGTCTTCCAGAAGCACGAGGCCGTGCTCGGGGGCATCGACGAGGCGATCGCCGTGCTGCGCCTCTGCGCCGACCACTTCGACGACCTGACCGTGCACGCGCTGTATGAGGGCGACCGCATCGAGCCATATGAGACGGTGATGACGATCGAGGGCGACTACACGCTCTTCGCCCATCTCGAGACGGTCTACCTCGGCACCCTCGCCCGGCGCACGATCGTCGCCACGAACGTCACCCGGGTGCTGGAGGCGGCGAACGCCAAGCCGATCATCTTCATGCCGGCCCGCCACGACCACCACCGCGTCCAGACGGGCGATGGGTACGCCGCGTACGTCGCGGGCGCGCTCGTCGGCGCTTCCATCGGCATGACCACCGACGCACAGGCCTCCTGGTGGGGCGGGCGCGGGATCGGCACCGTCCCGCACGCGCTGATCGCTGCGTACGGGGGCAACACCGTGCTCGCGGCGACGAAGTTCGCGGACTGGGCGTCCGAGGACTTCAACATGGTCGTGCTGGTCGATTTCGAGAACGACTCCGTGCGCACTGCGCTCGAGGTCGCCCGCGCCCTCGGGCCGCGCCTCTGGGGCGTGCGCCTCGACACGTCGGGCCAGCTCGTCGACCGCTCGCTCTGGAACGAGATGGGCGACTTCGACCCCCGCGGCGTCAACGAGCGGCTCGTGCTGAAGGTGCGCGAGGCGCTCGACCGCGACGGTTTCGAGCGCGTCAAGATCGTCGTCTCCGGCGGCTTCACGGTGGAGAAGATCCGCGCCTTCGAGGCGAGCGGCGTCCCGGTCGACTCGTACGGTGTCGGCTCCTCGCTGATCCGCGGCGAGAACGACTTCACCGGCGACATCGTGATGACCGACGGCCGCCCGTCGGCGAAGGTCGGCAGACGCTACCGGCCGAACCCGCGGCTCGCGCTCGTCGACTGATGCCCGGCCTGCCGCTGCCGCCGCACTTCGAGCCGGAGCGCGTCTCCGAGGTCTGGCCCGTGCCGTACGAGGAGCGCGCGATCGACGCCGAGCGGTGGGTCGGCGAACACGACGTGCGCCCGGCGCGCGAGGACGCGTTCTCGGTCTGCCTCGTCTGCGTCGACGTCCAGAACACGTTCTGCCTGCCGAACTTCGAGCTGTACGTCCGTGGCCGGTCGGGCACCGGCGCCGTCGACGACAACCGGCGGCTGTGCGAGTTCGTCTACCGCAACCTCGACGTGATCACGCAGATCGTGCCGACGCTCGACACGCACATGGCCATGCAGATCTTCCACTCGATCTGGCTCGTAGACGCGGAGGGGAACCACCCGGCGGCGTACACGATCGTGACCGTCCAGGACGTGTTCGACGGTCGCTGGCGGCCGAACCCCGAGGTCGTCCGCGCGCTTGGCCTCGACGAGGAGTACGTCCGGCGCTATCTCATCCACTACGTGCAGCGGCTCGCGCGCGGCGGCAAGTACGCGCTGACGATCTGGCCGTACCACGCGATGCTCGGCGGGATCGGCCACGCCCTGGTGCCAGCGGTCGAGGAGGCCATCTTCTTCCACGGCATCGCGCGTGCGAGCCAGCCGGACTTCCGCGTCAAGGGCAACAACCCGCTGACGGAGCACTACTCGATCCTCGGCCCCGAGGTCGTGGACGACCAGCGCGGCAACGCAATCGGCGAGAAGAACCGCCCGCTGATCGAGAAGCTGCTCTCGTTCGACGCCGTCCTGATCGCAGGCCAGGCGAAGAGCCACTGCGTGGCCTGGACGATCGACGACCTCCTGACCGGGATCACGGCCGTCGACCGCAGCCTCGCCGAGAAGGTCTACCTACTCGAGGACTGCACCTCCTCCGTCGTCGTCCCCGGCGTCGTCGACTGGACCGAGGACGCCGACGCCGCCTTCCAGCGCTTCGCCGCCGCGGGCATGCACGTCGTCCGCTCCAGCGAGCCGATCGACACCTGGCTCGAGCCACTCGCCGCGCGGGTCTAGCGCTTTCCGCTTCAGGTCCGGGCCGCCGCTGCCGATGAACCGGGCGTGCCGGACGTCGGAGGATTCATTCACGATCTGCCTGGTTTCCTCCTCACCTGGCTGCCGCTCTTCTTCTTCGGCCTGATCGTCTATCTGCTCTGGCGCACGCTCGCGCTCATGCCGCGCGTGAAGCCGAAGAACATCCAGCCGAACTCGTCGACCTCGGTGACCTGGAAGGACGTCGCCGGCGTCGAGGAGGCCAAGGCCGAGCTCGTCGAGGTCGTCGACTTCATCCGCCACCCGAGCCGGTTCGAGTCGCTCGGCGCGCGCGTTCCGAAGGGCATCCTGCTGTACGGGCCGCCCGGCACGGGCAAGACGCTGCTCGCCAAGGCGGTTGCGAACGAGTCGGGGGCGAGCTTCTACTCGCAGAGCGCATCGGCCTTCGTGGAGATGTTCGCCGGCCTCGGCGCCTCCCGCATCCGCAAGCTCTTCGACGAGGCGCGCAAGAACGCGCCGGCCATCGTCTTCATCGACGAGCTCGACGCCGTTGGCGCGGCCCGTACGGGGCACGGGTTCAACCGCGAGCAGGATCAGACGTTGAATCAGCTGCTCGTCGAGCTCGACGGATTCGGCGACCGCGACCAGGTGGTCGTCATGGGCGCCTCCAACCGTCTGCAGGACCTCGATCCGGCGCTCCTGCGGCCGGGCCGCTTCGACCGACAGGTGCACGTCTCGCCGCCGGACGTCGCCGGCCGCGAGGAGATCCTGCGCGTGCACACGCGAGGCAAGCCGCTGGCCGAGGACGTCGATCTCACCGCGGTGGCGCGGACGACGGCCGGTCTCACCGGCGCCGACCTCGCGAACATCACGAACGAGGCCGCGATCTTCGCCGGCCGCCGCGAGTCGAACTGGATTCAGGCCCAGGACTTCGACGGCGCCATCGAGCGCGTCGTTGCCGGCATGCAGCAGCGCCGCGTGGTCAGCGAGAAGGAGAAGCGGATCCTCGCGTACCACGAGGCCGGCCACGCGGTCATGTCGCACCTGATGGGCGACGTGATGCCGGTGCAGAAGGCGACGATCGTGTCGCGCGGCCAGGCGCTCGGCTACACGCTGAACGTTCCGAGCGAGGACCGGTACCTGCACACGAAGGAAGAGCTCAGCGACATGATGAAGGTGTACCTCGCGGGCCGCGCCGCCGAGTTCGTGGTCTTCGGCCGCGTCACGAACGGCGCCGCCAACGACCTCGAGCGCGTCACCGGGCTCGCCCGTTCGATGGTGTTCGAGTACGGCATGGCCGACGAGGTCGTCTCGCGGACGATGCGCGCGGACAACTATGCGCTCTCCGAGGAGACGAAGCGCGTGCGCGACCAGGAGCAGGCGCACCTGACTGACGAGGCGTACACGGAGGCCGTCCGCCTGCTGCACAAGCACCGTGCCTCCCTCGACCGCGTCGCCCAGGCGCTGCTCGACAAGGAGACGCTCGACCGCGCCGAGCTCAATGAGCTGCTCGGGGACGTCATGCCCGAGTCGAGTGCCTCCGAGACCGTCGGGATGCCCCGCGCGGTCCCCTTCGCGGACTAGACCAGTAGCCTTCGTCCGTGGTCGCGGACGAGGAAGTCGTGGTGTCGGTCGTTGAGACGGAGACCGAGGCGCAGATCGTCTGCGGCTTGCTGCAGTCGAACGGCATCGACTGCTACTACCGCGACACCCAGGCGATCGACTCGCCGCTCGAGGACTTCACGGCCGCGGGTGCGCGGGAGATCGTCGTGCGGGCCGCCGACGCAGACGCGGCCAAAGAGCTGCTTGCGGCCGACCCCGGCTGAAAGGGGCTGTCCCCGAAGGGGCTGTCCCTCGTGATTGGGCGAAGCTCGGTCTTTGGAACGCTGCTCGGTTGAATCCGGGCGCTGCCCTATACACCCACTGGGGACCGGCGGGTACGGGGACAGCCCGCGTTTGCGGCGCCGCCCCGGCGGGAGAGAACCGAGCCATGGGCGACTACACCAAGCTGAACCTGCGCGAGGTTGAGAACCAGGCGCCGAAGTTCGACATGCCCGACGAGATGGAGGCGCGGTTTGCGCGCCGGCCGATCGAGGGCGAGACGCTCGGCGTCTCTCTGTTCACGCTCGAGTCGAACTTCCGCATCCCCTTCGGCCACAAGCACTCCGAGCAGGAAGAGGTCTACGTCGTGATCCGCGGCTCCGGCCGCGTGAAGGTCGAGGACGAGATCGTCGACCTGCAGGAGGGCGACGCCATCCGCTTCGGGATGGACACGATGCGGAACATGGAAGCGGGCCCGGACGGGATCGAGTATGTCGCGTTCGGCGCCGGCGACGACCCGGCTGACGCAGAGATGGCGCCGGGCTGGTGGAAGTAGCATCGCCGCTGTGGCGGCGCGCGAGATCCATCACGTAGGCGTTGCCGTCGACGACCTCGAAGCGGCGATCGGCACCTATCGGGAGCTGCTCGGCGGCGAAGTCGAGCACCGCGACACCGTCGAGGGCCAGGGGGTCGAGGCCGCGGCCGTGCGGGTGGGCCAGAGCCGCGTCGAGCTGCTGCGCCCGCTCGGCGCCGATACGCCGGTCGGCCGCTTCCTCGCGAAGCGCGGCCCGGGCATGCACCACATCGCCTACCGCGTCGACGACCTCCGCGGCGAGCTCGAGCGGCTCGCGGCGGCCGGTGTCCAGCTGATCGACGCGGAACCGCGGACGGGGCTCTTCGGCCTGCAGGTAGCGTTTGTGCACCCCGACGCCGTCCACGGCGTCCTGACCGAACTGGTGACAGATGAGTGAACGAATTCGCATCGAGATCGGCTTCGACGGAGGCCAGGGGCTCAGCGCCCTCGTCACGACGGACGAGGCGGACAAGCTCGAGGCGGCGCTCGCCAAGGGCGGTGACGGCGTCTTCACGATCGAAGCGGAGGACGGGCATTACGCCGTGTCGCTGCGGAAGGTCGTCTACGTCAAGCGCTACGCGCGCGAGTCGCGCGTCGGCTTCGGCGCCGCCGCCTAGCCTCACCCGTCCCGCGTGGCACTCGAGGTCGGGATCGTCGGGCTGCCCAACAGCGGCAAGACGACGATCTTCAACGCGCTGACCAGGGCAGGGGCTGAGATCACCGCGTACGCGACCGTCTCGGACAAGGCGAACGTGGGCATGGCCCCGATTGCGGACGAGCGGCTCGACCAGGTGGCCGGCGTCGTCGGCGCCCGCAAGGTCACGCCGGCGGCCGTCCGCGTCGTCGACGTGCCGGGCACCGGCGCAGCGCTGCTTGGCAACCTGCGCCAGGTCGACGCGCTCCTTGCCGTCCTCGACGGCCACTCGCCGGACGCCACGCCGGACGACGATCTGGAGACGCTGCACCTGGAGCTGCTCGTCGCCGACCGCGACCACGTCGACAAGCGGCTGGACCGCGTCCGCACGCAGGCGAAGTCCGGTGACCCCAAGCTCCGCGCCGAGGCCGCCGAGCTCGAGACGCTGCTAGCCCACGTCGACGCCGGTGGCCGTCTCGCCGACTATCCCGGCGAGCTGCCACCTGAGCTGGAGCCGCTGACGACGAAGCCGATCATCCCGCTCGTCAACGGGCCGGGCGGCATCGACGGCAAGCTCGAGGCCGAGCTCGCGGAGCTCCCCGAGGAGGAGGCGGCCGCCTTCCGCGAGGGGCCGTCGGCGCTCGGTGAGGTCGTCCAGCGGCTGTTCGAGGCGCTCGACCTGATCAGCTTCTTCACGGCCGGCGACAAGGAGACCCGGGCCTGGACGCTGCGGCGCGGGGAGACGGCCCTGGACGCTGCCGAGACCATTCACAGCGACATCGCCCGCGGCTTCATTCGCGCAGAAGTGATCCGGTGGGACGACCTCGTCGAGGCGGGCTCGCACGCCGAGGCGTCGAAGCGCGGGCAGCAGCGCCTGGAGGGGAAGAGCTACGTCGTCTCCGACGGCGACGTGCTCAACATCCGCTTCAACGTCTAGGCCGGCTCGACCGGATCGCCGAGGCGCACCGTGCCCGGCTCGAGCACCTGCCCCCAGACGCCGAAGGGCAGCCGCTCGGTCGTCTCGACCTCGCCGCGGTAGCGGGTCAGCGTGCGCAGCGTGTCCAGGTCGCGCTCGCCCGTGTCCGGGTCGAGCGTGGTGACGACACAGCGGCCGACGTTGCCGTGGAGCTTCACGAGCGCTGCGCCGACCCGGACCGGATGGCCGACCCAGGCGTCCTCGGCGTGTGCCGGGATGCCGTCGACGCCGAACAGCATTCGGAAGCGGCGCCCGTCGACGCCGTCGCATTCCGCCTCGGCGGCGAGCGCGTCGAGCGCGGCCGTCGAGACGAGGGTGACTCCGCCCTGCTCGCCCCGGTCGGTCGCGGTCCCGGAGCGCGGCCGCACCAGCTGCACGGGCAGGCCGGCCCAGCCCGACAGTGCGTCCGCCCACGGCCCGGCGATCCGATCCGCGATCAGCGGGCCGCGGTAGATCGCGGTCTCGATCTCGCCGTCGGTCGCCACCTCGCCGGCGACGACCTCACCGCCGGGGAAGCGCAGCTCGAGCGTGTTCGCGGTCTCGTCGTAGCGGGCCTGGACGCCGACCAGCTTGCCGACGCGCTCGGCGTTCAGCAGCCGCCCGTCGCCGTCGAGCAGGAAGAACCGCCGGTCGCCGGCAGCGCCCTCGGGCCCGAGCTGCACCTCGTCGAGCCGCTGCAGCGCGAGGCTCTTGACCGGCGCGACCGTGATCCACGCGACGGTGCCGCGCACTACTCCACCGGCCTGGTGGCCGCGACCGCGTCGAGCTGGTTCGCGTGGTACAGGACGGCCGCCTCGGCCGTGCGCGCCGCCCGCACGTCGTGGTGGCACGCGATCGCGTGCAACAGCTCGGCGCGCACGTTCGAGTCGAGCTCGGGCGTGCCCTCCTCGACGAGCCGCAGGCCCAGGTGAACGTGGCCGAGCAGACGACCCTCCTCGGTGGGCGGGAACCCCGGAGCCGCCCGCAGCTCCCGGGTGCGGCCGAGGTCGTGCAGCAGCGCCGCCGCGAGCAGCAGGTCGTGGCGTAGGCGCGCGTGGAGCTGCGCCGTCTCGCGGGCGAGCGTCGCGACCGCGACCGTGTGCTCCAGCAGGCCGCCGGCGTACGAGTGGTGCGACTCGGCGGCCGGGAGGCGGCGCAGCAGCTCACGCAGGCCTGGGTCCGAGAGCAGCCGTCCGCAGGCCGAGCGCAGGCCGGGATGCGCGAGCTCGGCGGCGAGGAACTCGAGAAAGCCTTCCAGCTCGTCGGCGTCGCGCCGCATCGCCGGCACCAGTGCCGCCGGGTCGACGCCGTCCGCAGCCTCGAGGGAGCGCACGTCGACCTGCAGGCGGTCGCGGAAGCGCTCGACGCGGCCGAGCAGTCGCACCGCGTCGCCCTCGCTGAAGCGCGCGTCGAGCAGCTCGACGTCCTTCCACACGCGTGCGTCGATCCGGCCGCTCGGGTCGACGAGCTCGAGCGCCAGGTAGGCCGCGCCGTTCTTCGTCCGCCGCCGCTCCTTGCGGGCCACCGCGTAGGTGCCCTCCACGACGCGGTCCGCGGCCAGGTCGGCGATCGTGCTCACCCGCCGAGTCTAGGCAGCCGAGTGGACACGAAGCGCGTTGCTAGGGTCAGGCGGTGGCGGATGTACGACCCTTCCGCGCCGTCCATTACGACGAGCGCAAGACCGGCCCGGCGTCCGACCTCGTGGCGCCGCCGTACGACGTGATCTCCGCCGAGGAGCGCGAGCAGTACCTGGCGCGCAGCCCGTACAACGTCGCCCGCCTGATCCTCCCCGACTCGCCCGACGATGCCGCCCGGCTCTGGCGCGACTGGCGCGCTGAGGGCGTCCTCGTAGGCGAGGCGGAGCCGGCGCTCTGGTGGCTGCGCGAGGACTACGAGGGGCCCGACGGCAACCGGCACCGGCGCGAGGGCTTCTTCGGGCTCGTCCGCGTCGAGCCCTACGAGCGCGGGATCGTTCGCCCGCACGAGCGCACCCACGAGGCCGCGAGGCGCTCGCAGCTCGAGCTGCTCCGCGCCGTCCGCGCGAACCTCTCGCCGATCCTGCTGCTCTACGACGATCCTGCGCAGCGACCACGAAAGGCGCTGGCGCCGCTGGCCGAGGGCGACCCGTTCTTCGAGGCGGCCGACGGGAGCTCGACCGCGCGGATCTGGCGTATCACCGATCCCGGCGCGATCGCGGAGGCGCAGTCGGCCCTGGCCGAGTCCTCGCTGGTCATCGCCGACGGGCACCACCGCTACGAGACGTCCGTCGCCTTCGCGGCCGAGGACGGGTCGCCGCAGGCACAGGTGATGATGGCTGTCTTCGCCAACACCGACGGCGAGGGGTTGGTCATCTTTCCGACGCACCGGGTCGTCCGGGAGCTGCCCGATCTGAACGGCAACTTCCGTATCACGCCGCTCGGCTCGAGCCCCGAGGAGGCGCTGGCCCGCCTGGGCGAGGTCGATCACGAGCATGCCGCCTTCCTCGTCTATCGACGCGACGGCGCTGCGCTCGTGGAGTCGCCCGGCGACGACCGGCTCGACACCGTCGTGCTCGAGCAGCTCGGGATCGAGGAGCCGCAGTACACGGCGCGGGCCGACGAGGCCGTGGCGCTCGTCGACAACGGCGAGGCCGAGGCCGCGTTCCTGCTGCGCCCGCCGACGATCGAGCAGGTGCGCTCGGTCGCCGAGGCGGGTCGCACCATGCCGCAGAAGAGCACCTACTTCTATCCCAAGCTCTTCTCCGGGCTCCTCTTCCACGAGCTTTGACCCCCTGGCTCGAGCTGGGCCGCACGGTCGTCGCGGACGTGCAGGCGGTGCTGGCCGAGCTGCCGACGCGGGCGGACCGCGAGCCGGTGGTGGGCGCGGGCCTGGGCGGCGACGACACGACCGCGATCGACGCGGCCGCCGAGGCGGCCGTCGTGCGCCGGCTCGAGGCGCTGCACGCCGAGGGCCACGAGTTCACGCTCGTGTCCGAGGAGTTGGGCGAGCGCGCGTTCGGCGGCGGCACAACCCGGCTCGTGCTCGACCCGATCGACGGCTCCCTGAACGCGAAGCGCGGAATCCCCTTCTTCTCGCTGTCGCTGGCCGTGGCCGAGGGGCCGGTCATGGGGGACGTCGTCTTCGGCTTCGTCCACGACTTCGGCGCCGGCGAGGAGTGGACGGCGACGCGCGGCGGCGGCGCGCAGCTGAACGGCGTCGCGCTCGACGGTCAGGGGCCGGACGAGGAGATCGAGCTGCTTGTGTGCGAGGCGACGCGGACGCAGCTGGTCGCCGATGTGGCGGGTGAGCTCGTGGGCGTGGCCCGCCGGCTGCGGCTGATGGGATCGCTCGCCCTGTCGCTCTGCCACCTCGCGGCGGGGCGGGTGGACGCCGTCTGCTCGCTCAAGCCGGCTCGGTCGGTCGACATCGCAGCAGGCCTTCTGCTCGTCCGCGAGCGCGGCCTGGTGGCCGAGCTGGTCGACGGCGGGCCGCTTGCCGAGGCGCCGCTCGACCTCGAGGGCCGTTCTCGTATCGTCGCGGCCGCGTCGCCGGCCGCGCTCGGTCGCGTTGCGGCCGCGCTCGGCGTTACGCCTGCTTGAGCTCGACGGCGAGCACGTGGATCGGCGATTCGCCGACGTTCTCGAGCGTGTGCGGCGGGAACGGTCCCGTCCAGGCCGCGCCCGCGCGGAGCCCCTCGCCGCCACGTGAGTCCATGAGCACGTTCCCCTCGCCGTCGCGGCGGACGAAGTGCTCGCCCGACTGTACGTAGAGCACCGCCGGCCAGCGATGCGTGTGCACCGGGGTCCTGGCCCCGGGCGCGATGTGCGTGTCGAGCACCCGGACGTGCTCGTTCTCGAAGAGGAGCGTGTGGTGGTCGGGCGCGGCGATCAGCGCGTCCAGCTCGTCCATCGGCCCGACCCTAGTCGCTACGCTCGTCGCATGGCCTCCCGCGACGATGTCATGCGCGCGCTCGCCGGGGTCATCGACCCCGAGCTGAAGCGCCCAGTCACCGAGCTGGACATGGTCCGCGGCGTCGAGATCGACGGCGGGCGAGTCGCCGTCACGATCGCGCTCACCGTGGCCGGCTGCCCGCTCCGGCACAGCTTCGAGCAGCAGGTGCAGGACGCCGTGCTGCCGCTCGACGGCGTCGACACGGTCGAGCTCGCCTTCGACGTCATGAGCACGGATGAGAAGTCCGCGCTCGTCACCCGCCTGCGCGGCGGTGTCGAGCGCCGCGGCATCTCGCTTGACCCCGCCACCCGCGTCATCGCCGTCGCGAGCGGCAAGGGCGGCGTCGGCAAGTCCTCGCTCACCGCCAACCTCGCGGCTGCCTTCGACGCGCTCGGCGATCGCGTCGGCATTCTCGACGCCGACGTCTATGGGCACTCGATCCCGCACATGCTCGGCGTCCACCAGCGCCCGGTCGTCGTCGACAAGATGATCGTCCCGCCCGTGCGCGGCGAGCTGAAGCTGATGTCGATCGGCTTCTTCCTCGACGACAACGCGCCCGTGATGTGGCGCGGGCCGATGCTCCACCGCGCGCTCGAGCAGTTCCTGAGCGACGTGCACTGGGGCGAGCTCGACACGCTGCTCGTCGACATGCCGCCCGGCACCGGCGACGTCGCCATCTCACTCGGCCAGCTGCTGCCCCGCGCGGAAGTTCTCGTCGTCACCACGCCGCAGCCCGCCGCGCAGCAGGTCGCCGTCCGCGCGGCCGACATGGCGCAGAAGACCGGCATGCGCCTGCTCGGCGTCGCCGAGAACATGTCGTACCTCGTCGGCACCGGCCAGGAGCTCTTCGGCTCGGGCGGCGGGCGGGCGTTGGCCGAGTCGCTCGGCGTGCCGCTGCTCGGGACCATCCCGCTCGACCCCGCGCTGCGCGAGGCCGCCGACGCCGGCGAGATGCTCGTCGAGCGCGACCCGGACGCCGAGGCGTCACGGGCGATCCGCGAGCTCGCCGACCGGGTCCGCGCCACCCGGCGAGGCGCGATCGTGCGCTCGCTGCCGCTCGTCTCCTGACCATGGCGGGGGAAGAGATCGACGGCATCGAGGTCGATCTCACGCTGCTCCCCGACGACCTCCGACCGCTTGCGCCCCTGATCCGCCGGTACGCAGCGGGCGACGACGTCGAGCGCGGGGAGCTGCTGGCGGCGGCCACGCCCGAGGAGCGCGCCGAGCTCGAGCGGGCGGCCCAACCCCACTGGGACGCGATCAACGCCTACCTCGATGCGCATATCGAGCGCCCCGGGACGCCTGAGCAGGACGTGGCGCTCGTGCTCGACGCGTTCGCCCAGGCGGCGATGGAGGCCGGGCTCTGAAACGCGGACGGGCGCCCGAAGGCGCCCGTCTCGCGTAACGCGGTCCGGAGCTGCGACCTACTTGTGGCCGCCCCCGCCCCTCGGTGCGTTCTGGTTTGTCTGATCCGTCGGCTTCGTGTCGCTGCCGCTCTTCGGCGCCTTGTCCGGCTTGTCGCTCGTGCAGCCGCCGCCGAAGACGAGCGCCTCGTTACCGGACGCGCCCGAGCCGAGCTTGCCGTCGGTGAAGCCGCCCGAGCTGCTCTGGTCGAACGTCGCCGAGAAGTTGGCGAGCAGGTTCGCCCGCGGCGGCCCCGACTTGCCGACGAGCAGACCCTCGACGTTGCCGTCCAGGTTGACCGCCGAGAGCTTGGCCTGGGTGCGGCCGTCGGCGGTGCTGTTGCGCACCTGGAGCTCGCCGGTGATCCAGCCGGCGCTCTCGTCGTTGTTGTAGACGCTGCGGATGGTCAGCCGCGCCGGGCCGTTCAGGCCGGGGGTCGTGCTGACGAACGTGCCCTCGTAGCGGCCGCGGGTGATCGTGTACTTCCCGTCGCCGCCCTGGCAGTTGCGCGTGTCGACGCGCTTCGCCGACGCCGTGAACGTGGCCGAAGGGGTGGCCGTGTTGGCGCCCTGCCCCGCCAGCGCGACGCCCGTCACCGCGAGCATCGCAACCACTCCCCCGATCCAGAACTTCATCCGCTTCATTTCGAAATGCCTCCTCGGTCGTCTGCCCTCGGTGCATACCGTCGGCTTTGCTTGTAAGCGTCTTTCGGCACGACCGGTAAGGGTTCTGTTTGCGTCTAGGCTCGATCGAGTGATTCGCTAGACCCGGTACCGCCCTGTATCGCTGAGTCCAGGGAGTACGTAGGAATGCGGGGTTGCGACCCGTCCCGTAACAACCGGTCAGCGCCGTTCTTGAACTACCCGAAGTAGAAGAACGACCCAACCATCCACAGGGCGACAACCACCAAGACGGTGACAACCAGCAGTAGTCCAATCGCGCCCAACATGATTGTGCTCAACCGCATTTATCGGTATAACGCGTGCCTGCCCTATATCCCTCAGGGTGTTTACCCCCGGGAGGGCTAGTGACCTGAGTCGTTAGTCGGCAGGGACCCGGTGTCCTTTCTCGAACGTCGTCCCTATCGACGACGATTGGGGGCGGTCATGGCGGAGCGTGCAGAGGTTGTGCTGAGCGGCGAGGAGCGGGAAACGCTGGAGCGGTGGGCTCGGCGTCCGAAGAGTTCGCAGGCGTTGGCGTTTCGTTGCCGGGTTGTGTTGGCCGCGGCGGAGGGGCGGTCGAGCAAGGAGATCGCGGCCGATTTGGGCTGTAACGCCAACACGGTCGGCCGGTGGCGCGGCCGTTTCGCTCGGCGCGGCTTTGACGGGCTGCATGACGAGCCGCGGCCGGGCAAGCCGCGCTCGATCAGCGACGAGGACGTGGAGCGCGTGATCGTGAAGACGCTCGAGGAGCAGCCGGCAGACGCGACGCATTGGTCGACGCGGTCGATGGCGGCCGCGACCGGGATGAGCCAGAGCGCGGTCAGCCGCATCTGGCGGGCGTTTGCGCTCAAGCCTCATCAGGTCGAGACGTTCAAGCTCTCGCCGGATCCGCAGTTCATCGACAAGGTGCGCGACATCGTCGGGCTGTACCTCAACCCGCCCGAGGCCGCGGTCGTGCTGTGCGTCGATGAGAAGTCGCAGATCCAAGCGCTCGACCGTTCGGCGCCGGTGCTGCCGCTGATGCCGGGCGTGCCGGCGCGCCAGACCCACGACTACTTCCGTAACGGCACCACCAACCTGTACGCGGCGCTCGACGTCGCCTCTGGCCAGGTGATCGCGGACATGTCGCCGCGGCATCGCGCCGAGGAGTTCCGCCGCTTCCTCACCCTGATCGACGCCTCCGTGCCGGCGCACCTCGACGTGCACGTCGTGCTCGACAACTCCTCGACCCACAAGACGCCGTCGATCCAACGCTGGCTGGTCCGCCACCCGCGCTTCACGCTCCATTTCACCCCGACCTACAGCTCCTGGCTCAACCTCGTCGAGCGCTGGTTCGCCGAGCTGACCACGAAATGGATCAAGCGCAGCGCCCACCGCTCCGTCCGCGACCTCGTCGCCTCCATCCGCACCTGGATCACGAACTGGAACGACGAACCCCAACCCTTCGTCTGGCACAAGAGCGCAGACGAGATCCTCGAAAGCCTCGCCGCCTACTGCCAGCGGATCAACGACTCAGGTCACTAGACCCGCGAGCGCAGCAACCCCGGCATGACCCGCGCCCGAGTCTCCTCCTCTTCAAGAGACTGAGCCGGACCGGGTTTGACGGGGACCGTGATCTGCCCCCGGATTCGTGGGGTCCGGGTTCTGGAGTCAGGCGGCGTCGTGGGTGCGGAAGTAGCGGTCCTCGTAGGCGGTTGGGGTGAGCATGCCCAGGGCCGAGTGGCGGCGTCGGGTGTTGTGGAAGAGCTCGATGTAGTCGTGAATCGCAGAGGCGAGCTCGATGCGGGTCTTCCATGACTTGCGGTTGAGTAGCTCGACCTGCATCCGGCCCCAGAAGGCTTCGATGACGGCGTTGTCGTAGGGGCATCCGATGGCTCCGATCGAGGGTGCGAGGCCGGCCTCGCGGACCTTCTGACTGAAGCTCCAAGAGGTGAATTGGACGCCGCGATCGCTATGGATCACCAGGCCTCCCACTGGGTCGCGTCGGCGGGTCGCCATCCCGAGGGCGTTTGTCACGAGCACGGTGGTCTGGGTCGAGTCGATCGACCATCCGACCACCCGGCGCGAGAAGGCGTCGAGGACGACACAGCAGTAGATCTTGCCCTCGCGAGTGGGGTGCTCGGTGATGTCGGTCATCCACAGCTCGTCGGGGGCTTGACGAGCGAACTCGCGGCGCACCAGGTCAGGGCCGTCGACCTTGCCGACGCGGGCGCTTCGCGGCAGCCGCCGGTTGGGCAGGCCCTTGATACCGAGCTCGCGCATGATCGCGGCGACTGCGTTGTGGCCGGCGATGATCTGGCGGCCGAAGCGCAGCTCGGCGGTGATGCGGTGTGCGCCGTAGACGCCCGCCGAGTCACGGTGGACCTCGGTGATCTGGCCGGCGAGGAAGATCCTCCGAAGCGCTCTCGGTGAGGTCGGGCGGCTGCGCCAGGCGTAGTAGCCGGACTCGGTGACCCCCAGAAAGCGGCAGGCGTGGCGCACGTTGTTTCCCTGCCCGGTCAAGGACGCGATCACCGGGTAGAGCCTTTTGGGGGCAAGCCCTGCTCGAGGAAGACCTCGTTGACCTTGCGTGAGACGGCGAGCTCGGTCTCGAGCTGGCGGATGCGGCGCTTGGCCGCCGCGAGATCGAGCGCCATATCGGTGCTCGAGCCCGGGATCTCGCCCCGGTCGATCTGCTCCTGGCGCAACCAGTTATAGATCGTGGCCTCGCTCATCGCGAAGGTCACAACCAGCTGCGCGACCTTCGTGCCAGAGCGGGCGAGCTCAACGACTTGGCGACGGATCTCGGGCGGGTAGCTGCGCGGCATCTGAATCCTCCTTGCTGCTGAAGGACTCTAGAAACTCGACTCCACCGAACCGGGGGCAGATCACCGGGGTTTGTGGGTCACACCGTTGCTCCTGCGAGCGTAATGGTCTTCGGGCGACGTGGTGCTGCTCGTATTCGGCCGGTGGCATGTCGCCGAGTGATTCCTGCAGGCGGCTGGCGTTGTACCAGCCGATGTACTCGACGACGGCGAGTGGCCGCGCTGATCGCCCGTTAGCAACCCGTGAGCAAAACGCCGCAAACCCGCATCCCTCCGCGGATAGGCTCGAACCAGTGATTCGCGCCGCCTTCTTCGATCTGGACCGCACCTTCATCCGCCGGTCGAGCGCGCTCGCGCTGGCCGGCGCGTTCCGGGAGCGCGGGATCATCAGCCGCCGCCAGCTCGCGAAGGCGGGGCTCTGGCAGCTCCTCTTCGCGGCCCGCGGCGCCGATCCACAGACCGTCACCAACGGGATCGCCGACGGCATCGCGCTGCTGCGCGGCATGCCGGCGGCGGACGTCGAGCAGATGGCGACTGATGCCGTCGACCCTGTGCTCCGCCCGCTCGTCTACCCGGACGCCCTCGCACTTGCCGCGGAGCATCGCCGCCGCGGCGAGCCGGTCTACCTCGTGACCGCGTCGCTTCAGGAGATCGTCGCGCCGTTCGCGGCGGCGCTCGGCCTCGACGGCGCGATCGGCTCGGTCGGGGAGATCGATGCCGAGGGCCGGTACACCGGCGCGGTCGTGCGCGCCTGCCACGGCGCCGGCAAAGCGGCGGCTGTGCGGGAGCTCGAAGGGGTCGATCTCGGCGGGTCGACCGCATACAGCGACGGGGTCGCCGACCTGCCGCTGCTCGAAGCCGTCGGGCATCCGGTCACCGTCAACGCCGACCGCGCCCTGCGCCGCATCGCCGCGGCGCGCGGCTGGCCGACGCTCGACTTCCGGCGCCGCCCGTTCCGGGCCGCCGTCCGCGCCGTTGGTTGACGAGTTCACCGGGCGGATCGAGGCGCTCGGCTTCGGGGCCGCCGATGCGCGCACGCTCGCCGAGCATTTCGCCGACTGTGAGCGGCGCGGGAAGCTCGGCCACGGACGTACCCGGGTCGACTGGCTCGAGAGGCTTCCCGATCTCCACCCGGAGGCCAGGCCGGAGCGCCTGGTCGCCGAGCCGGGCTACGAGCGCTGGGACGGCGGGGCGGCGCTCGGCTACCTCACCCTCGCTGCGATCTGCGACGCGCAGCTCGCCGAGCCGCCGGAGCACGCGCGGGTGGTCGCGGCCGCGCGGACGTTCCCGACCGGTGCGCTCGGCTACTGGGCGCGCCGGCTCGCCGAGGGCGGCCTCGTCGCCGTCCTGACAGCGACCTCGCCGCGGCGGCTCCCACACCCCGAGGGCGGCCCGCCGCTGACGGGCACGAACCCGCTCGCGATCGGCGTTCCGAGCTCGGACGGGCGCGCGCTCGTCAGTGACGTCTCCATGGGCCGGGTGACGTACGGCGACGTGCTCAGCGGCGGCGCCGCGCCGGAGGAGCTCGTCCCGTTCGGCGGCGAGCACGCGCACAAAGCGTTCGCCCTGGCCGTCGGCCTTCAGCTCGTCGTCGACGCCCTCGCCGGCCCCGACCACGGGGCCGTGCTCGTGGTCGCGCGCCCGGACGCCGACCCGGTGCCAGGGCTACGGCTGCTCGCGGAGGGCCGCCGCCTGCCCGGCGACAGCTGAGGCGAAGCGCGGGTCGTCGCGCAGCACGGCGAAGTCGTCGTCGTCCGGCGCGAGCTTTGCGGCTTCGTCGTTCAGGGCGACCGCGTGCGCAAGCTTCTCGAGCGCCTCGTCGGTCTCTCCCTGGAGCGCCAGCAGACAGGCCAGGTTGTAGTTGGCCGCCCAGTCGTCCGCGCGGTAGCCGTCGCGCATCGCGGCCATGGCGCGCTCGGGGTCGCCGGCGCGCTGGTACGCGAATGCTGCGAACGAAGCCTCCCAGCCGGAGACCGTGAACGGCTCGCCGGGCTTGCCGCCGAAAACGACGATCGTCGTGCCCGCCTCGTTCGCGACCGCACCGCGACGGACGGCCGGCGGAACGGCGACGAACGTGCCGGACGGCGCCTCGACCTCCTCGCCGTCGAGCGTGAACCTGGCGCTGCCCACGGCGACGAGGTAGAGCTCCTCGTGGCCGTTGGTCGACTCGGTGTGCTCCTCGACGACGCGGTCCCCGGCTTTCGCTGCCGTGTAGGCGTTCGCGCCGAAGGCCTGGATGCCGAAGCGGCGACGCACGGGCCGCCAGACCAGACCCTCCTGGTCGATCGGGAGGGCTTCGAGCTCGTCGATGCGGGCGATCTGCCAGCTCATGCCGGGAACCTGGGGTCGTGGCGGAGCGAGGCGAGGTCCTCGTCGTCGCGGGCGTACCCGGCGAAGCGCGGCTCGTGGGCGATCGCGGCGGCGAGATGGGCCAGGGCCTCGTCTTTCTCGCCCAGCTGCGCCTCCGCGCAGGCCAGGTTGAAGAGGATCGGGGCCGGGTCGTCCGGGTACTCGGTCAGCGCCTGCTCGAGCATCCGCTTCGCGCCGGCGTAATCTGCGCGGTCGAACAGCGGCAGGATGTCCCGGTTCGTCTCCCATGCCCGCGGCGAGAAGGGCTGGCCGGGCGGCGCGCCCACCGTGAGGACGGTTGCCGGCGCCTGCTGTGCGACTGCGCCGCGCATCGTCGCCGGATCGGGGACGTGCACGAGCGTCCCCGCGGGCGCCTCGATCCGCTCGCCCGCGACCGTGAAGACGGCGACGCCGTCCATGACGACGTACAGCTCCTCGTGGCCCGAGTCCTCGTCGTGCTCCGGGATGATCGTGTCGCCAGGCTCGCGTCCCGTCCACGCGTTGACGCCGAAGCCGCGGATGCCGAAGTGGCGCCGGATCGGTGCCCAGCCGTCCTCGCGCTCGAGTGCGCCGATGGTTGTTGTCGCGTGGCCGCTCACGTCTGGCTCCGGAGCTCCTCGAGCACGACCGGGTCGATCGCCTCGGCGCCCTCGACGCGGAGCTCGAGGTTCGCGTTGCCGGCCCATGCGTCGAGCGCCTCGGGCAGGTCGCCGGTGAAGCCGAGCGCTGCGAGGCGCTCGCCCAGCTCGGCCGCGAGCGCGCCGTCAACCGGGATCCAGTCCTCCTTCGGCGTCGCGCCGAAGATCGCCTGGTGGGCTTCGTAGAGCCGGCGCAGCTCGGTGAGCGGCGCCTCGTGGTCGTCGATCCGCACCTCGACGGCGACGTCGGAGAGACCGGCGTAGCCGCCGTCCCGCTCGACGATCAGGAGCGCCGCCGACTGCTGGCCGCGCTTGTCGCCGCCGGCCGCCTGGCCGGCGTCCAGCGCGTCGAGCAGGCGGACGGCGAGGGGCTTGCCCGCGGTCGCCTCGAACGTGTCGGCGATGGCGTCGACCGTGGCCTGGGAGACAAGGATGTTCCCCTGCGCCGCGTAGCCGTCGCCGGTGCGGCCCCCGGCCCAGTCGAAGCACTCGGAGCCGGTGAACGTCGCCGAGCCGCCGCGGGCGTCGACGACTCCGAGCTGCCGGTGCTCGCGGCCGTCGTCCGCGGAGGTCAGCCGCTCGACCACCTCGTTCGCCGAGAGTCCCTGGCGCAGCAGGTCGAGACCCTCGGGGCCGTATCGTGGGTTCGCGAACGCCTGCGTCGCGATCGCGCCGACGTCGGCAGCCGCCCACGGGACGACCGAGCCGACGGCGAGGAACTTCGACTGGGTTGCGACACCCCACTGGCGCCCGTCCCAGGCTGCGATCGAGTACGTCATCCGCCGTAGGTCAGCTCGGTCAGGTCGAGGTGGACGAGCTCGGCGTGGTCGGGCGGCACGATCGCCGAGGCGACCTCCGGGTGGGCGAGCGCCTGCCGCACCTCGTCGGCGGTGGCGGCGCGCACGACCACGGGCCGGCCCCGGTCGTGCGCCTCCCTGAGCCGCGCCTCGTCGACGCTGTCCAGCACGAGCGCTTCCTCGAGGTCGAGCTCCCCTTCCACGGCGATCTCGGGCACGCGCCGCCCGGTCGCCCCGAACCAGCGTTCCCTCATGCAGTGACGTGGGCGGGCAGCGCGATCGTCTCCCCGGGCTGGGGTGCGACGACGTCGACGTCGGTGAGCTCGCGGAGCTGGTCCGGCGTGCCCTTCAGCGGCGGGAACGTCCCGTAATGGGACGGGATGCACATCTGGACGCCGAGGAGCTCCAGTGCGAGGGCGGCCTCGTGCGGGTCCATCGTGTAGTGGCCGCCGATCGGCAGGACCGCCACGTCCGGCTGGTAGAGCCGCGCGATCAGCTGCATGTCGCCGAACACGTTCGTGTCGCCGGCCACGTAGACGGAGAGGCCGTTCTCGAACTGGAACACGAGGCCGACCGGCTCGCCCGCGTACGTGCCGTCGGGCGTGGACGACGAGTGCTGCGCGTGGGTGAGCGTGATCTTCACGCCGTCGAACTCGACGGTGCCGCCCTTGTTCGGGTCCATGCCCTTGCTCTCGTCGACGCCTTGCTTGCTGACGAGCCAGTCGTGCAGCTCCACCGGGGCGAGCACGTAGCAGCCGAACTTCTTGTGCAGCGCCACGGTGTCGCCGACGTGGTCGCCGTGCCCGTGGGTGATCGCGATCAGGTCGACGCGCTCTGGCTCGCGCTCGGAGTCAGGGCACTTCGGGTTGCCGTTCAGGAACGGATCGACGTAGATCCGCTTGCCGCCGGGGGTGTCAAAGCGAAAGGTGGCGTGGCCCAGCCACGTCATCGAGACGTCTGCCATGGCGAGAAACCTCCGTGGTCGAGGACTATTCGTGAGCCTACCCACCGTTGGGCAATCGCTCGACGGAGGCGGGCTTGCCCCGCCGCAGTCACGTCGCGCGAAGTCGCGTCTATCTTCTGGAAACCCGCGAAAAGTCGTCATGGTCTCGCGGAGCGAGGCCGGACTTTTCGCGGTGGCTAGAAAGGAAGCGCGCTCGTCGCGTCGCGGGCGACGTCGATGATCGGCTGCACGAAGAAGAAGGAGCCGATCGTGAACGCGAGGGCGCCGACGACCGACGCCTGGAGCAGCAGGTCGCGCGGCGGCGAGCCGCCGGTGGCCGCAGCGAACTGGAGCTCGGCGGGGGAGCCCCACATCGCGCGGATGATCGCGAGGTAGTAGTAGAGGCTCACGACGGTGGCTGCGACGCCGACCAGCATCAGCCACCACCAGCCGGTCTGGTACGCGGCCGCGAACGCGTAGAACTTCGCGAAGAAGCCGCCGGTGAGCGGCAGGCCTGCGAAGCCCAGCATGAAGACGAGCATCGAGATGCCGAGCAGGGGCCGCTCCCACAGCATGCCGGTGAAGTCGGCGACGGTCACGTCACGGTTCAGCTCCCGCTCGCGCGCGGCGACGACGGCGAAGGCGCCGATCGACATCGCGCTGTAGACGGCCAGGTAGTAGAGGAGCGCGCGGCCGCCCAGGGCGCTGTTCGCCGAGATCGGGATGAGCATGAACCCGGCCTGCGAGACGGACGAGTACGCGAGCAGTCGCTTGACGTTGCTCTGGACGAGCGCGCCGAAGTTGCCGACCGCCAGCGAGATGCATGCGATCACCGCGATCGCGATCGTCCACAGGTTGTCGAGTTGCGGGAAGGCGACCGTGAGGATGCGCAGCGTCGCGACGAGCGCGGCGACCTTCGTCGCGGCCGACATGAACGCGGTCACGGGCGTGGGCGCGCCCTGGTACACGTCGGGCGTCCACATGTGGAACGGCGCCGCCGAGGACTTGAAGCCGAGGCCGGCGATGATCATCGCGAGGCCGGCGACGAGCAGCGCGTCGCTCGACAGGCCCTTGGCTGCGGTGGCCGCGGCGATGTTCTCGAAGCCGATCTCCTGCGTCGACCCGTAGACGAGCGCCGAGCCGAACAGCAGCACGGCCGAGCCGAAGCTGCCGACGATGAGGTACTTGAGCCCGGCCTCGAGCGAGTCGGGCCGGTCGAGGTCCATCGCGCACAGGATGTAGAGCGCGATCGAGAACCACTCGAGCCCGAGGAACAGCGTCATCAGGTTGCCGGCCGCGACCATGAACGCCATGCCCGCGGCGGCGGTGGCCAGCAGCGCGTAGTACTCCCCGACGCGGGTCTTGCGGATGCCGTGCGCGTACGAGACGCCGACCGCTAGCAGCCCGCAGCCGGCGATGAAGATCTGCGCGATCGCCGCCCACTGGTCACGGTAGGCGGACTCGTGAACGATCGTCTGCGCGTTCTCGCTGTCGTTGAAGAGGAAGGCGGCCACGACGCCGGCAGCGACGAAGCCGGCCGCAGCGACGAAGGCGGCGAACGGCCGGCGCGCGTTCGGGGGGAGCAGGACCGCGGAGAGCAGGCAGACGGCGGCCGTGCCGAGCAGGATCAGCTCGGGCGAGAGCGCGTACCAGTCGACGGACGGCGTCGTGATCACTTGCCGAGCTTTCTGTCGGAGCTGCAAAGCAGGAGGAGCGGGTCCCCCTCCTTGACTTTCGCGAGTGCCGCTCGCATCTGCTTCTGGCACGTGGGCGACAGAGCCATCGCCGGCAACCCGCCGGTGCCGACGGCGATCTGTGCCTGCGTGACGTTGTATGTCGCCCCGGGCGCCGCGAGATGCACGACCGGGTTGAACTGCGACTGCACGGCCGCTTTCGCGCTGTCACCGAAGAACGAGCGCTCGGTGATCGCGGCCGGCCAGAACGAGAGCCCGATCAGGCAGGCGAGGAGCGGGACGATGATCACGACCTCGCCGGGCCGCAGGTCGAGCGCGCCGTCCGGGACCGCCGATCCGCGCTCGCGGTGCAGCACGGCGGAGATCAGCCGCAGCGCGTACATGGCCGCCAGCACGATCGCGAAGGCGCCTGCAACCGCCCAGCCCCAGCCGACCTTGAAGACGCCGAGCAGGACCAGGAACTCGCCGGCGAACATTGTCGAGCCCGGCACGGCGAGCGTGATGATCCCCGCCGTCATGAGCAGGGTCGCGAGCAGCGGCCGCCCCTTCGCCATCCCGCCGAGGAACGCGAAGTCGCCGGTCGACGTCCGCCGCTCGACCGCGCCGGCCAGCAGGAAGAGCGTGGCGGACACGAGCCCGTGGTTGACCATCTGCAGCACCGAGCCGTTGAGGCCGGGGTCGTTCAGCGCGAAGAGGCCGAGCGTGATCAGCCCCATCTGCGCCATCGACGAGTACGCGATCACGCCGCGCACGTCGGGAGCGCGGAACGCCACCAGCGAGCCGTAGAGCAGCGTCACGATCGCCATCGTCAGCAGCAGCCACTGCAGGTCCTTCGCCGGCCCCGGGAAGATCGGGATGGCAATGCGCAGGAGGCCATAGGCCGCCACCTTCGAGACGACGCCGGAGAGCACTGCCGAGACCTCGGCCGGCGCCTCCCGGTACGCGGACGGCAGCCAGCCGTGGAACGGGAACAGGGGCGCCTTGACCGCGAACGCGGCGACGAAGCCGAGGAAGATCACGTGGTTGTCGCTCGTCCCGAGCTGCGTCATGTCGAACGTCCCCTGGGTGACCCCGAGCGCGATGATCGCGATCAGCATCAGCAGCGACCCGGCGACCGTGTAGATCACGAACTGGATGGTCGCGCTGAGCCGCCCCGGGCCGCCCCACGCGCCGATCAGCACGTAGAGCGGGATCAGCATCGTCTCGAAGAAGACGTAGAACAGGATCAGATCCTGGGCCGTGAAGACGCCGACGATCGAGCCGGTCAGGAAGAGCGCGAGCCCGAAGTAGGCGCGCGCACGCTCGCGTCCGGCCCAGAACGCGTATGCGACCGAGGCGGCGCCCACGATGACGGTCAGGCCGACGAGCCACAGCGAGAAGCCGTACATCCCCACGTGGTAGGAGATGCCGAGGTCGGTCGACCAGTCGGTCTGGGCGCTGAACTGGAGGCCCGGCTTGTCGAACTCGAAGCGCTGGAGCGCCAGGATCCAGATCCCGACCTCGGCCAGCGCGGCGAACAGTGCGAGCGACGCCGCCGTGCGCCCGGGGAACGGCACGAGCCAGAGCAGCAGCGCGACGGCGATCGGGAAGAAGATCAGCAGCGTCGTCATCGCACGGCCACGAAGACGAGGAGGAGGATGGCGACGCCGCCCGCGAGCGCGAGCACGTAGCTGCGGACGATGCCCGTCTGCGCCTCACCGACGCCGGCGCCGGCCCCGCGCGCGGCGAGGCCGAGCCCGCGCAGCGACCCGGCGATGACCGGCGTCTCGACGAAGCGCCGGCCGGCGGTCGCGAGCAGCGCGGCCGGCTTGAAGAACACGAGCTGGTACGCCTCGTCGAAGTAGAGCTTGTGCTCGAGCACGCGCCGGAGCCAAGCCACCGACGGCACCGGCACACGGTGTGCGCTGTAGATCGCCCAGGCGAGGGCGATGCCGAGCACGGCCAGGCCGACGGAGATCGCGCTGGCGATCGTCTCCTCGCCGACCGAGGCCTCGACGAGCGGCGGGGCTGCCGGGTTCAGGAACGTGGTGATGTCGTGCCAGAGGCCCTCGATCTGCAGCCAGCCGGACACGAGCGCGCCGAGCGCGAGCACGGCGACGGCGAACATCATCGTGAACGGCCCCTCGCCGTGGCCGGTGTGGATGTGCTCGCGCGCGTACGCCGAGGGCTCGCCGGTGAAGACGAGGAAGATCAGCCGGAACGTGTAGAGGCCGGTGAGGAACGCCCCCAGCACGCCGATGACGAAGAGCGTGTAGCCCCACCAGCCGCCGGCCGCGATCGTCGAGGACAGGATCAGATCCTTCGAGAAGAAGCCCGAGAACGGCGGGATGCCCGAGAGCGAGAGGGCTCCGATGAGCATGACCACGAAGGTCTTCGGCAGGTAGCGCCGCAGGCCGCCCATCCGGCGCATGTCCTGCTCGCCGCCGAGCGCGTGGATCAACACGCCGGCGCCGAGGAAGAGCAGCGCCTTGAAGAACGCGTGCGTCATGAGGTGGAACAACCCGGTCGAGTAGGCGCCGATGCCGACCCCGACGAACATGTAGCCGATCTGCGACATGGTCGAGTAGGCGATCACGCGCTTGATGTCCGTCTGGACGAGGGCGATCAGCCCGGCGGCGAGCAGCGTGACCGCGCCGAGGCCGGCGGCGAGATCGAGGATCCGCGGCGCCGCCTCGAAGATCACGTGCGTGCGCGCGATCAGGTAGACGCCCGCGGTCACCATGGTGGCCGCGTGGATGAGGGCGCTGACCGGGGTCGGGCCCTCCATGGCGTCCGGCAGCCACGTGTGCAGCGGGATCTGCGCGGACTTCGCGACGGCGCCGCCGAGCAGACCGAGCGCCACGAGGTCGACCAGGGTGCCGCCGCCGCCGAGGTCGCCGGCCTGCACGCGGTTGAAGACGCCCGGGAAGTCGAGGGTTCCGGTCTGCCAGACGAGCACGAAGAGGGCCAGCGCCATGGTCGCGTCGCCGAAGGCGTTCATGATGAACGCCTTCTTGGCCGCGGCGATTGCGGCTGGCCGCTCGTGCTCGAAGCCGATCAGCAGGTACGAGCAGAGCCCGACGAGGCCCCAGCCGGCGAGCAGGATCAGCAGGTTCCCCGCCTCGACCAGCATGAGCATCGAGAAGATGAACAGCGCCATGTAGGCGAAGTAGCGGCGCTCCTCGTCGGCCTTGTCCATGTAGCCGATCGAGTAGAGGACGATCAGCATCCCGACGCCGGAGATGATCAGCATCATCCAGACCGAGATCTGGTCGACGTAGATGTTGAGCGGGAACTGGAAGCTGCTCCCCGCCGTCAGCCACGTGTAGGCCGTGCTCGACTCGTGCCGCTGCGAGACGTCCTTGCCGAGCATGTCGCCGAAGGCCCACAGCGCGCCGCCGAACGAGACGGCGACCGAGAGCGTCGCCAGCCAGCCGGCCGCCCGCCGCGAGATGCGCGTGCCGCCGAGGATGATGAGCGCGACGCCGGCCAGCGGCGCCGCCAGGCAGATCCAGGCTCCCGTGATCACCCGCGGAGGTGCCTGAGCTTGTCGACGTCGAGCGGAAGGCGGTCGCGCGCCAGCGCGACGATCAGCCCGAGGCCGACGACGACCTCGGAGGCGGCGACGGCCATGACGGTCAGCGCGAAGATCTGGCCGGTCGGGTCACCGGCGTGGCGCGCGAACGCGATCAGGGCGAGGTTCGCCCCGTTCAGCATGATCTCGAGCGAGAGCAAGATCGTCAGCGGGCTGCGGCGCAGGAGCACGCCGAGCGCGCCGATCGCGAACAGCGCGGCCGAGACGGCGACGTACCAGATGACGTCGGGGCCCATCATGCGTCTGCGTCCTGGGGCGTGCGCTCGGCGCCGAGGATCACGCCGCCGACCGCTGCGGCGAGCAGCACGATCGAGGTGATCTCGAAGGCGAGCAGGTGGTCGGAGAGGAACACCCGTCCGATCTGGGCGGGGCTGCCGAAATCGACGCTGATGTGGGCGGCGGTCCTGAGATTGTCGCCTGCCGAGAGGCTGAGGACGGTGATCACCTCGAGGAGCAGGGCGCCCGCGGCGGCGACGGCGAAGAGCGTCTGCGCGCTCGGTCCGCCGGCCCAGGGCGACTCGGCCCGGTCGCCGAGGTAGGCGATCACGAACAGGAACATGACCATCACGGCGCCTGCGTAGACGAGCACCTGCGCGGCCGCGACGAACTCGGCCGAGAGGAGCAGGTACAGCGCGGCCAGCGAGGCGAGGTTGCCGATCAGCGCCAGCGCCGAGAAGAAGGGGTTCGTGAACGAGATCACGGCGACGGCCGAGCCGAGGCACGCGAAGACGGCCACGAACCAGACCACCCAGACGAGCGCGTTGCCCATCAGCTCGACGCCTTGTACGCCGGGACGGGCGTGTCGTAGAGGTCGGGATCGGCGACCGGCACGCGCTTCATCGGCGGCGCCAGCAGCATGTCCTTCGTGTAGATCAGGTCGTCGCGCGAGTACTCGGAGAGCTCGAACTCGTTCTGCAGCGTGATCGCGTCGAACGGACAGGCCAGCTCGCAGTAGCCGCAGAAGATGCAGCGGGACAGGTTGATCTCGTAGATGCGCGCGTAGCGCTCGCCCGCGGACACGCGGTTGGACGGCGTGTTCTCCGCCGGCACGACGCGGATGCAGTCGGCCGGGCACGCGGCCGCGCACAACGAGCAGCCGACGCACTTCTCCAGCCCGTTCTCGTGGAGATGCAGGCGGTGCCGGCCGCGGAAGCGCGGGTAGAGCGGGCGCTTGTACTCCGGGTACTGCTGCGTGAGCGGCTTCCGGAAGATCTGCTTCAGCGTGACGCCGAAGCCCTTGAACGTGCCGATTGCCGGGCTGGTCACAGCGCCACCACCAGGGCCGCGGTGATGACCGCGTTGATCGTCGCCAGCGGCAGCAGCACCTTCCAGCCGAGGTTCATCAGCTGGTCGTAGCGGAGGCGCGGGAGCGACGCCCGCAGCCAGATGAAGATGCAGACGATGATGAACAGCTTCAGCAGGAACCAGAGCGGCCCGTAGCTGTCCCCGATCGGGCCGTCCCAGCCGCCGAAGAAGAGTGTCACGCAGAGGCCCGAGAGCACGAGCATGTTGATGTACTCGGCGGTCTGGAACAGCCCCCAGCGCATGCCGCTGTATTCGGTGTGGTAGCCGGCGACGAGCTCCTGCTCGGCCTCCGGGAGGTCAAACGGGGCGCGGTTGGTCTCCGCGATCCCGGCGATGAAGAAGATGACGAGCCCGACGAACTGCGGGGCCGCATACCACCAGTTGTTCGCCTGCTCCTGGACGATGCGCGTCAACGAGAGCGAGCCGGCCATGAGCACCACGCCGAGCACGCTCAGCGCGAGCGACACCTCGTACGAGACGAGCTGCGCGCACGTTCGCATCGAGCCGAGCATCGAGAACTTCGAGTCGGACGCCCAGCCGCCGATGATGAACCCGTAGATGCCGAGCGATCCGAGCGCGAAGACCAGGATCAGCGAGATCGGCACGTCGGCGACGACGCCGCTGACGTGGTGGCCGTCGATGTTCCAGCCCGGCCCCCACGGGATGACGGCGAAGGCGGCGATCGCTGTTGCAGCCGAGAGCGCCGGGGCGCTGATGTAGAGAACGTCCACCGCGCTGGCCGGAAAGAAGCTCTCCTTGCGGACGAGCTTGATCAGGTCGGCGATAGGCTGCAGCAGCCCAAAGACGCCCGCCCGGTTCGGCCCGTAACGGAGCTGCATGCGGCCGAGCAGCTTGCGCTCCAGCCAGGTCGTGTACGCGAACGCGGCCATGACCAGGTTCACGATGACGAGCGCCTTGATGATGTCGATCCACCACCGGTCCACTACGCGTGCCCTCCGTTCGAGGACGGCGCGGCGAGCTCGACCTCGGCGTAGCGTCCCAGCCCGCGGCAGTGCTCCTCGGCGACGCGGGCGTGCCCGGGCGCCAGCGCACGCTCCACGCGTGCGCGCAGCTCGACCGAGGTCCCGTTCGTGCGGACGATGACCGGGTCTCCGGTCGCGATCCCGCGCGCGGCGGCGTCGCGCGGCGCCAGCGCAATCTCCCGCCCCGGGCGCTGGAAGCCCAACTCGTCCACGCGGTCGACGGCGGGGCCGGAGAACAGTGGACGGTAGCCGACCAGCCGCAGGCCTTCGGCGCCGGCGTCGGTGGGCACCTCGTCGGCGGGCGCGGTCTCGACCTCGACGCGCGGCGTGCGCGCGGGGAGCGCGGCCGTCTCGCTGACGTCGTCGAACGCCATGCCGCCGTAGATCCGCTCGGACAGCTCCTCGAAGAGCAGGATCGGCGAGCCGGCGATCTCGACGCCCAGACGCCGGCCAAGCTCGGCGATCACCGCGGTCTCGTCCGTCGCCGGCGGGATCACCGTTCGGCGCTGGCGCTGCAGGCGGCCCTCGAGGCTCATCGTGGTGCCGTCGCGCTCGAGGTAGCTCGTCGCCGGGATGACCACGTCGGCCCAGGACGCGAGCCCGCGCCGGTACATGGCGAAGACGAGCACCTTGTCGGCGCGCTCGGCGAGGGTGCGCACGTTCGGGTCGGCGGCGGCGTCGTCGCCGGAGACGACGAGCAGGCGGAGGGGCTCCGGGTTCACATCGTCGCGGTCGTCCGCGGCGGCCCACGCCTCAGCGGCGCCGCGTGCGTTCGGCGTGGACGGCAGGTAGAAGGCGCCGCAGCCCTCCCGCTCGGCGAAGCCGAGGCTGTCGGCGAGGCGCGCGAGATCCTCGCCGCCGCGGCCGCCGGGACCTGACCAGATCACGACTGCGCGCTCCGTCTCGCGCAGGCGGCGCCCGAGCGGGCTGCGCCGGTCGGCGAGGCGGCGGCACGCGGCCGCGGCGTTCCCGGCCGGCGCCTGCACCGAGCCGGACACGCCGACGGTGACGATCTCGGCGCCGCGCCGGCGGGCCGAGCGGATCCAGAGGTCGACGATCGGCGCGCGCTCGGCCACCGGCTCGTCGCCGATCGCAACGACCAGCTGAGCCGAGCCGATGGCCGACAGCGGCGCGCGGTAGGGGTCGAGGGCCGGGCTCGTCTGCTCCGGCAGCACCGCCGAGTGCGCGTCGAGGCCCACGCGCAGGAGTCGCCCGAGCGCGTAGGACTGCTCGAGCGTCTCCGTTCCCGAGAGCGCCGTCAGGATCTGCCCACCCGCCTCGCGCAGGAGCTCCTCGGCTGCGTCGAGCGCCTGGTCCCACGGCACCTCGCCGAGCTGCCCGTCCGCGCGCACCATCGGCGCAGCGACGCGGTCGCGCGCGTAGATCGACGGCCAGGCAAACCGGCCCTTGTCGCAGAGCCAGCCCTCGTCGACCTCGGGGTGGTTGCGGCTCTGCACGCGCTTGACCTTGCCCTCGCGCGTGGTCACGGAGATGTTGCAGCCGACCGGGCAGAGCGTGCAGACGCTCGGGACGTTCTGGATCTCCCACGGCCGCGCTTCGAAGCGGTAGCCGGTCGATGTGAGCGCGCCGACCGGGCAGAGCTCGATCACGTTGCCGGAGAACGGCGCCCGGTACGGCTCGTCCTCGAAGGTGGCGATCATCGAATGGGCGCCGCGGTTGCGCGCGATCAGCTGGCCGTCCTCGGCCACACCCTCGGAGAAGCGCGTGCAGCGGTAGCAGAGGATGCAGCGCTCGCGGTCGAGCGCGATCAGGGGGCTGATCGGGATCGGCTTGTCGAACGTCCGCTTCATGAACGTCATGCGCGTCTTCCCGGGGCCCCAGCGGAACGTGAGGTCCTGCAGCGGGCACTCGCCGCCCTTGTCGCAGACGGGGCAGTCGAGCGGGTGATTGATCAGCAGGAACTCGAGCGTCCCGTTCTGCCCCTCCGCCGCCTTCTCCGACGTCTGCGCAGTCTTGACGACGAGCCCGTCCTGGGCGGTCAGCGTGCAGCCGGCCTGCAGCTTCGGCATGCCCTCGACCTCGACCAGGCACATGCGGCAGGCGCCGACGGCCGGGCCGAGCCGCGGCTCGTAGCAGAACACCGGGATCTCGACGCCTGCGGCGATGGCCGTTTCGACCAGGCCCTGGCCTTTGGGCGCCTCGATCTCCCGACCATCGATGTTCACCGTGACCAGGTCGGTTGGCGTCGAAACGGCTAGGGAGCGGTCAGCCATGCGCCACCTCACTAGCCATTCGCGGGAGCGAATGGCCCTGCTCCACCGGGGCTACCACGCCCTCGAGCGACGACTCGCCGCCGTAGGGGCAGCCGCCGGCGTCGACGTGCTCGCGGAACTCGCCGCGGAACTTGTCGATGTAGCTCGCGACCGGCATGGCGGCGGCGTCGCCGAGCGGGCACAGGCACTTGCCGAGGATGCGGTCGCAGACGTCGAGCAGCAGGTCGAGGTCCGACCGCTCCGCGTGCCCGTCCTCGATCTTGTGGAGGATCTGCACCATCCAGCGGGTGCCCTCGCGGCACGGCGTGCACTTGCCGCACGACTCGTGCATGTAGAACTGCGCAACCCGCAGGCCCAGCTGCACCATGCAGCAGCGGTCGTCGATGACGATCACCGCGCCCGATCCGAGCAGCGAGCCGGCCTCCGCCATCGAGTCGGCGTCGAGCGGCGTGTCGATCTGGTCCGGCGTCAGCACCGGCACGGAGGAGCCGCCCGGGATGATGGCCTTCAGCTCGCGGCCGTCCTCGAGCCCGCCGCCGATGTCGTAGATCAGCTCGCGCAGCGTGGTCCCGACCTCGAGCTCGTAGTTGCCGCCGTTCCGGACGTTGCCCGACAGTGAGAACACCCGGGTGCCGGTCGAGTTCGGCGGGTCGCCGATCGTGGCGTACTCCTTGCCGCCTAGCTCCAGCACCACCGGCACGGTCGAGACCGTCTCGACGTTGTTGATCAGCGTCGGCGCGGCGTAGAGCCCGGACACGGCGGGAAACGGCGGCCGCGAGCGCGGCTGGCCGCGTTTGCCTTCGAGCGACTCGAGCAGCGCCGACTCCTCGCCGCAGATGTATGCGCCCGCGCCGCGGTGCAGGACGATCGTGACGCCGCGGAGCAGCCCGGCCTCACGCACCTGCTCGAGCGCGTCGCGCAGGATCTCGAACTCGCGCAGGTACTCGCCGCGGATGTAGATGAAGACGCGGTCGCACTGGATCGCGTGGGCGGTGATCAGGCAGCCCTCGATCAGCCGGTGGGGCGCCGAGAACATGATCTCGCGGTCCTTGAAGGTGCCCGGCTCGGACTCGTCGGCGTTGACGACCAGGTACGTGGGCTTCCCGGTGCCCTTGGCCAGGAAGCTCGCCTTGCGGCCCATCGGGAAGAAGGCGCCGCCGCGGCCGCGCAGGTTCGACTCGATGACCTCGTCGATGATCGACTGAGGCTCACGCGCGCGTGCGCGCGTGAGGGACTCGTAGCCGCCGATCTTCCTGTACTCGCTCAGCTGCGTCAGGTCGCGGCTGTCCGCCTCGGCGAGCAGGAGGGCGTGCCTAGGCATTCCGCAGCTCCTCGACGATCGCCGGCACGTCCTCGGCCTGGACCGGCTCGCGGTAGCGGTGGTCGACCGCGACGACCGTGCCCCAGCCGCAGCCGCCCGCGCACTCGACCGTGCGCAGCGTGACCTCGCCGTCTTCGGTCGTCTCGCCCGGGCCGATGCCGAGCTCCGCCTCGAACGTCTCCAGCACGCGCTGGGCGCCGACGAGCGCGCAGGAGATGTTCGTGCACACCTCGACCAGGTGCCGGCCGACGGGGGCGAGGTGGAACATGTCGTAGAACGACGCGACCGACTCGCAGTAGGCCGGGGTCGTGCCGAGCGCCTGCGCGACCTCGCGCAGCGCATCGGGCGACAGCCAGCCGTAGCGCTCCTGCGCCAGCCGCAGAGCCGGCAGCGTCGCCGAGCGCCCGTCGGGGTACTCGGCCATCATCGCCTCGATCTCGCGCGCGAGCGGGCGCGCGCTCACCGGTCGACCTCGCCCATCACCGTGTCGAGCGAGCCGACGATCGCGATCAGGTCGGCGACCATCGCGTCCGACATGCATGTCGCCGTCGCTTCGAGCGCGACCAACGACGGGGCGCGGAACTTGACGCGCCACGGCCTCGGTCCGCCGTCGGACACGACGTAGCAGCCGAACTCGCCGCGCGGCGACTCGACGGCCAGGTAGACCTCCCCTTCCGGGACGCGATAGCCCTCGGTGACGATCTTGAAGTGGTGGATCAGCGACTCCATCGAGGTGTGCAGCTCCTCCCGCGGCGGAAGCACGACCTTGCGGTCGTCTGCGATCCACGGCTCGTCCTGCATGCCCTCGAGCCGGTCGAGGCACTGGGCGATGATCCGCGTGGACTCCCGCATCTCCTCCATGTGGACGCGGTAGCGGTCGTAGACGTCGCCGTGGAAGTAGACCGGGACGCGGAAGTCGACCTCGGGGTAGGCGAGGTACGGGTCATCCTTGCGCAGGTCCCAGTTGATGCCCGAGGCGCGCAGCACCGGGCCCGACTGGCCGAGCGCGATGGCGTCGTCGGCTGACAGCAGGCCGATCCCGCGCGTCCGCTCGAGCCAGATGCCGTTGCGGTCGACGAGGTTCTCGTACTCGTCGACGCCCTTGGGCATCTGCCTCGTGAAGGCGCGGCACGCGTCGTAGAACCCGACCGGGATGTCCTCGGCGAGGCCGCCGGCCTGGAAGTACCGCGTGTGCATGCGCACGCCGGTGACCATCTCGGAGAGGTCGAGGATGGTGTCGCGCTCGCGGAACGTGTACCAGAACATCGAGATCGCCCCGATCTCGAGCGCGGCCGTCCCCAGCCAGACCAGGTGCGAGTGGATCCGGTTCAGCTCGCAGAGCAGCATGCGCATCCAGGTCGCCTTGCGCGGCACCTCGATTCCGAGCAGCTTCTCGATCGCAAGCACGAACGCGAGCTCGTTGTTCTGGAAGGCGAGGTAGTCGATCCGCTCCGGGTACGTGATCGCCTTCCACCACGTCTTTTGCTCCATCGTCTTCTCGAAGCCGGTATGCAGGTAGCCGACCACGGCGCGCAGGCCGACGACCCGCTCGCCGCTGAGCTCGATCACGAGCCGGAGGACGCCGTGTGTGGACGGGTGGTTCGGGCCGAAGTTGATCTCGAGGACGTCGCCGGAGTCGCGCAGCACCTGCGGCACCTCGAGGATCGTCGGGATGTGGACCGGGATGCGCGTGCCCTCGTAGATCGGAGGGCGCGCGTCGGCGTCGATACCCGGGCGGCGGGAGGTGATCGTCATTCGTCGCCCGAGAAGCGCACCGGCTCGCCGCCGACCGGGTAGTCCTTGCGCAGCGGGTGCCCGACCCAGTCGTCCTCCAGGAGGATCCGGGTCAGGTTCGGGTGGCCGGCGACCGGGATGCCCATGAGGTCCCAGGCCTCCCGCTCGTGCCAGTCGGCGGTCGGCCAGACGGGCACGACGCTGTCGATCTCCTGACTGTCGTCGAGCCAGACCTGGACGCGGACGCGCGGCGCGCCCTCGCGCAGCGCGAGCAGGTGGTAGTTCATCGCGAACCGCCTCGGCTTCGGCTCCGGCTTGCGCGCGTAGCCCTGCGAGCTGAGCGTGTTGATGTCCCGGCCGGAAGCGGTGCCGATGTAGCCGGCCACCTCCTTGCTCGCCCCAGCCGAGGTAGTCGGCGGCGCTGATGTCGGACAGGAACCAGAAGCCCATGTCGTCGCGCAGGTAGCGGCACGCCTCGAGGAGCCGCGGGGCGTCGACGATCAGCGTGACCTCCCCGTGCTCCTCCTTCGTCTCCACGAGCCCCGGCACGCGAGGTACCGCTCGGCGCCGGCCGGCGCCGCGGGCGTCCGGCGGAGCGGCGCGCCCTCGGCGGTCACGTGGCGACTCCGCGCAGCTCGTAGGCGGGCGGGATGCCGGCCTGCACCTTCTCGTGCAGCCGGACGATGCCCTCCATCAGCGCCTCGGGCCGCGGCGGGCAGCCGGGCACGTGGATGTCGACCGGGACGATCTTGTCGACGCCCTGGAGGACCGCGTAGTTGTTGAACATGCCGCCGGAGCTCGCGCAGGCGCCCATCGCGATCACCCACTTCGGCTCGAGCATCTGGTCGTAGATCTGGCGCAGCGGCGCCGCCATCTTGTGCGCCACGCGGCCCGAGACGATGAGCAGGTCGGCCTGCCGCGGCGACGAGCGGAACGCCTCCATGCCGAAGCGCGCGATGTCGTAGCGCGAGGCGACGATCGACATCATCTCGATCGCGCAGCACGCGAGGCCGAAGGTGTCCGGCCACATCGACTTCGCCTGCGCCCAGGCGACGGCCTTCTCGAGGGTCGTCAACCCGAGCTTCTGCTCCAGGTCGCCCCCGAGCTCCTCCTCGAAGACCCCGGGCCCACGCCCCTTCATGAGTACGCGCTCGCTCTTCAGGCCGAAGTCGGCCAGGCGCTTCTCGCGGTTCACCGCCACGTCAGGGCCCCCTTTCGCCAGATGTAGACGTACGCGAGCGCGAGGATCGCGACGAAGAACATCAGCTCCCAGAAGGCGAACCAGCCGAGGTCGTTGAGCACCACCGCGAGCGGGTAGAGGAACACGATTTCGATGTCGAAGACGATGAAGAGCATTGCCGTCAGGTAGAAGCTGACGGTGAAGCGCTGCGCCGGCGGTGGCCCGAGCGAGACGCCCGACTCGAACGGGATCTCACGGACGCGAGTGAGCTTCTTCGGCCGCTGTGCGAATGCGAACGAAAAGAAGATCATCGTGGCCGGGATTACGACCGCGAGGATCCCGTAGATCAGGAACGGCAGCCACTCTCCGAGCACCGGGGGGCACCGTACCAATCCCCGGACGCGTTGGCACGAGGTGAGGCGAAAACGGCTGTTCAATGCGCGTACGCGGTGTCACAAAGTCCGCCCCGGCGCCCGGGGGCGGGCAAGCTACACTGAGACGGTGGCAACCACCGAACAGCCGGTCCAGCTCGTTTCGCTCACCGCGTCGGCCGCGGCCAAGATCAAGACGCTGCTCGCCGAGGAGCAGGGTGAGGAGCTCGGCGTCCTGCGGATCGCGGTCCAGGGCGGCGGCTGCTCGGGCTTTCAGTACGCGCTCGGCTTCGACCGCGCGGCCCAGGAGGGCGATCACGAGATGACCGTGCACGGCGTCGACGTCGTCGTCGACCCGTACAGCGCGCCCTACCTGCGCGGCACCGAGATCGACTTCGTGGACGGCCTTCAGGGCGGCTTCGCCATCAACAACCCGAACGTCGTCGCTGCCTGCGGGTGCGGGCACTCGTTCCAGGTCGACGACGAGACGGGTGAGCCGGTCGAGGCCTCTGGCGGCGGCTGCGGCTCCGGCTGCGCCCACTAGCGCCGCGTTCTCGCAGCTCGATCGTCAGCAGCCCTCCGTAGGTTGTACGCGGCCGAGGCGTTTAGTACGTTGGCCGCGCAATCCGACAAAAGGGGGTCAGCGGCATGGCCGGTGTGCATCGCGTTGCGACGTCCATCCTCAAGTGGTTCTCGGCGCTCTACGTCGTCCTGATCATCGTTCAGGTGTTCCTCGCCGGCGAAGGCATCTTCCGCCTGAACAACATCAAGAACTCGGACGACTGCGACAAAGGCGCTGCGCATTGCGTTGCCAACTCGACGACGCTCGACGCGCACCGCGGCCTCGGGTTCTTCCTGACCATGCCGGGGGCGTTGCTCTTCCTGATCGTGGCGCTGCTGGCGTGGCACCCGAATACGCGCATCCGCATCGTCTCGATCGTCGTGCCGATCCTGACCTTCACCCAGATGATCTGGGCTGGCATCGGCGGCTGGGTTGGCGGGATTCATCCGGTGAACGCGATCCTGGTGCTCGGGCTCTACGGCTGGCTCGCGTATCAGCTGTTCAGGCAGCCGCAGGAGGCGGTCGCAACCGCACCGGTCACAGCGCCGGCGACCTGACCCGGCTCGCGCCGGACACCGTAGGGCGGCGGGCGCGCCCGCGTAGGATCGCGGCGTGAGCGCGCCTGGCCGCCCGTTGCGCATCGCCGTCATCGGCTCCGGCCCGGCCGGCTTCTACGCGGCCGGAGCATTGCTCTCGGCCGATCCCCCGGCCGAGGTCGACCTCTATGACCGGCTACCGACGCCCTGGGGCCTCGTCCGTCTCGGCGTCGCGCCCGACCATCCGAAGATCAAGGACGTCTCGCGCGCCTTCGAGAAGATCGCCGCCCGGCCCGGCTTTCGCTTCCTCGGCAACGTCGAGGTCGGCCGGGACATTGCGCCGGACGAGCTGCGCCGCTTCTACGACGCGGTCGTCTACGCGGTGGGCGCGCAGACCGGCCGGCACCTCGGCATCCCCGGCGAGGAGCTTCCCGGATGCTGGGGCGCGACCGAGTTCGTCGCCTGGTACAACGGCCACCCCGACTTCCAGGACGTCCCGTTCGACCTCGACGTCGAGCGGGTCGTGGTGGTCGGCGCCGGGAACGTGGCGCTCGACGTCGCGCGGATGCTGGCCCTGACCGCGGCGGAGCTGGCCCCGACCGACACCACCGACGCCGCCGTCGAGGCGATCGTCCGCTCGCCGCTGAAGGAGATCGTCGTCGTCGCGCGGCGCGGGCCCGCCCAGGCCGCCTTCACGACGCCGGAGCTCAAGGAGATGGGCGAGCTGGCGGGCGCCGACGTCGCCGTCGACCCGGACCAGCTCGAGCTGGATCCCGCGAGCGCCGCGTTCGCCGAGTCGGACACGAACGCGCGCCGCAACATGGAAGTGCTGCGCGAGCTGGCCGCGCGCCCGCCTGCGGGCAAGCCGCGCCTCGTGCGCTTCCAGTTCTGCGTCTCGCCGGTCGCCGTCCTCGGCGACGAGCGGGTCGAGGCGGTTGAGCTCGTGCGCAACCGCCTCTCCAGCGACGAGTCCGGTCGCGTGAGCGCGGTCGCGACGGAGGAGCGCGAGACGATCCCCGCGGACCTGGTCTTCCGCAGCGTCGGCTACCACGGCGTCCCGCTCGACGGCGTCCCGTTCGACGAGCGGCGCGGCACGATCCCGAACGAGGCTGGCCGGATCGGCGACGGCGTCTACTGCGCGGGGTGGATCAAGCGGGGGCCGACCGGCGTCATCGGCACCAACAAGAAGGACGCGATGGAGACTGTCGAGCAGCTGCTCGCCGACTGGCGCGAGGGGCGGCTGCCGCAGGCGGAGCAGCCCGATCCGTCGGCGCCGCTCGAGCTGCTCGCCGTGCGTGGCGTCGAGGTCGTCTCGTACGCGGGCTGGGAGACGCTGGACGCCGCGGAGCGGGCGGCCGGCGAGCCGCGCGGCAAGCCGCGCGTCAAGCGCGTGACCTGGGACGACCTGCTCGCGGCGGCGCGCGGCGAGGCGGGGCGCCCGCTTAGCCCCGCCTGACGAAGCGCGGTCATGGCGCTCGCCTTCCAGGTGCTCGTGACGGGCGCGGCGGCGGGCGCCGTCTACGGGCTCGTCGCCATCGGCCACTCGCTCGTCTACCGCCTGACCGGCGTCGTCAACTTCGCTTACGGCGACCTCGTCGGGCTCGCCGTCTTCACCACGCTGCTCGTCGCCGCGGGCACCGGGCCGGTCACGCAGACGAGCATCGGCGGCCCGCGCTTCCTCGTCGCGCTGGTCGCAGGGGTCGTCGTCTGCACGGCCGCGTCGGCCGGCACCTACCTCTTCGCGATCCAGCCGTACCTCGAGCGCGGCTCCACGATCGGCTGGGTCGGCGCCACCGTGGCGGTCGCGTTCGCATTGAACGCGCTCGTCGCCCTTATATTCACGCGCGCGGGCTACGTGATCCCAGACCCGGTGCCGTTTCGCCGGGTCGGCACCGCCGGCTACTTCGCGGTCGGCGACGTCGAGGTCCAGGCGCGCGCGTTCTTCGTGATCGCGGTCGGCGTCGCGCTCGCCGCCGCCGCGTCGCTCGTCCTCGCGCGGACCCGGTTCGGACGGGCGCTGCGCGCGATCGCGGACGACGCCGACGCGGCGAGCATGATGGGCGTCCCGGTGCAGACGCTCGTCGCGGCGGCGTTCGGGCTGTGCGGCGCGCTCGCGGGGCTGGCCGCGATCGTGGCGGCGCCGAGCGCCTCGTTCTCCACGCAGACGGGGCTGCTGCTCGGCGTGAAGGGGCTCGTCGCAGCGCTCCTCGTCCGCTTCGGGTCGCCGTGGCGCGCGTTCGGCGCCGGCGTCGCGCTCGGGATTGCCGAGGCGGCGATCGCCGGCCTCACGGTTGCCGGCTACGAGCTCGGGCCCGAGTACCGCGAGGTGCTTCCGATCGCGGCCGTCCTGCTGCTCGTCGCGCTGCGCCCGCCGCGGCAGGCGCTGGAGGAACAGGAGTGACGCGCATCGTCCAGGCCGCCCGCGGCGCCGTGCGGGACGTGCGTGCGGCCTGGGGCCCGTCCCAGACCGTCCTCGCCGGAGTCACGGCGGCGGCTCTCCTGCTGCCGCTCGTCATACGCGACCAGCTGACGATGACGAGCCTCGCGTCGTGGGCCTACCTCGCGCTCGCGGCGGTCGGGCTCACGTTCGCGGTGGGTCTTGCCGGCATGCCCTCGCTCGCGCAGGGGGCGCTGCTCGCCGTCGGCGCAGTGGTCGCCTCCGTCCTGCGCGCGGACGGGAGCTGGCCACCGCTCGCGGCCGCGGCAGCCGGCGCCCTCGCCGCGGCGGTCGCGGGCGGTGTGGTCGGCGCCGCCGTCGGGCGTGTCCGGCCCGCGTTCGTCGCGGTGGCCACCTGGCTGGTCGCGTGGCTCGTCGCCGGCACTCTTGCCGAGTTCCCGGCGTTCGCCGGCGGGGCGGAGGGCCGCATCGTGCCGCAGGGGAGCGTCGCGGGCCTCGACCTCGGCGCGACGCTGCACTGGGAGCTCGCCGTGGTGCTGGTCGTCCTCGGCGCGCTCGGGCTTGCCGGCGTCGCGCGCGGTCAGCCCGGCCTCGGGCTCGCCGGGCTCCGGGAACGGCCGGCGGCGGCGCTGGCCCTCGGCGTGCCGGCGCTGCGCCTGCGTACCGCGGCGTTCGCAGCGGCGGGGCTCTACGCCGGGCTCGCCGGCGCGCTCGCTGTGCAGCTCGACGGGATCGCCGACCCGGCCGCCTACTCGCCCGTTCTTTCGTTCACCATCTTCGCCGCCGTGCTGCTCGGCGGCGCGCGCTCGGCGAGCGGCGCCGTCGCGGGCACGGCGCTCGTCGGCGTCCTCTTCTGGGTCGCCGATCGGCTGGCTTCCTCGGCCGGGGTCGCCACGGGCCGGCTGGGGACGCTGTTTGCGGCCGCGCTCCTGCTCGGCGCGCTTGCGATCCGCAGCGAGACCGTGCTTCCGCCCCTGTTCCGGCGCCGGGAGCAGGTGCCGGGCCCCATGCCGCTTCCGGCTGCGCGCCCGGCGCGCCTGGAGGCGCGCGGGCTCGAGAAGCGGTTCGGCGACGAGCCGGCGCTGACGGAGTTCGACCTCGCCGTCGAGCCGGGCGCGATCACCGCGCTCGTCGGCCCGAACGGGTCCGGTAAGACGACCGCGCTCAGGCTGCTCGCCGGCACGCTCGCGCCTGACGCGGGGTCGGTGTTCCTCGACGGGTCGCCGCTGCCGCGCGGCAGTCAGCGCTCGCGCGCGCTCGCGGGCGTCGTGCGCACGCTGCAGGCGACGCAGGTCTTCGCCCGGCTGACCGTGCTCGAGAACGCGCGGGTCGGGGCCGGGCTCCACGTCCCGGCGACGGGGCTCGCGAGATCGCTCGTCGCCACGCCGCGCGCGCGTGCCGGATCAGGCGTCGCCCGCGGGACGGCCCTCGCCGCGCTGCGGGAGGTCGGCCTCGACGGCGACGCGGAGCGGGTCGCCGGTCACCTGACGGCCACGGACCAGCGCCTGCTCATGCTCGCCGCCGGGCTCGCCGCGTCGCCACGCGTTCTGCTCGTCGACGAGCCGTCGGCCGGCGCGGCCCCCGAGGACGTCGAGCGCATCGCGGACGTGCTGGCGCGGATCCGCGACCGCGGCATCGCTGTGCTCGTGGTCGAGCACAACCTCGGGCTCGTCGGCCGCATCGCCGGGCAGGTCGTCGTGCTGGACGCGGGGCGGACGATCGCCGCGGGCTCGCCATCCGAGATCGGTGACGACCCGGCCGTGCGGGCCGTCTATCTCGGCCGGCGCCCAGCTGGGTGATATCGCGAGAAATGGGCGATTTGCAGGGTGATATCAGCTTGACCCGGCTCGCTGGATGCGCTACAAGCCGCTCTCCCGACGAAAGGAAGTGCCTTGAAGCGATCGATTGTGGCTCTGCTCCTGCTCGCGATCGCGCTCGGCGTCGCCGGGTGCGGCGGCGAGAAGAGCGCCAGCGAGAAGGCGGCGGAGGCGGCGAAGAACGCGGGCGCCAACGAGATCACGTGCGAGGGCTCGGCGCTCTCCGGGGACAGCGGTCTCGCCGCAGGATTCCCGAAGCCGAACGGCGTCACGTACGTGAAGACACGGCAGGACGGCCCGACCACCGTCGTCAATGCCTACTACCAGGGTGACCTCGACGGCGCCTACACCGCGTACAAGGGCGCCTTTCCGCCCGCGGGCTACGACGTCCCCTTCCACGAGAAGGAGGACAAGGACGCCGAGGTCTCCTACGAGAAGTCCGGCGGGACCACGGGGCTGGTAGCACTCAAGGCCGAATGCGACAACGGCCGCATCTCCGTCCGCATCACCAGCCGCTCGGCCTAGCGCTCGCGCTCGCCCTCTGCGCCGCCGCGTGCGGCGGCGGCGCAGGGGGCTCGAGCACCGAGTCCGCTACGCCGCTGACGATCGTCGTGAACGCGCCGTTCACCGGCGCGCCAGAGGTCGCGGAGGCGATCGCCAACGGCGTCGACCTGGCCGTGCAGCAGCGCACGCAGGGTGGTGTCCTCACCGCCGGGGACCGCCGGTACCGCATCCGCATCTCGAAGCTGGACGACCAGCTGTCGCCGCTCCAGGCGCTACGCAACGTCCGCACGGCGATCGACGACCACGCGCTCGCGGTCGTCGACGAAGGAACGGGCGTCGACGCCTCCTGGTCGGCGGCCAACGCCGCGCACGTGCCGATCGGGATCGTCTACCAGGGGGGCCAGGAGCTGGTCGACCCGGTCAAGCGCCCGAACGTGTTCCGGATCGCGCCGACCGACCGCGGGCTGGCTTTCCGCCTCGGCGAGTACGTCGCGCCGAAGCACCACAAGGTCGCGTTCCTCGTCGACGACACGGCCTACGGGAGCCAGGGCCGGGAGGCGCTCGGCAAGGCGTGGGCGTTCGACCCGAAGCAGGTCGTCGCGCAGATCGTCCTGCCGTCCGGCCAGACCGACCTCTCGCCGCAGGTGCTCCGGGCCCAGCGCGCCGGGGCGAACGCGGTGATCGTCTGGGCGCGCGGCCCGGCGATCGCCTCCGTCGTGTCGGCGGCCCGGTCGCGCGGCTGGAACGTGCCCGTCTACACGACGCCGGCCGGCGCCGACCCGATCGTCCGCCAGCAGCTCGCCGACCACCCGCAGTGGGTCGACGGCCTGACCTTCGCGTCCGGCCGCATGACCGCGGAAGCCGGGCCGGCGCCGTTCGAGCAGTTCCAGCAGTCCTACGAGAGCGCCTTCGGCGCCAACCTGGTCGGGGTCAAGACGAACGACGGTGCCGCCGTCACGCAGCCGCCCGAGTTCGCCATGTACGCGTACGACATGACGCAGGCGATCCTCGCCGCGCTCCAGACGGCCGGCGGCGCCGACGACCGCGCGAGGTATGTCCGCGTGCTCGGGACGACGACGGTCGAGGGCGCGAACGGCGACCACCGCTCGTTCAACCGCCGGAACCACGAGGGCGTCATCGACGACGACGTCGCCTTTGCGCGGTTCCACGACATGACGTTCGCGCCGGTCAAGGACGACCCGCTGTCGGCCTCGCTGCCGACGATCATCCAGACGCAGTGAGGGTCGCTGCCGCCGTCGCCTGCGCTCTCGCCTGGCCGGCGCTCGCCGCCGCCGCCGACCGTCAGGTCGCGCTCCCGGATCCTCACATCCCGCTGTCGCCCGAGCCGCCGCTCACAGGCTCGACCGGGCAGGCGCGCGTGCCGCAGCCCGGCCGGACGCGGGAGGTGATCCGCGTCGGCGTCGACTCGGCGGGGCGCCCCGTCCGCGTGGCGGTCGTGCAGCGCATCGAGCTCCGCGGCGTCGGCGACTACGAGTTCACGGTGCCGGCGCCCGTTCGCGACGTCTACGCGCCGGCCGGCGCCCGCGCGCAGCCGGGCCTGCTCGACCGCGCGATCGTCTGGCAGGGATTCTCGCCCGGCCGCCGCGATCTGGTCGCCGTCGCGACGCTCGATCCCCGCGCCGCGGCCGTGTTGCCGCTCGCGCTCAGCGTCGAGACCCGAACGAGCGGGGATGGGTTCAGGGTCGTGCTCCAGCTCCGCAACCGCACCGAGACGCGGGTGCCGTCGTTCACCGGGCGCGGCGACGCCGCCGGGCTGGCGGCCGTGCTCGACGGCATTCGCCGGACGCTCGCGCGCGGCCAGGCGGTCACGCCGCCGCTCATCACCGCCGACGTTCGCCCGGCGACGATCCCCGTCGAGACGCCGCTCGCGTTCCGCGGCCGGCTCATGCTCGCGCCGTCCGCGCACGCCGTGCACGTCGTCGGCGGCCGGCTCGAGGGCCGCCGTGTCATCTTCACGGGGACGGTCGGCGGCGTCGCGTCGTCACGGCAGCTCGTCGTCGTCACCGGCACGGGCGACCCTGCGCCCCGGGTACGCGTTACGGCCGCGCCCGTGCGGGGCGTCCCGGCTCCTGCGGGCGGCGGCTCGTGGCGGGACGCGGTCACCCGCGGCCGGGCCGACGGGCGCGACCTGCTCACCGCGTCGGTCGGCGCGATGCTCGGCCTCGCCCGGGCCAACCAGTACGAGACCTTCCTCGCGACGCCGGGCGCGCCCGAGCAGGCGAACGCCACGTACGTCTACGCCACCGCCAGGGTGCCGGTCGCGGCGTCGCTGCCAAAGCCTTCGGGCGGCGGTGGCCTCCCGGGTGCGCTGACCCTCGGTGCGGCCCTGCTCGCCCTGGCAGCGGCGGCCGTCATCTGGGCATACCTCTGACTACACTCGGAGCGTGGCGACCGAGACGCGGCAGGAGCTCTGGGGCGGCGAGACCCGCAAGGCGGTCGACAACTTCCCGGTCTCGGGCGAGCCGATCCCGGTGCACGTCGCCCGCTGGCTGGGCCGCATCAAGGCCGCCGCCGCCCGCGTGAACGCAGAACTCGGACTGCTCGACCGCGACAAGGCCGACCGCATCGCCGCGGCCGGCGACCGCATCGCCGCCGGCGAGCTCGACGACCAGTTCCCGATCGACGTCTTCCAGACCGGCTCCGGGACGAGCTCGAACATGAACGCCAACGAGGTCATCGCCTCGCTGGCGGGCGACGACGTGCACGCGAACGATGACGTCAACATGGGCCAGTCGTCCAACGACGTCTTCCCGTCTGCGGTGCATCTGGCCGCCCTCGGCCAGCTGAGCGAGGACTTGCTGCCGGCGCTCGACCGGCTCGCGGCCGCGCTCGAGGCGAAGGCGCGCGAGTTCGACGACGTCGTCAAGTCGGGCCGCACCCACCTGATGGACGCCGTCCCGGTCACGCTCGGCCAGGAATTCGCCGGCTACGCCGCGCAGGTACGCCAGGGCGCCGAGCGCGTGCGCTCCACGCTGGGCCGCGTCGGCCAGATCCCGCTCGGAGGCACCGCGACCGGCACCGGGCTCAACACCCACCCCGAGTTCGCCGCACGCGTCCGGCGGCTGCTGAGCGACGAGACCGGGCTGACGATCTCGGCGCCGGCCGACCCGTTCGAGTCCCAGGCCGCCCGCGACGCGCTGGTCGAGGCGTCGGGCGCACTGAAGACGGTGGCCGTGTCGCTCACGAAGATCGCGAACGACCTGCGCCTGATGGGCTCGGGCCCTCGCGCGGGGCTCGCGGAGATCTTCCTGCCCGAGCTTCAGAAGGGCAGCTCGATCATGCCTGGCAAGGTCAACCCGGTCATCCCGGAGGTCGTCACCCAGGTCGCCGCCCAGGTGATCGGCAACGACGCGGCGATCACCGTCGGCGGCCTGCAGGGCCACTTCGAGCTCAACGTCTTCGTGCCGATGATGGCCCGCAACCTGCTCTCATCGATCCACCTGCTGGCGAGCGCGGCCCGGCTGCTCGCCGAGAAGTGCGTTGGCGGGATCGAGGCAAACCGCGAGCAGTGCGAGCGCTACGCCGAGCTCACGCTCTCGGCGGCCACCGCCCTGAACCCGTACATCGGGTACGACAAGGCCGCGGAGATCGTCAAGCAGGCGTCCCAGTCGGGCCGCTCGCTGCGCGAGGCCGCCCGCGAGGCGGGTGTCGAGGAGGATGTCCTCGACACCGCCCTGGACTACCGCGCGATGGCCAAGCCGCACGGCTGATCACCCCTCGTGGGCGAACCTCTAGGCGGCTCGCGCACCGCCCTTCTTGACGCGCCGGATTTCTGCGTGTCCGCCCCCTCTGTTTTGGTCCAGCGCGTCTGCGATCACGAACTTCACCAAGCCCGGGCACGTACCGGTCGGTCGCGGCGATGACCTCGAACGTCACCGCAGGGTGACCCAGGTCGTCCAGATGCTGACCGCGACGCCGTAGCGGCGCCGCACCACTGAAGGGCGAGAGGGCCGCCCACGGGCGGCCCTCGTTCTCACCCGCTCGAACCGCCCGTCGTGCGGGGTTTTCACGGTGCGATCTCCCCGCTAGCATTGCGCCCCTGCGGGGAGCGGCGGCCGGAACGCCGTCGATATCAGCGGAAGAAAGGGGACTGTGGCCGACAAGACCTATCGGTTCCTCCTCCGAATGCCGGAGCACCTCCGGCAAAAGCTCCTCGCGTCCGCCCAGCAGCAAGGACGGAGCCTCAACTCCGAGCTCGTCCAGCGGCTGGAAGAGAGCCTCGACCAGGGATCCAACGCCGGCCGCGTGCGCCGGCTGCGTGATCGGCTCGCCTCCGTGTACGCCCACCACACCGAGGGGAGTGCAATGTCTCCGAAGCGACTCAGGCTCGGGATCGGCCTCCTGGCCGTTCTCGCGCTTGTCTGTACCGCCGTCGTCGCGGGCGTCGTCCGCAGCGACTCGAGCACGACCGCCGCCTCCGCGAAGCTCGCGCGCGGCGAGACCGAGCTCCCCGCCGCCCTGGCCAGGAAGATGGCCAGGTCGGCGACCTTCTCGCCGACCACGATCCGTGAAGGCGGCGAGGCCGTCAACGACGGCGCTCAGGACTACGCCGAGCACGCCTACCCCGCCGCACAGGTCCCGTTCATGGCGATCAAGGGGTCGCGCGACGACTGGAAGAAGATGAAGGGCCACAGGTTCGACGGCAACCCCTTCGGCGGGCGCTGGCTCAGCCTCGGCCCGGACAACGCGATCTACCCGTTTAACCCGTACCGCAACCGGTTCGCGTACGTCCCGAACGAGTACGCGGCTGCGGGCCGGACGGCGCACAGCCTGATCGATCCGAACTGCGGGCAGACGGCGGGCGACTGCCGGCTGTGGATCGCGAATGCGGGCGGCGGCATCTGGCGTACGCTCGACGCGCTGGCCCCGCAGCCGAAATGGCAGTACCTGTCCTCCAGCTTCGACTCGAACAACACGGCCGCGCTGGCGCTGGATCCCAACGACAAGAACAACAACACGATCTACGCCGGGACGGGCGAGCCGAACATCTGCCGCAGCGGCTGCCTCGGCGGCGTCGGGCTCTACCGCTCGACGGACGGCGGCAACCACTGGAGCGACACCATCGGTGCGGATGTCTTCGGCGCCCGCGGCATCGGCTCCATTGCCGTGCAGCCGGGGAACAGGAACGTCATCTTCGTCGCCACCGGCGCCCAGGGCTCGCGCGGCATCTCGAGCGTCTGCTGCGACGGCGTCGACCGTGGCGCGAACATCCCGGGGGCGCCGCACTTCGGCCTCTGGCGCTCGATGGACTACGGCCGCTCCTGGCAGCTCGTCTCGCAGGGCGCCCCGTCGCTCTGCACCGGCAACACGCCGACGCAGGTGTTCCTCGGCCAGACGCCGTGCTCCCCGCGCGGCGCCCGCCGGGTGATCATCGACCCGTCCGACCCGAACACGGTGTACGCGTCGTTTTTCGCCAGGGGCATCTGGCGCTCGAACGATCTCGGGAACACGTGGACGCAGATCTTCCAGCCGCTCAACGGCAACCCGTCGAGCCCCGCCACCGGCGCGGACGTCGAGCGGGCGGAATTCGACGTTGCCACGCTCCCGAACGGCAAGACGCGCATGTATGTCGGCGTCGGCGGCGGCGTCCCCCATGCGCAGTTCTTCCGCAACGACGACGTTCGCACAGCGCCGGCAGCGACGGTTCAGGTCGGCTGGCAGAACTTGACTGACGACGAGAACATCGACTACTGCGAAGGGCAGTGCAACTACGACAACTACGTCTACGTGCCGAAGGGCCCGGACGGCAGGGCGCTGAACGCCGATCGCGTCTACCTGCTCGGCTCGTACGACTACAACAACGTCAACGTCAACAATGGCCGCGCGATCCTCTTCTCGGACGACGGCGGCCTGCACTTCACCGACGAGTCCATGGACAACGCCGACCCGCTTCAGCCGCACGGCGTCCATCCCGACCAGCACTCGATCGCCACGAACCCGCGGAACTTCCGCCAGTTCTTCGAGACGAGCGACGGCGGGATCGTGCGCTCGGACGGCACGTGGGTCGACGGGAGCGGCGACTGCACGAGCGTCAAGCAGCTGTCTGGCGCAAGGCTTGACCTCTGCAAGCGGCTCACGTCGCGCATCCCGGATCAGCTGCAGGCGATCAACCGGGGCCTGACGACCCTGGCCCTCTACCAGGTGTCCGCGAACCCGAACCGCCCCGGGGAGTACGCCGGCGGCGCGCAGGACAACGGCTCCTGGATGAGCGACCCGGCGACCGTGCCGGGCGGCCCGAACGGCAACGGCATCAACCCGCCGGGCGACCCGAAGGTCAAGCCGGACGGATCGACGTGGATCGAGACGTTCGTGGCCGACGGCGCGGCGAACAGCTTCGACGCGAAGAACCCGGACTACTCGACGCTGTCCTGGCAGTCCGGCTCGCTCGCGGCGAACCGGCACCCGCGCGACCAGCAGACGCCGTTCTGGATCGGGGACAACGTCAGCTTCCTGCCGCCGTACGTGTACGAGACGCGGCCGTTCCAGTCGCAGCTGTTCTTCGACCCCAACGTCAGCATGCGGCTGTTCTACTCGGCCGAGCACATCTTCAGGGCCGACGACGGCGGCGTGAACCCGGCGTTTGGGCTCGCCGCGGTTGAGCAGCACTGCAACCTCTGGATCGGCGACTTCGACGTGAACGGGGACGGCACGTACGAGCCGTTCCAGGACGTCTGCGACGGCTTCCGGGCGCTCGGCGACCCGGGCCCACGCGGCCGGCTCACGTACGGGCCGAACGCGCTCTGCCCGGCGGGCAACCCGCTCGCGCAGCCGAGCGTGGCGTGCCCGGCGCCGTATCCGTACGGGGACGACCGCTCCGGCGGTGAGATCTCGACCCACCAGCGCGTGAAGTCCGACAACGGCACGCTGTGGGCCGGGACGAGCACCGGGCGGCTCTTCATCACGAAGAACGCGGACGCGGCGAGCCCGGCCGACGTGATCTTCACGCGCCTGGACGGGTTCTCGTCGATCGACCCGAACCGGTACGTCTCGGGCCTGTACGTGATGGCGTCGGACCCGAACACCGCGATCGTCGCGTACAGCGGCTACAACGCCGTCACGCCGACGACGCCCGGCCACATCTTCGCCGTGACCTACAACCCGGTCACCAAGACGGCGACGTGGACGCGGCTGGACGACGACCTGGGCGACATCCCGGTCAACGACGTCCAGTTCGACGAGAAGCGCGGCGTGCTCTATGCGTCGACCGACTTCGGCGTCATGAAGAAGCGGTTCAAGTTCAAGGATGGCTTCAAGGGCAACGACGAGTGGCGGCCCGCCGCCCCCGGCCTGCCCGCCGTCGACGTGCCGGACCTGACGATCCTCCCGGATCAGGGTGTCCTCCTCGCGGCGACGCACGGCTTCGGCGCCTGGACGATGAAGCTCCAGGGCTGACCCCAGCCGACACGGAGTGAGCGAGGGGCCGCCCGCGGGCGGCCCCTCGTTGCTCTGCAGGAGCGCGGGCGCGGCGGGCGAACGTGAAGCCGTGACGATCACGCGCCTCGTTGTCCTTGTCGTCGGCATCGCCGCTCTCGCCGCCGCCATCCCCTCGCTGAAGGGCAACGCGAGCTCGTTGCAGACGCAGGTCAAGAACTGGGTCGACAGTCACGGCGGCAGCGGTAAGGGGCAGAGCGCCGAGCAGATCTCGAGTGGTGAGTTCGCGTCCGCGCACGCGGGGATGACGCCGTCGTCGCTGCGGAACCTGGTCGGCTCACCGGCCGACGAGAACACGGTGAAGGTCGAGGGGCTGCAGCTCCAGTGCTGGTATTACGGAGTCGCCGGCGCGACCGGCGCATACCAGTTCTGCTTCCTCGACGGGAAGCTGAGCTCGAAGCGGCGCTTCGCCTCAGGCTAAGGCAGCGCGCCGCACTGCTCGGGCAGGCGCGTGAAGCTCGCGCGGCTGCCGCGATCCCCGGTTGCCGTGGCAGAGAAACCCGTGCACCGGGTGCCGGCCGAGCCGGTGAAGTGAACGGTGAAGCTGCCGGCCGAGCCGGCCGTCACGCGCTTCGTCGCCATGCCGGGGAGGCGTGTGACGACGCGCACGCGCTCGCCCGCCTTGAAGCCCGTCCCGCGCAGCGTGACGGGCGACGACGTCATCAGGCGGAGCTGGGCCCGCGTGCTCTGATCGCTGTTGGCAGGGCCGCACACGACCCCCGCGGCGAGCACCGCGGCCGCGACGGCGGGGACGATCCGGCGCATGAATGAAGTATGCCGCAAATCGCCCGATTCTCTGCTTGACTTCCGCACCGTAGGGCGTGTAGGCCTTGCGATATCACCGCCTCGCCCGGGGCGATATCAACGGGTGGCGGGGCGCGCAGTCTGCGGAAACCAATCGAGCGTGGGAGGGAAAGATGCGAGGGAGAGCATTCGTCGTGCTCGCCGGCTTGGCGGCGATTGCGGCGGTCGCGCTCATCGGGGGCGCTGTTTTCAAGGGCGGCAGCCACTCGGCGGCGCGGTACTCCAAGTTCAGCCTGACCGACCCGGACAGCAAGGCGCAGACGCCGGGTCTCGGGCCGGGCATGACCTGGGACACCTACCTGCAGGCGGCCGACGCCTATCCGGCCGCGAACGTGACCCCGGATGAGGTGGCGAACGCAGAGGCGACCTTCAACGCCCTCGCGAAGGGCGGCGACCCGAAGGGCGCCGGCCACACGTGGGAGCAGGTCGGCCCGAACGTGAACGCGACGCAGCCCGGCGTGACCGCCTTCTCCGGCGCGACCAACGACACGGCGAGCCGTACGACCGCGCTGGTCGTGTCGCCTGACTGCAAGGCCAACAACTGCACGGTGTGGGCCGGTCCCGCTGGTGGCGGCGTCTGGCGCACCGACAACGCGACCGACGCGAACCCGAACTGGAAGCAGCTCCACGTCGGCGATCTCGACCAGGCTTCGGTTGGGACGCTCACCCTCGATCCGACCGACAAGAACGGCAAGACGCTCTACCTCGGCACGGGCGAGGGCAACCGCTGCTCCTCCGGTTGTGAGGCGGGCGTCGGCATCTACAAGTCGACCAACGGCGGCGAGAAGTGGACGAAGCTCGGCGACGCGTGCGTCAACAACGCCACGTATCACTGCGCAACCCCGGGCCAGGACGCGTTCCTCGGCCGTGGGATCAACTCGATCGTCGTCGACCCGAACAACAGCAACCACATCCTCGTGGGCTCCGCGCAGGCCGTCCGCGGCCTCTCGCACGTGATCGGCGCCGGCGGCACTACGCGCGTCGAGCCGGGCGCGAACGAGCCGGGGCTCTACGAGTCGTTGGACGGCGGCAGCACCTTCACCGAGGTCTGGGACGGCGCGAAGCCGGATGCCGGCCCGCAGTCGTTCGGCATCACGGACGTCGGGCTCGACCCGTCTAACCCGAGCATCGTTTACGTCGCCGGGTTCGACGCGGGCCTCTGGCGGCGTGACGCCGGTGCGGCGCAGACCGGGTTCACGCAGGTCTTCAAGCCGCAGTTCGTGCCACCGCAGTGCACGCCCGCGGCGCCGCCTTCTCCTCTGTCGGCTTGCGCCCTCAACGGCATCGACCGGACGATGTTCGCGCTGACGCCGAAGGACGGGCACACGCGCATCTACCTGACGGAGGGCACGCAGCCCACGACGGCCTCCGCCGGCGCCAGCCAGCCGCTCGCGGCGGACTTCTGGCGGACCGATCGCGGCGAGCAGTCGGCGGCATCGCTGGTCGGCTCCGAGTCGCTGCCGTGTGCGTCGCCGCCGAACGGCACGCTCTTCCCGCAGACGTACACCGGGTGGCAGTGCCTGACGTCGAGGACGACGGCGAGTCCGTACTGGGCGAGCTCGGCGTTCTGCACGCAGCAGTGCTGGTACGACCAGGACGTCTACACGCCCGCCGGCATGCCGGACACCGTGTACGTCATTGGGTCGATGCTGTACGGCGAGCAGCCGTGCAACACGAACGGCGTCGGCTGCGGTAACGGCATCTCGAATGGCCGCACGGTCCTCTTCTCGACGACCGCAGGCGATCCGGACGGCTCGGTGAGCGGCGCCGGCAACCAGCGCACCTTCACCGACCTGACGTACGACGCGACGGTCAACCACCCGAACTGGTGCGCATTCGCGCCGTACTTCCCGAACGGGTGCGAGAACGCGCCGAACGGGATCCACCCGGACGAGCACGAGATTGCCGTCAACCCCGGCAATCCGACCCAGATCTTCGAGGGCTCGGACGGCGGGATGATCCGGACGACCGGCCAGTTCGCGGACGTATCCGCGCAGTGCGACTCGCAGTTCCGGAACGGCGGCACCCCGCTGCCGGCGGGATCGACCGCGCTGACGACGTGCAAGCGGCTGCTGTCGCGGGTGCCGACCGTGCTCGACCACATCGACCGCAACTTCGGCAGCACGATTCAGTTCATCGGCGTGGCGATCCGGCCCGACAGCGACTGTGAGGTCACCGGAGGGACGCAGGACAACGGCACCTGGTCGAATCAGAACTTCTCGTCCAAGGGCCCGAACTGCGACAACAACACGTTCACGCAGATCATCTACGGCGACGGCGGCAACGCCGGCTACGACCTCGCCAACCCGAACTGGCGCTTCAACCAGTTCACAAGCGGGTTCAGCGACTCGAACTTCGAGAACGGCGACCCGCAGAAGTGGGTTATCAACTCGGCGCCGGTCACGCTCTCCGGCGAGGGCGTCGGGTTCTACTTCCCGGAGATCGGCGACCCGAACCCGGTCGCCGGCTCGCACCCGATCTACATCGGGGCAGGGCATGTGTGGCGCTCGTGGGCGTTCGGCGCCGGCACGGCCACACAGACTGGGACGCAGAGCAAGACGCCGGACATCGCCGGCTACGAGGCGAACTGTCCCGAGTTCGTCACGTCGGGCCAGCAGCTCGGCTGCGGTGACTTCCGGCCGCTGGGCGGCCCCTACTGCGACGGCGACATCAACGGGGTGCCCCCGACTCCAACAATCCCGTCGTGCGCGAACACGCCTGGGAACCTGACCGGCACGTTCTACGGGGGCGACCGCTCCGGCGGCGCGATCTCGTGGATCAGCCGTGACGGCGCGGACACCGGCACCATCTGGGCGGCAACGGGAGCCGGCCGCGTCTTCGTGACGCACAACGGCGATGCACCCGACCCGACCAACGTCGTCTGGCACCGGATCGACAGCTCCACCTCCGGTGCCTCGCCGACCCGGTACCCGAGCGGCATCTACGTCGACCCGAACGATACGGGCCACGCGTGGATCTCGTACTCGGGCTACAACTCGAACACGCCGTCCCAGCCCGGCCACGTCTTCGACGTCCGCGAGAACGGCACCGCGCCCGGCTCGGGCACGTTCACGAACCTCCACGTGGAGGGCGGCACGACCGCGTTCCCGACGCCGTTCGGGGACGGCGACCTGCCGGTCAGCGACGTCGTCCGTGACGACTCCGACGGGACGCTGTACGCGTCGACCGACTTCGGCGTCGTCCGCGGCGATCCGAACACGAACGGTACGTACGACTGGCATGTGACCGACATGCCGCGCTATGAGGTCATGCACCTCGAGATCCAGCCGTCCTCGCGTGTGCCGACGTGCTCGTCCGGCAAGAAGTGCAAGCCGGTCCTGTACGCCGCGACGCACTCGCAGGGCATCTGGAAGCTGAAGCTCAAGTAGGGCTCGGCTGACCCGAATGACGCGGAGGGCCGCCTGCGGGCGGCCCTCCGTCGTTTGTGTGCCGGGCGATCCGGCTACTTCGGCAGGCAGTCCGACTTCGGCACGAGCGCGCTCGCGGCGTCGCCGCGGGCGCCCACGGCCTTGATCGTCAGCGCCTGCTGGCACGACTGGAAGGGGGCGAGCGGCGTCGCGAAGGTGCCCTTGGCGTTCGTGCGCAGGGTGCGTGTGTGCGTGGTGGCGTTGATGAACCGGACCCGAACCCGCTCGCGCGCGTGGAAGTTGACCCCGATTACCATCTGGCCGGCGACGCGCAGCTTCGGCGTCGCCTGTGAGTGGCCGGATGCGCTCGGGGACAGGACGAACGCGAGCGCGATCCCGGCGGCTGCCAGGAACGGTCTCATGCCTGAACCCCTACCCGGCTCGGCCGTGGTCGAATCTAGTAGGCGACAGCGCCGCCGCCCGTCGCGGCCGCATGCCGCTGCTCGTCCGCACGGTACGACGAGCGCACGAGCGGGCCCGAGAAGACGGAGCCGAAGCCGAGCGCCTCGCCCTGCTCGCGGAACCAGCGGAACTCGTCCGGGTGCACCCAGCGGTCGATGGGAGCGTGCTTCGCGGAGGGCTGGAGGTACTGGCCGATGGTGACGACGTCGACGCCGCTCGCGCGTAGGTCACGCAGCGTGTCGACGACCTCGTCGTTCGTCTCGCCGAGTCCGACGATGATCCCGGACTTCGTCAGCACCCGGTAGTCCGCCAGCTCCTTCGCGCGGCGCAGGAGCCAGAGCGCCTTGTCGTACGACGCCTTGGCGCCGCGCATGCGCCGGTGCAGCCGCCGCACTGTCTCGATGTTGTGGTTGAAGACCTCGGGCCGCGCCGAGAGCACCGTTCGCAGCGCCTCCTCCTCGACCCCGAGGAAGTCGGGCGTCAGCACCTCGACGGACGCCTCGGGCAGCTTGCGCTTGACCGCGCGGATCGTCGCCGCGTAGTGGCCGGCGCCGCGGTCGGGGACGTCGTCGCGGTCGACGGACGTGATCACGACGTGGCGCAGCTCCATCTCGGCGGCCGCCTGCGCGAGCCGGAGCGGCTCGAGCGGGTCCGGCAAGTGCTCCGGCCGGCCGGAGTTGACGTAGCAGTACCGGCACGCGCGGGTACAGGTGTCGCCGAGGATCTGGAAGGTCGCCGTGCCGCGGCCCCAGCACTCGCTGATGTTGGGGCAGCGTGCCTCCTCGCAGATCGTGTGCAGGCTCTTCCCGTGGATCAGCTTCTTGACGTCGAAGTAGCGCGAGTCCGCGCTCGGAGCGCGGACCTTCATCCATTCGGGACGGCGCGGCCTCCCTGCGACCTGTAGTGACCCTTGCATCGCGTGAAGTCTAGGCGGCGGAGGTAGGGCTAGCCCGCCGTGTGCTTCATGGTCGACTCGCGCGCCTGCGCATCGGCCAGCGTGAGCTCGCCCGAGCAGACGAGGCCGTTCAGCCGGTTCTCCTCGCGGTCGACGTCCGCGGCGCGCGGGTAGGGCTCGGGCCAGAGGTTGCGCGGGTCCGTCGGGTTCCCGCCGAGCTCGAGCGAGATCAGGTGATCCTCCTGGTAGCCCGACAGGCTGCCGGTGCGGCCGTAGGTAGCCATCTGCTTGCGCTTGAGGTCGTTCGTGTAGTCGGTCGCCGGGCGCACCGTGCGCGTCCAGCCGGCCTTGCAGACGGTGTCGCCGATGGTCGCCTGCGTGACGTCGGGGTTCAGTGCGCCCGGTGTCAGGGACCAGCTCGCACGCTGGGCTGAAAGGCCCGTTCCGCCGCCGCCACGGAAGGCGAGGACGGCAAGAACGACAGCGGCCGCGAGCGCGAGCAGGAGGTCGGTCTGGCGCATGTTCGCGACGCTACAAGCGCGGTTGTGACGCGAACGTCAACTTTCGTTGACATCGGAATCAGGTCCGGCTAGACAACGTGGTGCACAGGGCCAGGTGTCAGGAGGCTGGCTCGTCGATGATCCCAACAGCAGTGGGAGGGAGCTCGGTGAGAGTCAAAGCGCTAGCGCTGCTGCTTGGCCTCGGCACGGTTGCGACCGTGCTGCTCGTGGCCGGCGGGAGCCCGGCACTCGGAGGCAAGCCGGACAGAATCATCAGGGGGATCGCCACGGGCGCGATCAAGGATCCGACGATCACCTCGACGAAGAACGGGCAGACGGTCGTCAGGCCCGTCCCGTTCCTCTCGAACGGCGTGGTGGACGCCGCACAGGCGGCACTCGGCATCGTCAACGGCGATGACCGCCTGGAGGGCGCGGATGCGACGCCCGACATGTCGTTCTCGGACATCGGCGGCGCGAAGGAGACGCTCGGTTGCGCCAAGCGCGACGGGAAGAACACGAGGGTCAACCAGGACTGCTCGTTCCGCCGCCAGGCCGAGGAGGAGATCACCTACAACCCGGCCGATCCGAAGAACCTGATCGCCGGCCAGAACGACAGCCGGGTCGGCTACAACCAGTGCGGCATCGACTGGTCGACCGACAACGGCAACCACTGGGGCGACCTGCTGCCGCCGTTCCGGCAGCATGAGAACGCGCCGCAGTTCGACGGGCCGAACCCGAACAACCCGAACAACAACACGTTCCAGGGCGACCCGGGGACGCTGCACACGTACGACGCCGCGAGCGACCCGGCCGTTGCCGTCGACTCGCAGGGCAACGCCTACTTCAGCTGCGTGGTCTTCGACGTGTTCACGAACGCCAATGGCCTCTTCGTGACCCAGTCACCGGCCGCGGCGAAGGGCGCGTTCTACTTCAACATGCCGAGCTCGATCGCGCCGAACCCGTCGAAGCACTTCCTGGTCGAGGAGGACAACCCGAACGGGCCGTTCGCGATCTCCGACAAGAACTTCATCGCCGCCGACCGGTTGCCACGCACGGCGTCGCACCCGACCGGCGACAACGTCTACGTCACGTGGACGGAGTTCTTCTTCGACGCGAAGGGCAACTTCACCCAGAACCCGATCTACGGCTCGATGTCGACGGACGGTGCACAGACGTGGTCGACGCCGGAGCAGATCAGCGGCAGCTCGAGCTCGCTCTGCTTCTTCGGCAACGCGTTCGACCCGTCGCTGAACCCGCATTCGTGCAATCTCGACCAGGGCTCCGACCCGGTCGTGATGCCGAACGGCGACCTGGTCGTCACGTACAACAACGGCAACACGCCGGCGGGGAACCCGAACGGCCAGCAGCTCGGGATCGTGTGCCATCCGTCGGGAAGCTCGACGAACGCGACGGCGCACCTGAACTGCGGTTCGCCGAGCAAGGTCGGCGACGACGTTCTCGTCGGCGAGCCTCAGTGCGACTTCGGCCGCGGACCCGAGACGTGCATTCCGGGCGCGTGGATCCGCACGAACGACTTCCCGCGGATCGTGAGCGAGAATACGCAGAGCGGGAATCTGTACGTCGTCTGGCAGGATTACCGCAACGGCGAGTTCGACATCCAGATGTCGCAGTCGACGGACGGCGGGCACACCTGGACGGAGGCCGGCACGGTCAACCCGGACACCGGGCTCGACCACTACTTCGCGGCCGTCGACCAGTCGCCGACGAAGAACGACCGCGTCGGCGTCAGCTACTACCGCACGGCGCGCGTGCCGGGCGAGTCGGACGGCACCGCGAACTGCCTGTACCCGACGTGCACGGGCGATCCGTTCACGCCGGGCCTGCAGGCCGGCGTTGGCGAGCAGATGTCCGACTACTCGCTGGCCGGCGGCCAGGGGGTGGCGGTGCCCTACAGCGACAAGGTCGTGTCGCCGGTGTTCCCGCCGCCGAACGGGAACCAGTCCGGCTTCAACGGCGACTACAGCGGCCTCACCATTCCGAAGAACGAAGAGGCCCATCCGATCTGGTCGGACACCCGCAACACCAACCCGTTCGCGCTGAACGGGTCGGCGAACGACGAGGACATCTTCAGCGACTCGGTCGGCCTGCCGAACGGCAAGGCGAAGACCGGGCCGGGCCAGATCGGCAAGTAAGCAGTCAGCGGGGGAGGGCCGCCTCGTGCGGCTCTCCCCTACGCCTTGGCGGCGAGCCGCTCGTGCACGGGCTGCGGCCACAGGCCGGCCTCGTGCGCGTCCAGCGGCTCGAGTGTGAGGTCGAGCACCTCCTCGAGCGCGGCGGCCGCGTGCGGAACGACCTCCTCGACGGTGACCGGCCGGCCGAGCTCGCGGGCGATGGTCGTGAACGCGGCGCCGTCGAGCCCGCAGGCTGTGATCCACTCCGTGAAGGGCGCCGGGTCGAGGTCGACGTTGAGCGCGTAGCCGTGCGTCGTCACCCACCTGGAGACATGCACGCCGATCGAGGCGATCTTGCGCGGCGGCGAGAGCAGCCAGACCCCGGTCATGTTGTCGCCTTCGAGCCGCTCGCCCTCGAGCCCGAACGCACTGACGGTGTGGATCAGCGCCTCCTCGAGCGCGCGGACGTACTGCTTGACGTCCTGGCCGTGCCGCCGCAGGTCGACGATCGGGTAGCAGACCAGCTGCCCGGGCCCGTGGTACGTGGACTTGCCGCCCCGGTTCGTCTCGACGATCTCGACGCCGGCGCCCTCGGGCACGTGCAGCTCGCCCGCATCGGCGCGGCGCCCGAGCGTCACGACGGGCGGGTGCTCGAGCATCAGCACCGTGTCCGGTACGGCGCCCTGCGAGACCGCCCCTGCCAGCGAACGCTGCAGCGCCCAGGCCTCCCCGTACGGGACGATGCCCGGCGTGAAGAGGTAGCCGGGACGGGCCATCAGATGCCGGCGTCCTCGAGCACGATCCGTGCGTCCTCGAGCTGCTCCGGGTTGACGAGCACCTCGCGCGCGCCGCTCGGGGTGAACCCGTCGGTGGCGCCGGCCCCGAAGTTCGTCGGCCGGTGGAACGACCGGATGCCCGCGGTCTCGAGCAGGCCGCGGATGACCTCGGCTTCGACCTCGTTCGAGGCGACGGTGAGCGGAACGGGCTCGCTCACGCGACTAGTAGTTCGACTCATCCCACGTCTCCAGCTTGTGCCGGAGATCGCGGAGGAAGCGGCCCGCCAGGGCGCCGTCGATGAGGCGATGGTCGTACGTGAGCGTGAGATTCATGATCGGGCGGATCGCGATCACATCCTGGCCGAACTCGTCCTGCACCACCCACGGCCGTTTGACGACTGCGTAGGTGCCGAGGATGGCCGCTTGCGGCTGGCTGATCACGGGCGTGCCGTGGAAGGTGCCGTAGCCACCGGGGTTGGTGATCGTGAATGTGCCGCCCTGCACCTCGTCTGGCAGCAGCTTCTTGTCGCGGGCGCGCTGCGCGATGTCGACGACACCGCGCGCGATGCCGAGCAGGTTGAGGCCCTCGGCGTGTTTGAGCACGGGGACGATCAGGCCCTTGCCGTCGGCGAGCTCGACCGCGAAGCCGAGGTTCACGTAGTTGCGCGTGACGATCTGGTCGCCGCGGAGCTCGCCGTTCACCCACGGGTAGTCGCGGAGGGTCTCGACGAGGGCGCGCGCGACGAACGCGAGGTACGTGATGTTGACGTCGTAGGCCTTCTGATACTCGGGCTTGAGCCGCTTGCGGATCTCGACGACCTTCGACATGTCGACCTCGATCGCGCTCGTCACGTGCGCGGAGGTGTCGAGCGAGCGGCGCATGTGCTCGGCGATCCCCCGCCGCATGGCGCTCACCGGCTCGAGCTGCTCGCCCGCCTCCGTCATCGCGGGCTGCGGGGCGGGAGCGGGAGCCGATGCTGCCTGAGCGGGCGCGGGGGCCGGCGGCGCGGGCGCCGCCGGCGCAGGCGCGGGTGGAGCCGCGGCTGGCGCGGGTGGAGCCGCGGCTGGCGCGGGTGGAGCCGCGGCTGGCGCGGGTGGAGCCGCGGCTGGCGTCGCCTGCTGGGCACGCGCACCGGACTCGACGAACGCAAGGATGTCTTTCTTGGTGACGCGGCCGCCGCGGCCCGTGCCGGCGACGCTGGCCGGGTCGACGCCGTGCTCGGAGGCGATGCGCGCCACCACCGGCGAGACGAAGCTCTTGCCGTTCACCTCCACGGGGGCAGGCTGCGGCGACGGCGCAGGCGCATCCGCCGGCGCAGGCTCCGCGGTGGCGGGCGCAGCCTCGGCACTCGACGCCTGGGCTGCCTCTTCGGCGGCCGGCGCGGTGGCGGGCTCGGGCGACGCTTCCGGCTCGGGCGCGCCGGCCTCGGCGGGGGCGCCGCCGATGACGGCGAGTCGCGTGCCGACCTCGACCGTCTCGCCTTCCTGGACGAGGATCTGCGTCACGGTCCCCGTGCCGGGGCTCGGCACCTCGGTGTCGACCTTGTCGGTGGAGATCTCGAGCAGCGGCTCGTCGGCCTCGACGTGCTCGCCCTCGCCCTTGAGCCACCTGGTGATGGTCCCCTCGGAGACCGAGACGCCCATCTGCGGCATCACGACATCGACTGCGGTTTCCGTCGCCATCAGTACTCCGCCAGCTCCCGCAGCGCCGCAGCCACGTCGTCGACCTGCGGAATGAACGCCTTCTCGAGCGGCGGCGAGAACGGCACCGGGGTGTCTGGCGCGCCCACGCGCTTCACGGGGGCGTCGAGATCCTCGAACGCCTCCTCGGCGATGGTGGCGGCGATCTCGCCGCCGAAGCCGCCGGTGCGCGTGTCCTCGTGGAGGACGAGCACCTTGGACGTCTTGCGCACGCTCTCGAGCACCGCCTCGCGGTCCCACGGGATGATCGTGCGCAGGTCGAGGATCTCCACGGAGACGCCGTCGGCCTCGAGCTGCTGCGCGGCTTCCTCGGCCGTGTAGACCATGGCGCCCCAGGTGATGAGGCTGACGTCACTGCCCTCGCGGTGCACGCGCGCCTGGCCGAACGGGGTCAGGTAGCGCTCGTCCGGCACCTCGCCCTTGATGCGGCGGTACAGGTGCTTGTGCTCGAAGAAGAGCACCGGGTTCGGATCCTCGATCGCGGAGACGAGCAGTCCCTTGGCGTCCTCGGGCGTTGCCGGGCACACGACCTTGAGGCCCGGGATGTGGGCGAAGGAGCTCTCGGGGTTCTGTGAGTGGAACGGCCCGCCGGAGAAGCCGCCGCCCGACGGCAGCCGGACGACCATCGGGATCGCCGTCCCGGCGCGCCAGTGCTGCTTGGCGGCGACCGTGACCAGCTGGTCCCACGCGCACGAGATGAAGTCCGCGAACTGCATCTCGGCGACCGGGCGCATGCCCATGATGGCCGCGCCGGTGCAGCCGCCGACGATGGCCGTCTCGGAGAGCGGCGCGTCGATCACGCGCCACGGCCCGAACTCCTCCTGGAAGCCTAGGGTGACCTTGAAGGCGCCGCCGTACACGCCGACGTCCTCGCCCATCACGAAGACGCGCGGGTCGCGGCGCATCTCCTGGCGGAGGCCGTCGCTGATCGCCTGGAGGTAGGTCTTCTCGGGCATTACTTGTGGTGGGGCGTGTCGAGCTCTTCGGGTGTCGCGTACACGCCGTGCGCGAGGTCGTCCGTCTCCGGCATCGGCGACTCCTCGGCCCGGCGGAGCGCGTCGTTCAGCAGCTTCTTCACGCCGGTCGAGATCTCGTCCTCCTCGTCGTCCGTCAGCTCGGCGTTCGCACGCAGCCACTCGCGGTAGCGCTCGATCGGGTCACGCGCGGCCCACTCCTCGAAGAGCTCCTTCGGGACATAGAAGGCGTCGTCGTGGACCGCGTGGCCCTCCATGCGCAGCGTCATGCACTCGATCAGCGTTGGGCCGCCGCCGGAGCGCGCCTTCTCGATCGCCCGCTTGGCCTCGCGGTAGACGGCGAGCACGTCGGTGCCGTCGACCACGACGCCCTCGAAGCCGTACGCCTGGGCGCGGTCCGCGAGCGTCTCGCACGCGTACTCGAGGTGCGTCGGCGTCGAGTAGGCCCACTGGTTGTTGTCGCAGATGAAGACCACGGGCAGTTGGCGCACGCCGGCGAGGTTCATGCCCTCGTGGGTGTCGCCGCGGGCGGACGCGCCCTCGCCGAACCAGGCGACCGCGACGCGTCGCTCGTCCCGGATCCGGAAGGCGAGCGCGGCGCCGACCGCGACCGGCAGCATCGCCGGCAGGTGGCTGACCATGGCGATCAGCCCGAGGTTCTGGTCGGCCATGTGCACGTTGCCGTCGCGGCCGTGCGTCGGGCCGTCGGCGCGTCCCATGTACTGCGCGAAGATCCGCCACGGCTCCACCCCGCGTGTGACGTGCACGCCCATGTCGCGGTGGAGCGGTGTGCCGACGTCCTCCGGCCCCATGGCCGTCGCGACGCCGACCGACGCGGCCTCGTTGCCGCGGCCCGTGTAGAACGAGCCCGGGATCTTCCCCTGCTTGTAGAGGGTGTGGCCGCGCTCCTCGATCGCGCGCGTGATCAGCATGTTGCGGTAGGAGCCGAGCAGGTCCTCGCGGTCGAGACCCGCTTCCCGGATCTCCCGCAGCGACGTGATCGGCTCGGCTTCGCGCGCAATGGCCATAGAGGACACCCCCGTACGGTGGTGGACGGGGACAGGATATCGACGGCGAGTACGACTCGTTCGCCCCCGCCTACGCAGCCCATGAGCCGGCCTGATTATGGGGCTACGATCGCGACATGGCGAAGCGCAACTGGGTCCAGGAGGAGCGCCGCAAGACCCTGGGCGACTGGGTCGCCTTCTGCCTCCGGTGCGGCTTCCTCCAGCGCTACTTCGAGGATTCCGAGCGCGAGCTGCCTGTGGAATGCCCCCAGTGCGGCGGCGAGCTCCGGGCGCGTTGCCCGGGCTGTGACGCGCGCATCGCGTCCGCCTTCGCCGTCGAGTGTGAGGAGTGCGGCGCCGAGCTCCGCCCGGCGGAGCAGTTCGGCACCCGGATTCGCAAGGCGTAGAAGTCGAGGCGCTGGAGCGTTCCGGCGTCGGAGGTTGCTAGCTCCGGCGCGTGCCGCATGACCCCGGCTCAGCGAATCTGGGAAAACCGGATCACGGTGACCGTGTCGGTCCCGATCACTTCCCGGTTGTAGAGCTGGCTCAGCCAGCCCGCCATGTCCTCCCAGCGGCGGATCTCCGGGTTGTCGTGCTCGATCTCCCGGGGCGAAAGCTCGAGCAGCTGCTTGACCTCGACCTTGTCGATCACGGCGTCGAAGACCTTGTCACGCGGGCTGAAACGGGTGCCCACGAGCACCTGGACAACCATGCCCTTGCGGTACTTCGCCGACTTGTCGCCGAGTCGAATAGTCGCCGTCTTCCGCTGCGAACGCAGCTGGTCGGCGACGACGGGTGAGTAGAAGTTGAGCGCGTACATGGGTTCCAGCGGGGCCGACAGGAGGGCAGGATCATAGAGCCTCGGCGTCCAGCAGGTTCAGCGCTCGCTCGGCCATGTCCTTCTCGCCGCGGTAGGCGAGCAGCCGCGGCGCCTCGTCGAGCGGCAGCCAGCGCACCTCGGCGACCTCGTGGCGGTGCTCGGCGGGCACGTTTCCGATGCGGCCGCTGCGGTGGCGAAGGAGGTAGAAGCTCACGATCTTGAAGATCCGCTCGCCCTCCCACGTGTAGACGTAGCGGACGTCGCCGAGCTTGCCCTCGAGGTCGCCGGCCAGGCCGGTCTCCTCGGCAACCTCACGGACGGCCGTTGCCGCGGGCCCCTCCCCGGCATCGACGCGCCCCTTGGGCAGCGCCCAGACGCCCGGCCGCTTGCCGGCCGGCCTGATGGCGGCGAGCCACCAGCGGCCGCGCATGCGGCGCACCAGTACGCCTCCGGACGAGATCTCGCGCGGCATTCGCCTCTTTGTAACACGCCGTGTCCTTCTGCTTGCAGTAGCCCCCTGAAAGCGGCTAGACTGGCGTCGGCACTCCCCAGTGGCGAGTGCCAGCCTGTGTCACAAAGTCGTATTTACAGGGAGGTTGCGCATGGACTTGCAGCCGCTTGGCGATCGTCTGATCGTTGAGGTGCTCGAGGAGGAGGAGACCACGTCCAGTGGCATCGTCCTTCCCGACACGGCGAAGGAGAAGCCGCAGCGCGGGAAGGTTCTGGCCGTCGGCCCGGGCCCCCGTGACGATGACGGCAAGTACATCAAGATGGACGTCGCCGAGGGCGACGAGGTCATCTTTTCGAAGTACGGCGGCACGGAGATTCGCCTCGGCACCGACGAGGTGCTGATTCTGCGCGAGTCCGACGTGCTGGCGAAGGTTGTCGGCACGCGTGAGCCCGCCGGCGCGGCCGCGTAGGCAGACGGAGAGGAAAGGAACAGATGGCACACAAGGAGCTGAAGTTTGACGAGGACGCGCGCCGCTCACTCGAGCGTGGCGTCAACGTCCTCGCGGACGCCGTGAAGGTGACCCTCGGCCCCAAGGGCCGCTACGTCGTGCTCGACAAGAAGTTCGGCGCACCGACGATCACCAACGACGGCGTCACCATCGCACGTGAGATCGAGCTCGAGGACGTCTTCGAGAACCAGGGCGCCCAACTCGTTCGCGAAGTCGCGACTGCGACCAACGACGTCGCCGGTGACGGCACGACGACCGCGACGGTGCTCGCCCAGGCGATCGTGCGCGAGGGCCTGAAGAACGTGGCCGCCGGCGCCAACCCGATGTCGCTCAAGCGCGGCATCGAGAAGGCCGTCGACGCGGTCACCGAGAACCTGAAGACGCAGTCCAAGGAGATCTCGGGCAAGGAGGACATCGCCCGGGTCGCGTCCATCTCGTCGCGCGAGCGCGAGATCGGCGACAACATCGCCGACGCGATCGAGAAGGTCGGCAAAGACGGCGTCGTGAACGTCGAGGAGGGCCAGACGTTCGGCCTCGAGCTCGAGTTCACCGAGGGCATGCAGTTCGACAAGGGCTACCTGTCCCCGTACATGATCACCGACTCCGAGCGCATGGAGGCGGTCCTCGAGGATCCGTACATCCTCGTCGCGAACCAGAAGATCGGTGCCGTCAAGGACATCCTGCCGGTGCTCGAGCAGGTCATCCAGGCGGGCCGGCCGCTGCTGATCGTGGCCGAGGACGTCGAGGGCGAGTCGCTCGCGACGATCGTGGTCAACAAGCTGCGCGGCACCTTCCAGGCCGTCGCCGTCAAGGCGCCGGGCTTCGGTGACCGCCGCAAGCGCATGCTCGAGGACATCGCGATCCTCACCGGCGCCGAGGTCATCACCGAGGAGATGGGCCTCAAGCTCGAGAACACGAAGCTCACGCAGCTCGGCCGGGCCCGCCGCGTCGTCGTCGACAAGGACTCGACGACGATCATCGACGGTGCCGGCGAGTCCGACGCGATCAAGGCCCGCATCAAGCAGGTCAAGGCCGAGATCGAGACCACGGACTCCGACTTCGACCGCGAGAAGCTGCAGGAGCGGCTGGCCAAGCTGGCCGGCGGCGTCGCGGTGATCAAGGTCGGTGCCGCCACCGAGACGGAGATGAAGGAGAAGAAGCACCGCGTCGAGGACGCCGTCCAGGCGACCCGCGCGGCCCTCGAGGAGGGCATCGTCCCGGGCGGCGGCGTCGCGCTGCTGAACGCCGTCGAAGCGATCAAGCTCGACACGTTCGAGGGCGACGAGAAGACGGGTGCGCAGATCATCCGCCGCGCGCTCGAGGAGCCGATCCGCCAGCTGGCGGAGAACGCCGGCCTCGAGGGCTCCGTCGTCGTCGACAAGGTCCGCAACGCCCCGGCGGGGCAGGGCCTGAACGTCGACACGGGCGAGGTCGAGGACCTGGTCAAGGCCGGGATCATCGACCCGACGATGGTCACGCGCTCGGCGCTGCAGAACGCCGCGTCGATCGCGAAGAACATCCTTACCACCGAGGCAGTCGTGGCCGAGGCGCCAGAGAAGCAGCCGGCCATGGCAGGCATGCCCGGCGGCATGGACGGGATGATGTAGGCAGCCCTCGGGCTGATCGCTTCACGCGAAGGGCCGGCGCAAGCCGGCCCTTTGTCGTTCTGTCCCGGAACGCAGAAACGGCGCGAAATCGCGCCGTTTCAAAGGGGGGAGGGCGTTGCGACCTAGATATCGACGCTCGGCGCCGGCGGCCGATCCCTCAACCGAGTGATTCGTCTTTGAGGGGCCGTATCCGCCTGTCCCTGGTGTCCTTACGCAAGCTTCCGGGCTACTAGCGGGTTCCGCCGACCGAGGGCTCATCACTGGGGACCCGCCCCCTGCGGGGACAGTCCGGACAGCCCCTAGAACTCGTAGCGCTCCTCTTTCCAGTAATCGGCGTTGTTGTTGTAGCCGTACCGCTCCCAGAACCCGGGCTGGTCGGTGGCGCGCAGCTCGAGGCCTCGCAGCCACTTGGCGCTCTTCCAGAAGTACCTGGTCGGGATGAAGAGCCGCAGCGGCCAGCCGTGCTCCTTTGCCAGCAGCTCGCCGTCGGCTTCGTAGACGAGCAGCGCGTTCGGGTCCTCCAGCGCGTCAACCGGCACGTTCGCCGTGAAGCCTTGCTCGGCATGCGCGACGACGAAGCGCGCGCTCGGCCTCGGCCGTACGAGCTTCGCGACCTCGCTCCAGTGCACGCCCCTGAAGCGCGCGTCGAAGCGGCTCCAGCGCGTCACGCAGTGGATGTCGGTCGTGACCTCCGTCGCCGGAAGCGCGAGGAACTGCTCCCAGTCGAGCACGACCTCCTGCTCGACCTCGCCGAAGACGCGGAAGTCCCACCGGGCCAGGTCGGTGTTGGGCACAGACCCGGCGTGCAGCACCGGCCACTTCTCGGTCAGGTACTGCCCGGGCGGTAGGCGGCCGGGGTCGTAGCCGGCCTCGCGGAGCTTGTCCTCGACCTTCGAGCGGAAGAGCGGCATGCCGGAACAGACTACGCACGGACCGGCACACTGAACGCATGGCAGCCTGGGCTCCTCGCGCGCGCGACTACGTTTCGGCCCGCGGTCCCGATGCCGCCGACTTCGTGCAGCGCATGGTCTCGAACGACGTCGAGGCGCTCGCGCCGGGCGAGGCGTGCGACGCGCTGCTGCTGACGCCCAAGGCGCGCATCATCGCGCCGCTCCGCGTCTTTCGCCGGGGCGAGGACGACTTCCTGCTCGCCACCGAAGCGAGGCTCGGCGAGACGGTTCGCAGCCAGCTCCAGCGCGCGCGCTTCGCGGCGAAGGTCGAGCTCGAGCCCGAGGAGCACACGGCGGCGATCGTGTTCGGCGGCGAGCCGGCCGGGCTTCACGCACGCGCGCGCGAGTACGGCGAGGACGCGTGGGAGGCTCTGGACGCGGAGCCCGCGGGTGAGCCCATCGATGACGACGAGCTCGAGCGGCGGCGCATCGAGGCGCGCGGCCCGGCCTGGGGCCGCGAGCTCGACGACCGCGTCATGCCGGCCGAGGCCGGCCTTGTCGAGCGCGCGATCAGCCTGACCAAGGGCTGCTACCCGGGCCAGGAGCCGGTCGCCAGGCTGCACTTCCGCGGCCACGCGAACCGGGGTCTCCGAGTGCTCGAGCTTCGCGACCTGCCCGCGTACGACGCCGAGATCCGCGACGGCGACCGGGTCGTCGGCCGCGTCACGAGCTCGGTCTCGAACGGCGATGCGATCCTCGCGCTTGCGTACGTCCGCACCGATGTCGGCAAGGACGCCGAGCTCAGCGTCGACGGCGCGCCGGCACGGCTCCGCTGAGCGGAACCGTCGCTAGACTGTCGCTTCCTCGCGCCCGTAGCTCAGGGGATAGAGCGCTGCCCTGCGGAGGCAGAGGTCGCATGTTCGAATCATGCCGGGCGCATCCTGTTGCGCAGCGAGCTGCGCGGCGGCCGCTTCATCCCGAAGGAGCCGGCAGCACGATCTCGGCCGGCAGCGTCGCCGGCGCCTCGTCGCGCTCGAGTTCCTCGCGCGCGCGAGAGTCGAAGTAGACGTATGAGGTGGTCAGCGCGACGAACGGCATTGTCAGCGCGTAGACCACGCCCGCGACCACGTTCATCAGCACGAGCGGCGCGCTGGTGAGCAGGATCAGGAGCGCGCCCAGGAACGGGCCGAGGACCAGCGCGATCAGTGCACTTGCCCCGACGAGCGACGCGACGCGGAGCCAGCGCCCGCGCACGAGCGCCGAGCTCCGCCGCAGGCCGTCGACCGCCCTGACGCCCTCGAGCTCGACGGCCTGGGCTAGCAGGAGCCAACGGCCGCCGAGCCAGATCGCCACCGGGATCAGCACCGTCGTCGTGGCCAGAAGCACGACCACGAGCACGGCGATGAGGATGCCTCCGAACAGCGGCCGCAGCCTGTGCAGGGCGGCGCGGTAGGCCGCGAGCGGGCCGATCGGCCGGCCCGCGTCGATTTCGACGAGCGCGGAAGCAGTCGCCGCCTGGACGACGCCGAGCCCGAGCAGCGCAAGCGTCGTGCCCAGGGTGACGACCAGCAGCACGAGCCCTCCGGCCCCCTCCCCGGTCGTGTCGACCCCGGCGAGGCCGAGACCGCCGAGGACGACCGCCTGGACGAGTGAGATGACGGCGCCGAGCGGGATGAACAGGAGGCCGAGCGCCAGGAATAGCCGCCAGCGGGCCACGTACAGCCGGCCGGCCGCCGAAAGGATCTGGCCCCATCGCCGCCGGCGCGCCACGTGCAACGGCGTCCCGGGGCGCCACCGCGTGCGCCTGACGAGGACGATGAAGAGCAGCAACAGCGTCGCGACCACGAGGAACGCCAGCCCGGCGTTGCGCAGCAGCCCGATGAGGCCGCGTGAGCCGGCCGCGACCGCCACGCAGAAGAAATCGGTCGCGCTCGTCCCGAGGACGCCGCCGGTCGGGACCGCGTAGCTCCGGTCGCGCCAGCCCTTCGACCACTCGATCGGGTTCGTCCACTGGGTCTTGAGATTCGGTCCGGTCGGTCCGTTGAAGAACGCCGGCGCGAGCTGCCCCCACCGTCCCTGGAAGTCGATCCACGGAAAGGCACTTCGGGCGGCTGCCGGGTCGCCCGGGATCGTCTTCACGACGGGCTGGACGTCGCGGTGCGGACCCTGGGTGTCGTCGCAGCCGACCCCTGCCTCCGCGGAGCTGCCTAGGTACAGCGCCGACGTGAACTTGTTCGCATGGGACCCGGCGGCCGGATAGACGACCGGATGGGTGCCGAAGACGCGCTCGAGCTTCGGGTCGTCCCATGCGGACCGCTCGGCGCCCTCGTGCGAGCTGTAGCCCACCTCGACCGGCTTCGTCTCGAGCGCGGTCCGCGCGTCGGCCGCGTCGAAGTTGAGCTGGATCATCTCCCAGTCGCCTTCGTGCGTGTTGTTGAAGTCGTTGAAGGCGTAGAAAAACCAGTACTGCAGCGCGAGCTTGCCCGGGTCCTTCGGGTCGGAGGCCACGTGTGCGTAGACGGTCGGCTTCGTCCCGGCGGTGATCAGCCGGTTCCAGCGCTCGTAGCCGCAGCCCGGGTTGAGCGGATCACCGGGGAAGTCCAGGTGGTACTCGTAGCGGCCGGCGAGATCGGCGGCCGACGGCGCGATCTTGACCAGGTCGGGCGGGTCCCAGGGGCCGCGTAGGGCGACGGTGTCCTGCCCGAAGAGCGCGTTGACGTCCATCGGGTCGTACGGCTCGCCATGGCCGCACTCCTCGGTCTGCTTGACGAGCCGCACGACCGGCGCGTAGCGGGCGGCGAGCGCCTGCTCATCGGCGAGCGCGCCGGTTGCGGGGGCGGCGAAGACGAGTGCGAGCGCGGCCGCGGCCACGACCAGTGGAAGCCGCCCGGTCACGGGACGGGTCTTCGACGCGCCGATGGACTTTCCCGCCGCATGGTGCCGGCGAGCAAGCCCGCCCTACGATTGGGGGCCGTGGACGACGGATCGTCTTTTCGGCGGAGCTGAATGCTGCGCTCGACAGACGTCGAACTGAACGACATGCCGCTCTACCTGACCGAAGCTGACGTCGAGGCCGTGCTCTCGCCCGGCGACGCCGTCGAGGCGGTCGAGGCGTCGTTCCGCCACATCGCCGCCGGACGGGTCGAGAACCGGCCGCGCTACCGGCTCGGCCTCGAGGAGGGCCGCCTCGCCGTCATGGCCGCGTCGGACCTCGAGCTCGGCTACGCCGGCGCCAAGGTTTACTCAGCGTTCGGGGAGGGCGCGCGCTTCTGCGTGCTGCTCTTCGACGCCGGCACGCCGGAGCTGCACGCCGTGATCGAGGCCGACGCGCTCGGCCGGCTGCGTACGGGCGCTGCGAGCGGCGTGGCCGCGAAGCACCTCGCGAAGGCGGAGGCGGCGAGCCTCGGCGTGATCGGCTGCGGCTGGCAGGCCCGCGGCCAGGTCGACGCCATCCGCGCGGCGGTGCCGGGCATCGAGCGCGTCGTCGCGTGGTGCCGCACGCCGGCGCGTCTGAAGGAGTTCTGCAAGGCGACCGGCGCCGAGGCCGCCGAGGACGCCCGCGACGCGGCTGCGCAGGACGTTGTTGTCACCATCACGACGTCGCGCGACCCGGTCCTGCGCGGCGAGTGGCTCGGCCCGGGCGCGCTTGTCTGCGCGGCCGGCGCGAACAACGGCCGCTCGCGCGAGCTCGATAACGTCGTGCTCGAGCGCGCCGTGTTCGTCTGCTGCGACTCGATCGAGCAGGCCCGGGTCGAGTCGGCTGACCTGATCGAACCGGTCGACAGCGGCGCGCTCGACTGGCTCGAGGTGCACGAGCTCCACGAGGTCGTCGCCGGCGAGGTCCGTGGACGGGAGTCGGCCGACGACATCGTCGTCTTCAAGTCGAACGGGATCGCGGCCTGGGACGTAGCCGCCGGGGCCGCCGCGTTCGAGCGCGCCCGCGACCAGGGGGTCGGGACGCCCCTCTAGGGAGTGTTGAGCGTCGCCCGTGTTTGCTCGACGACGTCCTCGCCGATCGCGCGGACGATGTCCGGGTTGTCGAGGAGCCGGGCGCGCTGCTCTGCGCTCGTCCGGTTCGTGACGTACGGGTCCTCGAGGATCTCGTGGAGCGGCCGCCCGCGCTCGTGCTCCCGCAGCACGTAGGTCGCCATCCGGTCGAGCGGATCGCGCGGGCTGAACAGGTTGCGGATGAAGTCGCCGACTCCCATCGAGCGGGATGCTAATGAAGCTGCCTATCATCCAGGGCGATGCGTCGCACGTCGTCCGACGTCTTCGCCCAGCGGGTCGTCCTCGGAGTCGACGACGCCGGTGTGGACGAGCGCATCCTGATCTGGATCGAGCGGCAGAAGGGCGCGGTCTGGGCCGTCGGGCGCTGCGTCAACCCGGAGTTCCCGCCAGGGAGCGGCGGCACCAAGGACTACGTCTTCCAGGGCTACGAGCTGGACGATGCGCTCGAGCAGGCCAACGGCACGCTCACCGACGACCTGCACGTATCGAACGGCGACGGACGGGAGCAGGACGTGGATCCCTTCACGCGCGAGGAGCTCTTGAAGCCGCTCGAGCGCTGGTTCTTCGGTAGGCGGTAACCCGCGCCGCCGGTCGCTGGTACCGTCCCGCGGCCGTGCTGATCCGTCTCGGACACAGCCCCGACCCGGACGACGCGTTCATGTTCTGGGGCCTCGCAGCGGGCGCTGTCGACACCAAGGGCTTCGAGTTCGAGCACGTGCTCGCGGACATCCAGTCGCTGAACGAATGGGCGCTGGAAGGGAAGCTCGAGGTGACCGCGCTCTCGCTGCACGCGTACCCGTTCGTGCAGGACCGCTACATCCTGCTGCCGCACGGGGCGAGCATGGGCTCCGGCTACGGCCCGGTCGTCGTCGCGCGCGAGAAGATGACGCAGGAGGACCTGGCCGACGTCGAGGTCGCCGTGCCCGGCCGGATGACGACCGCTTTCCTGCTCCTCCGTCTGCTGCTCGGGGATTACCGCAACCGCGAGGTGCCGTTCGACAAGATCATCGACGAGGTGCAGGCAGGCACCGCCGAGGCCGGCCTGCTGATCCACGAGGGCCAGCTGACGTACGAATCGCACGGGCTGCACAAGGTCGTCGACCTGGGCGAGTGGTGGCTGCTCGAGACCGGCCTGCCGCTGCCGCTCGGCGTGAACGCCGCGCGGCGCGACCTCGGCGAGGACGTGCTCCAGCGCCTGTCAGGCGTGCTCGAGGCGTCGATCCGCGCCGGGCTCGACAACCGCGCTGAGGCCCTCGCCTACGCGCGGCGGTGGGGCCGCGGGCTCTCCGAGGAGCTCACCGACCGCTTCGTCGGCATGTATGTCAACGAGCTCACTTGCGACTACGGCGACGAGGGCCGGGAGGCCGTCCGCGAGCTGCTCCGCCGGGGCGAGGCAGCTGGTGCGTTCGACCGTCCCGTCCACGTCGACTTCGTTGGCGCCGCCGCAGCCTAGGCGGTTCGCCGCCCGGACAGCAGCCCGACGACGAGCACGATCAGGGCCACGATCAGGAGCAGCCAGAGCACCTTGGCGACAAGGACTCCGCCGCCGATCGCGGCGATCAGCAGAAGCAACAGGATGATGAGTAGGAGTGGTGACATGGCCGCGCATGTACCGCATCCACGCACCCCTGAAACGCGATGAGCCGCGCGGTCGTCCTCTCCGCGGTGCGCACACCGGTCGGCCGCTACGGCGGCGCCCTCGCCGGGACGCGCCCCGACGACCTTGCCGCCGCAGTCCTCCGCGCGGCGGTCGAGCGGGCCGGCGTCGACCCGGCAGGCATCGACGACGTCTACCTCGGCTGCGCCAACCAGGCCGGCGAGGACAACCGCAACGTCGCCCGCATGGCGGCCCTGCTCGCCGGTTTCCCCGAGACCGTGCCCGGCGTCACCGTCAACCGGCTCTGCGCGTCGGGCCTCTCGGCCGTCGTGGGGGCGTGCCACGCGATCGCGGCGGGCGACGGCGACCTTTTCGTCGCGGGCGGCGTCGAGTCGATGAGCCGCGCGCCGCTCGTCATGGCCAAGCCTGACCGCGCGTTCCCGCGTGGGAACCAGACAGTCTGGGACACGACGCTCGGCTGGCGGTTCCCGAACCCGCGCATGGAGGCGATGTTCCCGCTCGAGTCGATGGGCGAGACGGGCGAGAACGTCGCCGAGCGCTGGGGCGTGAGCCGTGCGGACCAGGACGCGTTCGCGCTCGCCTCGCAGCGCCGCTGGGCGGCCGCGCAGGCGGCAGGCCGCTTCGCGGAAGAGCTCGTGCCGGTGGAAGGGCTGGAGCACGACGAGCACCCGCGGCCCGACACCGACGCGGACAAGCTCGGTGCGCTCAAGCCCGCGTTCCGGCCTGACGGGACGGTCACGGCCGGCAACTCGAGCGGGCTCAACGACGGCGCCGCAGCGCTCGTGATCGCCGGCGAGGAGCGGGCACGTGAGCTGGGCGCCGAGCCGCTCGCTGCCTTCGCCGGCAGCGCGGTCGCCGGCGTCGACCCGCGCGTGATGGGCATCGGGCCGGTGCCTGCCGTGCTCAGGCTGCTCGAGCGCGCCCGGGTCACTGTCGGCGACCTGGACCTCGTCGAGCTGAACGAGGCGTTCGCGTCCCAGAGCCTCGCCGTCATTCGCGAGCTCGGCCTCGACCCGGAGCGCGTGAACGTGAACGGCGGCGCCATCGCGCTCGGCCACCCGCTCGGAATGAGCGGCGCGCGCCTCGTCGTGACGCTCCTCCACGAGCTGCGCCGCCGCGGCGGCCGCTACGGGCTGGCGACGTTGTGCGTCGGGGTCGGCCAGGGCCAGGCGGCGCTGTTCGCCCGCTAAGACACAGTTCACACCGGCAGCCGACTCGCGTGGGCGAGAGCCCGGGCGGCCACGGCCGCGTCCGCGCAGTGACGCTTCCGTAGGCTCCGCGCGTGGATGTCGTTCGCGGGTACGTCGAGCTCGGCCTGCGCCTGGGCCGTCATCTGGACGGTCTCGTCGACGGCTACTACGGGCCGCGCGAGATCGCCGACGACGTCGGCGGCGAGCCGTTGCGGGTCTCGGCCGGCCTCGTTGCGGACGCGGCCGCGCTGCGCGAGGCGCTGCCGGACGCAGGGCTCGCGCCCGCGCGGACGCGCTGGATCGAGGCCCAGCTGCTCGGGCTCGAGACGGTCGCGCGCCGCCTCGCCGGCGAGTCGATCGCCTTCGCCGATGAGGTCGAACGCTGCTACGGCGTGCGCCCTCGCCGCGTGCCCGAGTCGGTCTTCGAGGCGGCGCACCGTGAGCTGGACGAGCTCCTGCCCGGCACGGGCTCGCTCGCGGAGCGCTGGCAGGCGTGGCAGGACAGCGACACCCTGGCGCCCGACCAGCTGGCGCCGTTTGCGAAGGGCCTGTGCGACGACCTACGCGGCCGGACTGCCGAGACGTTCGGACTGCCCGCGGACGAATCGATCCGCTTCGAGGTCGTTCGTGACGAGCCGTGGGCTGCGTTCAACTACTACGAGGGCGGCTTGCGCAGCCGGATCGCGATCAACGCCGACGTGCCGCTCGCCGCCGACAGGGCGCTCCACCTGGTCGCGCACGAGACGTATCCGGGCCACCACACCGAGCACGCTTGGAAGGAGCAGCTGCTCGTCCGTGGCGGTGGCCAGATCGAGGAGTCGCTGCTGATGATCGGCACCCCGCAGGCCCTGATCGCCGAGGGCATCGCGGAGATCGGCCTGGAGGCCCTCCTCGGCGACGAGGCGGAGCAGCTCGGGGCCGAGCACCTCGCCCGCCACGGGATCGACTACGACGCGGAGCTCGCGGCGGCGATCAAACGTGCGGCGTACCCGCTCGGCTATGCGGCGGCCAACGCCGCGTTCCTCGTGCACGAGGACGGCGTGCCGATCGAGGACGCCATCGCCTATATCGAGCGCTGGCGGTTGGTCTCACGGACCCGCGCCGAGCACAGCGTGCAGTTTCTCAGCGACCCGCTCTGGCGCTCGTACGTCACCACCTACGACGACGGCGAGCGAGTGTGCAAGGCGTGGGTCGACGGCGATCCGCAGCGCTTCCGCCGTCTTCTCACCGAGCAGCTGACGCCGGCAGACCTCGTGTAGCTAGGAAACCGGCGGCCGGATGTAGATGGTGCCCTCGTGCTTCTGGGGCACGAAGGGCGCGCCGATGCTCATGATCACGTGCTCGGCCTGGGCGAAGACCTCGTCGCTCACGTTCTCCGACGGGTCGCCCGTCGGCACCGCGATCCCGACCTCGCCGTCTGCGCGCGCGTCGAGGCCGGCCTCTCGCAACTCGGCCAGGAGCCGGTCGCGGTCTGGGATTCGTGCCGCCTGGACGTGAACGTCGTCCATCCGAGCCATTATCCCCTCTCGCGGCGGCGGCTGCGTCGCACTCGCTATCGTCCGCGCCGTGGCGGTGGCGACGGAGCGCGAGTACGGGCTGCACATCGGCGGCGAGTCCGTCGAGCCGGCCTCAGGCGAGATCCGCGACCTGACCGAGCCGGCCACCGGCGCGCGGCTGGCACGCGCGGCCATGGGCGGCGAGGCCGACGTCGACCGCGCCGTCGCGGCTGCCCGCGAGGCGCTCGACGGGGCGTGGGCAAAGACGCCGCCGACCGAGCGCTCGCGCCTGCTGCACGCGCTTGCCGACGCGATCGCCGCGAACCGCAAGGAGCTCGCCGAGCTCGAGTCGCGCAACGTCGGCAAGGCGATCACGTCGGTGAAGGCCGAGCTCAACGGGGCCGTCGAGAACTTCCGCTTCTACGCGTCCGCGATCGCCTCGATCGCCGGCCGCTCAAGCCCGGTCGGCGGGTCGCTGCTCTTCTACTCGCTCAAGGAGCCGGTCGGCGTCGCCGCCCAGATCGTCCCGTGGAACTACCCGCTGCTGATGGCCACGTGGAAGCTCGCGCCGGCGCTGGCTGCCGGCTGCACCGTCGTGCTGAAGCCGGATCCGGCAACGCCGCTGACGGCGCTCCGGCTGGCCGAGCTGGCGGCGGAGGTCGGCTTCCCGGCGGGCGTCGTGAACGTCGCTCCGGGCGACGGCCCGACGACCGGCGCCTACCTCGTCCGCCACCCCGGCGTCGACAAGGTTGCCTTCACCGGCTCGACCAAGACCGGCGGCGAGATCATGCGGCTGTGCTCCGAGCCGATCAAGCGGCTGACGCTCGAGCTCGGCGGCAAGAGCCCGAACATCCTCTTTGCGGACGCCGACCTCGCCGACGCGATCCCGAGCGCGGCCTGGTCGATCTACTACGCCGCCGGCCAGAGCTGCGAGGCGCGCTCGCGCGTGCTCGTCGAGGCATCGATCTACGACGACGTCGTCGCCGGGATCGCGGACGCGGCCGGCCGGATCCGGGTCGGCGACCCGCTCGACCCGGAGACGCAGATGGGCTCGCTGATCTCGACCGCCCACCGCGACCGCGTGCACGGCTACGTCGAGAAGGGCCGCGGCGAGGGCGCCGAGGTCGTCACGGGCGGCGCGCCGGGCGACGGCGCGGGGGCCTTCTATCCGCCCACGGTGCTCGCCGGCGTCGACGGCGGCATGACGGTCGCCCAGGAGGAGATCTTCGGCCCGGTCGTCACCGTGATCCCGTTCGAGGACGAGCAGGACGCCGCCCGGATCGCGAACGACGTCAAGTACGGCCTCTACGCGACAGTCTGGACGCGGGACCCGGCCAAGGCTCACCGCCTCGCCCGCCGGATCAAGGCGGGGACAGTCGGCATCAACATGCCCTACACCGCCTTCCCGGGCATCCCGTTCGGCGGCTACAAGCAGTCGGGCTTCGGCCGCGAGCTGGGGATCGAGACGCTCGAGCTCTATCTCGAGACCAAGAGCGTCATCCACTCCACCTCGCCCAAGCCCTTCAACCCCTTCGGGCTGTAGAGCACCACGCCGCGCCACGGGTTCGTGGCGGGCCGGCGGCGCGGGGCGCGAGCCTCGTCGGCGGCCTGTTCCTCTTCGCCTGCGGGATCGTCTGCCTGCTGGAGTCGGATCTCGGGCTGTCGCCGTGGGACGTCCTCCACCAGGGACTCGCCGAACACACGCCGCTCTCCTTCGGCGCCGCGAACCTCGTAGTCGGCGTCGCCGTGCTCTTCGTGGCCTGGGCGCTCGGCGCGCGGCCGGGGATCGGCACGGTCGCGAACGCCGTCCTGATCGGTGTCTACATCGAGCTGCTGATCGCGGTGAGCTGGATCGACGCCCTGAGCGATCAGGGGCTGGCGGTGCGCATCGCACTGATCCCGATCGGCCTCGTGTTCTTCGGCGCGGGCTCGGCGTTCTACATCGGAGCCGCCCTGGGCGCCGGTCCTCGCGACTCGTTGATGCTCGTCGTGTCTGCACGCACCGGCAAGCGGATCGGAATCGTCCGCGCCTCGATCGAGATCACCGCGCTCCTGATCGGGATCGCCCTCGGCGGCACCTTCGGCGTCGGCACGATTGCCTTCGCCGTCCTGATCGGCCCGGTTATCGAGCTCTCGTTCGGCGTGCTGGCGCGCTCCCCGCTCGCCGTGCCGAGCACCGAGCCCGCGCGGGTGATCGAGAGTCAGTGAAAGATGCGGCAGATGACCGACCGCATCGACGACCGTCTCGAGCGCCTCTACGCCATCGGCGGCGGAGAGGGCGCGAACCGGCCGGGCTTCAGCGAGGCCGAGGACGCGGCGATCGAGCTGGCCGCTTCGTGGATGGCCGAGGCGGGGCTCGACGTGTCCCGTGACGGCGTCGGCAACGTCATCGGGCGGCTCGCCGGCGAGGAGCCGAGGCTGCCCGAGGTCTGGACGGGCTCGCATCTCGACTCGGTGCCCGAGGGCGGGAAGTACGACGGCGCGCTCGGCGTCGTGGCGGGCCTCGAGGCGGTCGAGCGCCTCGGCCGCCGGCTGCGGACGCTCGGCGTCGTCGTCTTCCGCGCCGAGGAGACCGGCTGCCACGGCAGCCACGCGTTCGTCTCCTCCGGGCAGCCGCTGCCGGGGGCGTACGTCGAGGTGCACATCGAGCAGGGCCCGCGGCTCGCCGCCGCGGGCGCCGCGCTCGGCGTGGTCGGCGGCATCGCCGGCTACCTGCGCCGTGGCGTCACGTTCGAGGGCGTCGCCGGCCACGCCGGCACAACACCGATGGCCGCGCGCGACGACGCGCTGGTCAAGGCGGCGCAGTTCGTGCTGCGCGCGCGGGACGCGGCCGGGGACGACGCCGTCGCGACCGTCGGCCAGGTGGAGGTCGAGCCCGGAGCCGTCAACGTCATTCCTGGCCGCGTCACCGTCTCGCTCGACCTGCGGGCCCCGGACGGAGACCGCCTGGACACGCTCGCGCGTGAGCTCGGCGTCGAGCCGGCGCCGCGGAACGACCCGATCCCGATGGACGCGGGCGTCCGGGCGTCGCTGGCCGAGCAGCTCGCGCAGCGCGGCATGCCCGCGCGGGAGCTCGTCTCCTGGGCAGGCCACGACGCCGGCGTGCTCGCCGCGGCCGGCGTGCCGAGCGGGATGCTGTTCGTGCGCAGCCTCGCCGAGGGCGCCAGCCACACGCCGGACGAGTACTCGAGCCCCGAGGACGTCGAGCTGGCGGTCGCCGTGCTGGCCGGCGCGCTGGCGCGGCTCGCAGTACGCTGACTCGCGTGCGTTCGGTCGCCGCCCTGGCCATGGCGCTCGCCGCTGCCGGGACGGCACTCGCCTTTAACGACTCGATCGACTCGCCGAAGGCCTTCGACCGGCCTGCCCGGGCGACCGATGCCCTGCCGGCTGCCCTGCGGACGATGCCCCCGGGGAAGTTCGGGTTCTTCGTCGTGAGTCGGCGCGTCGCGACCTACGACGGCGGATCGCACCGCCGCGCCCGCCTCTACGTCCTCCGTACGGCGCGCGGCTATACGTGCTTCGCCGTCGTCTTCCGCGGCGTCGGCATGGGCTGCAATCGAGGTGCGTTGTTCGCGCACGGCCAGCGGGTCGACGCCGGGGCGGGCCAGCTTCTCGCCGGCATCGCCGCGAACGAGGTGACGCGGATCGTGGTCGTCGGCTCGCGCGGTGTGCGCCACCGCGTCCCGCTCTCGGCCGACAAGGGCTTCATCTACGACTGCCGCGCCTACAGCGGCTGCCCGTGCGCTGTGTCCTGGCTCGACGCGTACGCGGGCGTGCGCCGCGTGCACCACCAGAGCTTCCTCGCGGCCTCCTGCCGAAAGCGCCGCTAGGCGTCGCGGAAGCTGATCGGCTGCGCGCCCTCCCAGAGGGTCAGCCGCCCGAGCTCCTTCAGCTGCTCCTGGCCCTCGACGAGGGTCGCGAAGTGGTTGGCCCAGAGCTGCCCCGCCTTGCTCGCGAAGTTGCAGTAGCCGTACGGGAACAGCAGCTCGGTCTCGCTCTGCCCGCCCGGGTAGAGCGCCAGCTCGCCGGGGTGCGGGTAGCTGGTGGCGTTCTCCGGGCCGATGCCGAGGTCGCGGTCGCCCCACGGGATCCAGTTCGACTCGCCGCTCCAGCGGCAGTGGATGATCCGGTCCTCCAACGGGAGGATTCGCCTTGAACGCCGCCACGGTGCTCGGCGCGAGCTCCTCCTCCCAGCGCGCGACGAAGCGCATCCCGGCGGCCTCGATCTCCAGCACGCCCCGAGCCTATCGCTCATGTAGGGATCGCTAGCCGAACTCGTCCACGAGCATGTGGATGTGCCCGACGCGCCGGAAGCCGGCGCGCTCGAGGATCGGCAGCGACATCGAGCCGCCCTGCGTGATCAGCGCCGGCGTGCCGCGGGCGACGGCCTCGTCCCAGCGGGCCCGCAGCAGCGCCCGGTAGGCGCCGCGGCCGCGCGCCTCCGGCACGGTCGCGCCGCCGTAGAGGAGCAGCCCGTGCTCGGTGGCCGCGCAGGTTCCCGCCGAGACGATCCGGCCGTCGAGCCACGCGGCGTGCATCACCGTCGGCGAGTCCCGCCAGAGATCGGGGAGCAGGTCTCGCGCCTCGGCGATCTCGTCCTCGGGCGTCCCGAACGCCTGCCACTGCACCTCGTTGGCGGCCGCGTACTCCGCGAATGTCTCGACGGCGCGCGCTTCGACTTCGGGCGGTCCCGCCGGCGGCGGCTCCGTGAGGACGAGCGCGACGGCGTACGGATCGCGGTCGTGCACGAGCCCGCGCTCGAGCAGGAGATGGACGAGCCCGGCGGGCTCGGCCGCGCTGCCGATCTCCCACTGGGTCCTTGCCCGCCCGCGCTCGCGGAGCAGCGAGCGCACCTCCACGAGCACCTCGTCGACTTCGGCGGCGGAGAAGCGCTGGCGCTGCACCGTGTTCCACCCCAGCCCGGCTCCCATGCAGAGCGTGAACCGCGCCGTCTCGATCCGCTCGGCCCGCGGCCCGAGCGGGCTGAACGAGTTGGGGTACTCGGCGACCTCGCGGAGCACTACTTCGTCGGCGCGCCCTGGTCGAACCAGGCGGCGAGCTCGCTGCGCTCGGAGTCGGTCATGTGCGTGATGTTGCCGAGCGGCATCGCCTTGAGGCGCACCGCCTGCAACTCGATCGCGTCCTTGCGGGCGGCGATCTCGGCCGGCGTGTCGAAGACGATCCCCGCCGGGGGGCTGGTGAACGCCGGGTTCGTCGGGTGGATGGAATGGCACTCGGCGCAGCGGGTCGCGATGATCGTCTGCACGCGAGTGAAGGTGACCGTGCCGCTCGCGGCCGGCGCGGATGTCGTGCTGGGCCGGATGAGGATCGCGATCACTCCGACGGCGAGCGCCGCGGAGGCCGGGATCCACCAGGCGGTGCGGCCCTCGTGGCGCAGGTTGAAGTAATGGCGCACCCACGCGCCGACCACCATCAGCGCGACGATCACCGCCCAGCCGTGCGCGTGCGCGTACGCCGTCGGGAAGTGGACGGCGATCATCGCGATCAGCACCGGCAGGGTCAGGTACGTGTTGTGGATCGAGCGGCGCTTGCCCTCGATTCCCGGAGCGGGGTCCGGCTCGCGCCCGGCCTCCTTCGCGCGCACGAGGTTCCAGTGGCCGGGGATGATCACGAAGAGGACGTTCGCGGCCATGATCGTCCCGAGCATCGCGCCCAGCTGGAGGTCGGTGCCCCTGCCGGAGAAGACGTGGCTGACTCCCCAGGCCGTCAGCGTCACCAGGGCGAGGCCGACGCCGGCGAGCCAGAGCTCGTGGCCTTCCAGCAGCCGGCAGAGCGCCTCGTAGACGATGTAGCCGCCGGCGAGGAGCGCCATGCTCAGCCCGGCCGCCTCCCAGCCGCTGATGTTCGCGACCGCGGGGTCGACGAGGTAGATGCGCGCGTGCACGTAGTAGATGGCGACAAGCAGCGCGAACCCGGAGAGCCAGGTCGTGTACGCCTCCCACTTGAACCAGTAGAGCGGGTTCGGCAGCTCGTCGGGGGCGACGCGGTACTTCTCGACGCGGTAGAAGCCGCCGCCGTGGATCTCCCACTCCTCGCTCACGTCGTCGCGGTCGCGCGAGGGCCGCAGGTGCTTGTCGAGCGCGACGAAGTAGAACGAGGTGCCGATCCAGACGATGGCGGCGATGACGTGCAGCCAGCGCAGAAGGAACTGTGCCCACTCGTCGAGGTAGTCCCAGTCCATCTAGCCCTTCTGCCAGCGGTCGAGCGCGATCGACACGAGGTCGTCACAGCCGGTGGCGAGCTCCTCGGCGCGGCTGCGCTGCAGGCGCTCGCGCAGCACCGGGACGATCTCGGCCCGCGAGCGTCCGTTGACGAAGACGACGAAGCGGAAGCCGAACCTCTCCTCGTAGGCCCGGTTCAGCTCGGCCAGGTCCGCCAGCACGGCCGCCTCCCCGCCGCGCTGCTCGGGTGAGCGCTCGCCGATGCGCGGGTGCGCCGCGAGCGCCTCGGCCTTCTCCTCCTCGCTCGCCTCGCGGACGACGTCGCGGGCCACGCCGAGCGGGTCCTCATGCGCGGCGATCCGCTCGACCAGGCGCGTCCGGCCGGAGAAGAGCCCGGCCAGCTCGTCGACCGTCAGCTGCCGCGGTAGCTCGCGCACGAGTAGGGCGACACGAGGAGCGGAATGTGGTGGTGGCCGTCGCCCAGCTCCACGTCGAGGGCGACGCGGTGGAAGAACGCCGATGGCGGATGGAAGACAAGCGTGTGCAGCCCGGTCTCCAGGCGGTCGCCGAGCTGGGCGATCCGGCCGTCGCCGTCGGTCGTCCCCGACGCGACCAGCGCGCCGTCGTGGAAGAGCTCGACGCGGACGCCGGCGGCCGGCCGGCCCTCGCCGGTGTCGAGCACGTGCGTGGAGAGGGTTATCAACGTCATGCCAGGAACCTTCGCGCATTTCGGCGGTGCTCCTGGGCGATCTCGGCTTCGTCGGCATTGACCAGGTGACCGTCGCGGACGACCTCCTCGCCGCCGACGTAGAGGCGGTCGACGCGCTGCGGGCCCGCGAACACGAGTGATGCGACGGCATCGTCGGCGCCGCCATGCTCGAGGCCGTCCATCTGCCAGACGGCGAGGTCGGCACACATGCCGGGCTCGATCGTGCCGATGTCGGCGCGTCGAAGCACGGTGGCGCCGCCGACCGTCGCGAGCCGGAGTGCCTCACGCGCGCTGAGGGCCTGTGGCCCGCCGCGCCCGCGCGCCACGAGAAGCGCCTCCTTGACCTCGAGGGCAAGATCGCCGCGCTCGTTCGAGGCCGACCCATCGACGCCGAGGCCGACGCGGACGCCCGCGTCGAGCAGCTCGCGCACCGGCGCCACCCCGGCGCCGAGACGCAGGTTCGACGTCGGGCAATGCGCAACGCCGACGCGCGCCCGCGCGAACCGGTACACGTCCTCGGGCGACAGGTGGACGCAGTGCGCGCACCAGACGTCTCGTGCCAGCCAGTCAAGCCGCTCCAGGTACTCGACTGGACGGCAGCCATAGAGCTCGAGGCAGTAGGCCTCCTCCTCGATCGTCTCGGCGAGGTGCGTATGGAGGAGTACGCCCTCGCGTCGTGCGAGCTCCGCCGATGCCGTCATCAGCTCACCAGTGACCGAAAACGGTGAGCACGGCGCAACGACTACCTGCGTCCGGGCCCCCGCGGCCGGATCATGCAGTTCGCGGATCAGCCGCTCGGTGTCCACGAGGACGTCGTCGATCGTCTCGACCAGCGAGTCCGGCGGCAGTCCGCCGTCGGACTCGCCGAGGTCCATCGAGCCGCGCGAGGCGACGAGACGCACGCCGAGCTCGCGTGCCGCCTGCACCTCGGCCTCGATCAGCCCGGCCTCGCCGCGCGGGAAGACGTAGTGGTGGTCGAACACGGTCGTGCAGCCGGAGAGGGCGAGCTCGGCGAGCCCGGTGCGCGCCGCCGCGTACTCGGCCTCGGCGTCGAGCCGCGCCCACACCGGGTAGAGCGTCTTCAGCCAGGTGAAGAGGTCGGCCTCCTGCGCGCGGGTGCGCGTGAGGGTCTGGTACAGGTGGTGGTGGGTATTGACGAGGCCCGGCGTGACGAGCGCGCCGCCGAGGTCGACCCGCTCGCCGGGCGGCGGCTCGCCGCCGCCCACCGCCGCGACCAGGCCGTCCTCGACCGCGACCCAGCCCTCGCGGTACTCGCTCCCAGCGTCGTCCATGGTCGCGACCCATGCGTTCGCGAGCAGCATCAGTCCGCGCGCAGGCTGACGAGCTCGAAGCGGTCCACGTCGACGAGCCCGCGGTCGGTGATCTTCAGCGACGGGATCACCGACAGCGCCAGGAAGGCGAGCGACTGGAACGGCGACGGGAGCGTGCACCCGAGCCGGTGCGCCGCCTCGACGCAGCCCTTGCTCGCCTCGACCACCTCGTCGAGCGGCGCGTCCGAGAGCAGGCCCGCGACCGGCAATGGGAGCTCGGCGCGCACGCCGCGGTCCTCGACGACGACCACGCCGCCCCCGATCTCGCTCAGCCGCGTGACCGCCCGCGACATGTCGTCGTCGTCGACGCCGACGACGACGATGTTGTGCGCGTCGTGCGCGACCGTCTGCGCGAGCGCACCGCTCTTCAGCCCGGTGCCGCGGACGAGCCCGATGCTCATCCGGCCGGTGCCGAGGTGCCGCTCGAGCACGGCAATCTTCGCCAGGTCGCGCTCCGGATCGGCGACGACCTCTCCGTTCACGACCGTCGGCTCCTCCACGAGCGACTCCGTGACGATCTGGTCGGGGATGATCCCGATCACACGCGCGCGGCCGCCCTCCCACGGGATGCGGAAGCGGTTCGAGCCGACCGGTCGGATGCGCACCGTGTGGCGCACCCAGTCGGGCACCTCGTGGCGAGCCGAGACCTCCACGCGCCGGCCGGCCTTGAGCACGAGCTCCGGCTCGAAGCGCTCGAGGTCGGGCAGCACGAGCACGTCGGCCTGGTAGCCGGGCGCGAGCGCGCCGAAGTCGCGGAGGCCGTGCCAGGTCGCGCCGTTCAGCGAGGCCATGACGAGGGCGTCCTCGGGAGTGACGCCGCTCGCGACCGCCTCGCGCACCATCCCGTTGATGTGACCCTCGGCCACGATGTCCTCAGGCTCGCGGTCGTCGGTGCAGAACGCGAGCCGGTGCGGCCCGAACTCGGCGACGAGCGGGAGCAGGTCGTGGAGGTTGCGCGCACCCGACGCCTCACGGATCAGCACCCACATGCCCACGCGCAGCCGCTCGCGGCCCTCCTCGACGGTGCGGGCCTCGTGGTCGGAGCGGATGCCGGCCGCGGCGTAGGCGTTCAGATCCTTGCCGAGCACGCCCGGGGCATGACCGTCGACGTGCGTCGCGCCCTCGAGCGCCAGCTTCTCCAGCTCGTGCTCGTCGCCGCCGACGACGCCGGGGAAGTTCATCATCTCCGCGAGCCCGAGCACCCGGCGCCGGCGCAGGAGCCCCTGCAGGTCGCCGGGCGAGAGCGGCCGCCGCGGCGACTCGAACTCCGAGGCCGGCACCGAGGACGAGGCCATGAAGAAGACGTCGAGCGGGATGTTCTGCGACATGTCGGCGATCCAGTGGATGCCGTCCGTGCCGAGCACGTTCGCGAGCTCGTGCGGGTCCGCGACCACCGCCGTCGTCCCGAGCGGTACGACCAGCCGCGCGAACTCGTCTACGAGCAGCTTCGACGACTCGAGGTGCATGTGCGAGTCGATGAAGCCGGGCACGAGGTAGCGCCCCGCCGCGTCGAGCGTCTCGTTGCCCTCGTAGTCCCCGATCCCGGCGACGAAGCCGTCGACGATCGCCAGGTCGCCCTCGAGCCACTCGCGCGTGAAGACGGACAGGACCCGCCCGCCGCGCACGACGAGGTCGGCCGGCTCGTCGCCGCGCGCGACCGCAAGCCGTCGGCGAAGGTCTGCCATGGGCGCCGACCCTACCGGGGTTACGCTGCCCCGATGGAGGCGGAGTCGCCGCGGAGCCTGGAGGAGGCGCTGCGGCTCAAGGCGGAGCATCCCGAGTCGGTGCCGATCGACGGCGGCACCGACGTCATGGTCGAGCTGAACTTCGACCGGCGCCGGCCCGAGCTGCTGCTCGACCTCAACCGTGTCGAGGAGCTCGACGGCTGGTCGGCCGACAACGGCACGATCCGCCTGGGCGCCTCGCTGACCTACACACAGGCGATGGAGCGGCCGCTCGCCGCGCGGCTGCCGGCGCTGGCCGAGGCCGCGCGCACCGTCGGCTCGCCGCAGATCCGCAACCGCGGCACGATCGGCGGCAACCTCGGCACCGCTTCGCCGGCGGGCGACGCGCTGCCGCCGCTGCTCGTCGCCGGCGCGCGCGTCGAGCTCGCGAGTACGGGCGGCACGCGCATGCTCGGCCTCGAGGAGTTCCTCGTCGGCCCGAAGCGGAACGCGCTCGAGCCCGGTGAGCTGATCACGGGCGTGACCGTCGATGCGCGTGCCATGCCGCAGACGTTCATGAAGGTCGGCCCGCGCAACGCGATGGTGATCGCGGTCTGCTCGCTCGCGCTCGCTGTCGACGCCGAGCGCGACGAGATCCGCGCCGCGTTCGGCTCCGCCGGCCCGGTGCCGGCGCTCGTCCGCGCGCCGTTCTCCGAGGCGGACGGCTTCCCGGAGGCGGTGGCCGCGGCGGCGAGCCCGATCGACGACGTGCGCGGGAGTGCCGGCTACCGGCGGCACGCGCTCGCCGTGCTCACCCGCCGGGCGCTGGAGCGCTGCGGCCTGTGAGGATCGAGCTCACCGTCAACGGCGAGCGCCGCCAGGCCGACGTCTGGCCCGGAGAGAGCCTCCTGTTCGTGCTGCGCGAGCGGCTCGAGCTGCCCGGGTCGAAGAACGCGTGCGAGCAGGGCGAGTGCGGCTCCTGCTCGGTGCTGCTCGACGGCGAGCTCGTCTGCGCCTGCCTCGTGCTCGGCGCGCAGGCGGACGGCCGCGCGATCGTCACCGTGGAGGGGCTAGTCGAGGACGGCGTGCTCCACCGGGTGCAGGAGGCGTTCGCGGACGCGGGCGCCGTCCAGTGCGGGTTCTGCACGCCGGGGTTCATCGTCGCCGCCGCCGACCTGCTCCGGCGCGTCCCGAATCCCGACGACGATGCGATCCGAGAGGCGCTCTCCGGGAATCTCTGCCGCTGCACCGGCTACACCAAGATCCTCGACGCCGTCAGGGCGGCGGCCGGATGACGGTCACGCGCCAGCTTCCGCACGGCCGCGCGGTCGTCGAGCGGCGGCGTGCCGACGCCGTGCCGAAGACGACCGGCGAGTTCGCGTACTCCAGCGACCTGTTTGCGCCGGGGATGCTCTGGGGCCACACGCTGCGCAGCCCGCACGCGCACGCGCGCATCACCGGCATCGACATCTCGCAGGCGGTGTCGATGCCCGGCGTCCACGCTGTCCTCACCCACGCCGATGTCCCGGGAGACAACCGGTACGGACTCGAGTTCCGCGATCAGCCCGTGCTTGCGGACGAGCGCGTCCGCTACCAGGGCGAGCCGGTCGCCGTCGTCGCTGCGGAGCACCCCGAGCAGGCGCGGCGGGCGGCCGAGGCGATCCGCGTCGAGTACGAGCCGCTCGAGCTCGTCGTCGACATGGAGCGGGCGACGGAGCAGCCGCCGCTCCATCCCGACCGCCCGACGATGGGCCACGGCTACCGCGACGACCCGCGCCCGAACGTCGTCCGCCAGGTCGTCATCCGCCACGGCGACCCCGACGCCGAGGGCGACGTGAGTGTCGAGGGCGTCTACCAGCTCGGCATCCAGGACCAGGCGTTCCTCGGGCCTGAGTCCGGGCTTGCGGTGCCCGACGGCGAGGGCGGTGTCGACGTCTACGTCGCCACGCAGTGGCTCCACGTCGACCGCGACCAGGTCGCGCCGTGCCTCGCCCTTGAGCCCGACCAGGTGCGCATCCACCTCGCCGGGGTCGGCGGCGCCTTCGGCGGCCGCGAGGACCTCTCGATGCAGATCCACGGCGCGATGCTCGCGCTGCACACCGGCCGCCCCGTGAAGATCGTCTATGGCCGGGACGAGTCCTTCTGGGGCCACGTCCACCGGCATCCGGCGCGAATCTGGGCCGAGCACCGCGCGACGCGCGAGGGACAGCTTGTCTCGGTGCGGATGCGGATCCTGCTCGACGGCGGCGCCTACGCCTCGAGCTCGACGGCGGTCACGTCGAACGCGGCCTGCTTCGCCTGCGGGCCGTACGCGGTGCCGAACGCGCTGATCGAGTCCACGTGCGTCTACACCAACAATCCGCCGTGCGGCGCGATGCGCGGCTTCGGCGCCGTGCAGACCTGCTTCGCCGCCGAGGCGCAGATGGACAAGCTCGCCGTTGCGCTCGACATCGACCCGGTCGAGCTGCGGCTCCTGAACGCACTCGGCCCGGGCGGGCGCCTCCCCACCGGCCAGCTCCTGACCGGCTCATTCCCCGCCGCCGAGGTGCTCCGCGCGGCCCGAGACCTGGAGCCGCCGGCCGCCGAGCCGCTTCCCCGCGACCTGCTGCGCCTCCCCGGCGGTGCCGGCAACACGACGCGCGGCGAGGGCGTGCAGCGCGGTGTCGGGTTCGCGATCGGCTTCAAGAACATCGGCTACTCCGAGGGCTTCGACGACTTCACCGCCGCTCGCGTGCGGCTCTTCACGGCAGCGTCCGGCGGGCTCGGCGCGGAGGTTCAGTGCGCGTCGGCGGAGGTCGGCCAGGGCGTGATCGAGGTCATCCGCTCCACGGCGGAGCGGGAGCTCGGCCTGGTCGAGGTGACCGTGCTCCCGGGCACGACGGCGTCGGTCGGCTCGGCCGGCTCGGCGTCGGCCTCGCGCATGACGTGGATGGCGGCCGGCGCCGTCCAGCTCGCGTGCCGCGAGGCGATGGAGGAGCTGCGCCGCCGCGGCGGGTCGCTCGACGACGCCGACACGATCGACATCGAGCGCGTGTACCGGCACCCGCCGACCGGGCCGCTCGACCCGGAGACCGGCCAGGTGACGTCCGAGCGGGCCCACGTCGCGCTCGCCTGCGCGGCGATGAAGGTGGTCGCCGAGGTCGACGTCGAGCTCGGGCTCTCGCGGATCGTCTGGATCGGCGTCGCCCAGGATGTCGGGCGGGCGCTCAGCCGCACGGCGGTCGAGGGGCAGATCGAGGGCGGCACGGCGCAGGGCCTCGGGCTTGCGCTGATGGAGGAGATCCAGACGCGCGACGGCCTGATCACCAACGCGAGCTTCACCGACTACCTGCTGCCGACGACGCTCGACATGCCGCCGGTCGACTCGGTGCTGATCGAGGATCCCGAGCCCGATGCGCCCTACGGCGTGAAGGGCGTCGGCGAGTTCTCGGCGGTCGTCGGGACGGCGGCGGTGGCGTCGGCGTTGCGGGCCGCGACCGGACGTCCCCTGACGCGGGTCCCCGTGAAGCCCGACGACATCGTCGGGCTCTGACTAGGCTCGCGCCGTCCGACGAGAGGGAGGAGCGGAATGGTTCGAGTGATGGTGCTCTACGAGATCGCGCCGGACCCGAAGCGCTACGAGGAGCACGCCGTGCTCTGCCGGCGGGTTCCCGGCGTGACGTTTCGGCACGGCTCGATCTTCGGGACGCCGACCCGCGAGGAGCCAGACTTCGGCTACTACGCCGAGTTCGAGTTCGCCGACCGCGATGCGTTCAAGGCCGCCGCACGGTCGCCCGAGTTCAACGCCACGGGGCCGGACGCGGCGGCGATGGGGATCCCGTTCAAGGTCGTCTTCGCGGAGGTCGAGTGACCGAGCCCGCGGCGCCGCGCCCGCTCGACCCGGCCGAGCTCGGCTTCGAGCGCATCCGCTACGAGAAGGCGCCGCCGCGCGCGACGGTGACCATGAACCGCCCTGACGTGCTCAACGCGTTCGACTTCCAGATGCTGCGGGAGCTCGCGCGGGCCTTCGAGGACGCCTCCTGGGACGACGACATCCGCGTTGTCGTCGTCACGGGCGAGGGGCGCGCGTTTTGCGTCGGCGCCGACCTGCGCTCGTGGGGCGCCCAGCTGGTCGGCAACTCGAAGGAGTACTGGAAGTGGTTCGGCGCCTTCCAGGACATGCACGACCGGCTGCGCGAGATCGGCAAGCCCACTCTGGCGCGGATCAACGGCATCTGCGTCGGCGGCGGCAACGAGGTGCAGATGGGGTGCGACCTGTCGGTGATGGTCGACGACGCGTACATCCGCCACGTCGGCCTCGAGCACGGCTCGGTGCCGGCGGGCGGCGCGACGCAGTGGCTGCCGGTGATGGTCGGCGAGCGCCGGGCGCGGGAGATCATCCTGCTCTGCGAGCCGATCACCTCCGCGCAGGCGGTCGACTGGGGGCTCGTGAACCGTGCCGTTCCGCGGGCCGAGCTCGACACGGTCGTCGACGAATTCGTCGAGAAGCTGGCGGCGAAGCTGCCGGAGACCACCCGGTACGCGAAGCAGCAGCTGAACTTCTGGCGCGACCTGTCGTGGAACGCGACGGTCGGCCACGCGCGCGACTGGCTCGCGCTATCGATGCTGAACGAGGAGGCCCAGGGCGCGATCCGCGACTTCCTCGAGAGCCGAAAGGAGCGGTGACATGGCGAACGTGGACGAGATGCTGGAGGGCGCGCGCGAGGCGATGAGCGTGCGGCGCGTCTTCGGGGAGGCCTACGAGGAGAACGGCGTCACGGTCATCCCGGTCGCGAGGGTGCGCGGCGGCGGCGGGGGCGGCGGCGACAGCGAGAACAACGGCGGCGGCGGCTTCGGCCTGCACGCGCGGCCGGTCGGCGCCTATGTGATCTCCGACGGCGACGTGCGCTGGCGGCCGGCCGTCGATCCGAACCGCATCGTGCTCGGGTGGCAGATCGTGGCGGCGCTCTCGCTCTTTGTCGGCTGGCGCATTGCGAGATATTTCAGCTAGGGGCCGTCCCAGTGTCAGCGGTGGCTGTTCCTCGTGTCTCTACGCAAGCAGCCGGGCTGAGAGGGTTCTGCCGACGGGAGCTGTGCGCATTCACTGGGGACAGCTCCCTTCGGCGCCAGCCCCGCGTGAGAAGATCTGGCGCGCATGCCTGACGTCCTGACCGCCCGCGACAACGGCGTCCTCACGGTCACGCTCAACCGGCCGGAGAAGCTGAACGCCCTCACCGCCGGCGTCCACGCCGGCTTGCATGCAGCGTTCGCCGAGGCGGCAGACGGCGATGTTCGCGCGGTCGTGCTCACGGGCGCGGGGCGCGGGTTCTGCGTCGGCCAGGACCTGACCGAGTTCGCGAGTGCGGCCGGCGACGTGGGTGCGCACCTGCGTGCGACCTACCACCCGACGATCTACGCGATCCGCGGGCTGGACAAGCCGGTGATCGCCGCTGTGAACGGCGTCTGCGCCGGCGCCGGGCTGTCGCTCGCCGCCGCGTGCGACCTCCGCATCGCTGCCGACTCGGCGTCGTTCGTCCCTGGCTTCGTCTCCATCGGGCTGATCCCGGACTCCGGTGGCTCGTGGTTCATCGTCCAGCTGCTCGGCCAGGCGCGCGCGTACGAGTTCATGAGCTCGGGGCGGCCGGCGACGGCGGCGCAGGCGCATGCGATGGGGCTGGTCAACGAGGTCGTCGAGGACGCCGCCGCGTGCGCGGCGGAGCGGGCGGCCGCCTACGCGGCACTGCCGCCGCGCGCGGTCGGGATGACAAAGCACCTGTTCGAGCACGCGGCCACGGCGACGCTGGACGAGCAGCTCGAGCTCGAGGCGAAGCTGCAGTCAGAGGCCGCGCAGACGGACGACTTCCGCGAGGGCGTGACGGCGTTCCTCGAGAAGCGGCCGGCGAAGTTCAGCGGGCGCTAGTCGCGCTCGCGCAGCTCGACGACGAGGTCGCAGTCGAGCGCGTGGGCAATCCGCAGCAGCGTGTCGATACGCGGCGGCCGGCCGCCGGCCTCGAGCCGGGCAATCGCCGATTGCGTGGTGCCGCACAGCTCGGCGAGCTGCTTCTGTGAGAGCCCGCGGTGCAGTCGCTGCTCGGCCACGGCATCGGCGATCTGGGCGAAGAACCACTCGCCCTCGTCGACGTGCGCCACCCGCTCGCGCAGCCGCTCGATCGCTCCTCTCCGCGATGGTCCGCGTTGCGCCATCGCCACAGGGTAAACGCGAGGCTGCTATCTCGCGGTCGCGCAGGCCGTGAAGCCCAGCTTGCGCGCCAGCGTGTCCGATTTGACGCGCGCCCTGGTCGTCGCGTCGCCGAGCGCGTTGATCTTCGCCTCGTCGCGGGCGCGGGCGGCCCGTTCCAGCGCGGCGACGCGTCCGAGCGCCTTGTCGACGAGCGCGAGCCACTTGCGGTAGTCCGAGGCGTCTACCGGCTCGGCATCCAGCCCGTGGAGCTTGCGCGTGCTCGTCGCGAACAGCGCGCGCGCCCTGGCGGCGTACGCGGCCGTCTCCGGCATCGTCGACGGCGCCTTCAGCTTGTCGACCGCCCGGGAGTAGGTCGTGCAGATCGCATTCGCCTGCTGCGCGAGGTCACTCGGATTGGAGCCGCCGCCGCAGGCGGTCAGGGCGATACAGAGGAGCACCAGGGCGGCGATGCGCATCCGGCCGAGTGTGTCAGCCGAGTGAGGACAGCACGCCTGCGAGCTCGTCCGGTTGCGTGAGGAACGGCGAGTGGCCGGCGGCGATCCGGACGAGCCGTGTGCCGTGCGTCTCGCTCATCCGGACTTGCCAGCCGGGATCGATTGCCCGGTCGTGCATCGTCGCGATCACGACGTCGTCGGGCCGGAGCGGCACGGTGACCTCGGCCGTGCGCGCCTGGCGCCGGAGCTGCGCGAACGCCCGGTCCGAGACCTCGCGGGTGCAGTCCGGATAGAGCTTCTCCGCGCAGGTGTCGGCGTCCGGCCAGTACGAGCGGTCGAGCTCGTCGCGGACGGTGCCGCCGAAGTCCGGCGCGAAGCAGTCCGGGAAGAGATCGTCGACAGGCAGCGTGCCGGCGAGATACACGCGTACCGGGGTGTCGACCAGGCCGGCCGTCTGCGCGCCCCAGGAATGGCCAACGACGATCGCGTCCGGTTGCGGCCCGATCACCTCGGCGTAGTCCCGCTGGGTCAGCCCTACCTGCTCGCACGGGAGGTCGGGCGCCCAGGCGACGTGGCCGCGCGCCTCGAGTGCTTCGACGACGCCGGCCCAGCACCAGCCGCCATGCCAGGCGCCGTGAATCAGGACGAAACGCGCCAGAGTTTCTCCTCCTGGCCGAGGTGCGCCGGCCACTGAAGCCTCTCGACGCCGGCAAACCGGAGGTATGCGTGCAGCGCGTCGTGCATCGCGTCGACGAAGCCCTCCGCCCGCGTGGGCGCGAACCCGTCCTCCCACCAGAGATCGAGAATGTCGACGCGAGACTGCTCGCGGTCGATGCGCGGCTCGATCCGGCCGACGAAGCGATCGCGGAAGAGGATCGGCAGCACGTACCAGCCCCAGCGCCGCTTCGCCGGCGGGATGAACAGCTCCCAGACGTAGTCGAACCCGAACAGGCTGCCGAGCAGACGCCGGTCCCACACGAGCGGGTCGAACGGCGGCACGAAGGCCGCGGACGGCGGCGGCTCCGGCGGCGCCTCCAGGTCCGCGACCTCATCCTTCAGGACGAAGCGCTTGCTCGGAACGCCCTCGACCTGGACCGAAACCAGCTCGCCGGACTCGACGAGCTCCTCACGGAGCGCGTTGCGGCCGGGGCTTTCCGGCCAGCGGGGGTCGGGCTTGGCGGTGCCGATCCCGCTGAAGACGTCGCCGGCGCCGCTGACGCCGAGCAGGCCGTGAGCCTGGTACCTCGACAGGAGCTTGTGCCGGAGCTGCTCGCGCAGGGGCACCTTCCGCTCGACGAGGTCCGCCGGCAGCAGCCGCTCGAGCAGGTCGTAGTAGCGGCGGTTGCCGTCGCGGCGCGCCAGGCCGAGCACGCCGGTCGCGGCGTACGCCTCCAGGACCGCGCGGACGGTGTTCGTGGGCAGCCCGAACCAGTCGGTCGTCGCTCCCTGCTCGCGCTCGAAGTCCAGCGAGGACAGCGGGCCCTCTGCACGGATCCGCTCGAGCACCCGCTGGGCCACGTCCGGGTTCTCGGCGATGACCCGCGGCGGACTGTGGTGGAGGTACCCGCGAAACCAGGGGAACTCGCTCGCCGGCACGAACGAGAGCCCCTTGTTGTAGGCCTCGTAGAGCTCGCGGCGCTCGTAGAGCTGCTCGCACCAGGCCGGCTCGTAGCCCGCGACGCGCGCGTGCAGCACGAGGTCGTGGTTGCGCCCGGCCACGGCGATCGGGTCGAACTGCAGCGAGCCGAGCTTTGCGACGACGTCCATCACGGCACCGGAGCCGCCCTGGAGCGACCGCGCCGGCGCGAGGAAGTGGCGCGTGACGAGAAAGCGCCGCGCGGCTTCGGCAGTGGCCCGCATGGCGGGGACGCTAGATGGTCTTGAAGTGCTCGTACGGCTGGCTGCAGCCGTTGCAATAGCGGAGCGAACGGCACGGCGTCGGCCCGAAGATGTTCTCGAGCCGCGTGTCGGTCGAGCCGCAGTACGGGCAGCGGAACCCGCCGCTTCGGAGCTGGACCAGCTGCGGGCCGCCGACCTGGCGCGGCGCCGGCGGCGCGAACCCGGCCTGGCGCAGCTTCTCGCGGCCCGCCGGCGTGATCCGGTCGGTCGACCACGAGTCGTCGAGGATCACGTCGATCTGCGGCTCGGCGCCGAGCTCGGCGATCCGCTCGGCCATCCGGTCGCGCATGACCTCGAGCGCCGGGCAGCCCATGAACGTCGGCGTGAACTCGACCCGCACGCGGCCGGCGTTCACGGCGACGTCCCGGATGACGCCGAGGTCGACCAGCGAGATGACCGGGATCTCGGGATCCTCGATCTCGTCGAGCGCCGCCCAGACCTGTTCGGTCGTCACCATGCGACGCCCGACGGCTCGCTGCGCCGCACGATCGTCATTTCCTCCCAGAGCTGAGGCCATGACTCGTCGTGCGCGCCGCGCTCGATGGGCTCGGCGTCCCCGAGGCCTGTCGCCGCGAGGAGTGCCGGCCGGTCGCCCGGCTCGAGCAGGCCCAGGGCGGAGGGCAGCAGCTCGTCGACCGCCGCGCGGAAGCGCGGCTCGTCGCGCAGGCGCTCGGCCCACATGTCGGCGTGCATGAGGTGGTACGCCTCCTCGCGCTGGATCTTCGCCGCGAGGCCGGCCACCGCCCCGTCGTCGGACGCGGCGAGCCGAGCGATGCGGATCGCATCCGCGTGCTCGTAGAGATAGCGGCGGGCGATCGTGTGCGCCCAGTCGGGCACGTACCGCAGCTCGACGAACGCGGAGGAGCGGTACTCCTCTGGCCGGCGGTCGAACGCGAGCACGTCGGGATCATCGGACAGCAGTGCGTAGATCGCGCGCGCGTGCCCGATCTCGTTCTGGGCGATCGACGACAGCGCGACGTCCTCTTCGAGCACCGGCGCGATGCCCGTCCACTCGGACTCGCGCCAGCCGAGAACGAGCTCGTCGTCAGCGATCGCCAGCAGTTCCTGCTCGTTCACGGGCCTCCTTCAGCTTCTCCTTGAGCGAGTAGCCGTCCACCCGGTGGTAGTTGCGGCCCAGCTCGTCGACGAAGTCCTCGACGTCCAGGATCGCGTCGCGCGGGACGACCCACAGCGCTGCGGACTCGCCGCGCCGGCCGTACTGCTCGTGCGCGTACGCGCGGGCGAACTCGGCTTCGGGCGCCACGACGGAGCCCGCGTGCTGGAAGGGCTGGCCCTTCCGCTCCTGCCGGAAGACCTCCCAGATCACGCCGCCTCCGCGAGCACCGCCTGGCGGACCCACGCAGTCTCCTGGAGATTCAGGCGCCGGAAGTCGAGGCGCTCCGCGGTCTTCGGCCCGTGCCCGGTGACGACCCTGCGCAGCTCGTCCCAGTCGGGCTCGGTGTACTCCCAGACGCCTGCGTCGCTCTTGCGCAGCTTCGGGTCGGGCACGGTCAGGCCGAGCTCCCAGATCTGGGGCACGTAGCCGTCGAGGAACTGCTGGCGCGCCTCCTCGTTGGCCTGGCTCTTGATCCGCCATACGACCATCGGATCCTCCGCGGCCGGGATCGGGTTGCCGTGGAAGTGCATGAGCGGCGTCCACCAGCGGTCGAGCGCCTCCTGCACGAGCTCTCGCTGGGTGTCCGTGCCGTTGACGAGCGTGAGGATCACGTCGCGCCCGTGGAGGATGTGGAACGACTCCTCCCAGCAGATCTTCTTCATGATCCGCGCGTACGGGGCGTACGAGCACTTGAGCAAGGCCTTCTGGGAGATGATCGCGGCCGCGTCGACGAGCCAGGCGATCACGCCGACGTCACCCCACGTGTACGTGGGGTAATGGAAGACGTTGTGGAACTTGGACTTCCCCGAGACCAGGTCGGCGAGGCACTGCTCGCGCGGCTTCCCGAGGTCCTCGACGACCCGGTAGATCAGCTGCGCGTGGCCGACCTCGTCCTGCACCTTCGCGGTCAGCGCAAGCTTGCGCTGGAGCGTGGGCGCCCGGAGGATCCACTCGCGCTCGGGCAGGACGCCCATGAGCTCGGAGTTGGCGTGCATCTCGATGAACTTGATGAGCCGCTGCCGGTACTCGTCCGGCATCCAGTCGTGCGTCTCGACCTGCGCGCCGGACTGGACGTACTCGAGGAACTCCTGCTCGCGTGCGGTCATGTGGCCTCCCAACCGAACGATCGTTAGGGTCGTAACTGTATATGTCCACGAGACGGGACGAGCTCACCCGCCAGGCGGCCCGGCTGTTCGCCGAGCGCGGCTACCACGGCACCTCGATCGGCGACCTGGCAGAGGCCATGGGCGTGCAGAAAGGGTCGCTCTACGCGCACATCAACTCGAAGCAGGACCTGCTCTACGAGACGATGCGCGAGGGCGCTGACGCGTTCCATGCCGCGCTCGACGCGCTGCCCGAGAACGCGCCCGTGACGGAGCGGATCCGCCTTGCGCTGCGCGGCCACCTGCGCGTCGTCGCCGAGCAGCTCGACGTGGCCACCGTCTTCATGCGCGAGTGGCGGTACCTCGAGGGCGAACGCCGCGACGAGATCGTCGCCGAGCGGCGCCGCTACGAGGAGCGGATCCGCGCGCTCTTCCGGGAAGGACGGGAGCTCGGCGAGCTGCGCACCGACCTCGACGACGCGACCGCAGCGCTCCTGATGCTGTCGGCCGCGAACTGGGCGTACACGTGGCTGCGGCCCGGCCGAGACACCGACGAGCTCGCCGATCGCTTCTACGCGCTGCTGCTCGACGGCATGCGCGGATACGCCACGCCAGGGCTGTCTCCGGCTCCCACCCCAACCTCCGCCACTCCAGATACGTGAGGGGCCGTCCCGAGTGTTTTAGGCGGCGGAGCAGCTCGCTCACGAGGGACGCCCCCTTTGGCTCTGAAGGGTCGGGAGGCTGGAGGTACGAGCGGGGACAGCCCGTGACACTCCGGCGGGTGGCACCGGTACAGTCTCGACCGTGGACAACGGTGACCATGTCGACCAGCTGACGAAGCTGGGCCTGACGATGTACGAGGCGAAGGCGTACCTCGCGCTCATCCGGCGCGGGTCGTCGACCGCCGCCGAGGTCGCCCGGATCGCCGGCGTGCCGCGCCAGCGGATCTACGACGTCCTCGCCAGCCTCGTCGAGCGCGGCCTCGCATCCACGCGTCCCGGCAAGGTCATGAAGTACGTCGCCTCGGCGCCCGACAGCGCCATCGAGCGGCTCGTCTCCGACCACCGCCAGGCGCTCGACCGCCTCGAGCGCGGCGCGCAGGAGATGATCGGCGAGCTCGCCCCGGCCTTCAAGGCGGGCCAGGGCGTCACCGACCCGCTCGACTACATCGAGGTCCTGCGCGACCGGCGGGCGATCAACGAGCGCTTCAGCGAGCTCCAGGAGGACATCAACCTCGAGATCCTCGTCTTCACGAAGCCGCCCTACGCGACGCCGCCGCAGGAGGAGGAGAAGGGCCTCGAGGTCTCGCGGACCTTCAAGGCGCGCTCCGTCTACGAGTTCTCCGTCTTCGACGACGCGGAGACGATCGAGGGCGTCCGCGCCTTCGTCGACGCCGGCGAGGAGGCGCGCTTCGTGCCCGAGCTCCCGCTCAAGCTCGTGATCATCGACGAGCGCTACGTCATGTTCGGCATGGAGGACCCGGTCCTCGGCGGCTCCGACCTGACCATGGTCGTCGTCGAGCACCCGTCGCTCGCGGCCACGCTCAAGATCGCGTTCGACGCCGAGTGGCAGCGCGGCCTCACCTTCGACGAAGCGCACAAGCGCCTCGTCCCTGTTCCAAAGAGCGCCTGAGCGGGTAATCCCCGCTGGAGGTGCGATGCGGCGGATCGCCATAGCGGCGACGACGAGCCTCAGGCAGAAGCGAAAGACCGGTTCGTGGTTGACAACCACTGTCCGTGGTTACATAGTACGCTGGTAGACACCCTCTGTCGTGGTGTCAGGTTGTCCAGGAGCGGAGCTCCAGGTGTTCGGCCGCGAGTCGACCGCCAAGTAACGCGCCCCTCCGGGACGCGGGAGGGGGCCGGCACCATGCAGACCCCCTCCTCCTTCTAGGCTTCGCGGGTGCGGCGAGTCGCGCTCATCGTCAATCCCTACGCCAGCCGCGTCGACGACGAGTCGACGGCGGCGGTAGGCGACGTGCTGCGGCGCGTCGCCGAGGTGACCACCATCCGCACCGAGCGGCCGGGGCACGCGGTCGAGCTAGCGTCCGTGCTCCGCGGCGACCTCGACGCCGTCGTCGTCTTCTCCGGCGACGGCGGATTCAATGAGGTGCTGAACGGCCTGCGCGACCCGGTGCCGATCGGGTTCGTGCCGGGCGGCGGCGCCAGCGTGCTACCGCGGGCGCTCGGGCTGCCGCGCGACCCGCTGGAGGCGGCGCAGGAGCTTGCCGCCGCGCTCGAGGCGGGCCGCAGCCGGCGGATCTCGCTCGGGCGCGTCAACGGACGGCGGTTCACGTTCTCGGCCGGCGTCGGCTTCGACGCCGAGCTCGTCCGGCGCGTGGACGAGCGCGGGCGCGACGCGAATCGCGGCCGCGCTGGCAACCTCTGGTTCGCGCTCGCGGCCGGGAAGCTGCTCTTCGAGCGGCGTGGCCGCCTGGAGCCGGTGCTCGAGATCGAGGGCCTCGGCCGGGCAGCCTTCGCACTCGTTGCCAATGCCGACCCGTACTCGTACGCCGGCCCGCTGCCGCTGCGCGTCGCCCCGGAGGCGAGCTTCGAGCTCGGCCTCGACCTGGTCGCGCCGCGCGCCGTCCGCCCGGGCGTGGTCGCGCGCTACGTCGGCTACGTGATGTTCGGCCGCGGCCAGCAGCGGGCGGAGGACATCATCTACGCGCACGACGCCGACCGGATCGTGGTGCGCTGCGACGAGCCGCTGCCGCTCCAGGCGGACGGAGAGGATCTCGGCGACGTGAGCGAGGCCGTCTTCGAGGCCGAGCGCGACGCGGTCGAAGTGCTCGTGTAGGGGCTAGTGACGCGGCCGGTGCCCGTTCGTCGCCGGCGAGGCGGGCACCTTCGGGCGCAGGAGCAGCATCGCGGTGACCGCCGCCCAGGCGGCGAACGGCCCGAGCGCGACGGTCAGCGCCCAGTGGTCGGTGGACGAGAGCAGGATGAGCGCGGACGCGAGCTGGATCGGCACGAGCGCCTGGCCGGCGAAGCCGAGCATTCCGGACACCGCGCCGGTACGCGCCATCGCCGTGCCGGCCGCGCCGAGCAGCGCCGCCTGCGGGAAGCACACGGCGAAGGCGATCGGCACCGGGTCGACGTTGCCGCCGGCGGCGTAGGCGGCGGCGAGCAGTGCGTAGCCGGCGGCCGCGGCCGAGCCGCCAATGACCGCGGTGGCCGAGAACGGGGAAGTCTCGCCCTCGGCGGAGCGGAGCTCGGCGCGGAGCGCGCCGAGGAACCCGACGAGGAAGAAGGAGGCGAGGCCGAGCAGGTAGGCGTCGGTCTGGTCGTCGTCGATGACGCCGGACGCAAGCAGGACAGCCGCGAAGGCAACGCCGCCGACGGCGAGCACTCGTTCGGCGCCCTCGGTCACCCGGCCATCCTACGACGGTAGATTCCGCCTGGAATGGCGCAGGTTCTCGAGGTGAACCACTCCTTTAGGAAGGTGATCGGCGACGGCGAGGCCGCCCCCGACCGCGAGGTCGAAGGCCTCACCGAGGCGGACCTTCTGCGGCTCTACCGCGACCTGGTGCTGCTGCGAACCTACGACGAGCGCTCGGTCGTCTACCACCGCCAGGGGCGGATCGGGACGTACGCGATCTACTGGAACCACGAGGCCATGCAGGCCGGCTCCGTGTTCGCGCTCGGGCGCTCAGACTGGATCTTCCCGAGCTACCGCGAGTCGGCCATCGGCCTCCTGCGCGGGATGCCGGCGTCGACGGTGCTCTCCTGGTGGCGGGGGCACCCGTCGGGCTGGTGGAACCCGGCCGACTACAACGTCGCGTCGATCTGCGTCCCGATCGCGACGCACGTCCCGCACGCGGCGGGACTCGCCTGGGGCAAGCGTCTGCGCGGTGAGGACACGTGCGCGATCGCCTACTTCGGCGACGGCGCCACGTCGGAGGGCTCGTTCCACGAGGGCGCGAACTTCGCCGCCGTCATGCGCGCGCCGCTCATCCTCTTCTGCAACAACAACCACTGGGCGATCTCGACGCCGCTCGAGGACCAGACGAAGGCGGAGAACCTCGCCGCCAAGGCGGCGGGCTACGGGATGCCCGGCGTGCGCGTCGACGGCACGGACGTACTCGCCGTCTACGAGGCGACCCGCGAGGCGGTCGAGCGCGCGCGGGCCGGCGACGGCCCGACCTTCATCGAGGCGGTCAGCTACCGCACGGCGCCGCACGCGACCGCGGACGACCCGAAGGCGTACATCGACATGGAGCGGGTGGAGGAGGAGCGCAAGCGCGAGTGCGTCGGCCGCTACGAGGCCTACCTCCAGCGGCTCGGCGTCCTCACCGACGCGCACGTCGAGCAGGTCCGCGCACAGGTCGCAGGGCTCATGCGCGAGGGCATCGCAGCCGCGGAGGCTGAGCCGCCGCCCGACCCGGCGCTGCTGTTCGAGAACACGTTCGTCGACCCGCCCGCCTCGTTCGGGCGCGACCTCGACGAGCTGCGGAGGATCCTTGGCTGAGCTGACGGTCGTCGAGGCGATCAACGACTGCTTCCACGTCGAGCTCGCGCGTGACGACGACGTCATGGTCATGGGCGAGGACATCGGCCGCGCCGGCGGCGTGTTCCGCGCGACCGCAGGCCTGCGCGACCGCTTCGGCCCCGACCGCTGCGTCGACACCCCGCTCGCCGAGGCCGGGATCATGGGCACTGCCGTCGGTCTCTGCATGGCCGGCTTCCGCCCTGTGGTGGAGATGCAGTACGACGCCTTCTCGTACCCGGGCCTCGACCAGCTGATCACCCACGTTGGCCGCTACCGCTGGCGCACCGGCGGGCAGATGGAGTTCCCGCTGACCATCCGCATGCCGTACGGCGGCGGCGTCCGCGCGCCGGAGCTGCACGACGACTCGCCGGAGACCTACTACGTGCACACGCCGGGCGTGAAGGTGGCGATCCCGTCCACGCCGGCCGATGCCAAGGGGCTGCTCGCGGCCGCGATCCGCGACCCCGACCCGGTCGTCATCCTGGAGCCGAAGCTGCACTACCGGACGCTCCGCGGCGAGGTGCCCGAGGGCGAGCACATCGTCCCGCTCGGCCAGGCACGGCTCGCGCGCGAGGGCAACGACGCGACCCTCGTCGCCTACGGGTCGATGGTGCCGCTCTCGGAGCAAGTGGCCGATGCGCTGGCCGGTGAGGCCTCGATCGAGGTGCTCGACATCCGGACGCTGAAGCCGCTCGACGAGGACGCGCTGCTCGCCTCCGTCGCGAAGACAGGGCGCGTCGTCATCGTCCAGGAGGCGCCGAGGACGTGCGGGTATGCCGCCGAGCTCGCGGCGGTCATCGCCGAGCACGCGATCTTCGACCTCCAGGGGCCGGTGCTGCGCGTGACCGGCTACGACGTGCCGTACCCGTACTGGCAGCTCGAGGACGCGTACATGCCCTCGGTCGAGCGCGTCACCGCCGCGGTCCGCCGCCTGCTCGAGGGGTAGCGCTGCGGACGCTTCTCTGGCGGGGCCTCGACGGTCCGCGAATGGAGCTTGCGCACGTCTCCGTGGACGGTCATGAGCTGCGCGCGAGCGGCACGCAGCTCGGTGCCGTCTACGAGTTGCGGTACCGGCTCGAGCGGGGGCGGCTTCGCGCTGCGATCGAGGGCGGCCCGGAGCTGGATACCCACCTCCTCGACGGCACGGACTTCTTCGATCTCGGCTTCTCGCCGCTGTTCAACACGCTGCCCGTGCTCCGCGACGGGCTCGCGGCACCGAGGGAGTACGCCATGACCTGGGTCTCCGTGCCCGACCTCGCCGTTGAACGCTCCGAGCAGCGCTACGAGCCGCTCGGCGCGAACACGGTGCGGTTCCGGGCGGGGTCGTTGTTCGAGGCAGATCTCGTGCTCGACGACGAGGGCTTCGTCGTCAGCTACCCAGGCCTCGCCGAGCTCGTCGCGAGCCGGTGACGGAGCGTCTCCGCCTCTGGCTCGAGCGCGGCGGCGGAGGCTACTTCCTGCGCGACGCGGCCACCGGCGAGCCGGTGCGCTGGGAGGACGAGCGCATCCGCGTCGTTCCGGTCGCGGGTGTGACCTTCCGGCCCGACACATTCGCGCAGGCGTCCTTCGACCCGGGGCGGCGGCTCGCGCTTGTCCCCGAGCCGGACAACGAGCACGATCCCAACGCCGTCGGCATCTGGAACGAGGAGCGGACGCTCCAGGCCGGCTACGTCCCGCGCGAGACGGCCGCCGAGCTCGCCGGTGACGAGCAGGCGGTGTCGCTGTGGCGGGTCGAGGGCGGGCTGCGTGTCTTGATCGTGCCGCCAGACGCCTGGGTGGGGCGCCCCCGCAGCTAGGTTTCCGCGCCGTGGCATATGAGTTCAAGCTGCCCGACCTGGGCGAGGGCCTCACCGAGGGCGAGATCGCCCGCTGGCTCGTCAAGGAGGGCCAGGTCATCGCCGAGGACGACCCGCTTGTCGAGGTACAGACCGACAAGACGACGGTCGAGATCCCGTCGCCCGCCGCCGGGCCCGTGGCGCGGATCCTGGCCCAGGAGGGCGATGTCGTCCCCGTCGGGACGGTCATCGTGGTGATCGGGGACGCGACCGTTTCGCCCGGCGACGGGCCGACCGTGTCGCTCGCCGACGCGGGCGAAACGGTCAGGGTGCCTGCGCCGCCAACCACCGAGCCCTCGCCAGGGCGGGTGCAGGCCACGCCGCTCGTTCGCCGGATCGCCGAGGAAAGCGGAGTCGACCTCGCGAGCGTTACGGGCAGCGGTCCAGGCGGCCGCATCACGGAGGACGACGTCCGACTAGCCGCGGGCGATAAGCCCGCGGCCCGGGTGCCGCTCCGCGGCGTCCGCCGCCTGATTGCCGAGCACATGGCCCGCGCGCACCGCGAGGTGGCGCCGGTCACGTGGGTCGAGGAGTGCAACTTCTCGAAGGTCGACCTGGGCCGCCTCGTCGCCTCGCTGCTCAAGGCCTGCGCGCTCTCGCTGAAGGAGTTCCCGGAGCTGAACGCGCGCTTCGACGGCGACGCGATCTTCTACCTCGACCACTACGACCTCGGCGTCGCCGTCCAGACGGATGCCGGCCTCGTCGTCCCGGTCGTCCGCGGCTGCGACCACCGCTCGGTGGACGAGCTCGACGCCGACGTTCGCCGGCTCGCCGAGGGCGCTCGCGCAGGCACGCTCGCGCCCGAGGAGCTCCGCGGCTCGACGTTCACCCTCACGAGCGCCGGCAAGCTCGCCGGTCTCTTCCAGACGCCGATCGTGAACCACCCGGAGGTGGCGATCCTCAGTGTCGGCCGCATCGCCGACCGCCCGGTCGTCCGCGACGGTCAGGTGACGGTCGCGCCGGTCGCCTACGTCGCGGTCACGTTCGACCACCGCGTGGTCGACGGAGCGCGCGCGGCCGCCTTCGGGCTCGACGTCATCCGGCGGCTCGAGGAGTGAAAGGGCCCGGTTGCCCGGGCCCCCCAACTCATCCCCTAGTGGTTGTGCCCCTCGCCGCCGGTCCGCACCTGGGCGCGGATCTCGCCGGCCGGGAACTTCGTTGTGTGCACGTTTGCGTACGCGGCCTGGTTGCGGATCGCGTCGACGAACTCCTGCCAGTTGCCGGCCGCGACGTCCTGCGTGGGAACTGCCTGGACGCTCGCCGGGGTCAGCGTGCCGGACACCGTGCCCGATTGCGGGCACGTCGGCGTGCCGGCCGACGGCGACGGCTTCGTGGTCGTCTGGCACAGCCAGGCCATGATCCCTCCGGCGATCGCGGGCCGGCCAATGTGGATGTGCGCCATCAGCACGTCGCCCTCGAGCCCGCTGTACGACAGCGTGTAGGTGATCGTCTGTCCCTTGTCGTCTATCTTCGCCTTGAAGGATCCGGTCGAGTCGGTGGACAGGGTCGGCGTTTCGTTGTAGCCGTTCAGCTGGTCGGCCTTGATGTCTTTCCCGCCTCCGTGTGCCAGCGCGAACGTCGCCGAGCCGAGGACACCGACGACCACCACGGCCGCGGCGACCCACAGGGTCTTGCGCATGTGCTTCCTCCTCCCTTCGGGGTTGTGGCCAACCCTACGTCGGGTGGCGCCGTTCGGATTCCCCGAAACGGCGCGTCTCTACACTGGCCGGCGTGCACACGCTGTACCTCGTCGGCCTGTTCCTCGGGCTCGGTGCGAGCATCGGCGTCGTGCTCGCGGGCTGGCTCGCGGGCACGCGCGGCGGCTTCGCGCTGCCGGCGGCGATCGCCGCGGTGATCGGCCTGCTGCTCGGGCTCGGGCTCTCGGGGACGGCCGAGGCGGTCGCCGGGGCGATCGGCGGGCTGCTCGGCGGTGCGGGCGCCGGTCCGCTCGTCCGCGGCGCGCTCGCGCGGGGCGGCACGCGAAGCGGAACCGCCGTGCTCGCCACGCTGATCGGCCTCGTGGGCGCCGCGCTCGCGCTCATCCCGGTCGTCGGCTACCTCGAGGCGATCGCACTGCCCGTGCTCGCCCTGCTCGTCCGGCGGCGGGGCGGCCGGCGGTACGCGGGGCTCCGCTCCCTGGCGTGAGCCGCAAAGTCGTCCTCGTCGTCATCGACGGCCTCACGCCGCAGGTCTTCGAGGACGCGGTGGAGCGCGGCACCGCACCGGCGCTCTCGTTCCTCGCCGAGCACGGCGAGTACCGGCGCGGCGTCTCGACCTTTCCCTCGCTGACGCCCGTCTGCCTCGCCTCGATCGCGACGGGTGCGCATCCGTCGCAGCACGGCATCCCCGGCCTTGTCTGGTACGACCGCGAGCACGGCCGCATCGTCGAGTACGGCTCCTCGTTCGCCGCCATCCGGGCCGTCGGGTCGCGGCAGGCAATCCGGGACGCGGTCATCACGATGAACCGCGACCACCTCTCGCGCGAGACGCCGACGATCTTCGAGACGCTCGAAGGCGCCGGGCTGACGACTGCGGCCGTGAACTTCACCGTCTATCGCGGCCCGGTCGTCCACCGCTCGACGCTCGGGTCGATCGTCCCCGCGGTCGAGGGGCCGTCGCGCTTCTTCTACTACAGCCTCTTCGAGTCCGACCGCACCGGCGCGCCGCTCGCCGTGCGCGACCGCTCGCTCGGCTCCATCGACGCGTACGCTGCGGCGGTCGGTCGCTGGCTCGTCACCCGCGACGGCTTCGACTTTCTCGTCTACTACCTGCCCGACTACGACTTCGCCTCCCACGCCCGCGGCCCCAGGGGTACGGAGGAGGCGCTCGCCCGCAGCGACGCGGCGGTCGGGGCGCTGCTCGAGGCGGCGGGCGGCGGCGACGCCTTCCTCGAGCGCTACGAGATGATCCTGTGCTCCGATCACGGCCAGACGGGCGTGCGCGAGGGCGTGCAGCTCGAGCGCGCGTTCGCCGACCTGCCGCTGCTCTCGTCGCGCGGCCCGCACTACGACGCCGAGCTCTTCGTCGCCGCCTCGAACCGCTTCGCTCAGGTCTACCGCCTAACCGGCGCCCGTATCGGCGTCGAGGAGGTCGCGGCCCGCCTCGAGCGCGATCCGGCGGTCGACGCCGTCCTCTTCCGCGCAGGCGAGGAGGCCGTCGTCCGACGCCAGGGCGAGGAGCTCCGGTTCCGGCCCGACGGTGACGGGGCCTGGGAGACCTCGGGCGACGAGGGGCTGCTCGCCGACCCGAACGGCCTCGAGCGCGTCTGGGAGGCGCTCGCCAGCCCGCGCGCAGGCGAGGTGCTCGCCAGCGCGGCCGAGGGCTGCGAGTTCGCGGACATCGGCGGCCGCCTGCACGTCGGCGGCGGGAGCCATGGTTCGCTCCTCGCAGGCGACTCGGAGGTGCCGATGCTCTCGGTCGGCGCCGGCCCGCCGCCAGCGCGCATCGTCGACATCGCGCCGTTCGTCGCGCGCCGCCTCGGGGTCGAGGCCGCGGCGGCCGCCCGTGTCGCCTGACTTCGCCGAGGCTCGGCGCACGATGGTTGCCGAGCAGCTGCGAAGCCGCGACATCACCGACGAGCGCGTGCTCGCCGCGATGGAGCGGGTGCCCCGGGAAGCCTTCCTTCCTGTTGCAGCGCGTGCCCACGCCTACGACGACGCGGCCCTTCCGATCGCCGCCGGCCAGACGATGTCGCAGCCGTACATCGTCGCGCTCATCGCACAGACGCTCGAGCTGCACGGCACGGAGCGCGTGCTCGACGTCGGGACGGGCTCGGGCTACCAGGCGGGCGTCCTCCACGAGCTCGCGGCCGAGGTCGTGTCGGTCGAGCGCATCCCCGAGCTCGCGGCGCAGGCGCAGGAGAACCTCGCCGCAGCGGGTTACGGCGACGTTAAGGTCATCGTCGCCGACGCGACGCTCGGGTTGGCGGGCCAGGCGCCGTTCGACGCGATCGCGGTTGCCGCCGCAACGGCGGGGCTCCCCGAGGCGCTCTACGAGCTGCTTGTCATGCGGGGCCGCATCGTCGTCCCACTTGGAGACCCCACCGGCCAGCTGCTCTCGCTGGTCGTCCGGACGCCCGAGGGGCCTGCGGTCGTGCGGACGACGCCCGTCCGGTTCGTGCCGCTGATCGGGGAAGGCCCGGTGCTGTGACCGATCCGCGTCCGCTAGGCTCGGCCGCCGTGGAATCGGGCGAGGCAGTCGCGGCCACACCAGCCCTCGCCGGCCGGCGGCGCGCTGCGCACGCGCTCCGGCAGCCGCACAACTGGGTGCAGCTCGGCAAGTTCTGCGCGGTCGGCGCAATCGGCTACGTCATCAACCTCGGCGTCTACTGGCTGCTCATCAACGCAGGCGTCCACTATCTGCTCGCCGCGGTGTGTTCCTTCCTCGTTGCGGTGACGAACAACTACATATGGAACCGTCAGTGGACGTTCAGGGGTCAGCGCGGCCACGTCGGGGCGCAGGGGGCGAGGTTCCTCGTCGTCTCGCTGCTCGCGCTCGGCGCGAACCTGCTCTGCCTGCACCTCCTGATCGGGTTCGGGCTCGGGAAGCTCGTCGCGCAGGCAATCGCGATCGTGCTCGTCACGCCGGTGAACTTCATCGGCAACAAGCTCTGGTCGTTCCGCGTCCGCCGGCCCGGCACCTGAGCGCACCGGCAGCGCGCCGCACGAGCAGGCACCCTGCCCGCGTGCGCCGGACGCTCCTCGCCGCGTCGCTGATCGTGCTCGCGCTCGCGCCGGCCGCGCTGAGCGCGACGCCGACCGCGCCGGTCTACGACACGCACGGCCGCATCGTCCAGACGCCGTTCGCGCCGTTCGTCGCACAGCAGCAGCAGCACCTGACCGCGGCCGGCGCGACGGCGATCTTCCTCCGCAACCACAAGATCCACGACTGGCTGAACCGCTACCCGCAGAAGGGCCGCACGACGGACGCGACCTTCACGGCGAGCGACGGCTCGTGGACGGTGCACGTCTGGTGGGGCGCGGCGGGCGAGATCGCGCGCGGCCGCGTCGACGACGCGTCGAAGAGCGTCATCGAGGCCTGGACCGGGCCGCAGGTGGCATGGTCGATGGCGCGCGGCTACCCGGGCGCATTCGGTGGCAAGGAGCTGAACAAGCCGTGGATCTGGCTGGCGCTCTCCGCAATCTTCTTCCTCGGCCTCGCGAACCTCCGCCGCCCGTTGTCGATGCGGAACCTCGACCTGCTCGTCCTGCTCTCGTTCGGCGTCTCGCTCGCCTACTACAACAACGGCGACGTCTTCGCCAGCGTGCCGCTCGCCTACCCGCCGATGGCCTACCTGATCGGGCGCATGGTCTGGATCGGCTTCAGGGGCAGACCCGTGCGTGCATCGGCGCCCGTCTGGCCGATCTGGCTGCTCGCTGCCGCGACGATCTTCCTCGTCGGGTTCCGCGTGGGGCTCAACACGGAGACCTCCAACGTGATCGACGTCGGCTACGCGGGGGTGATCGGCGCGCAGCGCATCGCGACCGGCAACGCGCCCTACGGGCACATGCCGATCGAGGACGACCTCCCGAAGTGCGGCGCCACGAATGCCGACGGCGCGGTCCGCGACCGCGTCCAGACGAACGGGCGCTGCGAGACTGCGAACGAGACGGGCGACACGTACGGCCCCGTCTCCTACCAGGCCTACCTGCCCGGCTTCTGGATCTTCGGCTGGCCCGGGCGCTGGGACGACTTACCCGCGGCCCACTTCACTAGCATCCTCTGGGACATCATCGCCATGCTCGGCCTGCTGCTCGTCGGGCGCCGCTTCGGCGGCTGGCGGCTGGCGGTGACGCTCCCATTCGCGTGGGCGGCCTACCCGTTCACCGAGTACGCGTCGAACGCGAACACGAACGACGCGATCATGCCGGCGTTCCTGATCTTCGGCTTCTGGGCGGCGTCCTCGCCTTCCGGTCGCGGCGTGGGATCGGCGCTCGCGTCGTGGACGAAGATGGCAGCGCTGATCGTCGTGCCGCTCTGGGCCACGTATCCGGACGGAATCCGCCGGCCACGGCCGATCCTCCTGTTCGCCGCGGCCTTCGCGCTGACGACGCTGGCGGCGTTCTGGATCCTGTTCCTCGAGCCGCACCCGCTGCACGAGGTGCGCGTCTTCTGGGACCGCACCTTCGTGTCCCAGTTCGACCGCCACTCTCCGTTCTCGCTGTGGGACTGGGGCCAGTACCACGCGCATGGGATCCCCAATCTCGCCTGGCTGCGCAAGCTGCTGACGGCCGTCGTGGTCATCGCCGCCGTCGTCTTCGCGTTCGTCCCGAAGCGCAAGAGCCCGCTCCAGCTCGCGGCGTTGACGGGCGCGCTGCTGATCGGGTTCGAGTTCGTCCTGATCCACTGGTTCTACCTCTACATCCCGTGGTTCCTGCCCTTCGTCGCATTCGCCGTGCTCGCGCCGGCGGCGCTGACGCGGTCGGAGGTCCCCGCCTGGCTGCCGCGCGAGGCGACCGAGCGCCGAACCGTGCTTGTCGGCGCCGGGGCGGTCGTGCTGCTGCTCTTCTCGTGGACGCTGCTCCACTTCAGCATCTGGAACCGGATCGTCATCACCGACGTGCCGGTCTACGAGGGCTACGGGCGCGCGATGGCCGCGGGCCAGATCCCGTATCGCGACTTCCACCTCGAGTATCCGCCGGCCGCGCTCCCCGCCTTCCTGCTGCCGACGATCGGCAACGGCAGCGCCGGCTACAGGAACGTGTTCGACGGCTCGATGCTGTTCTGCGCGCTCGCCGCGCTCGGGGCGATGCTGGTCTGCCTGCGCGCGCTCGGGCGCCGCGGGCCGCCGCTGGTGGCGGCGCTCGCGTTTGCCGCCCTCGCCCCGCTCCTGCTCGGGTCGGTCGTCCGCACCCGGTTCGACTACCTGCCGGCCGCGCTGACGGTGGCCGCACTCGCCGCCCTGCTGCTCGGACGGGACCGCATCGGCGCCGGCCTGCTCGGGCTCGGCGCCGCGGCCAAGGTCTTCCCGCTCGTCCTCATACCGATCGCGGTCGCCTACACGTGGCGACGGCACGGACGGACGGAGGCGATCCGCTGCGCGGCCGTCTCCGCCGGCACGCTGCTGGTCATCGTCCTCCCGTTCTTCGTGCTCTCACCGGGCGGCATGTGGAACACGGTCACGCTGCATGCGACCCGGGGGCTGCAGGTCGAAAGCCTCGGCGCCGCCGTTCTGCTCGCCGCCCACCAGCTGACCGGGATCGGGCTCCACACGGCCTCGAACGCCGGCTCGCAGAACCTGTCCGGGACGGGCGCCGACGTGCTCGCGGTGGTGATGCTGCTCCTTCAGCTCGCCGTCGTCGTCGCGCTGTGGGTCTCCTTCGCCCGCGGCCCCGCCGACCGCGAGCGGCTCGTCCGCTACTTCGCGGCGACGGTGTGCGCCTTCATCGTGCTCGGCAAGGTGCTGTCGCCGCAGTTCCTGATCTGGCTGATCCCGCTCGTCCCGCTGGTCGCCGGCCGGCGCGGATTGATCGCGAGCTCGCTGCTCGGGCTCGCGCTCGTGCTGACGCAGTTCTGGTTCCCGACGCGCTACTGGGCGCTCGTCAACGACTACGCGACGACGGCATCGTGGCTTGTCTTCACGCGCGATCTCATGCTGCTTGCGATCATCGCCGTGCTCGTGCTGCCGGTTCGAGAGCTCGCCCTGCGACGGGCGCCGGCCGCGGAGCCGGCTAAAGCTCCCGCCTGATCGCCTCGCAGGCGGTCGCCCGCCCGTCCGAGTTGCAGGTGACGAGCAGGCCCTCGAGGCGCACGCCGCCGTCTGCCGGCTCGAACCGGACCGGGAGGCCCGTGCGCATGCGCTCGATCGCGAGCTCGGCCTTCACGCCGATCACCGAGTCGTGCGGGCCGGTCATGCCGGCGTCGGTGATCGCCGCCGTCCCGCCCGGGAGCACGCGGGCGTCGTTCGTCTGCACGTGTGTGTGCGTGCCGATCACGGCGGTGACGCGGCCGTCGAGCCAGCGGGCCATCGCCACCTTCTCGCTCGTCGCCTCGGCGTGGATGTCGACGATCACGACGGGCGTCGCCGCGCGCGCCTCGTCGACGAGCTCGTCGATGATCTCGAACGGGCCGACGGCGATGTCGAGGTAGAGCTTCCCCATCACGTTGATGACGGCCACGGGCGTCCCGTCGCGGGCGGGCACCACCGTCAGCCCGCGGCCCGGGGCGTGGCGCGACATGTTCGCCGGCCGCACCAGCACCGGCGACGTATCGGCGTAGGGCAGGAGCTCGCGCCGCCGCCAGGCGTGGTTGCCGAGGGTGATCGCGTCCGCGCCCGCCGCCAGAATCCGCTCGGCGAGTCGCGGCGTCAGCCCCGAGCCGTCGGCGGCGTTCTCGCCGTTCACGACGCAGACGTCGACGTGGAGCTCCTCGCGGAGCGGGGGCAGCAGCTGCTCGACCGCGCGGCGGCCGGCCGAGCCGAAGACGTCCGCTACATGAAGGAGATTCAGGGAACGGCGAGCGCGGTCGCCTGGCGCACTTCGACCGCGACGTGGTTGCCGTGATCCTGCGTGTAGCGCGCGAGCGCCTGCGTCTCGACGTGCGACATGTCGATGACGTTGCCGACCTTCGACACCGTCGACTTCACCGTCGAGCCGACGCTGAGCCCGGGATCGGGCCGGAGGTTCGTCAGCGAGACGACGAGCGCCGGCGCCGCCGCCGGCTGGATGTCGAGGCGCACGCCGTAGTTCTTGTCGCTGATGACGTAGTCGGTCAGGCCGACGACCGTCCCGTCGACCGGCGAGTAGACGTCCGTCCCGGACGGCGCGCCGACGTTGAGCACGCCGGTGTCGGAGCCGCCGGTGCCGCCGAGCAGGTAGTAGCGGAGGCCGCCGCTACCACCACCGAAGAGCTTGTGCGCGACCCGTGCGAGCAGCCCCTCGTTCGCCGGCTGGCCGACCGGGCTGAGCGAGAGGTCGCCCGACGTCGACGGCGTGTGGTACCCGATCGCCGTCACGCGGCTCTGCGCGACGGGCAGCTCGAGCCGCAGCGCCCCTCGGGTCGCGATCACCTGCGGCAGCGGCCGAGCCGGGAGCAGGCGCTGCGCGGGCGCGACCAGCGTCGTCGCGCGCACGCGCGTCTCGTTCCCCGAGAACGCGGTCATGAGCAGCGTGACGCCGACCGCGACGGCGATCAGCGCGGCCGCAATGACGCGGCCGGCGTGCAAGCGCGGACGCGCCCGCCGCTGGCGGCGCCTCGGGCTGGTGGCCCGCCGAGGCATCGGCGCGACCGTACTTGACGCCTTCGCGACGCGCAACCGGCGACTTTGTGACTGACTTTGTGACACGGAGCGGGGGGAGTGTAGTGGCAAATCTTCCCAAAGTTCATGCGGGGAGAGCGCCAGTGACCCGTCCTGCTCCCATGACCAATCCCACGCGGGCGGGCGCAGGCTGGTCGGGACCGCCGTGAGATGCCTGCGCCGCGCGGGCCGCCGCCCGCCGCCGGCGCTACGATCGCCGCCATGCAGGACGCTCCGCGGATCCAGATTCCGCGCTGGATCCAGCTCGTTGGGCTGCCGCTGCTGCTGCTGTTGCTCTGGGTGGTGCTCGGCGCGGTGCGTCACGTCGTCTTCCTGTTTCTCGTCGCCGCGCTGATCGCGCTCTTGCTCGATCCGATCGTCCGCGGCCTCATCGGCCTGCGGCTGCCTCGGGGGATCTCGATTGCGATCGTCTACCTCAGCTTCGCCGGTGCACTCGTCCTGATCCTGGCGGCGATCGGCACCTCGGTCGTGAACGAGGCGACGACGGCCACCAAGCGGGTGAACACCTACGTTACGAAGGTCGACGGACGAACCGGCCAGACCGCGGCCGATCACGACGTCGACCGGCTCCAGGCCTGGCTCGACCACCACGGCCTCAAGCGTGTCGACGTGCAGACGCGCGGGCACGAGCTGGTCAAGCGCCTGCGCGAGCGCAACCTCCAGGGCTACACCGACAGGATCATCAACTTCCTGGAGGGTGCCGCCCTGTCGGTCGCCCAGCTCTTGATCAGCCTGGTGCTGATCTTCGTCGCTTCGATCTACATGCTGCTCGACTTCGGGCGGCTGAGAACCGCCCTCGACCGGCGCTTCCCACCCCGGGAGGGCCAGGAGTCGCTGCTCCCGTTCGTCGAGCAGGCGCTCATCGGCTACGTCAAGGCGCAGGCTCTCGTCTCGCTGATCATCGGCGCCAGCGCAGGCTTCGGCCTCTACCTGCTCGGCGTCCTCGGCTGGGCACAGGGCATGCAGCACTACGCGCTCCTGTTCGGCGCCTGGGTCGCGCTGATGGAGCTGATCCCGTACCTCGGCCCGTGGCTCGGCGCCGTGCCGCCGATCGCCTACGCCCTCGTCGTCGACCCGGTCTCGGCGATCTGGGTCACCCTGCTCTTCCTCGGCATCCACCAGCTCGAGGGCCACGTCGTCGTGCCCAAGGTGATGGGAACGGCGCTCCGGCTGAACCCGCTGCTCGTCATCTTCGGGCTGCTCGCCGGCGCCGAGATCTACGGGCTGCTGGGCATCTTCGTCGCGCTGCCGCTCCTGGCCGTCATGCGCGCGCTCTGGGAGTTCTTCTCCGAGCGGGTCGTCTTCGAGCCGTGGAAGCCGGGCGAGGTCGCGATCCCCGTGGAGGTGGAGCCCGAGCCAGAGGCCGCGGCCACGCCCGCCGCCGAGGAGCCACCCGCGCCGCGCGAGCTCACGCCGGTGCAGGAGGCGCAGGACCCGCCGGCAGCAGCGCAGCGTTGACGGTCCTGCTCGCGGCGCGCGGGGTGACGCGCCGGTTCGGCGACCACGTCGCCCTCCACCCGACGGACCTCGAGGTGTCCGCCGGCGAAGCCGTCGCGCTGGTCGGGCCGAACGGCGCCGGCAAGTCGACGCTGCTCGCGCTGCTCGCCGGGTCGCTGCCGCTGAGCGACGGCCGGGTGGAGCGGGCGCCGGGGACGTCGGTCGGCTGGGCGCCGCAGCGGGCGGGCCATTACGGGCGGCTGACGCCGCGCGAGAACATCGAGCTGTTCGCGCGGTTGGCGGGCGCGCCCGACCCGTCCGCACGCGCCACGGCGCTGCTCGAGGCGCTCGGGCTCCGCGACGACGCGCGGCGGAGCGGCCTCCTCTCGGTCGGGCAGCGCCAGCGTCTCAATCTGGCGCTCGCGCTCCTCGGCGACCCCGACCTGCTGCTTGCGGACGAGCCGACGGCGGCGCTCGACGAGCAGGCGCGGGAGCGCTTCTGGCAGCTCGCGGCGGAGCGTCGCGCGGCCGGCGGCGCCGTCGTCTTCGCCACGCAGGCCGGCGACGAGCCGGCCCTCCATGCGACGCGTGTCCTGGCGCTCGAAGAGGGCCACCTGGCATGAGGCGGGCCGCGCTCATCCTCAGGAAGGACCTGCGCATCCTCCGCCGCTCGCCGCTGCTGCTCGCCGCGGCGGTCGGCTACCCGCTCGTCGTCGCGGTGCTCGTCGCGCTCGTCGGCGCCTACGCCGGCACGAAGCCGCGCGTCGCCCTGGTCGACGAGGCGGGCCTGCCGCCGTCGCTCCAGGTTGGCGACCGCGTGTTCCGCATCAAGCCGGCGATCGACCGCGCCGGCCGCGAGGTGCAACTCATTCGTCTAAGGAACAGGGAGGCGCGGCACCAGCTCGATACCGGCCGCGTCATCGCGATTGTCCGCATCCCGCACGGGTTCGTCTCCGACCTGCGCGGGATGGTGCGGAGCCCGCGGCTCGAGCTGGAGACGAGCCCGAGCCCGTTCTCCGGGCGCATCGTCCGCGAGGTGCAGGCCTTCGTCTACGCACTGAATCAGGAGCTTCAGGGCGCGTACATCGGCTCGAACCTCGAGTACGTCAACCTGCTCGAGCGCGGCGGGAAGGGCAGCTTCCTGGGTCGCGAGTTCGACGTGCTCGGGCTGGGGCGGACCGACCGCCTGCTCGCGACGCAGCCCCAGACGCCGGCCGTCGTCAAGGTGCGCCGGTTCGTCCGCGCAGCCCGGCTGGCCCTCGCCCAGACGGGCGACGCACTGAAGGCGACGGCGAACCCGATCGCGCTCGTCCACGCGCCCGAGCACGGTCGTACGTGGGCGTTCTCCGCCCAGGTTCAGGCCTACGCGCTGACGCTGACGGTCGGGCTGCTCGCGCTCCTGCTCGCCGCCGGCTCGCTCGCCGCCGAGCGGGACGAGAACGTGATCGGACGGCTCCCTGCGAGCCTCGGCGAGCTGCTCACGGCGAAGGTCGCGCTGGGCGCCGTCGTGGCCGCCCTGCTCGGGACGGCGATGGCGCTCGCATTCGGGATCGTCATCGAGACAGCCGCCGTCCGCGGCGGCGAGCCGTGGTCGCGCCTGCCGCTCCTGACGCTGGGCCTGTTACTCGCCGGTGCGTCGCTGGGCGCGCTCGGCTGCCTCGTCGCCGCGCTCGCGCGCGAGGCGCGGACGGCGCTGCTCGCCGCCGTGGCGCTGGCGCTGCCGCTCGCATTCGTCGCCGTGGTGCCGTCCGACGCGGTGCGGCTCGCCGGAGCGATCGGCGCGCTGTTCCCCGTCGAGCACGCTCTGCGCTTCTTCTCCGCGGCGCTCTACGACGCCAGCCCGTGGCGGACGCTGGCCGTCGAGTCGGCCTGGCTCATCGCAATCACGGCCGCCCTCTGGACGCTTGCGCGGGTCGCAGCCCGACGCCTGCTGCTCTGACGCTGCGAGAATCGGCCCATGTCCACCTTTCCGCAGACCCGACTCCGCCGCCTCCGCCGCACCGGCGCGCTCCGCGACCTCGTCCGCGAGACGCGCGTCGACCGGCGGGATCTCGTCATGCCGTTCTTCGTCGGCCCCGACACGCGGGCGAACGAGGGCCTGCCCGCGCTCGGGCGCTACTCGGTCGCCGACCTTCCGCGCGAGGTCGAGGCGGTGGCCGAAGCCGGCATCCCGGGGGTCATCCTCTTCGGCATCCCCGACGCGAAGGACGAGGAAGGCTCAGGCGCCTGGGATCCCGACGGCGTCATCCAGCAGGCGCTGCGTGAGCTGCGCGACCGCTTTGGAGAGTTGCTGCTCCTCACCGACGTGTGCCTCTGCGAGTACACGTCGCACGGCCACTGCGGCGTCGTCGACGAGCACGGCGTCTTGAACGACGAGTCGCTCGAGCTGCTTGCCAGAACGGCCGTCAGCCACGCGGAGAACGGAGCAGACGCCATCTGTCCAAGCGACATGATGGACGGGCGCGTCGCAGCGATCCGGGCTGCCCTGGACGACGCCGGGCACGAATCCCTGCCGATCGTCTCGTACGCCGCCAAGTACGCCTCCGCGTTCTACGGGCCGTTCCGGGAGGCCGCCGAGTCGGCGCCGTCGTTCGGCGACCGGCGCGGCTACCAGATGGATCCCGGCAACGTGCGCGAGGCGCTGCGCGAGTGCGAGCTCGACGTCGCCGAGGGCGCGGACGTGCTGATGGTCAAGCCGGCGCTGCCGAACCTCGACGTCATCCGGGCCATCCGCGAGCGGTTCGACCTGCCTGTCGCCGCGTACAACGTCTCGGGCGAGTACGCGATGGTGAAGGCGGCCGCGGCGCGCGGGTGGCTCGACGAGCGGCAGGCCGCGCTGGAGTCGCTGATGGCGATCCGCCGCGCCGGCGCCGACCTGATCGTCACGTACTGGGCCAGGGAGCTCGCGCCATCGCTGTGACGGCCGGTAGCGAGCTGGCCCGGCGGGCGCGGACGCTGATCCCGGGCGGCGTCAACTCGCCGGTGCGCGCGATGCGCGCCGTCGGGCTGGACCAGCCGTTCTTCGTGCGTCGGGGCGAGGGCGCGTACCTCGAGGACACGGACGGCAGGCTCCTGCTCGACTGGGTCATGTCCTGGGGGCCGCTCCTGTTCGGGCACACCGATCCGGAGACGGTGGAGGCCGTGCGGGCCGCCGCCGCCGACGGGACGAGCTTTGGCGCGCCGACCGAGGGCGAGGTCGAGCTCGCCGCCGAGATCGTCGACGCCGTGCCGTCCGTGGAGCAGGTGCGCCTGGTCTCCTCGGGCACCGAGGCGGCGATGAGCACGGTCCGGCTCGCGCGCGCCGCGACGCGCCGCGACCGCGTGCTCAAGTTCGCGGGCTGCTACCACGGCCACGTTGACGCCCTGCTCGCCTCGGCGGGCTCGGGGCTGGCGACGCTCGGCATCCCGTCGACGCCCGGCGTCCCGCCGGCGGTGGCCGCCGACACGGTCGTCTGCCCCTACAACGACCTCGACGCGGCCGCCGAGGCGGTGGCCGCGTACGGCGAGGGGCTGGCGTGCGTGCTCGTCGAGCCGATCGCCGGGAACATGGGCGTCGTCCCGCCCGTGCCGGGCTTCCTCGAGGGGCTGCGGCGGCTCTGCGACCTGTCGGGCGCGTTGCTCGTCTTCGACGAGGTCATCACCGGCTTCCGCGTCGCCCGCGGCGGCGCGCAGGAGCGCTACGGCGTCATCCCTGACCTGACCATCCTCGGCAAGATCGCCGGAGGCGGGCTGCCGCTCGCCGCCTTCGGCGGGCGCCGCGACCTGATGCAGCAGCTGGCGCCGGTCGGCGACGTCTACCAGGCGGGCACGCTCTCGGGGAACCCGCTGGCGACGGCGGCCGGCCTGGCCGTGCTGCGCCGCCTGCGGGACGACGCCGTGTACGAGCAGCTCGAGCGCACGGGCGCGCGCCTGGAAGCCGGGCTCCGCGAGGCCGCGCCGGATTCCGTGGTGCAGCGCGTCGGCGCCATGGCCACGCTCTTCTTAACAGGGACAGTCCCTGTTAAGAACTACCGCGACGCGCAGCGGGCCGACACCGAGCGGTACGGCGCGCTCTTCCGCCATCTGCTCGATGCGGGTATTTACGTGGCCCCGTCCCAGTTCGAGGCGATGTTCGTCTCGACTGCGCATTCCGACGCAGACGTCGATCACACGGTGGAGGCCGTTGCAGACTTCTTCGCCTCCGGTCGCTGACCTCTGGGGCGATCTCGCGGGCGGCGCGGCCGGCGAGAGCCGGCTGTGGGCCGAGGCCCTGCGCCCGCAGGCCGAGCGCGAGCTCGAGGCCGTCTTCTCACCGCTGGCCGAGGAGCCGCTCGCGCTGGGGCTGGAGACGATCTACGAGGGCTACCTCGTGCACTACGGTCGCTCGCGGCTCTTCGCGCCTGCCGAGCGGACGACGGTGCTACTGCTCGGCGACTACCTCTACGCGCACGGGCTCGTGCGGGTTGCGGCCGTGGCGAACGCCGCCGGTGTCAACGATCTGGCCGAGCTGATCTCGCTTTGCGCGCAGCTGCGCGCCGAGGAGCGCGACGGTGACGGCGCCGCGTGGGCGGGGACGGCTGCGCTGCTCGGCACCGGCCGCCTCGACGAGGCGCGCGCCGCGCTCCGCGCGGGCGACGCGGAGCCGCTGCTCGCTCTCGCGCGAGCCGCCGCGGGCGACGGCGCGGTCGACACGGCGCTTGCCGCGCACGAGCGGCGGCTGGGGTAGATTCACGCCGTGCAAGCGCTCGCCGACGCTGTCACCGAGGGCCGCGACGTCATCAGGGGCATGCTCCTCGTCGGGCTCGTGTTCATCGCTGTGATCGCGATCGGCACGACGTCGCACTACCTGCGCGAGAAGCGGCGCAAGCGGCGCCGGCGGCAGCCCTCCTACTAGAGCCTGACGCGCGTCGTCGCGGCCGCGTAGCCGGCCTTCGTAGCTTTCGCGCCCGTCTGCTTGCCGGTCGACGGGAATAGCCCGGACGCGCGCCCGCTGGCGGCTGTGCGCAGCGTGCGCCCCGCCACCTTCACCGCCACGCCAGGCACCGGGTCGCCCGCGTCCGTGACGCGCAGCGAGAGCCGGCGCAGCAGCTGGCCGCCTTTCTTCTCCGTCCGGCTGAAGACGACGGTCAGGGAAAGCCGCGGCAGCACCTGCGTGTGCCAGTCGGGGATGCCCGACCCGCTGCCCGCATGCGCGACGAGGTCGAGCGTCCCGGCGGAGCCCTCGCCGTAGAGGCCGTAGGTGGTGGCGCCGCCCTCGGGGAGCGCCACGCGGGTGACGCTCTCGAACCGGGTGGCCGCGCGGTTGCTGCGCGTGACGGCGTAGCCGTCGCCGGTCGACCAGAAGAGCCACAGCCGCCCGCCCGGCCCGGCGGCGATGCCGACATGCTCGATCCGGCTGCTACGGGCGACCGCGACCGGCTGCCGGCCGATCCGCTCGAGCTGCACGGTCCCGAACGCGGGGTAGCCAGCGCCGTAGGCGAGGTACACGCCGCCGGCCCCGATCCGCCCCGTCAGGGCGGTGCGCTGGCCGGGCCGCACGGCCGCCGACGAGTCCGTGTTCGACGAGCCCGGCGCGTGCGCCGCCGAGCCGACGAGGCCGGCGCTGGAGACCTCCTGCGTCCAGAGCCCCTGCTTGCCGGCCACGGACGAGAACCAGCCGACGAAGAACTTGCCGGTCACCGCGTCCACCGCGACCTCCGGGTCGGAGGCGCAGCAGCCGCCCTTCTCGTAGCGCGTGTCCGGCCCGCTGCCGACGTGGACGAGGTTCGTGCCGGGCGCGACGTCGCCCTGCGCCGCCGCCATCACGCCGCCCGGCCCGGCCACGGCGCCGATGCCCGACGCGGACACGCCCGAGACGGCGTCGGTTATCGCCGTCGGTGCCGACCAAGACGAACCGTCGGTCGACGACGAGGCGACGACCTGGCCGCCGATGACCCCCGCCTTGACGCCGGCCCAGACGGCGCGCAGCCCGCCGCCGACGGACAGAACGTCGGCATCCAGGTTGACGACCTGCCAGCCACCGGCGACGACGGTCGGCTGGCCCGAGAGCGCGCCGCTCGGCGAGATCGCCTGCTGCACGACGTCCGCGCTCGCGCTGCCGCCCCGCACCCAGACCACGTGCAGCGTGCCGTCGGCCGTGCGCGCGAGCCCCGGCGTCGCGTCGGTCGCGTTCCCAGGCTGGATGCGCGTCCAGCTGGCAGGCCCGCCCGCCCCGGTCGTCGCTGGGACGAGCAGCAGCCCGACGGCCGCCACGAGTGTTGCCCACTTGAACATCGCGCGCGATGCTAGTTGCCGCATGCCCAAGCTCCCCGCCGGCACGGTCACGTTCCTCTTCACGGACGTGGAGGGATCGACCCGCCTCCTGGGCGAGCACGGCGACGCCTACGCCGACCTGCTGGCCGAGCACCGGCGGCTGCTGCGGGACGCTTTCACCGCCCACGAAGGCGTCGAGGTGGACACCCAGGGCGACGCGTTCTTCGTCGCGTTCGCCCGCGCCTCGGATGCTGCGGCGGCAGCCGTCGCGGGCCAGCGCGCGCTCGCCCCAACGCCGGTTCGGGTGCGCATGGGCGTGCACACGGGCGAGCCGCAGGTGACGGATGAGGGCTACGTCGGCATGGACGTCCACCGCGGCGCGCGGGTCGCGGCCGTGGGCCACGGCGGCCAGGTGCTCGTCTCGGAGCAGACGGCGCGCCTGCTGGACGGGCAGGAGCTGCGCGACCTCGGAGTTCACCGCCTGAAAGACGTCGGCGAGACCCGCATCTACCAGCTCGGCGAGGGCGAGTTCCCACCATTGAAGACGCTGTACCAGACGAACCTGCCCACGCCCGCAAACCCGCTGATCGGGCGGAAGAAGGAGCTGGTCGACGTCATGCGGCTCCTGGCCGTCGACCGCGCGCGCGTGGTCACGATCACCGGGCCGGGCGGGACCGGGCAAGACGCGGTTCTCGATCGCCGCCGCCTCCGAGGTCACCGAGGCGTTCGCGGACGGCACCTGGTTCGTCGACCTGAGCGCGGTTCGCGACCCGGCGCTGGTGCTCCCAGCCCTCGGCGCTGTGATCGGCGCGCGCGGCGACGTCGGCGATTACATCGGCGACCGGGAGGCGCTCGTCGTGCTCGACAATCTCGAGCAAGTCGTCGACGCTGCGCCGGAGCTCGCCTCACTCGTCGCGGCCTGCCCGCGCCTGCAGTTGCTCGGCACGAGTCGTGAGCCGCTGCGGATTGCGGCTGAACACGAGTACCCGCTGAAGCCGCTGCCCGAGTCACCGGCCGTCGAGCTCTTCCGCCAGCGGGCGACGGCCGACGCAGAGATCCCGTACGAGCTCGCGGTCGCCATCTGCGACCGCGTCGACCGCCTGCCGCTCGCCATCGAGCTCGCGGCTGCGCGGGTGCGCGTCCTCGAGCCCGGCAGCGCTGCTCGAGCGGCTCGAGCAGCGGCTTCCGCTGCTGTCCTCGCGGTCGCGCGACCTGCCCGAGCGCCAGCGCACCCTGCACTCGACGATCGCGTGGAGCTAGGAGCTACTCGACGCCGACGAGCAGCAACTGTTCCGGCGATTCGCCGCCTTTGCCGGCGGCGCGACGCTCGAGGCGGCCGAGAGGCGTCTGCGACGCCGATGTCGACCTACTCGAGTCGCTCGTCGACAAGAGCCTGCGTGCGGCGCCGCGGCGAGTCGCTACGTCATGCTGGAGACGATCCGCGAGTTCGCCGCCGAGCGACTCGACGAGAGCGACGAGGGCGACGTGCTCAGGCTGCGCCACGCGGAGTATTTCGCCGAGCTGGCGTCCACGTTCGGGATGTCCGTCGAGACGATCATCCGTGGGACGGAGCAACGTCACGATCTCGCGGCGCGCGAGGCGGGCAATGTGCGGGCCGCCCTCGCGTGGTCGCTCGAGGCGGGCCGCTTCGAGCTGGCCGCGCTGCTCGCGATCCGGTTCGAGAACTTCTGGGTGACGCAGGACGGGACGGAGGGGTTGCGCTGGGTAACGGCGGTGCTGGAGCACGAGGACGAGCTTCCGCCGGCGATCCTGCCGGCGCTCGTCCGCTCGCTCGGCATCGTCCAGCATTGTGACCGGTGAGACCCGGCGGCCGGAACGTACGGCTTACGAGCGCTCGCTCGAGCTGTACCGGGCGCTCGGCGACGACTTCGGCGTGGCCGTGATGTCACACCGGGTCGGCTCCAGCCATCTGTTCGGGGACGGTGACCCGACGTCCGTTCGCGCTCTCGCGGAGGAGTCGCTTGCGCTGCACCGGAAGCTCGGCTCGGCAAGCGGCCAGTCGCAGGCTTTGAGCCTCGTCGCGTACGTCGAGCGGCGAAACGGCGAGCCTGGAGCAGGCATTCGAGCTGCTCGAGGACGCGATCGCCCTCGCACGGCAGTCGGGGTTCCGGTGGTGGGAGGCCAACATGCTCGGCGAGCTGTCCGAGATGGCGCTCGAGCTTGGCCGCGTCGACGCCGCAGCGGCGGCGGCCCGGCGCGAGGTCGAGCTCCGCCTGATGATGGGCGATCGCATGAACGCGGTCTACTCGCTGGCCAACCTGGCGGTCGTCGCGACCAGACGGGGCCACGACGCGGAGGCCGGTCTGGCCTGGGGGGCGGTCGAAGCCGAAGAGGAGCGGCGACCGGTCGCCTGGGGCGCCGTGCGCGACCGGTATGCGCGCCAGGTCCTCGCCGCGCCGACGCCTGCCTTCGAGGCGGCCCGGTCGCGCGGGAAATCGTTGACCGTCGAGGAAGCCGCCGAGGCGCTGATCGCCCATGCCTGACCTGCCCGCCGGATCGGTCACGTTCGTCTTCACGGACATCGAGGGCTCGACGCGGCTGCTGCGCGAGCTCGGCGATCGGCTACGCGGACGCGCTGGCCGAGCACCGGCGGCTCGTCCGCGAGGCCTTCGCCGAAGGCGTCGAGGTGGATACGCAGGGCGATGCGTTCTTCTACGCGTTCCCCGACGCGCGGGCCGCAGCCGACGCCGCGACGGCCGCGCAGCGTGCGCTCGAGGACGGGCCTGTCCGAGTTCGGATGGGCCTCCACACCGGAACGCCGGAGCGCACCGGCGAGGGCTACGTCGGCCTGGACGTCCACCTCGGCGCGCGTATCGCGGCCTCGGGCCACGGCGGGCAGGTCGTCCTGTCACGCGCGACGTACGAGCTCCTCGACGATGCAGTCTGCCGCGACCTCGGCGAGCACCGGCTCAAGGACTTCGACGAGCCGGTCTGGATCTTCCAGCTGGGCGACGAGGTCTTCCCGCCGCTCAAGACGATCGCGAACACGAACCTGCCGCGGCCGGCGTCGAGCTTCGTCGGCCGTGAGCGCGAGATCGGCGAGGTGGTGGGCGGCGTTGCGCAACGGCGCGCGGCTCGTCACGCTCACCGGCCCGGGCGGCTCGGGGAAGACGCGGCTCGCGATCGAGGCGGCTGCCGAGCTCGTCGGCGACTTTCGCGCCGGCGTCGTTCTGGGTCGGCGCTCGCGCCGCTCCGCGACCCGGCGCTCGTCGTCCCGACGGTCGCGCAGGCGGTCGGCGCGCAGGGGCCGCTCGCGGCGCACATCGGCGACCGCGAGCAGCTGCTCCTGCTCGACAACCTCGAGCAGGTGATCGACGCCGCGCCGGCGCTCGGCGAGCTGGTCGAGGCGTGCCCGAACCTGCGCCTGCTCGTGACGTCGCGCGAGCTCCTGCGCGTCCGCGGCGAGGTCGAGTACGAGGTGCTGCCGCTTGCGAACAGCGAGGCCGTGACGCTGTTCTGCGAGCGCGCCGTCGTCCCGGCGAGCCCGGCGGTCGAGGAGCTCTGCCGGCGCCTGGACGACATGCCGCTCGCCGCTCGAGCTCGCCGCGGCGCGCGTGAAGGTGCTCGTCCCCGGAGCAGATCGTCGACCGGCTCGGGCAGCGGCTCGACCTGCTGAAGGGCGGCCGCGACGCCGATCCGCGCCAGGCGACGCTGCGTGCGACGATCGAGTGGAGCCACGACCTGCTCGATGACGACGAGCAGCGCCTGTTCGCGCGGCTCTCGGTCTTCCCGGGCTGCACGCTCGAAGCCGCCGAGGCCGTCTGCGACGCCGACGTCGACGTCCTCCAGTCCCTCGTCGAGAAGAGCCTCGTCCGGCGCACGGATGACCGCTTCTGGATGCTCGAGACGATCCGCGAGTTCGCCGCCGAGCGGCTCGAGGCGTCGGGCGAGGCCGACGACATGCGTCGCCGGCATGCCGAGTACTTCGGAGTGTCGCCGAGTCGACGTGCCTCGCCACCGAGCGGGTCGAGAGCGGCGCGATGCGTTACGACATCGCGCTTGCCGAGCGGGACAACTTCCGCGCCGCGCTCGACTGGGCGGAGGAGCACGACCCGCAGCTCGGGTTGGCGATGGCCGTCGAGCTCGAGCAGTTCTGGGTATCGAGCGATGTCTTCGAGGCGCTCCGCCGCTTCGACCGCGCTGCTCGAGCGGGCGGCGGACCTCCCGCCGGAGCTCGAGGCCCGAGCGCTTCGCGTCTACGGGGGCGTGACCGCCGTCAGCGGCGACCAGGCCGGGTCACGTGCGCTTTCCAAGCGCAGCCTCGTCGATCTACGAAGAGCTCGGCGACGAGTTCGGCATTGTCAATCTCCGTCACCGGCTGGCCGTCTCGAGCGTGATCGAGGGAGACGTCGTGGGCGCGCAGCCGGTGCTGGAGGAGAACCTCCGTCGTGCGCGGGAGACGGGCAACAGGATGCTCGAGACCGAGGCCGTCAGCACGCTGGGAAACGTCGAGTACGCACTCGGCAACCTCGATGCGGCGATCGCGCTAGCCATGCGGCTGGGCGTCGAGCTGTCGGCCGAGCTCGGGATCCTCTGGTTCCTCGCGATCGGGCTGGTCGAATCTCGCCGAGTGGGAGCTGCGAGGCCGGCAACCTCGAGGCAGCAGAGACCGCCGGCCGGAGGGCGATCGAGGTCGCTCGGGAGATCGATGACGCCCGGCTCGGCGCGTCGGCGCTCGCGGCCCTCGCCGTCGTCGCACGCCGCCGCGGTGACGCCCGCCGGGCCGGGAAGCTGTTGGGGCGCAGTCGAGGTCGAGCAGGAACGAGGTCAGATGGGCTGGAACGCCGACGACACGGAGCGGCTTGGCGAGCAGGCGGCCGCGGGCGGCGGCGAGGAGTTCGAGGCGGGCCGCGGCCGCGGGCCGCAAGCTCTCGCTCGATCAGATGCCTACGACGTCGCTCGCGCTACGGCGACGCGACGTAGTAGACGTCGGTGGTGTCCGTCGTCCCGGCGCGCGCGGTGACGAAGACCGCGCCGAAGCCGCCGCCGACGAGCGGCGCCGCGCCCATGTAGTCGCCGACGAAGTAGCCGCCGGGGACGAGCGGGCTCGGCGTGATGTCGGGCGCGTCGGTGATCGCGAAGTCCGGCGACACCGCGCGTGTCGGTGACATGCCGTCCGCCGTCCGCGGAGCGCGCGAGTCGGTAGCGGGCGCCCAGCTCGAGGTACAGCACGGCGAGCGACCCGTTCCCGCGCGCGGCGACGACGGGGATGATCGCGTCGTTCCCGCGGCTGACGCGCCGGGGCGTGCTCCAGTGCCGCCCGCCGTCGGTCGAGCGGGTCAGCAGGATGTCCTCGTGCGCGCCCCGGGAGAGGCGCGCGTCCTGCCAGACCGCGTAGAGCGCGCCGCGCCCGTCGATCGCGAACGACGGCACCTGCGGCGACGTGCGGATCACCGGCCCGCTCCGGTGCGCGGCGGGTGTCCCGGTCGCGAAGCGCTGCGCCGCGCTCCAGTGCCGGCCGCCGTCCGTCGACCGCGAGACGAGGTACCAGGCCGCCCGCGTCGGCGTCGCGTAGCCGCCGCGGATCCAGGCGGTGAAGAGGTACAGCGTCCCCGTGCGCGGGTCGACGACGATCTGGCCGTCCTCGGGCCCGGCCTCCCGGCCGTGCCGGACGACCACCTGCGGTGCGCTCCACTGGCGGCCGCCGTCGCGCGTGACCGACACCACCTCGTCGCTCGTCGTCCCGGGCGGGCTCGTCGCGAGGTAGTCCGACCACGTCACGTACGCGACGCCCGGCTTTCGCGGATCGGCCGTGATCGCCTCCTTGTCGGTCAGGCCGTACTGCCCGCGCAGCCGGACCGGCGTCGACCAGGTGCGACCCCAGTTGGCGGAGGTCGTCACCGAGACCGCGTCGGACAGCGTCGACGCGTAGATGCGCCCGTCGGGGCCGACGCTCACCCACGGGTCGCTCGCGAACGGCGCGGCCGCGCCCGCGCAGGCGCTCACGCGCAGGGCCGTCCGGCGCCACGATGCGCCGCCGTCCGTGCTCGCCGCGGCCACGATCCCGCGCGCGCCGCCGCCGTGGTAGCGGTCCTGCTGGTAGACGGCGACGAGCCGGCCGGCCCGCTTCGGGTCGGCGGCGAGCGACGGCTCCACCTCGGCGCCCTCGAACGCCGGCGCCGACGCGCAGCCCGCGAACGGCGACGGGCCGGAGACGAGCGCCGGAGCGGTCACGGCGGTCGCCAGCACCGAGGCGCCGAGCGCAAGGGCGGCGGATGTGCGCCAGCTGAGCATGCGTACTTCCTGTGACGCCGGGGCGCTGGTCGCAGTTGGCTCCGCGGCAGCCAGGCGCGATGCTGTCCTCCTGGCTGAGCGTGGGCTCCCGACCGGCACGGTCACCTTCCTCTTCAGCGACGTCGAGGGGTCGACGCGCCTGCTCGACGAGCTCGGTGCCGAGCGCTACGCCGACGCGCTCGCCGACCACCGGCGTGTCTTCCGTGAGGCTTTCGAAGCGAACAGCGGCGTCGAGGTCGACACGCAGGGCGACTCGTTCTTCGCCGCGTTCCGGGAAGCCCCGGCCGCGCTGGCGGCCGCCGGCCGGGCGCAGGCCGAGCTCGCGTCCGGGCCGATCGACGTTCGCATCGGAGTTCACACCGGCACCGGCCTAGTTGCGGATGGCGGGTACGTCGGGGCCGACGTCCACCGCGCGGCGCGCATCGCGGCTGCCGCGCACGGCGGGCAGACGGTTGTGTCCGCTTCGACCGCGGCGCTCGCGCGCGACGCCGGGCTGGTCAGCCTTGGGGAGCACCGCTTCAAGGACCTTGCGGCCTCCGAGCGCGTGTTCCAGCTCGGGCCCGGCGAGTTCCCGCCCCTGAACAGCCTCGCGCGAACGAATCTCCCCGTTCCCGCGACGCCATTCCTGGGGCGCAGCACTGAGCTACTCGCCGTGACCGAGCTGGCCGGGCGCGCGGACGTCAGGATCGTCACGCTCACCGGCCCGGGCGGGACGGGCAAGACGCGGCTCGCCGTCCAGGCTGCCGCGGAGCTGGGCGACAGCCATCCCGACGGCACACGCTGGGTTCCACTCGCGGCGGTGCGCGATCCGGCGTTGATGCTCTCGGCGGTCGCCGACGTGCTCGACGTCCGCGGCGACCCCGGCGCGTCATTCGAACGCGCGGTCCTCGCCGCGCTCGACGGCAGGCGAGAGCTCCTGCTGCTCGACAACGTCGAGCACCTCCTGCCGGACGCTGCCACGCTGATCGGGCACCTCGTCTCGGTGCCGGGGCCGACCGTCCTCGCGACGAGTCGGGAACGCCTCCGCCTCCAGGCGGAGCACGTGTACGCGGTGCCCGCCCTGTCCGAGCCCGACGCCGAGGAGCTGTTCGTGGCGCGCGCACGCCAGCTGGACGCCGGATTCCGCGCGACGCCGGCCGTTGCCGAGCTCTGCCGGCGTCTCGACGACCTCCCGCTCGCGCTCGAGCTTGCGGCCGCCCGCACGCCAGTCTTCTCGACTGAGCAGCTGCTCGAGCGGCTCGGAGACAGGCTCGACCTGCTGAAGGGCGGGCGCGACGCGGACCCGCGCCAGCAAACGCTCCGTGCGACCGTGGAGTGGAGCCACGACCTGCTCAGCAGGCCCGAGCAGCGTCTCTTCGCCCACCTGACGGTCTTCGCGAGCGGTTGCACATTCCAGGCCGCGGAGGCGGTCTGCGAGGCCGACCCCGAAACGCTGCAGGCGCTCGTCGACAAGAGCTTCCTCCGTCGGCGGGAGACCGCGGCAGGGCCGCGGTTCTGGATGCTAGGAACGATCCGCGACTACGGCGCCGAGCGGCTCGCGGCAGACGGCGAGGAAACAGCTGTTCGCGAGCGCCACGCCGACTGGTGTCTTTCACTCGCCACGCACGCTCCCATGCACTCGGTCGGACCGGGGTTCGAGTCTGCGCGCGCCATCCTCATGGAGGAGCGTCGCGAGGTTGCGGCCGCATTGGCGTGGGCTAGATCCACCGGTCGCGCAGAGCTTGCCCTCCGCCTCGGCGCCTCGCTCGGCGGCTTCTGGCCGCTCCTGTTCCTGGATGAGGCGCGCCTATGGCTGGAGTTTGCGGAGCGGGTCGTCGCCGACGTTCCGCGCGCCCTGCGTGCTGCCGTGCTGCGCTCGTGCGGCGCGATCGCGTTCTTCGTGTTGGCCGACACGCCGCGGGCGGCCGCGCTGTGGCAACGCGCCCTGGACGAGGCGGTCGACGCAGGAGACGAGCGGGTCGCGGCAGCAGTGCGGTACCGGCTCGCCATGTGTGCCTGGGAGCAGGGCGACCCGGTCGCCGCCGCCGAATTCCTCGAGCGCACGCTCGCCGACGCGAGGCACCAGAACGACGACGAGCTCGTGATCTCGGCGCTTCATCACCTCGGAGAGGTCAGGCGCGACCTCCACGAGTTCGACCGGGCGGACGCGCTTCTCATCGAGTCCCTCGCGCTGTCGCGTGCGATCGGCGACGCCCAGATGGCGGACCAGACGACGCACAGCCTCGGCGACCTGAACCTCGACCGCGGCCGCCTCGACGAGGCCGCGGCCTACTACGGGGAGAGTCTGCGGGTCGCGAAGGGGAACGACGACCGGCGCGCGGCGGTGTACTGCGTCGCCGGGATCGCCTGTGTGCTGCTGGGTAGGGGCGAGGAGGCCTCGGCGGCCGTCCTGTGGGCTGCTGGCCGAGGCCGCCGAGAGCACGTTCGGCTTCCGGATGCTCGGCAGCGAGCGTGCCCGTTACGCCCGCGTGCTCGACTCGCTCAAGGGCACGCCGGATTGGCCGCCCGCGCCGCCGCTCCCTCTCGGCGATGCCGTCGAGCTCGCGCTCGGAAACGAGCATCCGCACCCGTAGACTCGCGCTCGATGTCCCCGCCCGGCGACCAGCGCGAGTGGATCCGGCTGCTGGAGTCGGAAGGCGAGCTCGTTCGGGTCGCCGCCGAGGTCGACCCGTACCTCGAGGTGACCGAGATCGTCGACCGCACGGTCAAGTCGGGCGGGCCGGCGCTCCTCTTCGAGAACCCGAAGGCCTCGCGACACGCCCTGCTGATCAACCAGTTCGGCACCGAGCGCCGCATGTGCATGGGCTTCGGCGTCGAGCGGCTCGACGACATCGCGGCCAGGCTCGAGGACATCCTCGAGATGCAGCCGCCGCAGGGGCTCGCCGAGAAGGTGCGCGGCCTCAAGACGCTGAAGTCGATCGCCGACTCGCGTCCGAAGGTCGTGAAGCGGGGTGCCTCGCAGGAGGTCGTGCTGACCGGCGACGAGGTCGACCTCTCCCGCCTGCCGGTCCAGACCTGCTGGCCCGGCGACGCCGGCCCGTTCATCACGCTCCCGGCGGTGATCACGAAGGACCCGAAGACCGGGTCGCGCAACGTCGGCATGTACCGCATGCAGGTGCTCGACGAGCGCTCGACGGCGATGCACTGGCAGATCCACAAGGACGGCCGCATGGACTACCTCGCCACCGACGGGCGGCTCGAGGTGGCAGTCGCGCTGGGCCTCGACCCCGTCGCCGCCTATTCGGCGTCGGCGCCGCTGCCGAAGCACATCGACGAGTTCATGGTCGCCGGCTTCCTGAAGGGCGAGGCGGTCGAGATGGTGCAGGCGAAGACGGTCGACCTCCAGGTGCCTGCCTCTGCCGAGATCGTGCTCGAGGGCTACGTCCAGCAGGGCGACCTCACGCAGGAGGGGCCGTTCGGCGACCACACCGGCTACTACACGGCGGCCGAGCCGTTCCCGGTCTTCCACGTGACCGCGATGACGATGCGGGAGAACGCGATCTACCCGTCGATCGTCGTCGGCAAGCCGCCGGCCGAGGACGCCTGGCTCGGCAAGGCGACCGAGCGCATCTTCCTGCCGGCGGTGCGCATGACGCTGCCGGAGCTCGTCGACTACGACCTGCCGGTCGCCGGCGCGTTCCACAACTGCGTGATCGTCTCGATCCGCAAGGCGTTCCCCGGCCACGCGAAGAAGGTCATGCACGCGATCTGGGGCCTCGGGATGCTCAGCCTGTCGAAGTCGATCGTCGTCGTCGACGCGCACGTGGACGTGCACGACTACGAGGAGGTCTTCTTCTACGTCGGCGCCAACGTCGATCCGAAGCGGGACATCCTGCTCACGGAGGGGCCGGCCGACCACCTCGACCACGCGACCACGCTCCAGTTCATCTCCGGGAAGATCGGCATCGACGCCACCGCCAAGGGCCCGGAGGAGGGCGCGCGCGAGTGGCCGCCGGAGATCGAGATGACGCCGGAGATCAGGGAGCTCGTCGACCGGCGCTGGGCCGACTACGGGATCGCCGCTCGAGACGCGAGCGCGAACGGCGGCCGCACGGGACGCTTGCGGCGGCTGTCACGTCGTTGACGTGTAAGGATTCCCGCGGCTTGAATGGCGGCGACCGTCCGTAGGGACTGCGGGCGCGAGAACAAGGAGGCAGGGGAACCACTCGTGGCGAATGGCGAGGGAGGGTCAGGCCCGGGGCCGACGATCTGGCCGGTCGGTTTCGCCGTCGGCATCGTCTGCATCCTCGCCGGGCTGATCGTCAGCACCACCGCGGTCGTGGCCGGCGTGATCATCGCCGTCGTCTTCGGCTTCCTCTGGGCGCGCGCGGCCACCCGCGAGTACCGCGGCACCGCCGAGCCCGCTGCGCCCGCGCCGGCGGCGGCGCCACAGCCGGCCACTGCACCCAAGGCGCCGGTGCCGGCGCCGGAGCCGGACATGTTCGACGAGGGCGTGGACAACCGGTACCCGCGCAGCGTCTTCCTCGAGGCCAGCACGCTTGGGCTCGCCGCGCTGATCGGCGGCCTCGTCACGCTGCCGGTGCTCGGGTTCGTGGTCCTGCCGTCGTTCGAGAACCAGGAGTACGACGACGTCAACCTCGGGCCGCTCGACAACTTCCCCGAGGGCAAGTGGATCATCACGCAGTTCTTCCGCGACCCGACGGCCGGCGAGGTCAGCCATCGCGTGGCGTACATCCGCAACAACGGGAACCTCAGCTTCACGATCATCTCCAACCGCTGCGCCCACCTCGGCTGCCCGGTGCAGCCGAACGGCCTCGTCGCCGAGAACCAGCGGAAGACGATCAGCGTCGTCCAGAACAAGAAGCGCTCGGCCGTCACACTGATCCCGGCAGCGCCGTCTGGCTTCGGCTGCCCCTGCCACGGCGGCCAGTACGACACCGAGGGCAACCGGACCGCCGGCCCGCCTGTGCGCGCGCTCGACCGCTACGAGTTCTCGATCGTCAGCCGCAACCTCGTGCTGAACAAGCCGTACAGCGTCGCCAAGGTCATCGGGACGGGCGCGAACGCGAAGATCGAGTCCTATCCGCTGACCGGCCCCGGTCAGCACGTCGACGGGGTCGAGTCGTGGCTGTACCCGATCCAGCCGCCGGGGAGGTAGCCGATGCCGCCGCTCCCCGATCGAAACCGCGAGCCGTCCGTCGTGAAGACGGTCGTCATGTACCCGATCGACTGGCTGGAGGAGCGCTCCGGGCTCATCGGCGGCATCAAGTACTTCCTCTTCCGCAACGTGCCGCGCGACTCGGGCTGGTTCCACACGCTCGGGTCTGCGACGCTGACCGCGTTCATCGTCCAGGCGCTGACCGGCGTGGTGCTGGCGATGTACTACAGGCCGACCCCGTCGGAGGCGTATCCGTCGATCCAGTACATCACCAACGACCTCACGCTCGGCTGGCTCGTCCGCGGCATGCACCGCTGGGGCGCCAGCGTCTTCATCATCCTGCTCTTCTTCCACGCGGCGCGCGTGTTCATCTTCGGCTCCTACAAGTACCCGCGCGAGCTCAACTGGATCATCGGCGTCATCCTCCTGATTCTCGGGATGCTCGAGGGCTTCACCGGCTACCTGCTGCCGTGGGACCAGACGGCGTACTGGGCGACGGTCGTCGGCATCAACCTGAACGGGACGGCGCCGTTCGTCGGCGAGTTCCTGTCGCAGTTCCTACGAGCGGGCGCCGAGATCAACGGGGACACGCTGACGCGCTTCTACGCGCTGCACATGCTGCTGATCCCGGGTGCGCTGATCGGCCTGATCACGCTGCACCTCTACCTCGTCGTGCGCCTCGGCGTGACGTCCCCGCCGTGGTCGGAGGAGGCGGCGGGCCGTGAGCGGCCGGAGCCGGAGCCTCAGCCGAACGGGCGCACCGGGCTCGTGCAGCCGGCGCCGCGCGGGGGGTACAAGCGGTGAGCCGCGCGCAGGACGAGCGCCGCGAGGAGTTCGCGCGCTACAAGCGCGACGTCAAGGAGCGGGGCAAGCCGTTCTACCCGTTCGCGATGTTCCACGACACGGTGATGAGCCTCGTCGTCGTGACGGTCATCATCGTGCTCGCGGTCATCTGGAAGTACACCGCGGGCGAGACGCCGGGCGACGCCGGGTGGCTGGGGCCGCTGCTCGCCCAGCCCGCCGATCCGGGCACGATCACGTTCAACCCGCGCCCCGACTGGTACTTCTACTTCCTCTTCTACCTGCTGCGGATCTTCAAGAACCCGAACGCCGTGATCCTCGGCACCGTCGGCGTGCCGACGATCGCGATCATCCTGCTCTTCGCGCTGCCGTTCCTCGATCGCCGCCGCGAGCGGCGCCTGCTGCGCCGGCCCGTCGCTCTCGTCGCGATCGCGCTCACCATCGCGACGATGGGCGTCCTGACCTACAAGGGCGCCACGGTGGCCGAGCTGGCCGCGGGCGAGGCGCCGGTGCTCGTCGCGAAGTGGACCAAGACCAACAACCTGCCCACGACGCCCGACGTGCAGAAGGGCGCGACGATCTTCGCCCAGGCCGGCTGCCTGAACTGCCACACGTACGCGGGCTCCGGCACCTCGAACCTCGGCGCGCCCGATCTGACCGCGATCGGCAAGACCAACAACGCGGCGTTCTTCGCGCAGTACGTGGCCAACCCGAGCAAGTTCGGCAACAACGTCATGCCGATCTTCGGCGCAAAAGACGGCGGCAGCCTCAGCGACGTGCAGCTCCAGCAGGTCGCCGCCTTCCTCGCTGCCTCCAAGGGCGGCGGGTAACCCCCGGCGGAGCGCGTGCGCGTCTTCCTCGGCATCACCGGGGGATCCGGCGCGCCGTACGCCGCGCGTCTCCTATCCGCGCTGGCCGGGGCAGGCTGCGAGGTCGGCGTCTGTGCGTCGGCGGCCGGGATCCAGGTGCTCGCCACCGAGCTCTACGGCGAGCCGACGCTGCCGCGCGACGAGGTGCTCGCGCGCTTCACCGAGGCGGCCGAGGGTGTCGCGACGGTCTACGACCCGACCGACTACGGCTCGCCGTACGCGAGCGGCTCGGCGCGCGTCGGCGGGTACGTCATCTGCCCGTCGTCGATGGCGACGGTCGGGACGATCGCGTCGGGCGGCGAGGCGAACCTGATCCACCGGGCCGCGAACGTCGCGCTGAAGGAAGATCGTAAGCTCGTGCTCGTGCCGCGCGAGACCCCGCTGTCGACGATCCATCTGGAGAACCTGCTGCGCGTCCGGCGGGCGGGCGCGGTCGTGCTCTTCGCGGCGCCGGGCTTCTACCACGGCGCCGAGAGCGTCGGGCAGCTCGTCGACTTCATCGTCGGGCGCTGCCTCGACCAGCTCGGCGTCGAGAACGCGCTCGTCCCGGAGTGGGGGGTAAGACTCCTCGTGAGCCGTGACGAATCGGTGACAAAGCCTCCGCACCCGTCTGAAGCAGACATCTCCGGGGGACAGTCCCCAGGACCGGTCCAGCAGGGAGCTGGCTCTTCAGGAGAGGCTGCGCCGTTCTCATCCGGGCGGCTGCCGGCCGACGACGTGCGCTCGATGTTCGACCGCATCGCGCCGGTCTACGACGCCATGAACCGCGTCATGACCGCCGGCCTCGACCGGCGCTGGCGGCGCGAGACGGCGACGGCGGTCGTGAAGCCCGGCGACCTGGTGGTCGACCTCTGCTGCGGCACCGGCGATCTCGCCCTCGCCGACGCGGCGGCCGGCGGGCGCGTGACCGGGCTGGACTTCTCGCCGGCCATGCTCGAGCGCGCGCAGCGCAAGGCGCCCGACCTGCTCTGGGTCGAGGGTGACGCCCTTGCACTCCCGTTCGAGGACGCATCGTTCGACGCGGCAACGGCCGGATTCGGGATCCGCAACCTGGACGATCTCGAGCTCGGGCTGCGCGAGGCGCGCCGCGTGCTGCGCCCCGGCGGCCGGCTCGGGATCCTCGAGATCACGCAGCCGACCGGGGTGCTGCGCCCGTTCTTCCGCGTCTGGTTCGACCGCGTCGTGCCCGTCCTCGGCAAGGTGCTGCCGGGTGGCGACGCCTACACGTACCTGCCGGCCAGCGTGCGCCGCTTCCCCGGGCCGGAGGAGCTGCGGGCGGCGATCGAGCGCGCCGGCTTTGCGGAGGTCCGGTACCGGCTCTTCGCCGGCGGCATCGTCGCCCTGCACACGGCGGTAGCCGCGTGACGGCGGTCGCCGAGATCCTCGCGGCGCGCGACGTCGGTGAGTACCTCGAGAACCTCGAGACTGCGCTCGCGGGGGCGGTCGCGCGTGACGGCGGCGTGGTCGCCGACGTCGGCAGCGACGTGCTCGCGGCGGGCGGCAAGCGCCTGCGGCCGCTGCTCGTTTACCTGACCGCGCCGTCGGACAGTGCGCCGCCGATCGCCGCCGGCGTCGCCGTCGAGCTCGTGCACATGGCGAGCCTCGTCCACGACGACCTCATCGACGGCGCGGCCTTCCGCCGCGGTCGCGCTTCCGCCTGGTCGCGCTACGGGCCGGAGGCGGCACGCGCCGCCGGCGACTACCTCTTCGCCCGCGCGTTCGCCGAGCTCGCGGAGCAGGGCGACGTCCACGGTCTCGCCGTCCTCGCCGACGCGTGCCTCTGCCTCGCCCGGGGCGAGGCGCTCCAGCGCACCCAGGCGCACGACCCCGACGTGGCGGTCAAGGCCTACGTCGAGCGCTGCGCGCTGAAGACCGGGAAGCTCTTCGAAGCCGCCTGCGTGCTCGGCAGCCGGGACGCCCGCCTCGCCGGCTATGGCCTGTCGCTCGGCGTGGCCTTCCAGATCGCCGACGACATCCTCGACTGCACCGGCGACGCACTCGAGACCGGCAAGGTGAGCGGCACCGACCTGCGCGAGGGCACGCCGACGCTCCCGCTCCTCCTCGCCGCGCGTGAGGATGCGGCCGTCCGGGCCGCGCTGCTCGGCGGCCCGCTGGACGGTGTGCTGATCAGCGTCGCCCGCTCCGGAGCGCTCGAACGGTCACGCCGCCTGGCCGATCGCTACGCCCAGCGAGCCCGGGACGCGCTCGACGGACACCCCCGCCGCGACGATCTGGCCGCCCTCACCTACGCTGTCGTTGATAGACAGCGGTAGATGGCCCTCCTCGAACGCACCGATTTGCTGGCTCCGATCCGCGAGAAGGTGGAGGCGGGCGAGCGCCTCGACTTCGAGGACGGCGTCGCGCTGATGGAGACGGATGACCTGCTCGCCCTCGGCGAGCTCGCCGACCTCGCGCGCCGGGTGCGCGGCGGCGGCGACGAGGTCTACTTCGTCCAGAACATCAACCTGTACCAGACCAATGTCTGCCGGGTGAAGTGCAAGTTCTGCGCGTTCGCGCGCACGAACAAGCAGGGCGACGCCTTCACGATCTCGAGTGACGAGTTCGTCGAGGACGCGCTCGCGCAGTACGAGATCTCGAGCTTCACCGAGATCCACTGCGTCAACGGCGAGAACCCCCACGTCGACCTCGAGTACTACGCCGATCTGATCCGCAAGCTCAAAGCGGCGCTGCCGGACGTGCACCTCAAGTTCTATACGGCGTCCGAGATCCACCACATGTCGAAGCTCGAGGGCTGCACGCACGAGGAGGTGCTGCGGGTGCTGCAGGACGCCGGCCTCGACTCGATGCCTGGCGGCGGCGCCGAGATCTTCGCCGACCGCGTGCGCGCGCTCGTCGCGCCGGGCAAGGAGCATCCGGACGAGTGGTTCGACGTCCACGACCACGCGCACCGGCTCGGGATCCCGACCCAGTGCACGATGCTCTACGGGCATGTCGAGACCTACGAGGAGCGGATCGACCACCTGATCCGGCTGCGCGAGCAGCAGGACAGGACGGGCGGGTTCATGTCGTTCATCCCGCTCGCGTTCCACCCCGAGAACACCGTCTTCGAACGGCGCGGCTGGAAATTCACGACCGGCTCCGAGGACCTCAAGGTGATCGCGGTCGCCCGGCTGATGCTCGACAACGTCCCGCACGTGAAGGCCTACTGGATCATGATGGGCCTTCCGATGGCCCAGCTCGCGCTGCACTTCGGCGCAAACGACGTCCAGGGCACGGTCGTGCGCGAGAAGATCTTCCAGGCCGCCGGGGCCGTCAGCGGCACCGAGCAGAAGATCGATGAGCTGGTGCGCTTCGTACGCGACGCCGGGCGCATCCCCGTGCAGCGCGACTCGCTCTACAACGAGCTTCACCGGTGGTGACCAGCTTCAGCGCATGACACACATTCGGCACATTGCGTCACACACCCGCGCACTTTCTCCGCCTAGGCTGACACCGAGCAGGGGGCGGGTCGGGACCCGAATACCCGCGCGCGCGTCTATTCGAAAGGCGACCACGTGATTCGCATCGGCCGCATCTCGTACCTGAACATGGCGCCCATCTTCTACGAGCTGCAGGCGAGCGTCGAGGAGGTCACCGGCGTCCCGACGGAGCTCAACCAGGCGCTGCTTGACGGCGACGTCGACATCGCACCGATCTCGTCGATCGAGTGGGCGCGGCACGCGGACCGGCTCGCGATGCTGCGCCGCGTCTGCGTCTCCTCGGAAGGCGCTGTCGGCTCGATCCAGTTGATCGCGCCGGGGCGGCTCGCCGACGTGCGCACCGTAGCCGTGACGCCCGAGAGCGCCACCTCCGTCGTGCTGACGAAGGTGCTCCTGCCGCGCGCCGAGCACGTGCCGCTGGGCGAGGAGGCGGACGCGACGATGCTGATCGGCGACGCCGCCCTGCGGAGCTCGTTCGAGGACCCGACGCCGCATTACGACCTCGGCCGGCTCTGGCTCGAGCGCACAGGCCTGCCCATGGTCTTCGCCGTGTGGGCGTTCGAGGAGCCGCCGCTGGAGGGGCTGGGCGAGCTCGAGGACGCGCTCGTCGCGTCCGTGAAGCGCGCCCGGCGCGAGCCGGAGCAGCTCGCGCGCACCGCGAGCGATCAGTACGGCTACCCGGCCGGGTGGATCGCCCGGTACTTCGAGCAGCTGCGCTACAGCTTCGGGCCACGCGAGCGCAGCGGCCTCGTCCGCTTCCTGGAGCTGGCACGCGACGTCGGCGAGCTGGACGAGGTGCCGGAGCTGCGCTTCCTGCACGAGCGGGTGCCGGCATGACGACCATCGCCGCGCCGGCGCGGGAGAGCGTCCGCACGATCCTCGACCGCGCGGTCGACGGCGAGCGCATCGGCGACGAGGACGCGATCGCGCTGCTCGAGTCGCGCGACCTGGTCGCGGTCGGACAGGTCGCAGGCGAGCTGCGCGCGCGACGTACCGACCCGAAGGCGATCACCTTCATCGTCGACCGGAACCTCAACTACACGAACATCTGCGTCACCGACTGCGACTTCTGCGCCTTCTACCGGCGGCCGGGCGACCGCTCCGAGGCATACCTGCTCCCGAAGCCGGTCATCTTCAAGAAGATCGAGGAGACGCTTGCGATCGGCGGCACCGGCGTGCTGATGCAGGGCGGGCACCATCCCGACCTCGGCGTCGACTACTACGTCGACCTGTTCAGCTCGATCAAGGCGCGGTACCCGATCCACCTGCACGCGCTCTCGCCGCCCGAGGTCGAGCACATCGCGCGGCGCTCACGGCTGACCGTCCCAGAGACGCTCACGCGACTGCGCGACGCCGGGCTCGACTCGCTGCCGGGCGGCGGAGGCGAGATCCTCGTCGACCGGGTGCGGCGGATCATCGCGCCGAAGAAGACGACCACCGGCGCCTGGCTGAACGTCATGCGCCACGCGCAGCGGCTCGGCATGTCGACGACCGCGACGATGATGTACGGCCACGTCGAGACGGTGCCGGAGCGGGTGGAGCACATGCGCCGCATCCGGGAGCTGCAGGACGAGACGCACGGCTTCCGGTCGTTCACGTCGTGGACGTTCCAGTCGGACGGCAACCGGCTCAGCAAGATCGTGCCGCGCGAGTCGATGCCGACCTCCTTCGACTACCTGCTGACGCAGGCGGTCAGCCGCATCTACCTCGACAACGTCGATCACATCCAGTCGTCGTGGGTCACGCAAGGCATGAAGATCGGCCAGGTCGCGCTGCGCTTCGGCGCCGACGACCTCGGCTCGGTGATGATCGAGGAGAACGTCGTATCGGCCGCCGGCACCACGTACCGCGCGACGACGGACGACTTCGTCCGCGTCATCCGCGCCCTGGGCAAGACGCCGGTGCAGCGCGACACGCTGTACCGCGTCGTGCGTACCTTCTAGCCGGCGCTTCTTAACAGGGACTGTCCCTGTTAAGAACTGCCCGGTACCCTCGGGCGCGGGTCATGCTTCGTCTTAGCCTCGCCGCAGCGGTTCTCGCCGCCGTCTTCGCCGTGCCGGTGCACGCCGAGCCGACCGTGCTCATGCCGGGCGTCACCTACGACCGGCAGCTCGTGCTCTCCCGCTTCGGCCCCGAGGTCGTGCACGTCGTCACCGCGCCGCGCCCCGGGGGGCTCTACACGATCGCACCCGTGCTCTCGAACGGGACGCTGCTCGGCAAGGAGACGCTCACCTCGATGCAGAAGCGGCTCACGACGACGGGCACGATCGTGGGCATCGACGGGGACACCTCGACCACCGACGGCGTCCCCTCCGGCGTGTTGATCCAGTCCGGGTTACTCAACGCGACGACGAACGTGAAGCGCTCCAGCATCGGCTTCGACGCCGCCGGGACGATGCGGATCGAGCGCGTCGGCCTCAACGCCACCTGGCAGGGAAACGGCCAGCGGCGCGCCGTCGTCGTCAACCGGCGGCCCGGCGCGCTGGGCGCGACGCTCTACACCCCTACGTGGGGAGCGACGACGCCCTCGGAGCCGGGAAGCGTCGAGGCTGTCCTGCCGACGCTCGGCGCGATCGTGCCGGGCGGGGTGCATTCCGCCGCCGTCACCGAGCTGCGCTCCGGCGGCCTGACGCCGATTCCGCCCGGCGGCGGCGTGCTCGTCGCCCGCGGCACCACCGCCCAGCGCCTGACCGAGGAGGCGCCGGTCGGGGCCTCGGTCACGTTCCGGCTCGTCATGAACCCGGACTGGTCGACGATCGTGAACGGCCTTGCCGGCGGCCCGCTCCTCGTCCGTGACGGCAAGGCGATCTTCAACGCACACGAGGACTTCTCCGCCGCCATCCTCGCCGGCCGCACCGCCCGCGCCGCCGTCGGCCAGAAGCCGGACGGGACGGTCGTCCTCGTCGTCGTCGACGGCGGCCTGCCCGGCTTCAGCGTCGGGATGACGAACTTCGAGCTGGCGCAGACGCTCGCGAAGCAAGGCGTGACCGTCGGGGCGGCGCTCGAGAGCGGCAAGGCCGCCGCCCTCGCCTTCGACGGCAAGCTGCTCGACCGGCCCACGGCCGCCGAGCAGCCGGTCTCGGAGATGCTCGCCGTCACCTACGCAGGCGTGTACGCGCCGCCGCTGGCGTCCGCCCAGCTGTCGCCGAACGGCGACGGCGTCGACGAGACGCAGACGTTCAAGTACCGCGTCGCGCGCCCGTCGACCGTCTCGGTCAGCCTCGTCGACCCGCTCGGCACGACGCGCCCGATCGAAACCGCCCAGGTCCGTGCGCCCGGGACCTACACCGACGTCTGGACCGGCCTGAAGCCGGACTCGACCGTCGATACCCAGGGCACCTGGCACTGGGTCGTGACCGCGAAGGACGACCTGGGCCGCGACTCGACCGCCGACCGGCCCTTCGTCCTCAACGCCACGCTCGGCGCGCTGCGCGTCACGCCGGCGACCGTCGCCGTCACGACGGCCGGCGGCTCGCTCACCGTCGGCTTCACGCTTGCCGCTCCTGCCTCGTGGACGGTCGCGATCCAGTCGAAGGCGGGCGCGGCCCTCCGCACATACACGGGACGGTCGGCCCAGCCCGGCCCGGTTTCCCTCCGCTGGGACGGTCGCTCCACGGCCGGGGCGCGCGCCTACTCCGGCGCGTACATCGCCAGGGTGACGGCCACGAATGACCTCGGCGCCACCGTGCTCACGACGCCGTTCGCCGTCGTCCGCCGGTAGCCTCGGCGCGCCCTTGCCCCTCGCAAGCGTCACGTCGCACCTCGAGAGCCTGATCGGGGACTACGGCATCTACGCCGTCTTCCTGCTCATGTTCATCGACGCGGTATTCCCCGCGGCCAGCGAGTTGGTGATGCTCTACGCGGGCGCGCTCGCGGCGGGCGCCTTCAGCGGCCAGCACGTCGTGCTCTTCGGGCACCAGTTCCCGAGCGGGTGGCAGGCGTACCTCGCCGTCGCGCTGGCGGGAACGATCGGCTACACGCTCGGAGCCGTGATGGGCTGGGCGATCGGCGTCTACGGTGGGCGGCCGCTTGTCGAGCGACACGGCCGCTGGCTGCACCTCGACGCCGAGAAACTCGACCGCGCCGAGGCCTGGTTCGGCCGCTACGGCGATGCTGCGGCGCTGCTCGGCCGCGTGACGCCGGTCGTGCGCTCGTTCGTCGCCATCCCGGCCGGGGTCTTTCGCATGCGGCTCGGCCCGTACACCGTCCTCACCCTGATCGGCTCGGCCATCTGGTGCTTCGGGCTGGCCGCGATCGGCTGGGCGGCAGGCAAGAGCTGGGAGACCTTCCACAACAACTTCCGCTTCGTCGACTACGCAGTTGCGGCGCTCGTGGTGTTCGCGATCGGCTATGTCGTCTACCGGGCGCGTAGCCGCCGTCGGCAACGCGCCGCCGCCGTCCCGCCAGAAGCCCCGCTAGACTCGTGACCGCCGTGCCGGTGCCGCTCGTAGACGTGCGCGCGCAGTTCGCTGCGCTGCGCGATGACGTGCTGTCCCGCCTCGCCGAGGTCGTCGACTCCGGCGTGTTCATCCTCGGTCCGAACGTCAAGGCGTTCGAGGAGGAGGCGGCCGCCTACCTCGGCGTGCCGGAGACGGTCGGCGTCGCGAACGGGACCGACGCGCTCGTGCTCGTCATGGACGGCATGGGCATCGGCCCCGGGGACGAGGTCATCTGCCCCGCCTTCACCTTCTACGCGACGGCCGAGGCAATCGCGCGCCGCGGCGCGACGCCGGTCTTCGCCGACGTCGACCCGGTCACGCTCAACCTCGACCCGACCGACGTCGAGCGGCGGATCACGCCGGCGACGAAGGCGATCATGCCGGTGCACCTCTTCGGCCGCCCCGCTGCGCTCGACGCGTTCGCCAGGCTCGGCGTGCCGATCATCGAGGACGCCGCCCAGGCCTTCGGGGCCGCCGGCATCGCGACCACGGGCGTCGCGTCGACCTTCAGCTTCTTCCCGACCAAGAACCTCTTCGGGCTCGGCGACGGCGGCCTCTGCGCTTTCACGGACACGGAGCTCGCCGGGCGCGTGCGCATGCTGCGCTTCCACGGCTCCAAGGCCAAGAAGACGTTCGAGTTCGTCGGCTACAACTCGCGCCTCGACGAGCTCCAGGCGGCCGTGCTCCGGCTGTTCCTGACGCAGCTCGACGACTGGAACCGGCAGCGCCGCGAGGCCGCGGCGCGCTACGGCGAGTTGGGGCTGGGCGAGCTCTGCGATCTCCCCGCCGACGAGCCGGGCCACGTGTACCACATGTACGTCGTGCGGACGCCCGAGCGCGAGCGCCTCGCGGCCGCGCTGCGGGAGGCCGAGATCGCGTCCGCCTCGTACTACGTCGTCCCGCTGCACCTCCAGCCCGCGCTGCGCTTTCTCGGCTGGGGTGAAGGCTCGCTCCCGGAGACGGAGGCGGCCGCCGCAGACAACCTCGCGCTGCCGCTGTGGGCCGGCATCACGCCGGAGATCCAGGAGCGCGTGGTCGAGACGATCCGTCAGGCGTCGCGGGTGGGCGTGGGCTAGATGGTCCCGGTGACGCGGTACCGGATCGCGCAGGTCGCGGCCGACGCGCTGCTGATCGCGGCCGCGTGGTACCTCGCGTTCCAGCTGCGCTTCGACGGCGACCTGCCACGGCCCTACCAGCGGCTCTTCGACCGGACGCTCTTCGTCGTCGTGGTCGTCGAGCTCGTCGTCTTCGTCGCCTTCGGCTTCTACAACCGCTGGTGGCGGTACGTGTCCACGCGGGACATGTGGGCGCTTGCGCGCGGCGTCACCGTCGCGTCGCTGGTGGTGCTGCCGGCCGTCTACCTGTGGAACCCGGTGCCCGGCTTCCGCGTCCCGGTGGGCGTCATGGTCGTCGACTGGATCATCCTGCTCGGCCTCGTCACCGGCTCGCGGCTGCTTGCCCGCACGATCGTCGAGCGCCCCGCGCCCGGCTCGATCGTCTCGCACGGCAAGGAGGTCGTGGTCGTCGGCGCGGGCGACGCAGGCCAACTCGTCATCAGGGAGCTGCAGAAGAACCGCGTCCTTGGCTCGACGCCGATCGGGATCGTCGACGACGACCCGCGCAAGCGGAACCTGCGCGTCCAGGGCGTTCGCGTGCTCGGTACGACCGCGGACCTCCCGCGCCTGCTCCGCGAGCACCGTCCCGACGAGCTGATCATCGCCATCCCGTCCGCGTCCGGCGAGCAGCGCCAGCGCATCGTCGAGATCGCCCGCGACGAGGGCGTCCCCGTCAGGACCGTGCCGGGGCTCTACGAGCTGATCTCCGACCGCCTGGCCGGGCAGATCCGACCGGTGGAGGTCGAGGACGTGCTCGGCCGCGAGCCGGTCGACGTCGACATCGCCGCGGTCGCCGGGTACCTCGCCGGCGAGACGGTGCTCGTCACCGGCGCAGGCGGCTCGATCGGCTCGGAGCTGTGCCGCCAGATCGCGCGTGTCGGGCCGAAGCGGATGATCCTCGTCGACCAGGCGGAGACGCCGATGTTCGAGATCGAGCGCGAGCTCGTTACCGAGCGCGGCTTCTCGGCCGCCATCCCGGTGCTCGCCGACGTCGGCAACCGGACGCGGATGCGGCAGGTCTTCGAGCGCTACAAGCCGGCGGTCGTCTTCCACGCCGCCGCGTACAAGCACGTGCCGCTGATGGAGGCGAACCCGGTCGAGTCGGTACGCAACAACGTGCTCGCGACGAAGATCGTCGCCGACGTCGCCGTCGAGTTCGGCGCGCGTCGCTTCGTGCTCATCTCGACCGACAAGGCGCTCAATCCCCGCGCTGTCTACGGCCAGTGCAAGGCGCTGTGCGAGTGGGTGATCGAGGCCTACGGCCACCGCAGCGACATCTCGACCCGTTTCGTCGCCGTGCGCTTCGGCAACGTGCTCGGCTCCGCCGGCAGCGTGATCACGATCTTTCGCCGCCAGATCGCGCGCGGCGGCCCGGTGACCGTCACGCACCCGGAGATGACCCGGTACTTCATGACCATCCCGGAGGCCGTCTCGCTCGTCGCCCAGGCGGGCGCCATCGGCGGCCGCGGCGAGATCTTCGTGCTCGACATGGGCGAGCCGGTCAAGATCATGGACCTCGCGAACAACATGATCCGCCTCTCCGGCCGCGAGCCCGGCCGCGATATCGCGATCGAGATCACGGGCGCGCGCGCCGGTGAGAAGATCCACGAGGAGCTCTGGGGCGAGGGCGAGGAGATCGCCGAAACGCCGCACCCGCAGATCCGGCGCGCCCGCCGCCCGCCCGTCGAGGCGGCGTGGCTCGACGGCGAGCTCGTGGAGCTCGAGCAGCTCGTCGAGGACGGCGACACGCTCGGGCTCGTCACGCGGCTCTCGCAGACGGTCGGCACCCCGGTCCGTTCCGACGTCCCGCTGCCTGCAAGCTCAGTCAGGCAGCCGGCACAGAGCTGACACGGCCGCCCGCCGGGCGCGCCAGTAGGCTCGCCTTGGATGGGCAACGACATCCTCGACGGTCTGAACCCCGAGCAGCGGCGTGCCGCGGAAGCGACGCGCGGGCCGGTCTGCATCCTCGCCGGCGCCGGCTCGGGCAAGACGACGACGATCACACGCCGCATCGCGAATCAGGTCGCGACGGGCGCGTTCCCGGCCTCCGCGATCCTGGCCGTCACGTTCACGGACAAGGCGGCGGGCGAGATGCGCCGGAGGCTCGGTGAGCTCGGCGTCCAGGGCATCGCCGCGCGCACATTCCACGCGGCCGCGCTCGCGCAGCTCCGCTACTTCCGGCCGGACGAGCCGCTGCAGATCCTGTCCTCGAAGGTGCTCGCGCTGCGCAACTTCTCGCGCTCGCTGCCCGGCGCCTACAAGTTCCGGCCGGTCGGCGACCTCGCCACCGAGGTCGAGCGCGCCAAGAGCCGGCGCGTCACGCCGGAGACGTACCTCGACTCGCTCGGCGAGCACACGCCGCCGATCCCGCCCGACCTGATGCAGAAGGTCTACGCGCGCTACGAGCGCTGGAAGCGCGAGGCGGGCCGCGTCGACTTCGAGGACCTGCTCGAGCTCACGATCCGCACGCTCGACGAGGACGAGCATGCACTCGCGACCGTGCGCGAGCGCTACCGCGCCTTCACGGTCGACGAGTTCCAGGACGTCAACCTGCTCCAGCAGGAGTTGCTCGACCGCTGGCTCGGCCCGTCCGACGAGCTGTGCGCGGTCGGCGACGACTACCAGGCGATCTACGGGTTCACCGGTGCGACGCCGGAGTTCCTGCTCGCGCTGCCGTCGCGGTTCCCGCACGCGACGGTCGTTCGGCTCGAGTCGAATTACCGCTCGACGCCGCAGGTGCTCGAGCTCGCGAACCGGCTCGTCCCGAAGCTCGGCGGCGCGGAAAAGACCCTGCGCGCGACGCGGCCGGACGGGCCGGAGCCCGAGCTCCGCCCCTTCGCCTCGCCGGACGACGAGGCGTCCTTCGTGGTCGAGCGCGTCCGCGAGCTGGACGGCGTCGCGCTCGAAGACGTCGCAGTGCTGCTGCGGACGAATGCCCGGTCGGCCGACTTCGAGGAGGCGTTCCACGAGGCGGGGGTGCCGTTCCAGGGCGCCTCGCTCCTCGCGCGAGACGGCGCTCGCCAGCTGTTGAAGGCGCTCCGCGGCGCCCGCGGCCCCCTGGCGGCGACGGTCGCACTGCGCGCCCGCGATCAGGGCCTCGTCGACCCGGTGCCGGACGGGCTCGGCGAGCGGGAGCTGACGCGCCAGAACGATCTCGCGCGCCTCGTTCGCCTCGCCCGCGAGCTGGACGACGGCGAGCGCGAGATCTCGGACTGGATCGACGAGCTCCACCGCCGCTTCGGCCCGGACGCCGGCCGCGGCGTGCACCTGCTGACGCTGCATCGCGCAAAAGGCCTCGAGTGGGATGCGGTCTTCCTGCCGCGCATCGAGGAGAAGGAGCTTCCCTCGCGGCTTTCAAAGACGGACGACGAGATCGCCGAAGAACGGCGCCTGCTGTACGTCGGCCTGACGCGGGCGCGCACGCACCTGATCGTGACGTGGGCGGGCAAGCCGAGCCGCTTCCTGCAGGAACTGGGGGTCAGCGCGCCGGCGAGGCCGCCGCGTCCGGTCGAGGCCGACCTGCCACCCGTCTACCGCGCACTGAAGGACTGGCGGCTCCAGCGCTCCCAGCAGGACGGCGTCCCGGCGTACGTCGTCTTCCATGACGCAACGCTCGCGGAGATCGTCCGCATCGCGCCGCGCACGCAGGCCGAGCTCGCGGGCGTCCCCGGTGTCGGGCCGACGAAGCTCGAGCGCTACGGCGCGGACGTGCTTGCCGTGCTCGGCCGCACGTAGGGGCTGTCCCGCGAAGCGGGGCTGTCCCCCCGTGATCGGGCGATATCTCGGTCTTCGGAAAACTGTTCGGTTGAATCCGGGCGCTGTCCTCTACACCCACTTGAGACAGCCCCCTTTCGGCGACAGCCCCTATGAGTTAGGGCGCCCGGCATAATCAGCGCTTATGGAAACGCGCCAGCTGGCGGCGTTCGTCGCCGTCGTCGATCGCAAGAGCTTCTCGCGCGCCGCCGAGCAGCTCGGGCTCTCCCAGCCCGCCGTGTCGCTCCAGGTCGCCGGGCTCGAGAAGCGCGTCGGCACCAGGCTGCTCGACCGCTCCGGCCGGACCGTCGAGCCCACCGAGGCGGGCGCGATCCTCTACCGCCGCGCGCAGCGGCTGCTCCAGCTCGAGGAGCAGCTGCTCGACGAGATCGCCGGCGACGACGACGAGCTCACCGGCACCGTCGAGATCGGCGCCTCTACCGGCCCGGGCGAGAACGTCGTCCCGCTCCTGCTCTGCGAGTTCCAGCGCGCGCACCCGGCCGTGCACGTCTCGCTCTCCGTCTGGGACACGCAGACGGTGGTCGAGCACGTTGCGCGCCGCGAGGTGGAGCTCGGCGTCGTCGGCGCGTCGCGCCGGCACCGCTCGGTCGTGTTCGAGCCGCTCTTCCGCGACGAGGTCGTGCTCGCCACGCCGCCGGGCCATCCCTTCGCGGGGCGGACGATCTCCGTCGACGAGCTCGTCGCCGAGCCGCTGATCATCATGCAGGAGGGCGCCGGCGTCCGGCTCGTGATCGAGGACGAGCTCCGCGGCATCGGCACCCGGCTCCGCGATCTCGACGTCCGGCTCGAGCTCGGACTCCAGGAATCCGTCAAGAGCGCTGTGCTCGCGGGCTACGGCGTCAGCTTCATCGGCCGCTCGGCAATCGAGACGGAGCTCGCCGCCGGGAGTGTCGCCGCCGCCCGGGTCGAAGGGCTCGAGCCCGCGCGTGAGATCTCGCTCGTTCGTGCGACGGGCAGGCCGCTCACGCGCGCCGCGAACGCATTTGTCGCCTTCGCGCGCGAGCGGCTCGCGGCGTGATCGTTCGCTGGGGGCTCGATGAGCTCGTCCCACTGCTCGGCGATCTCGGCCTCGAGCGCCCGGTGCTGATCACCAGCGCACGCTTCGCCGACTCGCCGCTGCCTCTCGCAACCCGCTTCACGGGCGTGCGGCCGCACACGCCGGCCGACACCGTGCAGGCGGCGATCGAGGCCGCCGCGGGCGCGGATGCTGTCGTCCCACTGGGCGGTGGCAGCGCGATCGACACCGCGAAGGCGGTGTCCGCCCGGACTGGTCTCCCGGTCGTCTCGGTGCCGACGACGTACTCCGGCGCCGAGTGGACGACCTTCTTCGGGACCCGCGACGAGGAGCGCGGCATCAAGGGCGGCGGCAGCGGAGCGACGCTGGCCGGCATCGTCTACGACCCGCGCCTGACGCTCGACCTGCCGCCGGCCGAGACGGCCGGCACGGCCATGAACGCGCTCGCACATTCCGCCGAGGCGCTGTACACGACGACGCGCAATCCCGACGGCGACGAGGACGCGCTCGCCGGCGCGGCGCTGATCGCCGAGGCGCTGCCGGCCGTCCTCGCCGCGCCGCAGGATCTGGATGCGCGCACCCGCCTGCTGCGCGGCGCGATGCACGCGGGGGCCGCGCTCGGCGTCTCGTTCATGGGTCTTGCCCACGCGATCGCCCAGGCGCTCGGGGGGCGCTACGGCCTCCCCCACGGCGCCATGAACGCGCTCGTGCTCGCACCGACGCTTCGCTTCAACGAACCGGTGGCCGGCGAGGCGCTCGAACGGCTCGGCCAGGCGCTCGGCGGCGACGCAGCCACCGAGGCGGAACGGCTTGCCCGTCTAGGCGGCTTCGAGCGTTTGCGTGACTTCGAAGTGCCGGAGGCCGAGCTGCCCGAGGTGGCCGCCGCGGCGGTCGAACGGCCCGCCGCACGGGCGAATCCGCGCCGGGCGACCGCGGAGGACATCGAGCAGATCCTCCGCGCGTCCTACTGAAATGGTGTGGTTAGCCGTACGGTGCTCAACCGCGCGCCGTGCGACCATTCGAGCCATGAGCAAGACCGTCCTCATCGTCGACGACCACCCGAGCTTCCGCGGCATGGCCCGCGCGCTGCTCGAGAGCGAGGGCTTCACCGTCGTCGGCGAGGCGGAGGACGGCGCCGCCGCCATCGCGCAGGCGCGCGCGCTCCACCCGGATCTCATCCTCCTCGACGTCCAGCTGCCCGACATGGACGGCTTCGCCGTGGCGGCTCAGCTGACGTCGAACGGCTCGAGGCCCGACATCGTGCTCACCTCCAGCCGCGACGCGCGCGACTTCGGCTCGCTCGTCGAGGAGTCCGGCGCCCGCGGCTTCGTCCCCAAGGCCGAGATCTCGGCGGAGGCGATCGCAGCGCTGCTCGGATGAGAGCGGCCGCGAGGCTCTGGCTGATCGTCGTCCCGGCGGCGCTCTTCGTCGGCGGCATCGCCTTCGCGCTCGCCCTCACGACCGACCACCAGCACCAGACGCCGGGGATTGTCGTCCTCGAGCTGCTCGTCGGCTGGTCCTTCATCGCCGCCGGGCTCGTCGCCCGCACGCGCCGCCCCGAGAACCGAACGGGCCTGCTGCTGATCGGGGTGGGCTTCGCGTGGTTCCTGAACGCGCTGAGCTTCGCGAACGAGTCCCACTTCTGGACGCTCGGGTTCATCCTCGGCTCGCTCTGGGCCGCGTTCTTCGTGCACACGTTGCTCGCCTATCCGACCGGCCGGCTCGGCACGGCGCGGGACCGGGCGGTCGTGATCGCCGGCTATGCGCTCGCCGGCACCGCCAACCTCGCGCTCGCTCTCTTCAACCCCGACCCCGCGTCGTGCTCCGACTGTCCGACGAACGAGATCCTCGTCCGGGACGATCACACGGCTGCGAACGTCGCGATCGGGCTCGTCACCGTTCTGGCAGCCGCCTACCTGATCGCCGTTGCCGTGGCGCTGATCCTGCGTTGGCGCCGGACGACCGCCGTCGCCCGCCGCCTGCTCGGGCCGGTGCTGCTTGCGGGCGGCGTCAGCGTCGGGCTGCTCGGGCTCGCGATCGCGCTCGGACCGGCGTCGGCGGCCGTTTCGGGCGTCATGGGCGGCCTCGCTGCCCTCTCGTTCCTCGCCGTGCCGTTCCTGCTCCTGCACGGCCTGCTGCGCACGCGGCTCGCGCGCGCGGGCCTCGGCCGGGCGCTGATTGCTCCTGCCCGATCGCGCGTCGCTTGCCGACGACGCAGGCCGCCGTACGAGACGCCCTTGCCGACCCGGCGGCCGAGCTGCTCTTCTGGTGCGCGCAACGCGCGCAGTACGTCGACATCGACGGGAACCCCCACGAGCTGCAGCGCCCAGGGGCCGGCCGGGCCGCCACCACTATCGACGCGCACGGGCAGCCGCTCGGCGCCCTGCTCCACGACCAGGCGCTCCTCGACGAGCACGAGCTGCTCGCCGACGCCGCCGATGCCGCACGCGTCTCGATCGACAAGGAGCGCGCGCAGTTCGCGCTGGAGACCAGCGAGCGCCGGACCCGGGCGTTGCTCGAGGCGATCCCCGACGCCATGATCCGCATCCGCCGCGACGGCACCGTCGTCGACTGGCATGCGGACGAGCGGCACATCACCTTCAGCGCACCCGAGGGCTTCGTCGGCATGAACCTCTTCGAGCTCCTCCCGGACCACCGCGGGCCTCTCGTGAAGGACGCGGCAGCCAGGGCGCTCGACACGGGCGAGTTGCAGAACGTCGAGTACGACCTCGACATCCGCGGCGACGTGCGCAACCGCGAAGGCCGCGTCGTCGCGAGCGGCGAGGACGAGGTCGTGGTCGTCATACGAGACATCACAGACCGGAGGCGCGCGCAGCAAGCGCTCGAGACGAGTGAGCGCCGCAGCCGCGCCCTGCTCGAGGGGGTGCCCGACAACATCTATCGCGTTGCGCGCGACGGCCATCATTTCCTCGACATCAGGTGGGCCGATCCGACGCGCCTGCCGGTCCCGCAGGAGCGCTTCATCGGCGGAACGGTGCGAGACCTCGGCCTGCCCGGCGACCTCGCCGACCGCTTCATCGACCTCGCCGAGACGGCGTTCACGACGGGCCGCCTCCAGTCGATCGAGTACGAGGTCGAGGTCGCCGGCGAGCCGCTCTACCTCGAGGCGCGCATCGTCCCGAGCGGGGACGACGAGTACTTCGTCACCGTCCGGGACGTCACCGACCGCCTCCGCGCGCAGCACGCCCTCGAGGCGAGCGAGCGTCGGAGCCGTGCGCTGCTTGCCGGCATCCCCGACAACATCTTCCGGATTGCCTACGAGGATCACCGGTTCCTCGACGTGCGCATGGCGCGTGTCACGCGCTTCCTCGATCCGGATGGTCTCGTCGGACGCACCGTGGACGACATCGACTTCCCGGAGGCGGTCGTCGACCGCCTCCGCGCGGCCGCCGAGCTTGCGCGCGAGACGGGAGAAGTCCAGGTGATCGAGTACGAGCTCGGGGACGCGGAGGGCACGATGCACCTCGAGGCGCGGGTCGTCCCGAGCGGCGACGAGTACTACATCGTCGTCCGCGATGTCACAGACCGTAGGCAGGCGGAGCTCGCGCTCGTCGCCCAGCGCGACTTCCTGAGCGCAGTGGGAGACGCCACGCCGGCGCTGCTCGCGGTTGTCGCGGCGGACGGCACGCTGAGCGGCGAGCCGCTGAACCATGCGCTGCGCGAACTGACCGGCGTGACGAACGACGACGCGGTAGGACGCAACTTCTTCGAGCTCGTGTCGGCGCCGGGGGACGCGCCCCGGGCCGAGCGGATCGTCCGTACCGCCGCCGACACCGGCGAGCCGCAGTCGGCCGAGACCCGGTGGCGCGGCCGCCACGGTGAGCACCTCGTCGCCTGGACGGCCACGCCGCTGCCCGACGTCGAGCGCGGCGGGAGCCTGGTCCTCATCAGCGGCGTCGACATCACGGAGCGCGCGGCCCAGGAGGAAGAGCTGCGCCGCTCACGTGCACGCATCGTCGAGGCGGGCGACGCCGAGCGCCGGCGCCTCGAGCGCAACCTCCACGACGGCGCGCAGCAGCGCCTCGTCTCCCTGTCCCTGTCGCTGCGCCTCGCGCAGGCGCGGCTGAAGCGTGATCCGGACGCGGCCGAGACCCTGCTCTCGGGTGCGAGCGAGGAGCTCGCGCTCGCGCTCGAGGAGCTGCGCGAGCTCGCCCGAGGCATCCACCCGGCGGTGCTCACCGATCGCGGCCTCGGCGCCGCGCTCGAGTCGCTCGCCGACCGTGCGCCCATCCGCGTCGAGCTCGAGCAGCTGCCCGACGAGCGCCTGCCTGCCCCGGTCGAGGCGGCCGCCTTCTACGTCGTGGCCGAGGCGCTCACCAACGTGGCCAAGTACGCGGACGCCTCGAGCGTGCGCGTGTCGGTCGAGCGCCTGAACGGGCTTGCGGTCGTGGAGGTGGCCGACGACGGCTGCGGCGGCGCCGACCCCGCGAAGGGCACGGGCCTGCGCGGGCTGGTCGACAGAGTGTCTGCCCTCGACGGTACGCTTTCTGTCGACAGTCCTGAAGGCGGCGGCACGCGGGTGCGTGCCGAGATTCCGACCGCCCAGGAGTAGGGCTGGCCGTACCCCCAGACGCCTGCTGGCCGCCCCGCCACCGATGAGCACCCGTGCGAGGCTCGGTCTATTCCAATGCCCGCTCAGAGAGGAACTCAGATGCCGACCATCGACCCCCAGAAGATTCGCGAGCTCGCCCACCGCGCCGGTGACGGCCTCGAAGTGACGCTCCTCTGGAACGAGGACGACAACCGGGTCGTCGTCGCCGTCGACGACGCCCGCACCGGCGAGCGCTTCGAGATCGAGGTGCCGACCACCTCGGCCCTCGACGCCTTCGAGCATCCCTTTGCCTACGCGCCGCCCGACCGCGGCGCGGCCGCCGCCGAGCATCGCGGCGTTCCCGAGCCCGCCTGACCTTCCCTCCCGCACGGGCGCCGGTTCACAGCCGGCGCCCCGGCGGTCGTAGGATCGGCGGATGAGCGATCTCCCGGTCGGCATCGTCGCGCTCCTCTTCACCGACGTGGAGGCATCGACGCGCCTCGTCCAGGAGCTGGGTGACGACTACTCCGCGGTGATGGCCGACCACCGCCGCCTGATCCGGGAGGCGATCGAGCAGTTCGGCGGCCACGAGATCGATTGCCGCGGCGACGAGTTCTTCGTCGCGTTCGACAGCACCCGCGACGCCGTCCATGCCGCGGCCCAGGCACAGCGCTCCCTCGCCGGCCAGGACTGGCCGTCCGAGGCGCCGCTCCGCGTCCGCATGGGCGTCCACACGGGCGAGCCGACCCCGGCCGAGGGCGGGTACGTCGGCCTCGACGTCCATCGGGCCGCGCGGATCTGCGCCGCAGGGCACGGCGGCCAGGTGCTCGTCTCGCAATCCGCACACGACCTGCTCGCCTCGCTCGAGGAGGCCGAGTTCCGCGACCTCGGCGAGTACGAGCTGAAGGGGCTGCCGCGGCCCGAGCGGCTGTACCAGCTCGTCGCTGAGGGGCTGCTCGCCGAGTTCCCGGCGCTCCGGACCGACGGCGCCGCCGAGCCGTGGCCCACCGAGGAGGGGACGCGCGTCGTCCTCGCCGAGGACTCGGTCCTCCTGCGCGAGGGGATCGCCCGGCTGCTCTCCGACGCCGGATTTCACGTCGTCGGCCAGTCGGGAACCGCCGACGACCTGCTGCTCAAAGTACGCAGCTACGACCCGCAGGTCGTGATCACCGACATCCGCATGCCGCCGACCCAGACCGACGAGGGCCTACGCGCGGCGCAGCAGATACGCGCCGAGCACCCCGGCGTCGGCGTGCTCGTGCTGTCCCAGTACGTCGAGCCGTCGTACGCCATGGAGCTGCTCGCCGAGAGCGCCGAGGGCGTCGGCTACCTGCTGAAGGACCGCGTTGCGGACGTCGACGAGTTCGTCGGCGCGGTGCGCCGGGTCGCCGAGGGCGGTTCCGCCCTGGATCCCGCGCTCGTGACGCAGCTGGTCGGGCGCCGCCGCCGCGAAGATCCCCTCGACGAGCTGACGCCGCGCGAGCGCGAGGTCCTCGAGCTGATGGCTGAAGGGCGCTCGAACCAGGGCATCGCCCAGCGCCTGGTCGTGACCGAGCGCGCGGTCGAGAAGCACGTGACGAGCATCTTCAACAAGCTGCGGCTTCCTCAGGCATCGGACGACCACCGGCGGGTGCTCGCCGTGCTGGCGTTTCTACGCGGCTGAGGCGCTGCGCATCACGACGTACGGCGGCAGTAGCGCATTGACGAAGCGGTAGCGCGGGCCGTCGGGCCCCTCGCGCCGTTCCAAGATGCCGAGCTCGACGAGCTGCTCCGCGCCGGGGGCGCTGAAGTAGCCGAACTCGTCCACGTCGGCGGTCGCCGCCGCCGGCAGCGCCGGGCCGGCGATCTCGGCACGCAGGTACGCCTCCGTGACGCTCTGCTGCGCCCGCTGGATGGCCCGCTCCACGGCGAACTCCACCTCCGGCATGCCGACGTCGGCGTGCCGCTCCGCCAGTGCCGCCTGCGCGGCCAGCTGCGTCAGCAGGTGCGTGAAGTGGGGCAGTCCCTGCGAGAGCAGCGTCACGCGGTCGACGGCCGGGTCCTCGATCGTCATCTGCGCGGCCTCGATCCCGCGCCGCGCGACTTCGGCGAGCTCCTCGGGCGACATGCGCGGCATGCGCACCTGGACGAGTGCCCGCTCGATCGAACGGTGCTCGCGCAGGAGCTCGTCGATCGTGTCGGCGACGCCGACGAGCACGAGGGTCGCCGACGCGGCGTGGTCGGACAGCACCTTGATCGTGTCCGTGAACAGCGCCCGGTCGCCGGCGTTCGAGATGCGGTCGAACTCGTCCAGGAAGATCGCCAGCGGCCGCGGTCGCGAGAGTGCCTCGAGCCCACGCGCGATGACGTGCGGCGTGACCTCCGCGTCGTCCAACACTGCAGACGCGGGCGTCGCGACGTCCGTGGTCGTCGCTGCGAACCCGATCCCGCGGCTCTCGGAGTGGAGCGCGATCTCCCCGAGCGCCTTGCGCCACACGGACGCGAAGTCGTCGCCCGAGTCGCACGTCGTCCGCGCCGTCAGGACGCCGGTTGACGCGAGCAGCTCGGCGACGACGGCGGAAAGCGACGTCTTGCCCACGCCGCGCTCGCCGTAGACCACGGCGTGCTGGCCGGGCTGCGCCACGACCGAGAAGAGCTCCGCAATCTGGTCGGTGCGGCCTGAGAACAGGCTGCGGCGGTCGATCGGCGCCGACGGGCGAAACGCCTGCGCGACGAGCTGCATGCGCTCGAGCAGGGCCGCTTCGTCGAGCGTGCGGGTAGGACCGGCGTGCGCCACGGAGCCAGCGTACGCCGCTCCGGCGCCGGTGCAAAGCGCCTTCGCAGGGGTGTTGCTAGCTCCCCGTGCAGACGCATGGTGGCCACCTGCCGCCTGCCGGCGGCCGGTGGGACGGTGGGCCTACAAGCACGCACGACCTAACGAAGGAGATCCCGTGTCACCTCTGAAGCATTCGAACCACACAGCGGCGCGCATCGGCCGCTGGAGTGCGAAGCACTGGAAGACCGCCGTCATCGGCTGGCTCGTGTTCGTCATCGCCGCCGGCTTCGTCGGGAACACCGTCGGGACGAAGTACCTGAAGACGACCGACGCCAACGTCGGCGAGGCCCGCAAGGCCGACAAGATCATCGCCGCCGGCTTCAAGCAGAAAGAGAACGAGCAGGGCGAGGTCGTCCTGATCCGGTCGAAGACGCACACGGCGAAGGATCCCGCCTTCCGGGCGGCGGTCACCGACGTGACGTCGACGCTCGCGCAGTTCCCGAAGGTCCAGAACGTGAAGTCGCCGCTCGTCCCGAGCCACAGCGACCAGATCTCGGCCTCGGGCCGCGCCGTCATGGTCACGTTCACCCCGAAAGGGGACTACGACCACGCGGCCACCTACATCGACACGATCAAGACCCAGGTGCTGAAGACGCAGGCCCGGCATCCCGGCTTCACGGTCGAGGAGCTCGGCAGCGTCAGCACCGAGAAGCAGCTCAACGCGAAGTTCGACAGCCTGATCGCCAAGGTCGGCCTGCTCGCGCTGCCGCTGGCCCTGATCATCCTGCTGTTCGTCTTCGGCTCCGCGGTCGCGGCGCTCGTGCCGCTCCTGCTGGCCCTCACCGCCGTGTTCGCAACCAACGGGCTCGTCGCGATCCCGAGTCAGTTCATTCCCGTGGACAGCCAGATCTCCGAGGTGATTCTGCTCATCGGACTCGCGGTCGGGATCGACTACTCGCTCTTCTACCTCCGGCGCGAACGCGAAGAGCGGGCCGCCGGCCGCAGCGAGGGAGCAGCGCTCGAGGCCGCCGCAGCGACGTCCGGCCGGGCAGTGCTCGTCTCCGGCATCACCGTGATGGTCGCGATGGCCGGCATGTTCCTCTCCGGCGACAAGACGTTCATGTCGTTCTCCGTCGGGACAATGATGGTCGTCTTCGTCGCGATGATCGGTTCCGTGACCGTCCTGCCCGCGCTGCTGTCGAAGCTGGGCGACAAAGTCGAGAAGGGCAAGATCCCGTTCATCCACCGGCTCCGCAGCACGGGCGGCGAGAGCCGCGTCTGGGGCGCCGTCCTCGACCGCGTCCTGCGCCGCCCGCTCGTCTCGGCGATCACCGCCGGTGCCGTCCTGCTCGCACTCGCGGCTCCCGCGTTCATGCTCAGGACTGCTCAGACGAGCATGGAGCAGGTCAACATCCCCGAGGTCGCCCCGGCCCAGCACTTCCAGCAGGCGTTCGGGAACGGCAACGACCCGGCTCGCGTGGCCATCAAGTCCGCCGATGTCACCGCCCCGCCCGTCCGGGCAGCGATCGCCGACCTGAAGCGGCGGGCCCTGGCCAGCGGCCAGATGACCGCACCGATCGTCGTCGACACCAACGCCACCCACACCGTCGCCACCGTCGATATCCCGCTCGACGGCACCGGAACCGACAGCACCTCCAAGGCGGCGCTCCAGACCCTGCGCAGCGACCTGCTGCCGGCAACGCTCGGCCGGGTCGACGGCGTCGACTACGCGGTCACCGGCATGACGGCGGCCGACCACGACTGGAGCGCGAGCATGACCAGGACCGCTCCGCTGGTCTTCGCGTTCGTCCTGATCTTCGCCTTCCTGATCCTGACGGCGGCGTTCCGCTCGATCGTGGTCGCCACGAAGGCCGTCCTGCTCAACCTGCTCTCCGTCGCGGCCGCCTACGGCATCCTCGTGATGGTGTTCCAGTGGGGCTGGGGCGAGGGCGTCCTGAACTTCCACTCGAACGGCGGCATCACCCCATGGCTGCCGATGTTCCTGTTCGTGATCCTCTTCGGGCTCTCGATGGACTACCACGTGTTCATCCTGAGCCGGGTGCGCGAGGCCTACGGCCGCGGGCTCTCGAACGAGGACGCGGTCTCGCACGGGATCAAGCAGACAGCGGGCGTCGTCACCAGCGCCGCGGTCGTCATGGTCGTCACCTTCGCAGTGTTCGCGACGATGCCGATCATCGACTTCAAGGAGATGGGCATCGGCCTCGCGGCCGCCATCCTCATCGACGCGACGCTGATCCGGGCGGTGCTCCTGCCCGCAACGATGAAGCTGCTCGGCGACCGCAACTGGTACCTGCCGCGGTGGCTCGAGTGGCTGCCGAGCCTGGAGCACGACGAGACGCCGCGCGCGTCCGTTCCGCTCCCGGTGCCTGCACAGCCCGAGTAGCAACCGATCCAGCTCGACAGCGAGAGGGCCCGCCACGGCGGGCCCTCTCCGTACCCGGGGGGTGGGGGAAACCGCACCCCCAGACGCATGGTGGCCACATTCCCGCCGAGGCCCGCCGGCGCGAGTCTCCGAGGTGCAAGGCAGACCTCACACAAGGAGATTGAAATGTCACCTCTGAAGCGCTCGAACAACATCGCGGCCCGGATGGGTCGCTGGAGCGCCAGCCACTGGAAGACCGCAACCTTCGGGTGGCTCGCGTTCGTGATCGTCGCGGCTGCCCTCGGCACCGCGCTCGGTACCAAGACCCTCATCACCGAGAAGAGCGGCAACGGCGAGTCCGGCAAGGCCGCTTCGATCGCCTACGACCAGTTCCGCCACGTGCCGGAGGAGAGCGTGCTCATCCAGAGCAAGACGCTTACCACCGGCGACACCGCCTTCAAGGCCGCCATCGCTGACGCGGCGAAGCGGTTCGCCGCCAAGCCCTACGTCAAGTCGGTCGACTCTCCGTATGCGCCCGGCAACGAGGGCCAGATCTCGCGCGACCGGCACTCCGCGCTCGTCACGTTCAAGCTCCGCACCAAGGACCTGACCAAGGCCGACAAGCACGTGCCCGCACTGCTCGCGACCACCGCGGCGCTCCAGAACGCGCACCCGGCCGTGACCATGAGCGAGGTCGGCGACGCGTCCATCGACAAGCAGATCAACGACGTCTTCACCAATGACCTGGCCAAGGCCGGCGAGCTCTCGCTTCCGGTGACGCTGCTCATCCTGCTGATCGCCTTCGGGGCGCTCGTCGCGGCCGGCATCCCGCTGCTGCTCGGGCTCACCTCGGTGTTCGCGACCATGGGCCTGCTCGGCGTCGCGAGCCAGTGGTACCCCGTCGACCAGAACATCTTCGCCGTGATCCTGCTGATCGGCCTCGCCGTCGGCGTCGACTACTCGATGTTCTACTTGAAGCGCGAGCGTGAGGAACGGCGCGCCGGGAAGTCGCCGGAGGCCGCCCTCGAGGCCGCCGCCGCCACGTCCGGCCGGTCGGTGCTCATCTCGGGCCTCACCGTGATGACCGCGATGGCCGGCATGTTCTTCACCGGCGACAAGACCTTCGGCGGCTTCGCGATGGGCACGATGATCGTCGTCGCCACTGCCGTCCTCGGCTCGCTGACCGTGCTGCCGGCGCTGCTCGGCCGCCTCGGCGACAAGGTCGAGAGGGGCCGCATCCCGTTCCTCGGCCGCCTGCAGCAGCGCAGCGACGGTCGGGTCTGGGGCGCGATCCTCGACCGCGTCCTGCGCCGGCCCGTCCTCTCCGCTGTCCTCTCCGCCGGCGTGCTCGTCGCGATAGCGGCTCCCGCGCTCGGGATGAAGCTCGTCCAGCCGGGCGCGGATGCCTTCCCGCAGAACATCTCGACCATCCAGGCCTACAACAAGGTGCAGAAGGCGTTCCCGGGCGACCTGATCCCCGCGACCGTCCTGATCCAGGCCGACAACGTCCGGACGCCCGAGATCCAGAACTCGATCAGGGCGCTGGTGGGCAAGGCGCTCGCCACCGGCCGGCTGCACGATCCCGTCGCCACCGACGTCAACCGGGCCGGCACCGTCGAGGTCGTCAGCCTCTCGATGAACGGCAACGGCACCAACGAGGCATCGATCCGCTCGCTGAAGACGCTCCGCGAGGACCTCGTCCCCGCCACCGTCGGTGCGCTCGACTCCGTCAAGTGGGTCGGCGTCGACGGCCAGACGGCCGAGTCGGTCGACTTCAACCACCAGATGAAGCACTCGGCGCCCTACGTGTTCGCGTTCGTGCTCATCCTGGCATTCATCCTGCTGCTCCTGTCCTTCCGCTCGATCGTGATCGCGGCGAAGGCGGTCATCCTCAACCTGCTCTCCGTCGCCGCGGCGTTCGGAATCCTCACGATCGTGTTCCAGCACGGTGTCGGCAAGGGCCTGCTCGGCTTCACCTACACCGGCGGCGTGATCGCCTTCCTGCCCGTCTTCCTGTTCGTGATCCTCTTCGGGCTTTCGATGGACTACCACGTGTTCATCCTGAGCCGGGTCCGCGAGGCGTACGACCGCGGCATGAAGACCGAGGACGCCGTCGCCTACGGGATCAAGCAGACGGCCGGCGTCGTCACCAGCGCCGCCATCGTCATGGTGTTCGTCTTCTCGATCTTCGGGACGCTCGACATCATCATGCTGAAGCAGTTCGGCGTCGGGCTCGCCGCCGCCATCCTGCTCGACGCGACGATCGTCCGCGGCGTCCTGCTGCCGGCCACGATGAAGCTGCTCGGCGACTGGAACTGGTACCTGCCGCGGTGGCTCGAGTGGCTGCCCCGGATCGGCTACGAGGGCGAGAAGGCTCCCGAGGCTCCCGAGGCTCCGGCGGTGCCCGCCGGCGCGTAACGCCAACCGACACCCAACCACAGCGAGGGCCCGCGGAAGCGGGCCCTCGCCGTCGCCGGGGGGAGGCGATGCGATCCATCAATCGAGCGATGGCGATCGAATAAGCCTGCGAAATGCCGCCTATTCGGTAAGCCTGATAGCATCGGAACCCGTGGCGGAGACGTCCCACTTCGACGTGCTCGTGATCGGGAGCGGCGCCTCGGGGCTGGCGGCTGCCGTCTCGGCCGAGCGCTCCGGCGCGCGCGTCGCGCTCGCGGCCAAGGGCTCGCTCCAGTCGTGCAACTCGGCGAAGGCGCAGGGCGGCATCCAGGCGGCGTTCGGCGACGACGACTCGCCGGAGCTCCACGCGGAAGACGTGTGGCGCTCGTCGCACGAGACGGCCGACCGCAAGCTCGTCGAGGTGCTCACCTCGGAGGCGCCGTCGGCGATCCACTGGCTGGAGGAGCTCGGGGTCGAGTTCACGCGTGAGAACGGCGGCTACCGCCTGGCGCGCTGCGGCGGCGCGAGCCGCAAGCGGCTGCTCCAGGTCGGCGACCGCACCGGCCACGCCATCACCAAGGCGCTGCGCGACGCCGTCGAAGGATCCTCGACGGAGGTGTTCACGAAGGCGCCGCTGCTCGACCTCGAGCGGTCGAACGGCGGCTGGCGCGCGCGTGTCGGGGACCACGACCTCGAGGCGGCGACCGTCGTGCTCGCAGCCGGCGGGCGCTGCTACCGCGAGGCCGAGGAGCGGGGTGAGCTCTCGACCAACCATCCGGGCGCGACCGGCGAGGTGACGCAGATCGCGCTCGGGCTCGGCGCCGAGGCGCGCGACCTCGACGCGCTCCAGTACCACCCGAACGGCGGTGCGTGGCCCGCCGGGATGCAGGGCTACTCGATCCCGGAGACGACGCGCGCGTACGGCGCCGTCCTGCTGAATGCCGAGCGCGAGGAGTTCACCGATTCGCTCGCGCCGCGCGACGAGGTCTCCGCGGCCATCCTTCGCGAAGTGGAATCCGGTCGCGGCGTCGAAACGCCTGACGGCCGCCCCGCGGTGTACCTCGACACGACGCGCATCCCCGAAGCGGACGCCGACGTCTCGCTGCCCTACATGCTCCGGCGCTACCGTGCCGCCGGCATCGACCCGCTGAAGGAGCCGATCCTGACCTATCCAGTGCTGCACTACCAGAACGGCGGCCTCGTAATCGACGAGCACGCCCGCACGACGCTCGACGGCGTCTACGCCTGCGGCGAGATCGCGGGCGGAACACACGGCCGCAACCGGATGATGGGCAACTCGCTGCTCGAGTGCACCGTCTTCGGGCGCCGCGCCGGCGCCCACGCGGCGGAGGCTGCACACGCATGAGCACGCTGACGACCACCGACATCCAGCAGGCCGTCGAGGACGCCGCCGCCCACCTCTACGTCTGGTCGCTGAAGGACATCCCGCAGGACCTGCGCGACGCGCTCGCCGACGCGGCGGAGCGCGAGACCTCGGTGCCCGGCCGGCGCGTGCTCTCGACGATCCTGAAGAACGTCCAGATCGCAGACTCGCAGTCGAACCTGGTCTGCCAGGACACGGGCATCGCCGTCTACACGTGCCGGGTCGGCGAGCACTTCCCGCTGCACCCCACGCGGATCTACGAGGCGCTCCGCGACGGCACCGCCCGCGCGACGCTCGAGCACCCGCTGCGCTCGAACGCCGTCCACACGATCACGCGCGAGAACACCGGGCCGAACATCGGGCACCGGCTGCCGATCGTGCACTGGGAGTTCATCGCCGACTGGGACGGCCTGGACGTCAAGTGCGTCCCGAAGGGGTCGGGCTCCGAGAACATGAGCTTCCTGAAGATGTGCGTCCCGGCCGAGGGCGTACGCGGGATCAAGCAGTTCGTGCTCGAGTCGATCGTCGGCGCCGGCGGCAAGCCGTGCCCGCCGGGGATCGTCGGCGTCGGCATCGGCGGCTCGGCCGACTACGCCATGTACCTCGCCAAGGAGGCGATCGCGCGGCCGGTCGGCACGCGCAACGCGGACCCGATCGTCGCGGAGCTCGAGCAGGAGCTCTTCGAGCTGCTGAACGAGACGGGCATCGGCCCGATGGGCCTCGGCGGCGACGTGACCGTGCTGCAGTGCCACATCGAGCACGCCGACACGCACATGACCCTGAACCCGGTCGCGGTCAACTACCAGTGCTGGGCCGCGCGCCGCGCGACCGCGCACATGGCCGCCGACGGCTCCGTCGAGTTCGACCGGGAGGCCTGACGTGGCGACGCACGAAGTCACCTTCCCGATCACCGACGAGGCCGAGATCCTCAAGCTCCGCGCCGGCGACGAGGTCGTCGTCCAGGGCCACATCATCGGCATCCGCGACCGGACGCAGATCCGCATCTTCGACCAGGGCGTCGAGCCGCCGATGGACCTGCGCGGCGCCTTCCTGCTCCACACCGCGCCGGGCGTCCGCAAGCTCGGCGAGGGCCGCTACGAGAAGGTCTGCATCGGCACCACCACCTCGGCGCGCATGGTGCGCTTCACCGAGCCGCTCGGCACCCAGTACGGCGTCCGCGCCATCTGCGGCAAGGGCGGCTTCCCGGACGAGGCGATCGAGCCGATGCAGCGGCTCGGCATGGTCTACTTCGCCATCGTCGGAGGCGCCGCGGCCCTGGAGACGACCCAGATCGAGGAGATCGAAGAGGTCGCCTGGGAGGAGCTCATGCCCGAGTGCCTGTGGAAGTTCCGTGTCCGCGACTTCGGCCCGTTGACCGTCGGCATCGATGCGCACGGCAACTCGCTCTACCACGACGTCCAGGCCGAGGCGCGCAAACGACTGGAGGGAATCCTTGCTCGGATCTGACGGCTTCCTCGACCTGCCCCCGCGCGACCCAAAGCCGCGCGAGCGCGGCCTCACACACGTCATCGACAAGGGCCTGAACCTTCGCGACATCGAGGGGATGTTCGACACGGCCGGCGACTACGTCGACGTCGTCAAGCTCGGCTGGGGCACCTCGTACGTCACGCAGAACCTCGAGAAGAAGATCGCGCTCTACCGCTCGTTCGACACGCCCGTCGTCTGCGGCGGCACGCTGTTCGAGGCCGTCTACGCGCGCGGGAAGGTCGACGAGTACAAGAAGTGGCTCTCCGACCACCGCTTCTCGCACGTCGAGATTTCCGACGGCGCGATCGATATCGAGCGCGAGCGCAAGCTCGAGCTGATCGCCGACCTAGCGCGCGATTTCACCGTCCTTTCCGAGGTCGGCTCCAAGGACCCCGACGTCGTCTTCGCGCCGTACCAGTGGGTGCAGTGGCTCAAGGAGGAGCTCGACGCGGGCGCCTGGAAGGTGATCACCGAGGGCCGCGAGGGCGGAACCGCCGGCATCTTTCGCGAGAGCGGCGACATGCGCACCGGCCTACTCGAGGAGATCGCCCACGAGATCGCCCTCGACGATCTCATCTTCGAGGCGCCGACCAAGAGCTCACAGGCCTGGTTCGTGAAGCACTTCGGCCCGGACGTGAACCTCGGCAACATCCCGCCCGAGGAGGTCATCCCGCTCGAGACGCTGCGCCTCGGGCTGCGCGCCGACACGATCAAGGAGGTGCTGCTCGGTGGCGACCGCGCCGGCGCTCCCTGACTTCGACTTCGAGGCGATGTCGGCCGAGGACCTGCTCCGCTGGTCGTACGAGGAGTTCGGGCAGCGGCTCTGCCTCACCTGCTCCTGGCAGAAGCAGTCGTCTGCGCTCGTGCACATGGTCTCCGAGCTCGGTCTGCCGATCGACGTGATCGAGCTGGACACGCAGCTCTTCTTCCGCGAGACCTACGAGACGCGTGACGCGCTGGTCGAGCGCTACGGCCTCAACCTGCTGCGCCCGCCCGTGATCACCGTCGCCGAGCAGCACAAGCTGGAAGGGCCGAACCTCTGGGAGCGCGACCCGGACCGCTGCTGCCACATCCGCAAGGTCGAGCCGCTGATCGCCGCGCTCGAGCCGTACGGCGCCTGGATCTCCGGCATCCGCCGCGACCAGTCGCCGAGCCGCGCCACGACGCCGAAGCTCCAGTGGTCGGAGCGCTACGGCGTCTGGAAGGTGCATCCGCTCGCCGACTGGGACGAGAAGCGGGTCTGGGCCTACATCAACGTCAACGAGATCCCGTACAACCCGCTGCACGAGACGGGGTACCGGTCGATCGGCTGCATTCCCTGCACCCGCCCGACCGCTCCCGACGAGGAGGAGCGCGCAGGCCGCTGGGCCGGCTCCGACAAGCTCGAGTGCGGCATCCATGCCGATTCGCCTTTGGGCGAATTGGCTAGTGAACAGAAAGGAAACGCGTGACAGAGCACATCTACGGGCACGAGCACCCCGAGAGCGAGCGCAAGCGGGAGGGCGGCTTTACCCTCTGGTTCACCGGGCTCTCGGGCGCCGGCAAGTCCACGATCGCCCACCTGGTCGGCCCCGAGCTCGACCGCCGCGGCTGCGTCGTCGAGTACCTGGACGGCGACTCCGTCCGCATGCACCTCTCGAAGGGGCTCGGCTTCTCGAAGGAGGACCGCGACACGAACATCGAGCGGATCGGCTGGGTCGCCGCGCGGCTGACACGCCAGGGCGGGGCGGTCATCGCGGCTGCCATCTCCCCGTACGCCGAGACCCGCCAGAAGGCGCGCGACATGGTCGAGGAGTGGGGCCAATTCGTCGAGGTGCACATCAAGGCGTCGGTCGACGAGTGCGCCCGCCGCGATGTGAAGGGCCTCTACGCCAAGGCGTTCGCCGGCGAGATCAAGGGCTTCACCGGCGTGGACGACCCGTACGAGGAGCCCCGCGACGCGGAGCTCGTCATCGACACCGAGGAGCACGAGCCGGAGGAGTCGGCGCGGCTGATCGTCGCCAAGCTCGAGCAGCTGGGCCTCGTCCCTGCGGAGGTGGCCGCATGACCGTCGCCGCCACCACCGACAAGCTCATCCGCCCGCACGGCGGGTATCTCGTCGACCGCACGGGCGAACGCCCGGGCGACCTCGACTCGCTCGAGACCGTCACGATCACCTCGCGCGAGGCGTCCGACCTGGACATGCTGGCGTCGGGTGCGCTCTCGCCGCTCGAGGGCTTCATGGCCGAGGACGACTACCGCAGCGTCGTCGACGACATGCGCCTTCAGAACGGCCTGCCGTGGGCGCTGCCCGTCTGCCTCGCAGTGGACGCGGCGCCGACCGGCGACCGGGTCGCGCTGGTGGACGAGCGCGGCACGCCGCTCGCGCTGCTCGAGGTCGATTCCGTCTATTCGTACGACAGGGAGCGCGAGGCCGAGCAGTGCTTCCGCACCACCGACGGCGAGCATCCGGGCGTCGCCCGGCTCTACGAGCAGAAGCCGCTCTACCTGGCCGGCAAGGTGACCGTCTTCCAGCGGGCCACGCCGCCGTTCCCGGAGCTCGCGCTCGATCCGGCCGACACGCGCCGCACGTTCGCGGAGCGCGGCTGGAAGCGCGTCGTCGGCTTCCAGACCCGCAACCCGATCCACCGCGCGCACGAGTACCTGACCAAGGGCGCGCTGGAGACGGTCGACGGGCTGCTCATCCACCCGCTCGTCGGCGACACCAAGTCGGACGACGTGCCGTCCGCCACCCGCGTCGAGTGCTACGAGGTGCTCGTCCGCAACTACTACCCGGCCGATCGCGTCGTCGTTGCGGCCTTCCCGGCCGCGATGCGCTACGCCGGGCCCCGCGAGGCGGTCTGGCACGCGATCTGCCGCAAGAACTACGGCTGCTCGCACTTCATCGTCGGCCGCGACCACGCCGGGGTGGGCTCCTACTACGGCACCTACGACGCGCAGCTGATCTTCGACGAGTTCGAGCCGCACGAGCTCGACATCGAGACGATGTTCTTCGAGCACGCGTTCTGGTGCAAGGTCTGCGGCCAGATGGCGACGCCCAAGACGTGCCCGCACGGCGGCGACGACCACGTCTTCCTGTCGGGGACGAAGGTCAGGGAGATGCTCTCCGCCGGCGAGGTGCCGCCGAAGGAGTTCACGCGCACGGAAGTTGCAGAGGTGCTGATCGAGGCCTACCGCAAGTAGGCCATGACCTGGCAGTTCACGATCACGGGCCTCTTCATCGGGGCCCTCGTCGGGTTGACCGGCATGGGGGGCGGTGCCCTGATGACGCCGCTCCTCATCCTGCTCTTCGGCTTCAAGCCGACGCTGGCGGTCGGCACCGACATCCTCCACGGCGCCGTCTTCAAGTCGTTCGGGGCCGCCCGGCACCGCCGGCTCGGCACCGTGCACGCGCATCTCGCGCTCTGGATGTTCCTCGGCTCAGCGCCGATGTCGCTGCTCGGCGTCCAGCTGGGCGACTACCTCGAGAACGCGTACGGCGCGGGACTCAATGACGCCCTCGCACAGGTGATCGGCTTCGCCCTGGTGGTCGGCGCCGTGGGCCTCGTCGCCAAGACGTTCATCAACATCGGCGCGCGGTCCGACGATGCGCCGTTCCTGCTCTCGCGCCGCGACAAGATCATCGCGGTCGCGCTCGGCGCGTCCGGCGGGTTCGTCGTCGGGACTCACGTCGGTGGGGAGCGGCACGTTCTTCGGGCTGATCATGATCCTCGTCTTCCCGCTCACGGCGGCGAAGATCGTCGGCACGGACATCTGGCATGCAGCCGCGCTGCTCTGGGTCGCCGGCATCAGCCACCTGATCCACGGCAACGTCGACCTGCACGCCATGTTCTGGCTGCTGCTCGGCTCGATCCCCGGGGTGCTGCTCACGAGCCGCATGACGCTGCACATCCCCGAGCGCACGCTGCGGCTCGCGCTCGCGACCACCCTCGCCGTCAGCGGCGTGAAGCTGCTCGACCTGCCGCAGACGAACTTGCTCATGATCGTCACGCTCGTGGCCGGGCTCGTCACGCTCGGCGTGGTGGAGCGAAATCGCTTCCGTGCGCGTGTTGCCGGTTCGGAGTTGACGCCTGCCTCCAGGACAGGTAGATAGATAACGCAAATAGACGTTATTAGCGTCTTCTATCACTAAGGGGGTTCCATGCGTCGTCCGCTCCTGCTCGCAGGGATCGTTGCGCTCGTCCTCGGCTCGGCCGCCGGCGCCGCCCGTCAGGACTCGCATCTGACGCTCGTCGCGTACTCGACGCCGCAGCCTGCGTTCGCGAAGCTCATCCCGGCGTTCCAGGCGACGCCGGCCGGCAAGGGCGTCTCCTTCGACCAGTCGTACGGCGCCTCGGGCGACCAGGCGCGAGCGATCATCGCCGGCCTCAAGGCCGACGTGGTCGACCTCTCGCTCGAGCCGGACATGAACCTGCTCGTCCAGAACAGGCTCGTCGCGAAGACCTGGAACAAGAACCAGTACGACGGCATCATCACGCGCTCGGTCGTCTGCTTCGTCGTCCGCCCAGGCAACCCGAAGCACCTCCGGACGTGGGACGACCTGGTCAAGTCGGGCGTCCAGGTCGTCACGCCGAACCCGTTCACCTCGGGCGGCGCGCGCTGGAACGTCATGGCCGGCTACGGCGCGATGCTGCGCGAGGGCAAGACGAAGACGCAGGCTGTCAACTACCTGCGCACGCTGTTCAAGAAGAACGTCGTCTCGCTCGACAAGAGCGCCCGTGACGCGCTGACCACGTTCGCGTCCGGCCGCGGGGACGTCCTGCTCACGTACGAGAACGAGGCGCTCTACGCCAACTCGAAGGGCGTCCGCGAGGACTACTACATCCCGAAGGCGACGCTCCGGATCGACAACCCGATCGCCGTCACGACGAACTCGTCGAACCCGACGGCGGCCAGGGCGTTTTTGAAGTACCTCTATTCGGCGCCGGCGCAGAAGCTGTTCGCGCAGGCCGGGTACCGGCCGGTCGTGCCGGCCGCCGCGAAGGGCTTCGCGTTCCCGGTGCGACCGCAGATGTTCACGATCAAGTACCTGGGCGGCTGGTCGGCGGTCGACAGGAAGTTCTTCGACCCGAGCGACGGGATCATGGCCAAGATCATCGGCCAGGGGTAACGCGTGGCCGTCCGCGCAGCAGCGATACCGAGTACCCGCGTGAGGAGGCCATCGGGCCTCCTCACGCAGGGTGTGGCGATCGGCTATCTGAGCGTCATCGTCCTGCTGCCGCTGGCGGCGCTGACGTGGAAGGCCGGCCAGGGCGGCTGGTCCAGCTTCTGGGACGCGATCACCGCTCCGGAGGCCGTGGCGGCGCTGAAGCTGACGCTCGTCGTTTCGGCGCTCGTGGCGCTGATCAACGCCGTCATGGGGACCGTGATCGCGTGGATGCTCGTGCGCGACACGTTCCCGGGGCGGCGGTTCGTCGACGCGATCATCGACCTGCCGTTCGCGCTGCCCACGATCGTCGCCGGCCTGACGCTGCTTGCCCTCTACGGGCCGAACGGCCCCACGCCGGTCGACATCGCCTTCACGCGGACGGCCGTGCTGGTGTCGCTGCTCTTCGTCACCGTCCCGTTCGTAATCCGCACGGTGCAGCCGGTGCTGATCGAGCTCGACCGTGAGACGGAGGAGGCGGCGCACTCGCTGGGCGCGAGCTCGTACACGACCTTCCGGCGGGTCGTCTTCCCGGTCATCTTCCCGGCCATCCTGTCGGGCGTCGCGCTCGCGTACGCGCGCGCCGTCGGCGAGTTCGGCGCCGTCGTGCTGATCACGGGCAACCTGCCCTTCAAGACCGAGGTGCTCTCGGTCTACATCTTCGGCCGCATCGAGAGCGGCGACCCGTCCGCGGCGGCCGCGGTGTCGGTGGTCGTGCTCGCCATCTCTCTGGCCGTGCTGCTCGGCATCGGCGTGCTGCGGCGGCGCTTCACGAGGTGGGAGCATGCTTAGCCGCTTGCTGATTCGGGTCGCGGGGCTCGGCTACCTGCTCGTGATTCTCGCGGCGCCGGTCGGGCTCGTCTTCTACCGCGCTTTCGAGCACGGCATCGGCCCTGCGTGGGACGCCGTCACGACGCCGGAGGCGGTGAATGCCCTGAAGGTGACGCTCGAGATCGCGATCATCGCGGTGCCGGCGAACACGATCTTCGGGATCCTCTGCGCGCTCGCGATCGTCCGCTATCCGATCCGCGGCAGCGGCCTCCTGAACGCGCTCGTCGACCTGCCGCTCGCGCTCTCGCCGGTGGTCGTCGGGCTCGCGTTCCTGCTCCTCTACGGGCAGCAGGGCTGGTTCGGGCCGTGGCTGTCCGCTCACGGCGTCGACATCGTCTTCGCGCTCCCCGGGATGATCCTCGTGACGATCTTCATCTCGCTGCCGTTCGTCGTCCGCGAGGTCGTGCCGGTGCTGCGCGAGATCGGCACCGACCAGGAGCAGGCAGCCGAGACGCTCGGCGCCTCGCCGTGGCAGACGTTTCGCCGCATCACGCTGCCGGCGATCCGCTGGGCGGTCGCCTACGGCATCGTGCTGACGACCGCGAGGGCGCTCGGCGAGTTCGGCGCGGTCAGCGTCATGTCAGGCCGCATCGTCGGCAAGACGGAGACGATGACGCTGCACGTCGAGAACGCGTACCAGAACTTCGACTACACGGCCGCCTACGCGTCGGCGGTCGTGCTCGCGCTCGTCGCGATCTTCACGCTCACGCTCATGACCGCGTTCCGTCCGAGGGAGGGCCGCTGATGGCCATTGCCGTTCGCCGCGTCACGAAGCGCTTCGGCGACTTCACCGCGCTCGACAAGGTCTCGCTGGCGATCCCGGGGGGCTCGCTGACCGCGCTGCTCGGGCCTTCCGGGAGCGGCAAGTCGACGCTGCTGCGGATCATCGCTGGCCTCGAGCAACCCGACGAGGGCGACGTCAACATCCTCGGTGAGGACGCCACCGGCGTGCCGGCGCGCAAGCGCGGCGTCGGCTTCGTGTTCCAGCACTACGCCGCCTTCAAGCACATGACGGTCGAGAAGAACATCGCGTTCGGCCTCGACATCCGCAAGCACCCGAAGGCGGAGACGAAGCAGCGCGTCGGGGAGCTGCTCGAGCTCGTCCAGCTCCAGGGGCTGGCGAAGCGCTACCCATCGCAGCTCTCGGGCGGCCAGCGCCAGCGCATGGCGCTCGCCCGCGCGCTCGCCATCGAGCCGAGGGTGCTGCTCCTCGACGAGCCGTTCGGCGCGCTCGACGCGCGCGTCCGCAAGGAGCTGCGCGCGTGGCTGCGGCGTCTCCACGACGAGGTGAACGTGACGACCGTGTTCGTGACGCACGACCAGGAGGAGGCCATGGAGGTCGCAGATCGGATCGCGGTCATGAACGAGGGGCACATCGAGCAGGTCGGCAAGCCGCGGGACCTCTACGAGCACCCTGCGAACGAGTTCGTCATGACGTTCGTCGGCCCGGTCGCGCGCCTCGGCGGCGAGTACGTCCGCCCGCACGACCTGGAGCTGACGCTGGAGCCGAATGGGACGACGGCTCGCGCAACGGTCGAGCGCGTCGTCCACCTGGGCTTCGAAGTGCGCGTCGAGCTGCGGCTCTCCGACGGCGAAGAGGTCTACGTGCAGGCCACGCGCGCGCAGGCCGAGCAGCTCGACCTCAGCGACGGCCAGACCGTCTACGTTCGGCCGACGACGCCCGCCGTCGTCTAACACGCAGCCGCTCTTAACAGGGACTGTCCCTGTTAAGAAACCAACACGTCGTCTCCCGCCCGTCGCGTGGCACTTTCGTTGCAGTGCCTGGCATCGTGCCGCCCCGCGTGGCGTGCCTGGCACCGACCGCGCGGCTTAACAGGGACTGTCCCTGTTAAGAAGCCGACCCGCTAGCCTGCGGCCGGGCGATGGGGCTCGCCCTCGACCGCCGCTCCGGCTGATGGCCCCTACGACGGATAGGAGGTCAGCCGGTGCCGGTGTTTGTCGCCGTGGGAATCGGAGGTGCGCTCGGCGCGCTCGCGCGCTACGGGATCGACCGCCTCCTGGAGCAGCGCCTCGTCGCTCTGTTTCCCTGGAGCACGTTCATCATCAACGTCAGCGGCTGCTTCGCCGCCGGCGTCGTGATCGCGAGCCTCGTCGACCGCCACGAGCTGCCCGCCTGGGCGCGCGTCGGCCTCGTCGTGGGCTTCCTGGGCGCGTACACGACGTTCTCGACGTTCGCGCAGGAGACGTGGGAGCTGACCGACGACCGCCACCTGATCGTCGGGTCGCTATACGTCGCGGCGAGCGTTGCAGTCGGCGTCGTAGCCGTCGCGCTCGGCCACGTTGTCGGACGACAGGTCTGACGGCACGCCTCTTTACAGGGACAGTCCCTGTTAGGAGCTCTTAACAGGGACTGTCCCTGTTAAGACTGCGCGGCGGTAAAGGCCGCCTCGGCCTCGCGCCCGTAGACCGCCACGACGACGCGCTCCAGCGAGCGCGGCTCGTACGCGCCGATGACGCCGAGCATCGCGCGGGCGCAGTCCGCCACCGGGATCGCGCCCACGCCGGTCCCGAACGCCGGCAGCGCCACCGACGCGGCGCCCAGCTCGTCCGCGACCTCGAGGCAGCTCCGCGTCGTCTGCGCGATCAGCTCCGCTGACGTCCGCAGGTCCTGGCCCATGACGGCGCCGTGGATCACCCACCGCGCCGCCAGCCCGCCGCCCGACGTGGCGACCGCCGATCCGACCGGGATCGGGCCCTTTGCGACCGCCTCGCGCTCGATCTCGTCGCCGCCCGCCCGCTTGATCGCTCCCGCGACGCCCGCGCCCATCCAGAGGTGGTCGTTCGCCGCGTTCGCGATCGCGTCCACGTCCAGCTGCGTGATGTCGCCGTCGACGATCTCGGCCTTCACGGCCGCTCCACCACCAGGTCGGCGAACGACGACGACGATTTGCCGAACTCCCACCACCCGTGAACCCAAGGCTTCACGTACGCCACGTTGCGACCGTAGACCAGCGGGATGCACGCCACCTGCTCGACCACCGCCACGCGGTCGGCCTCGTGGAACAGCTCCAGCCGCGTGCGCCCGTTGCGCTCGCGCCGCGCGCGCTCGATCAGGTCATCGAACGCGGCGTTCGAGAAGCCGCCCTCGTTCGTCCGGCTGTCCGAGTGGAAGAGCAGGCGCAGGAAGTACTCGGGGTCGGCGTAGCCCGGGAACCAGCCGGTCACACGCAGGTACGCCTTGTCCGCGCGGCCGCCGACCTCCATCGCCTCCTCGCGTTGCCACGACCAGTGGCGGATGCCGGCGCCGGCGCCGAAGACGTCCTCCCAGCCGGCGGCGATGATGCCTAGGAGCTGCTCCCAGACCATCATCCCGGCCAGCTCGAGCTCGCCGTCGAAGCCGGACTGCGCGAGCTCCGCGCGCGCGAGGTCTGGGTCGTAGCGGAGGGCAATGTCGGGCGTGTGCCCCTGGAGCGCGGGCGGGACGACGCCGCCGGTGGCGACGACGAGGTTCGCCGGGGCCGCCGCCGCGAGCGCGTCGCGGTCGATCGCGTGCGCGAGTGCGCGCCGCAGGTGCAGGTTCGACACCGCCGGGTGAGAGTGGTCGAAGCGCAGGTACGCCGACCATGCCGCCGGGCCGAGGCTGGCGTCCGGGTGCACCGCGCCCGGCATGAGATCCGCGAGCTTCGGCGTGTAGCGGACGGTGATCATGTCCGACGCGCCCTGGTCGTACTCCGGCAGCGCGTCCGCGATCGCCGTCCGGAAGAACTCGAGCCGCCGCACGTTGCCGGGGCGCGCGATCGACTCGCCCTCGCGCCGCTCCAGCACGAGCAGGTCATCGGTACGCTCGACCGTGCGGAACGGGCCGCTCACGACCTGCGCGTCCGGCTCTGTCCACCCGTCGCCGACCGCGTGCCGCGGCTGCGGCCCGCCGTCCGGGCGGTTCATGACGCTCATGAAGTACGGCGCGGGCGCGACCAGCCGGAACTCGACCGTCCGGTCGTCGAGTGCGCGCACGCCGATCCGGTCGGCGTCGCTCGACTGACCGAGGTAGTACTCCTGCCCGTTCTCGAGGGCGAAGTAGATCGCGACGGACGAGCCGGGGCTCGCGGGATCCAGCACGCGCTTGATGCCGAACTCGACGTCGTGTGCGGTCAGCGGCGTGCCGTCGGACCAGGTCACCCCCTCGCGCAGGTGGAAGACATACGTGAGCCCGTCGTCGGAGATCTCCCAGCGCTCGGCGAGCGCCGGCACGATCGTCCGCTCCGGCCACGCCTCGACGAGCCGGTCGAAGAGCTGCATGCAGAGCTGGATGTTCGGCCACGCGATCGCCGACTTCGGGTCGGAGTCGTTCGGGAGGAAGCTGGTCCCCACGCGCAGGGTCGCGGTCGGCGCCGCCGTCGGCGCCGCCGGCGGCGTCCAGAGCGAGAACGCCCGCTGGTAGGCGTCGTTCGCCTCCGCGAAGCGGAGGTCCGTGTGCAGCGCGAGCGCCAGCTTGAAGAGCGCCAGCGCCATCTCCTGCCGCTCGCCGCGCGCCTCGAGCAGCGGCAGCAGCGCCCGGTAGTGCTCGACCGCCTCGTCGAGCGCCCACTCCTGTCGCGCCCGGTCGGCAGCGCGGGTCAGGTACGCGACCGCCTTGTCGTCGTCGGCGGCCGCCAGCCAGTGGTAGGCGAGCAGCCCGACGACCTCGTCGGTGTTCCCCGCGTGCTGCCGCTCCAGCCACTCGGCGGCGCGGCGGTGGAGATCGGTCCTCGTCTCGCCGACGAGCATCCGGTAGGCGGCCTCCTGGATGAGCGCGTGCTTGAACCGGTACTCGGGCTGCGGCCAGCGCCGCTCGGTGCGGATCAGGTCGAGCCGCTGCAGCTCGTGGAGGGCGTCGCGCACCTCGCCGTTCAGCGACGTCACGCCCTCGAGCAGTGCCAGCCCAAAGCGCCGCCCGAGCGCGGCTGCCGCCGTGAGCACGCTGTGCGTCGTCGCGTCGAGCCGGTCGATGCGCGCGACGATCACGCGCTCGACCGTCTGCGGGATCTCGATCGCGACCTCGTGGTCGAAGCGCCACCCGCCCTCGTCGCGGACAAGGGCGCCCGCGTCGATGAGGGAACGGACGAGCTCCTCGAGGAAGAACGGGTTGCCCTCCGCCTGCGCGAGGATCCGGCGGGCGAGCTCGTCGGGCAGCGTGCCGGCCCCCGTCAGCGACTCGAGCAGCTCGCGCTCCGCGTCGCCCGACAGCGGCTCCAGCGCGAGCTCGCGGTCGAGGTGCGGGTACTCGCGCGCTGCGAGCTCCTTCAGCGCCCAGCACGGGTGGTCGCGCTCCTCGCGCATCGAGAGCACGAGCAGGACGGCCGCGTCCTCCGTCAGCGGCAGCGTGCGCTCGGCCAGCTGCACCGACGTCGGGTCGGCCCAGTGCAGGTCCTCGATCGCACAGACGACCGGGCCGTCCTCCGCGAGCCGGGCCAGAAGCGCGCCGAGCACCTCGAACGTGCGGTACTGGAGCGCCTCCGGCGAGAGCGCGTCGACGCGCGCTGCCGCGTCCGGCTCGAGCGTCACGCCGAGCACCGAGCCGAGGTACGGGTAGATCTCGCCGGCCCGCGTGCCGAACAGCTCCTCGACCCGGCGGCGCAGCAGGACACGGACGCGCAGCTCCGGCTCCTCCACCGACACGCCGAGCCAGCCGCGCAGCAGGTCGCGGAACGGCCAGAGCGGAAGCGATTCGCCATACGAGATGCACCGCCCCTCGAGCCACACGGGCTGCGCTCCCTCGACCTGCTCCTCGTCGAAGCGGCGGTGCAGCTCGCCGAGCAGTCGGCTCTTGCCGATGCCGGCCTCGCCGGTGAGAACGAGCACCCCGCCCGTGCCGCCGCGCAGCCGCTCGAGCCACTCGTCGGCACGCTCGAGCTCACGGTCGCGTCCCACGAGCGCCCCCGCGAGCCCCCGCCGTCGCGCACCTCGCCCGCGCGCGCGGAGCACGGTCAGCGCGGCGACGGCCTGCGACTTGCCCTTCAGCTCGAGCATTACCGGCTCGTCGGTCTCGAACATGCCCTCGACCGCCTGCGCCGTCGCGTCGTCGACCAGCACTCGGCCCGGCTCGGCCGCCGACTGCAGCCGCGCCGCGACGTTCACCGTGTCGCCGAACGCCGCGTACTCGACCCGCGAGCCGGCCCCGATCTCGCCGAGGACGACCGGCCCGGTGCTGACGCCGACGCGGACGCCGAAGCCCTCGACGCCCCACGCCTGCTCGACCTCGGTCGCGTACCGGCGCATCTCCTCCGCGATCCGCAGCCCGGCACGCACGGCGCGCTCCGCGTCATCCTCGAAGGAGACGGGGGCACCGAAGAAGGCGAGGACACCGTCGCCGGCGAGGTCCTTGATGTGCCCGCCGAGCTCCTCGATCTCGCGCACGATGCGGCCGATCGCGTCGCCGACGACGAGCTTGACCTCCTCGGGGTCCAGCCGCTCGCCGAGCGCCGTCGAGCCGACGATGTCGGCGAAGAGCGCGCTGACGACTTTCCGTTCCTCGCGGACGGCCTGCTCGGTCACGCGACCTATTCTGACGCGCGTCTACGCGGCGGCGATCGGCTCGACGAGGCGCAGGGGCGTCTCGAGCACGACGGTCATCCCGTCCACGACGGCCGGGTCGAACTGGGAGCCGGCGCCGGCGCGCAGCTCGGCGAGCGCCTCCTCGTGCGTCAGGGCGGCGCGGTAGGGGCGGTCGGCCCGCATGGCCGCGTACGCCTCGCAGACGGCAACGATGCGCGCTTCGAGCGGGATCCGCTCGCCGGCGAGGGCGTCCGGGTAGCCCGCCCCGTCCCAGCGCTCGTGCGTCGAGCGGACGAGCATCGCGACCGTCGTCAGCGCTGGCGCCGCGGCCAGGATCCACTCGCCGGTCAGCGTGTGGCGGCGGACGAAGACCCAGTCGTCGTCGTCGAGCGGGCCGGTCTTCAGCAGGATCGCGTCCGGAATCGCCATCTTGCCGACGTCGTGAAGCTCGGCCACCTGGCGAAGCAGCTCGAGCCGCGGGCCGTTCAGCCCCATCTGCTGCCCGACCGCGACGGCGACGTTCGCGAGCTGGGAGACCTCCTCGCGGCGCGCCGGCTCGCGCTCCTCGAGCGCGCGCATCAGCAGCCGTGCGGTCTGGCGGCCGAGCGACGTACGCTCCGCCTTCGACGAGTACATGCGCCGGTCGGCCAGCCTGAGAATGTCCGTCGGCGTCGCCGCCTCGTCCGGTGCCACGACGAGCCCCCAGGCAGAGTCGACGTCGAAGCCCTCGCCGCGGTCCGACAGGGCGATGCCCGCCAGCGCGCCGAGCCGCGGCGCCGCCACGGCGTCGGCCATGACGACGGCGCAGAACTCGTCGCCGCCCATGCGGAAGGCCCGCCCGCCGGCCGGCAGCGCGGCCTGCAGGCGCCGGCCGAGCCGCGCGAGCAGCGCGTCGCCGGCGAGGTGCCCGAAGCTGTCGTTGTACTCCTTGAACCCGTTCAGGTCGAGCAGGACGAGCACGAGCTGGCGGCGGTCGTCGCACCGGCCCAGGCACTCGGCCAGGTGCTCGAGCAGGGCACGCCGGTTTCCGAGGCTCGTGATCTGGTCCGTCAGCGCGTCGGTCCGACTCGTCTCGATCAGGCGCAGATGGTCGCGGAACGTCAGTGCCAGCCGCACGAGGACGGCGAGCAGGGCGGCCGACGCCAGGGCGATCGTGACGCCGCCGACGCGGTGGAAGTGGTCGTAGACGAGGACGAAGACCGCGATCGAAGCGCAGCCGACCGAGACGCCGATGCCGCTCCAGCCCTCCTCGCGCGCCTCCTCCGCCTTCGCCGGCTGCCACGCAGCGTAGGCCAGCAGGAGGCAGCCGAGCGGCCAGCCGATGTTCATGAGCCCGAACGCGTCGTACGTGCCGGCGTTGACCTGGTACAGGTAGATGCCGTCCGTGACCGCGAAGACGACGCAACCGGCGGCGGCGAGCGCCCAACTGCGCGACACGCGCCAGCCGGAGAGGCCGACGGCGGCGACGACGAGCGCGAGCAGGACCGTGTCGCCGATCGGGTAGGCGAGGTTGACGGCCACAGCGACGGCGTCGCCGTGCGTGGCGTGCAGGATCGCGTCGAAGACGAGCGCGGCGGCGGCGGCGGAGACGGTCAGCCCGGCGACGATCCCGTCGGTCCAGACGTTCACCGAGACGTGCGGCAGGCGCGCGCGGAACACGAGCGCCATGCCGGCGTAGGCGAGCACGTAGAACGCAAGCCAGAGGACGTCCGCGACGGAGGGGGCCGAGCTCTGGTCCGTCAACGCGAACGACCAGTAGGCGTTCCCGAGCGCCCAGACCGCGATCGCCGAGCCGATCAGGAGCCAGCCCCACCGTTCCGCGTCCCTGTGTCGCACGCGCGCGGCGCAGATGACGCCAATCGCGATGATGGCCACGTTGTAGACCCAGTCGTCGATGATGCGGCTTGCCGCCCCGTGCGTCCCGGCCCGGAGCGCGAGGTGCACGGTGTAGAGGGCGAGCAGCCCCGACAGCACCCACAACGATGCGCGCGGCAGCCTTGTCGACATTCCAGTGGGACCATCGGCGGTTCGCGCCCGACTGAGTGTCCCTCGGATGAGGGAGGAACCGCGCTCGGACAGCCGTAGACTCCCCTCGCCGTGACCCGGTGGGCCCCGATGCTGCTGGTCGCGTTCCTGCTCGCGGGAACAGCGGTCGCGTTCGCCGTCACGCAGGGGCTGAAGCAGGAGCGCAGCCCGGTCTACGGCGTCCGGTTCGATCGCGTCGTCGGGCCGCACCGGCCTGCGCGCCTGTGGTTCAAGCTCCGCAAGCGCCAGAAGATCACCGTGACGGTCGTGGACGGCAACGGGCGCGCCGTTGCCACGCTCGTCGATAACCAGCCGCGACGAGGCCTCGTGAAGCTGCACTGGAACGGCCTGGCGCACGAGGGGCTCGGAGCCGGCCGCGCCGCGCCGGGGTCGTACCGCCTGCGGGTTCACCTTGCACGCAGCGACGCCACCATCCAGATCCCGACCGTGTTCCGGTACGACCCGGTCCCGCCGACGCTCGCGCACGTCTCAGTCTCGCCGCGCGTGCTCACCCGCGGCCGGCGCGTGGTTATCCGCTACACGACCGACGAGCCCGGCCAGGTGATCCTCCGCGTGGACGGCAACCGCGCCGTCGTCACGCGGGCGCGCATCCGCGCGCGCCCGTTCACCTGGGACGGGACGGTGCACGGCCGGCCGGTGGCGGCCGGCGTCCACGTGCTGCTCCTGCGCGCCGTCGACCTCGTCGGCAACCGCTCGCATTCGTCGCGCCCGCTGCGCGTGCGGGTGCGAGAGGCGGCGCCGTGAGCAGCGTCGAGCTCGCGCGCATTGCCGGGCCCGTGGCCGCCGCTGGGCTGGCGCTGCTCCTCCTCTCCGGCCGGCGCGATCTGCGCCTGGCCGGCCTCGCCCTCTGGGCGATCGGTGGGCTCGCGTTCGCGCCGCTGTTGGCGCCGTCGGGGCACCGCCCACTGCTCGGGGCGGCCGCCTTCTTCGGGCTCGCCGCCGTCTGCGGGATCGCCTGGCTGCTCGCGCGCTGGCCATGGCTGCTCGCGCTGGGCGCGCTCGCCGCCGTGCCGGACCGCGTGCCGGTCCACGTCGGCTCGACCGAGGCGAACCTGCTGATCCCGATGTACGGGATCGTCGCCGGCGCGGCCATCCTGCTTGCCTGGCAGCTCTGGCACGGCGACGTCCGGGAGCGCGAGCTCGGCCCACTCGCGACCCCGCTCGCGCTGATCGGCGTCTGGTTCGGCCTCTCCCTCGCCTGGACCGACGACGTGCGTGAGGGCTCGATCGAGATGGTCTTCTTCGTGCTGCCGTTTGGCCTGCTGGCGCTGGCGCTGGCACGGCTCGAATGGACGCGGTCGACGGTCCTGCGCGTGTACGCGCTCCTCGCCGGGCTCGCCGTCGTCTTCGCGGCGGTCGGGCTCTTCCAGTGGGCGACGCACGAGGTCTTCTGGAACAACAAGGTGCGGATCGGCAACGCGTACCACAGCGAGCTCTTCTTCCGGGTCAACTCGCTGTTCTGGGACCCGTCGATCTACGGGCGGTTCCTCGTCGTCGCCATCCTGGCCACACTCGTGCCGGTGCTGTACGGGCTGAGCGGCAGGCTGCTCTGGGCGGCGATCGCGGGCATCGCTTTCGTGTGGCTCGGCCTGCTCGTGTCGTTCTCGCAGTCGAGCTTCGCTGCACTGGCCGCCGGGACGCTGATCGTCGCGGTCTTCGTCTGGCGGCGGCGCGCCATCGCCGTCATCGCTGTCACTGCGGTCGTCGCGGTCCTGGTCGCGCTCGCCATCCCGACCACGCGCCACTCGTTCAACAAGGGCCTCAACCACGCAACGAGCGGCCGCTGGGGCCAGGTCACGACCGGGCTCCACATCGCGCGCGACCACCCGCTCGACGGCGTCGGGCTCGGCGATTTCAAGCGCGCGTACGCGCAGCGGACCGGCGTGCGTGGGAAGGAGCCGAAGGCGGGGGCGTCGCACAACACGGCGGTGACCGTCGCGGCCGAGACCGGGATCGTGGGGCTGGCGCTCTTCGCGTGGCTGCTCGTCGCCGGCCTGCTGGCCGCGTTCCGGCCCGCCGGGCCGCGCTTCGGCGGTCAGGTCGCGCTCGTCGCCGGCGCGACGCTTGCCGCGCTCGGCGTGCACAGCCTCTTCTACAACGCGTTCTTCGAAGACCCGACGACGTGGGGGCTCTTCGCGCTCGCGGCGGTGGTGTGCAGCCGCGGCTGGGTCGAGGCGCGCGAGGCGGAGCCGTCGCCTCGTTGGCCCTCCACATCGGTCCGAACTCCCGCCCTAACCGTTCCGCCGGAGGCGGAACGGCCGTGATCGCCGGCTGGGAGCGCGTGCTGGTGCTCGCGCCGCACACGGACGACGGCGAGTTCGGCTGCGGCGGCACGATGGCTCGGCTCGTCGACGCGGGGGCCGAGGTGCGCTACGTCGCCTTCTCCACTGCCACGAGGTCGCTGCCGGAGGGCTTCCCGCCCGACACGCTGGCGCGCGAGGTGCGCGAGGCGACCCACGAGCTCGGCATCTCCGAGACGCACCTGACGGTGCACGACTTCGAGGTGCGCACCTTCCCGGAGCGGCGCCAGGACATCCTCGAGCTGCTCGTGGCGCTGTGGGACGAGTGGCGCCCGGACGCCGTGCTGCAGCCGTCGGTGCACGACGTGCACCAGGACCACCAGGTCGTCGCCGCCGAGGGCCTGCGGGCGTTCAAGCGGACGACGATCCTCGGCTACGAGATCCCCTGGAACAACTTCCACTTCGAGTACCAGGCGTACGTGTCACTGGAGCGCGGGCACCTGGAGCGGAAGATCGCTGCGCTTGCGAAGTACGAGTCGCAGCAGCATCGCCGCTACTCGGATCCCGAGTACATCTGGAACCTCGCACGCACGCACGGCGTGAACGTGAACCGCGAGTTTGCCGAGTGCTTCCAGGTCTACCGGGTTGTCGGCTGAGCAGCAGCAGCAGCAGTACGAACCGTCCCGGGCACCAGGGACAGCTCGCCGCCCAGGGGCCGTTCCGTGTCAGCGGGGGCTGTCCCAAGCGCTCAGGCCAGGACACGTCCCGGACACCAGGGACAGGCCCCCGCCACGCGTAGGGGACAGCCCCTAAATCGATGAGATCGGTGCGGCGGCCCGGTCGTACCGAACGACGACCAGACCAACGAGAGGGGCCTTGCGACCATGAAACTGACGACCACCACGCACGTCTCTGTCGACGGCGTGATGCAGGGCCTCGGCGGGCCACCCCCATCGGGGTGACGATTCAGGTCTACCGGCCCACCGGGCGCCCGCAGTACGCAACGGACACGGCGTAAGGAATCGTCGCCGGCTTGGTCGTACTCGACGTGGTCGTCGAGCGCCGTACGAACCCTTGCCGGCAAGGAAAAATCGGCAGGCCTCGGCCGGAATGAGAGGTCTTGCTCCCTCGTTCGAGCGGTTCTGCCCCCTCGAACGAGTGAAAATCGCGCCGCAACCGCTGTTGACGTGCTGAATGAGTGAGGCCTCTCCGGGAGAGCGGCTGACTGGGGTTTGAGGAGCCGTTTCAACCGGGACGGCGGCAGGGTCTAACGGGAGGTTGTTACCTATGAAGATCGTTGCGCTCGTTTTCGGCGCGCTTGCCGCGCTGGTGATCGCGGGAGCGGCGCTGGCCGGCGGCAGCGGGACGCAGGATCAGGGCCGGCGGCTTACGGGCCCGTTCTGCATCAACAAGAAGACGGGAGTGATTCTGTCGGTCTCGGCGAAAAAGAAGTGCAAGCCTGGCTACGCCCGCAAGTACGGGGTCGGCGGCCCGCAGGGCGGCTCAGGGCCAAAGGGCCCGGCCGGCCCGAAGGGCGCCACCGGCGCCAAGGGGGATACCGGCGCGAAAGGTGACAGCGGCGCCAAGGGCGACACCGGCGTGAAGGGCGACAAGGGCGACACGGGTGCAACCGGGCCCGCCGGCCAGACGCTCGAGGCGTCCGGGGCGGAGGGCCCTCAGGGCCCTCAGGGGCCGCAGGGTCCGCAGGGTCTCAAGGGCGACACTGGCCCGGCCGGTGCCGACGCCGTGGGCATGATCACGGCCATCGACGCCGTGTTCCCCGGCACGGACTCCGTCTGTAAGTTCGGCGGCAACACGCTCACGTTCGACATTCTCGACCCCATCACGATCTGCAACGGTGCACCTGGGATCGACGGTGCGGCTGGCCCGCCCGGCAAGGACGGGAGCAACGGCAACGACGGCGCTCCCGGCCCCAAGGGCGACAAGGGCGACCAGGGCTTCCCCGGCAACGACGGGATCCCCGGCTCACCTGGCGCGAAGGGCGATCCGGGCACCGATGGTGCCCCGGGTCTCGACGGCAAGGACGGTGCTCCCGGTCAGCAGGGCGACCCGGGTGCGAAGGGCGACAAGGGCGACCCCGGCACGAACGGTGCCAACGGCGTCGATGGTGCTCCCGGCCTTGACGGCAAGGATGGTGCTCAGGGGCCGAAGGGCGACCAGGGCCTGTCGGGCAATGACGGCGTGCCGGGTCTCCCGGGTCATGATGGCGTCAACGGCAAGGATGGCGCCCCGGGTCAGGACGGCGCTCCCGGTCCGCAGGGGCCGAAGGGCGACACCGGGCCGCAGGGGCCGAAGGGCGACCCTGGTAGCCAGGGTGCTCAGGGGCCGAAGGGCGACAAGGGCGATGCCGGCCCCGCGGTCAGCACGGCAGTCGCGTGGGTCTGCCTGAACACCGTGAACGGCAACGTCTCGTTCGGTGGCTTCGCCGCCACGAGCAACTGCTCGGGCAACAACGTGGTCGCGCGCCAGATGTACCTGGTGCCGCTCGCGCCGTAGCCCGTAACGGGCATCGGGAGGCAGCGAGGGCGGCTACGGCCGCCCTCGCTCGTTCCACGACCGGGCTGCCAGAGGGCCGGGATCATCACGGCCTCGGTCGTTCAGCCAGGCAATCATCGCGCGCACGTACTCCGGCGCCGGCGTCCCCTCCGGCAGCTCGAGCGCATGGTCGGCGCCCTCGACGACGACCACTTCCGCGCCCGTGCCGCGCCAGGCCTCGATGCTCGGCGCGACGGGCGACCAGGAGTCCTCCGAGCCGTACAAGAGGAGCGTCGGGCAGCGCACCTGCGCGAACACGGGCCGCGGGTCGAAGTCCATCTCATCGATCCAGAGCCGGCGGCCCTCGTCGTCGAGGAGCGCCGGCGGCAGGAAGGCGAGCTCGAGCCACGGCTCGTCGAGCATGGCCCCCAGCGCCTGCTCAAGCCCGTCATCGGGCTCGCCGTGCACCCAGCGCTCGAAGCGGCGGCGCAGCTCGAGCACGCGCGCGACGACGTCCTCGCCGTACCCGGCGAGGCGGAGCTGCTCGCCCACCGCGTACATCATCTGCTCCGACGGCGTCACGCCGGTCGCGGCGAGCAGGACGAGGAACTTCACGCGATCCGACTGCGCGGCGGCGAGCGGGCCGATCCAGGCGCCCTGGCTGACGCCCCAGAAGCCGGCCCGCTCCCCGCCGACGGCGTCGAGCACCGCGAGCGCGTCGCGCGCCTGCATGTCGAACCGGCCGCGCGACGAGTCGCCCGTCGACTCGCCCTCGCCGCGGCGGTCGAACGTGACGACGCCGATGCCGGCCGGCGGCAGCACCCGGTGCAGGTGCTCGTAGTACTCGCGAGCCCCTTCGCCCGCGCCGTGGAGCGCGATCACGACGGTGTCGCCCGCGGGCGAGTAGCTGCCGGCGAGCGTCACGCCGTCGTGCTCGACGCGCAGGTTCTCGGGTGCCATCAGGAGAACGTCTCCAGCGGCCCCTCGTACGCGGCCGCGCCCTCCTTGCAGGCCTCGCGGGTCGTGACGAAGCGGAGCTCGTTGCAGCCGTCGTTCATGAAGTCACCGTTCGTGACCACGTTCAGCGTCATGCCCAGCCAGCGGTAGCAGGCCCGCTGCGCGCCGTGGAAGACGTTGGCGCACTGTCGGATCAGATGCAGCTGCTCCGACCGCGGGCTCGTGTTCAGGTCGGCGACGCGGATGCCGCGCACGCAGTCGGCGGCACCGGGCCGGCGCATCGCCATGCAGATGTCCATCTCGGTGAACGGGTCGTCCGCGGCGACGACCACCGACGCGATCGTGCACCCGGCGCGCTGGGTGCCGTGCAGCCCGCGGCACTCCCGGTAGACGTCGCCGGGCGTCCGGATCGCCCTCGCGGGCGGCCGCTCGAGCAGCGCCCGGTACCAGCAGCCGCGCGCGAACCCTCCCGACTCCTTCGCGCAGAGGAGGCGCGGCGAGGTGATCGGGTCGGACGGCTTCTTCGCCTGGTCGAGGCCCGCGACCGCAATCCAGTAGTCGTGGAACGCGCCCGCGGCGCAGTCGGCTGCGCTGTCCGGCCCGAGCAGGCGGCAGGCGTGCAGGGCGTACGGCAGCTGCTCGCCGTAGAGCCGCATGTACGCGTGGCCCTCGCCGTGCGTGCAGCTGTAGCGCTGGTAGCGGGTCTCCGCGCCGGCGCAGGCCTTGACCGCCTCCTGCGGGCTGAGATTGCCGAGCTGCGGCGCGAGGTCCATCAGCAGCCCGTGCCCGAAGCCCGCCGCGCAGTTGGCGCTGTTCGAGCGCGGCAGGTAGTCGAGCAGCTTCTCGAGCGTCAGGTGCACCGACGCCGCGTACCGGCGGCCGACCGAGTGCATCAGCACGTGGCAGTGCGCCGGCAGGTACCCGGTCAGCGTCGACACGTACGTGTCGATCTTCGGGATCTCGGTGGCCGAGTTGCGGCCCTTCACGAGCGAGAACAGCGCGTCGCTAAGGCAGGTCGCATAGCGCGCCTCGCGATTCTGGAAGACGTTGCAGTAGCTGAGCGCGTGCGCGTAGCGGACGTTTGCGCCGTAGCCGAAGCCGATGTTCTCGTCGCCGCGGCCGCCCTTCGCGAAGGCGACCGAGGTCGCGAGCGCAAGAGCGATCAGCGCTGCCGCCAGCACAGAAAGACCCCGCATTTGCTCAGAGTCTGCCTAGCGAGTTGTTAAGCGCGTGGATACCGAAGAGGCAGCGGATGCAATCGCGAACGCGCCGGCGGCGACCAGCACGATCGCGCCGCCCGGCGCGAGATCGCCGTAGTAGGAGAACGTCAGTCCCAGCGCGACCGAGCCGATGCCGATCCCCATCGCGAGCAGGAGCGCCGAGCGGAGGCTCCAGGCGACGCGTGACGCCGCGCTGACCGGCAGCACCATCAGCGCGGCGATCAGCAGGATCCCGACGACGCGCATCGAGACCGCGATCGTCACGCCGGCGAGCGCGGCGAGCAGCACGTTGAGCAGCCCGACCGGGACGCCGGAGACCCGCGCCGACTCCTCGTCGAGCGCGACGGCCGCGAACGCCCGGTAGAGCAGCGCCACCAGCGCGAGGCCGGCCACGCCGAGCACCGCGACGAGCGCGAGGTCGCCGCGCGTGACCGTGAGGATCGAGCCGAAGAGGAAGGCGAAGAGGTTGGCGTTCAACGCGCCGGCCGACGAGATGAGGACGACTCCGGCGGCGATGCCCGTGTAGAAGACGAGCGCGAGCGCCTGGTCGGCGGCGGCCGGCCGCCGCGCGCGCAGCCACTCGATCATGACCGCGCCCACCACCGAGGCGATCAGCGCGGTCAGCACGGGCGAGACGCCGATCAGGTAGCCGAACGCGACGCCGGCGAAGGCGACGTGCCCGATGCCGTCGCCGATGAGGCTCAGCCGCCGCTGGACGAGGAAGAAGCCGACCGCCGGCGCGAGCAGTCCGACGATGGCGCCGGCCGCGAACGCCAGCCGCATGAACTCGGTGTCAAACATGGACGTGCGAAGGGTCGTGCCACGTCGGCGGGAGCGCCCGCGGGCTGCCGTCGAAAACGATCGTGCCGCGGACGAGCACGAGGCGGTCGACGAGCGGCTCCACGGCGCCGAACTCATGCGAGACGAAGAGGATCGTGACCCCGAGGTCGCGGTGCAGCTCGCCGAGCAGCGCCGCCAGCGACTCCTGGGCATCGACGTCGACGCCCGCCGTCGGCTCGTCCAGGACGAGCAGCTCCGGGGCCGCGGCCAGCGCCTTCGCGACGAAGGCCCGCTGCTGCTGGCCGCCGGAGAGCCGCGAGACCATGCGCCTGCGCTGCGCCGTGAGGCCGACCCTGGCGATCGCGTCGTCGACCCGCTTGCGGTCGGCGGCCGTCGGCCGCCCGAGGATGCCCCGCCCCGCGATGAGGCCTGCCGAGACGAGCTCGTGCACCGTCACGGGCGCCTCGATGCCGAGCCGCGCGCGCTGCGCCAGGTAGCCGATCCGCTGGCGTCGCGTCGCCTGGTGCGCGGGCTCGCCGAACAGGAGCGCGGTGCCCCGGGTCGGGCGCTCGAGGCCGAGGGCCACGCGAACGAGCGTCGTCTTGCCGCCGCCGTTCGGCCCGGCGATGGCGACGAACTCGCCCGCCTCGACGCCGAGGTCGACGTCGCGGAGCACCGGCGGCCCGCCGGGGTAGGCGAACGAGATGCCGCGGAGCTCGGCGGCTAGCGGCACCCGAGCGCCTTTCGCAGCTCGCCGAGGTTGGCCCGCATCGCCGTGAAGTAGTCGCCGTGCTTCGGCTGTCCCTCGAGCGGGTCGAGCACGGCGGTGCGGGTCCCGGTCTCGCGCGCGACCGTGTCGGCGATGCGCGTCGAGACGAGCGGCTCGGTGAAGACGGTCGTGGCGCCGCTCGCGCGGACGGCGTGGATCGTGTCGATGAGCGCGCCGGGCGTCGGCTCGGTGTCGGGCACCAGCCCGGTGACGGCGATCTGGCGCAGCCCGTAGTGCTGCGCGAGGTAGCCGAACGCCTCGTGGCTCGTGACGAACGAGCGGCGTGTGCAATGGGCGAGGCCCTGGCGATAGGCCCGGTCGAGCGCGTGCAGCCTGATGACGACTCGCCGCGCCGCGTCGGGGCGGTGGAGCGCCCGCCCGACCGTCGTCACGATCCGCGCGTAGCGGAGCGGGTCGAGCCAGATGTGCGGGTCCTCGCCGGTGTGGCCGTTCAGGACACGGACGACCCGCTTGCCGGACCCGGCGGCGTCCTCGAGCTGGGGCTGGAAGCCCTCGCCCATGAGCAGCACGAGGCCGGCGTCCTGGATGTCCCGCACGTCGTGCGGCGTGGCCTCGAGATCGTGCGGCTCGGCGCCCGGCGGGGTCAGGTTCTCGACGTTGACGGAGCGGCCTCCGACCGCCTGGGCCGCGAAGGCCAGGGGATAGAAGGACGCGACCACCTGCGTGCCCGAGCCTTTCGACGCGCCGCAGCCGGCCGCCACGGCGACCAGCAGGATGAGAACGATTCTCGTTCGCAAGAGTGGCTATCGTAGGGGACGCCGTGCCGACTGCGCAACGCGACCGCACCTTGCTCACCGGCCTCGGGCTGCGCCCGACGCCGCAGCGGGTCGCCGTGCTCGAGGTCCTGAGCGCCGAGCCCGACGGGGCGACCGCGCAGGAGATCCACGACCGCCTGCGCGGACGTGGCGAGCGCGTCGGCCTCGCAACCGTCTACCGCACCCTCGCCGCGCTCACCGAGGGCGGCGCGGTCGACGCACTTGCGCATCGCCCCGGGGAGGCCTGCTACCGCCTCTGCGGCAGCGGCCATCACCACCACCTGGTCTGCGAGCGCTGCAACCGCGTCGTCGAGCTCGACGAGTGCGACCTCGACCCGTGGCTGGCGCGGCTCGGCGACGCGCACGGGTTCCAGGTGACGACGCACAGCGTCGAGGTCTCTGGCGTCTGCCCGGCCTGCGCCTCGGCCTAGAAGCGATCGAGCCCGGTGAACGGGTCGACCGCCGCGTCGCGGACGCGAACCTCGAAGTGCACGTGCGACCCGAAGGCGTTCCCGGTCTGACCGACAAGGCCGATCACCTGGCCGGTCGTCACGCGCCGGCCGACCGGCGCGATCGCCTTTGACAGGTGCGCGTGCACGGTCATGACGCCGTCGCGGTGCGTGATCGTCTCGACGATCCCCCAGCCGCCGGCCATCGGGCCCGCCCACGTGACCCGGCCGGGCGCGGCCGCGTGCACCGGGGTGCCCACCGCCGCGGGGTAGTCGACGCCCGGTGGAACGCCCTGCCGCGCGGTCCGAACCCGCTCCCGAGCGACCCTCGTCCGAGGGACGCGCCAGAAGTTTAGGCATGACTAAACTTGATGTATGACCCGTCTAAGCCCAGCGTCCGAGGATTACGTCAAGGCTGTCTGGACGCTGTCGCGCAAGGGCCGTGTCACCACCTCGGCGCTCGCCGCGGAGCTCGGCGTCGCTCCCGCCTCGGCGACGGCGATGCTGAAGAAGCTCGCGAAGCTCAAGCTGGTCGACCACGAGCCGTACCGCGGCGTGACGCTCACGCCCGCCGGCGAGCGGGTCGCGCTCGAGATCGTCCGCCACCACCGGCTCGTCGAGCGGTTTCTGGTCGAGGCGCTCGGCGTCCCGTGGGACGAGGTGCACCAGGAGGCCGACCGCTGGGAGCACGTGCTCTCCGAGGAGCTCGAGCAGCGCATGGACGAGGCGCTCGGCTTCCCGACCACCGACCCGCACGGCGACCCGATCCCGGACGCCGAGCTGCGCATCCCGCCGACGGACTTCACGCCGCTGACGGCCATCGAGCCGGGCGGCGCGGCGACGGTCGGCCGCGTTCCCGACGAGGACGCCGGCCTGCTCCGCTACCTCGCGGAGATCGGCGTCGTCCCGGGCGAGCGCGTCGAGGTCTGCGCGGCCGAGCCGTTCGGCGGCCCGGTCACCGTCCGCTCGAGCCGCGGCGAGCGCTCGCTCTCCCGTGAGCTCGCCGGCCAGATCGAGGTCTCGCCGTGCTGAGGTGGCGGAAGGTCGTCGAGGTCGTGCCGAGCCCGAACGGCGTTGCGGACGTCCTCCCGGGCGAGGCTCGCGTGCTCGAGGCGGCACAGCGCTCGCTGCGCGGCGAGCGGCGCGGCCTACCCGCGCTCTGGCCGTTCCTCGGCCCGGCGTTCATCGCCGCGGTCGCCTACGTCGACCCCGGCAACTTCGCCACCAACTTCGCGGCCGGCGCCAAGTTCGGCTACCTGCTGCTCTGGGTGATCGTCGCCTCGAACCTGATGGCGATGCTGATCCAGACGCTGAGCGCGAAGCTCGGCATCGCCACCGGCATGAACCTGCCCGAGGTCTGCCGCGCGCGCTTCGGCCGCCGCACGACGTTCCTCCTCTGGGTGCAGGCCGAGGGGATTGCCATGGCCACCGACCTCGCCGAGTTCATCGGCGCCGCGCTCGGCTTCCACCTCCTCTTCGGCATCCCACTCTTCCCGGCCGGCCTCATCACCGGCGTGGCGGCCTTCGGGATCCTCGCGCTCCAGGCCAAGGGCTTCCGGAAGCTCGAGGCAGTGATCGCCGGCCTCGTCGGCGTGATCCTCGCGGGCTTCGCCTTCGAGGTGTTCCACGCCCGGCCGAGCACGGGCGGGGCGGCGTCCGGTCTGATCCCCGGCTTCGACGGCTCGGAGAGCGTGCTGCTCGCCGCCGGGATCCTCGGCGCGACGGTGATGCCGCACGTGATCTACCTGCACTCGGCGCTCACCCAGCGCCGCGTCGTGGGCGAGAACCCGCGCGAGAAGCAGCGCCTCCTCCGCTTCGAGCGCATCGACGTGATCATCGCCATGGTCATCGCCGGGCTGATCAACATGAGCATGCTGCTGATCGGCGCAGCCGTGTTCCACGCGTCCGGACAGACCGGCGTCTCGGCTCTCGACGACGTCTACCACGGGCTCGCCCAGCAGCTCGGGCAGCACACGGACGCTGCCTTCGGCATCGCGCTGCTCGCGTCGGGGCTGTCCTCGTCGTCCATCGGCACGATGGCCGGTCAGGTCGTCATGCAGGGCTTCATCCGCCGGCAGATCCCGCTCTTCCTGCGCCGCTCGATCACGATGGCGCCGGCGCTGATCGTCATCGCGCTCGGCGTGAACGCGACGTCCGCGCTGGTCGTCAGCCAGGTGGTGCTCTCGTTCGGGATCCCCTTCGCGCTGATCCCGCTCGTGCTCTTCACGCGCGACCGGGCGCTGATGGGCGAGCTGGTCAACCGCCGGCTGACGTCGGTGGTCGCGTGGGCCGTCGCGGCGGTGATCGTCGCGCTGAACATCGTCCTGCTCGGGCTGACGATCAGCGGCTGAACGCGAAGATCTCGGGCAGCCGGCGCAGCAGCTTCTGGTCGCCTTCCGCCTTCGGCGCCGGGGCCTCGCGACGCAGGTAGCCGAGCAGCGCCTCGTCGTCGACCGTCATGCGCAGGTCGGCGTCGGGTGCATGGCCGCGGCCGATGTCGATGCGGTCGCCTTCGATCTCGACCCGGAACGGCCCGTCGGCGAGGTTGAGCTCGAGCGTGGCGTCCACGTCGCCGGGCTGGAAGAACGCCTGCATGGCGACCGCCAGCCAGTCGGAGCGCATCTCCTGCTCGGGGTCACGCGGCCCCATTGTCTCTGCGCCCCAGCGGCCGAGGGCGAGCATCGCCGGCACGAGCCGCACGCCGTAGTCGGTGAGCATGTAGACGGTCGTGTCGGCGGGCGGCAGCAACCGCAGCTTCCGCACGATCCCGTCGGCCTGGAGCTCGCGCAGGCGCGTTGCGAGGACGTTCGTCCCGATGCCGGGCAGCCCCTCGCGCAGGTCGGTGAACCGCCTGCCGCCGAGCGTGAGCTCGCGCACGAGGAGCAGCGCCCAGCGCTCGCCGACCAGGTCGAGTGCCCGGGCCAGGCCGCAGTACTGGTTGTATGTCCGCTCCGGCATGGTTCTTCTTTAGAACTTCACAGTTGCGAAAAAGAAGTTTAGCCATTATCTTCGACGACAATCGAGAAAGGGAGGCACGAATGAGCACGCCGACGAAGACGGCGACCGGCACCTTTGTGTGGCACGACCACATGTCGAGCGACGCCGCGACCGCCCAGGGCTTCTACGGCAAGCTCCTCGGTTGGCAGACCGAGGTCTTCAAGCCGGGCGAGATGGACTACCCGATGATCTCGAAGGACGGCCAGACTCACGGCGGATTCGGGCCCGTGCCCGAGGGCGCGCCCAACCACTGGGTCGGCCACGTGCTCGTCGACAACGCCGACGCGGCCGCCGAGCGCGCGCGGAAGGCGGGCGGCAAGGTCGTCTTCGGGCCGGAGGACATCCCCGACGTCGGCCGGTTCGCGATCATCATGGATCCGCAGGGAGCGGTCATCTCCGCGTTCTCCCCTGCCGGCGAGGCAGGGTCCCCGCAGGGCGTCTTCGGCTGGGACGAGCTCCACACGAGCGACCTCGAGGGCGCGAAGAAGTTCTACGGCGACGTCTTCGGCTGGACGGCCAAGGAGTCGGACATGGGCGGCATGACCTACGTGCTGTTCAGCGACGGCGAGACCGACCGGGCGGGCGCGACGACACAGATGCCGGGCGATCCCTCGCCGCCGCACTGGCTCGTCTACGCCCTGACGAACGACGTCGACGCGAGCACCGCGAAGGTGAAGGACCTCGGCGGCACCGTCTACATGGAGCCGATGTCGCTGGAGGGAGTCGGCCGCTTCTCGATCGCGGGCGATCCGACCGGCGCCGTCTTCGGGCTCTTCCAGACACCCGCCTGAACGGAGCTTTGCCTGCCTCCGCCGACCGCATTCGACGGAGGCGGGCTTGCCCCGCCGCAGTCACGTCGCGCGAAGTCGCGTCTATCTCGTAGTTCCCCGACGAAAGTCGTGATGCGAAGCCGGACTTTCGTCGGGAGGGGCCGTACGCTGTTGCGGTGAGCCCGCAGCGGCGTACTGCCCTCGTCTCGGTTGCCGCGGCCACCTGCCTGGTCGGGATCAAGCTCGGGACGGGCATTGCGAGCGGCAGCCTCGGCCTCGTGTCCGAGGCGGTCCACTCCGGCACCGACCTCGTTGCAGCGCTGCTGACGTTCTTCGCGATCGGCGTCGCGGTGCGGCCGGCGGACGTCGGCCACCAGTACGGGCACGGCAAGGCGGAGCACCTCGCCGCGCTCGCCGAGGCCGCGTTCCTGATGCTCGCGTCGCTCTACATCGCGTACAGCGCGATCGGGCGCATTACCGGCACGAAGAACGCCGAGGTCAACCCGCAGTGGTGGGTGATCGGCGTCGTCCTGGTCGTGATGGCGATCGACGTCAGCCGGCGTCGTCGTCTCGCGGCGTGCGGCGCGCCGGTACCACAGCGCCGCGCTGCAGTCGAACGCGCTGCACTTCGGCAGCGACCTGCTCGGCACGAGCGCGGTCCTTGTCGGCTTGCTGGTCGCGCGCGCCGGCTACCCGAACGGCGACTCGCTGGCGGCGCTGCTCGTCGCAGTGCTGGTGCTCGCCGCCGCCGGACGGCTCGCGCGCCGCAACGTCGACGTGCTCATGGACCGCGCGCCCGCGGACGCGCGCGAGGCCGCGACGCAGGCCATCGCCGGCATCCGGCCGCCGGTCGAGCTCCGCCGCCTGCGCCTGCGCCAGGCCGCGGGCCGCCACTTCGTCGACGTGGTGATCGGCGTCCCGTCGGACGCCGCCGTCGGCCAGGGGCACGCCGCCGCCGACGCCGTCGAGTCGGCGCTCGAGCGCGCGCTCCCGGAGAGCGACGTCGTCGTCCACGTCGAGCCGGTCACCGGCGGCACCGTCGCCGAGCGCGCCCAGGCGGCCGCGCTCAGCGTCCCGCGCGTGCGCGAGGTGCACAACATCTCGGTCGTTGACGTCGACGACCGTCCTGACATCTCGCTCCACCTGAAGCTCCCCGGCGACATGTCGCTCGACGAGGCGCACGCGGTTGCGACCGCGGTCGAGAACGCCATCCACGATGCGGTGCCCGAAGCGCGGACGGTGCAGACGCACATCGAGCCGCTCGAGAAAGAGGCCGTCGGCCGGCGCACGCAGGATGGCGAAGTCGACGCCGAGGTGACTCGGATCGTTCGCGAGGCGACCGGCTCAGCGCCGCGCGAGGTGCGCTTCGTCGAGACCGACGGGAAGCTCGTCGCCTACGTGACCGTCGGCCTGGACGCCGGCACGCCGCTCGCGGATGCGCACGGGCGCGCGAGCGAGATCGAGGAGCAGATCCGCCGCGAGCAGCCGCAGATCGCGGACGTCGTCATCCATACCGAGCCCTAGGCCGGTACATCGCGCGCAGCCGCTGCCGCTCGGCCGGCAGGTAGAAGCCGAGCAGGGCGAGCAGGAACGGGTAGGCGATCGTGATCGCGAGCGCGAGCGCGAGCGGTGCGTCGATGAGCTTCGCAGCGACCGACAGCGCGCCGGCGAGCCCGACGATCTTGACCAGGCGCGCCCACTGGTAGCGCACGGGGTAGATCCGCTGGGCCCAGAACGTCATGCATGCGAAGAGCACGATGTACGCGACCAGCGTCGCGAAGGCTGCGCCGACCATCCCGAACGTCGGGATCAGCGCGAGGCAGAGCGCGAAGTTCACGATCGCCGCGATGCCGGTGATGATCCAGTTGAACTGTGTCTTCCGCGTGCGCCCGACGCCGATCGCCATGACGATGTACGCGGAGTAGAAGGCCGTTCCGAAGGCGAGCATTCCGACCACTTCCTTCGCGTCCCAGTACAGGGGGCTTCCAGACAGGAGCCGCACGATCCACGGCGCGAGCACGCCCAGGCCGAGCGCGATCCAGGACGAGAGGAAGACCAGGTAGGTGAGCACGAAGGCGTACGTCCGCTTCGCCTCACGCTCGTCCTCGAGCGAGTAGGCGAACGCCGGCCAGGCCGTTCGAAACGCCGTCAGCAGCAGCACCATCGCGGACGAGATGCGGACGCCGAGCTCGTACTTCCCGACCTCGTTCAGGCCGGCGAGGTGCGAGAGGAAGAAGCGGTCGGCGAAGTTGATGCCGATCAGCGCCAGGGCGGCGGGCACGAGCGGCCAGCCGAAGTGCTGCATCTGGCGGAGGAGCTTGCGGTTGAACTGGAGCCCGAGCTGCTCGCGGCGGTACAGGACGAGGGCCAGGTAGACGACGAGCGTTCCGATCCAGTTGCCGACGATCACGCCGAGCGCGCCCTTGTTCAGGCCGACGACGAGCAGGACGGTGGCGCCGACGGTGACCAGCAGGTTCGCCAGCGTCGCGATGACGTACGCGACCGACCGTTCCTCGACGCGGAAGAGCGACGTCAACTGCTCCCAGTTCATCTGTGCCCAGACGCCGACGAACGCGGCGGCGACGAGCTCCGAGTCGTGCACTCCCACGAGGCGCCCGATCTGCGGTGCGAAGATGACGCCGGCGACCAGGCCGAGCGTGGCGGCGGTCATCGTGTACCAGAAGCTCGTGCGCAGGACGAGCAATCGCGCCGCGCGCTCCTTCGAGTCGAAGTAGAAGCGGAAGAAGGCGCTTTGGACACCGCCGCGCAGCACGGTCACGACGACCGCCGAGAGTGCGATGAGCACCCCGACCTCGCCGAAGTCCCTCGGGTGGAGGTACGACGTATAGAGCGGAAGCAGGAAGACCGCGAGGATGCGCGAGACGATCCCGCCGAGCCCGTAGATGGCCGAGTGGCGGGCGAGCCGCCCGATCTGGGTGGAGAGGCCTTGGTCGTTCAGGTCGCTTCAGCGTACGTGCGAGCGCGGCTTACGGCAGGCGCGCGTACAGATCGAGCAGCCGTTCGGCCATGCGGCGCAGGTCGTGCACCTGCTCCACGTAGGCGCGGCTCTCGGCCCCGATGCGCCGCCGCTCCGCCGCGGACTCGACCAGCGGCCGCAGGTCCTCGCGCAGCGTCTCCTTCGACGTCGGCACCAGCGGCACGCGCACGCCGAACGCCTCCTTGGTGCGCCGCACGGCCTCGTCGTGCAGGTAGGTCAGCACCGGCTTGCCGAGCGCCATCGACTCGATCGCGAAGAGCCCGTACCAGCCGGCGTTCAGCTGGTCGACCACGATGTCGGCCTCCTCGTAGAGGCGCCGTGCCTCCTCGTGCGGCAGGCCCTCGACGATGCGCAGGTCGACGTCGAGCTCCGCGCAGGCGGCGACGACGTGCTCGGTCCCTTTGCGGCCGCGGCTCGACGGCGCGTGCAGCACGACCGGGCGCGCGCGGTCGCTCGGGGGCACCGGCGTGTACTTCGCCAGGTCGATCCCGGGCGGCACGACCTCCGCCTCGGGCACCCAGCGGATCGCGTCGTACGAGCCGATCACCTCTGCGCCGGCGCGCTTTCCGTACGCCAGCTGCTCCGGCGTCTTGCCGCGGATGTCCGAGCCGAGGTAGTGGAAGAGCGACTTCTTTCGGAACGCGCGCAGCAGCGGGAACTGCACCGACTTCGGCACGAGCGTGAGCCCGAAGTAGAAGTGGAAGATGTCCGTGCGCGGCAGCAGCCGCGCGAGCGCGCGCCACTGCGTCAGCTGGCCGCGCACGAACCCGTCCGGCCGGCGCAGGTCGATGTCGGCGTCGGGGTGGAGCTTGCCGCGGTTGAAGACGACGAGCTGCGCGTCGACGCCGAGCTCGCGGAGTGCCTGGACGTTCGCCCAGGGGACGCCGGCGATGTTGACCGGGCAGTGGACGACGCGGAGCGGTGTCTTAACAGGGACTGTCCCTGTTAAGGAACTGTCGTGGCTCACGGGGCGGCTCTTAACAGGGACAGTCCTTGTTAAGGATCGTCCCACTCGACCTGGTCGAAGTAGCGCAGCGCCTTCCGCGTCGGCCGGATCCGCTCGGCCAGCGCGGCCAGCCCTTCGTCGTCGATCTCGCCGAGCGCGCGCTTCACGCCGAGATACGGGAGGTTGATGTCCTCCTGGTAGACGATCGTCGAGATCCGCGGATTGATCTCGATCACCCTGTCGCCGACCAGCTGGATGTTGAAGAAGTGGTCGAGCCCGAGCTCGGCCACGATCTTCCCGGCGATCTCGATCAGCCAGGGGTCGTCGAGCGTCTGGAAGAACATGGCGAGGCCGGCGCGCATCGCCTCGCGTGTCTTCGGGTGACCGAGCAGGATGCGGCCCTCGCGCGCGATGCCGTCGATCGTCCGCTCGCCGCCCGTCGCCAGCTCCATGACGAGCAGCTCGGTCTGGTTGTCCTCCCCGAGCAGCTCGACCAGCTCGTCCAGGCGGATCGCCTCGGCGACGCCGGGCCGGTTCGTCAGCAGCTGCTCGCGCCGGTCGGCGGACGCCGAGATGACTCGAAACCCGCGCGAGCCCGACGAGAAGACCGGCTTCATGCAGACGTCGACGTCCGGGTAGCCAAGCTCGCGCGCCGCCGCGGCGACCGCCTCGCCGCCGTGGACGCGCCGCCACGCGGGGCCGGGCACCCCGATCCTGTCGAGCAGCGCGTACGTCTCCGCCTTGTCGTTCGCGCGCCGGATCGCCTCCGGCGACGAGACGAGCACGGCGACGTCCTCGAACCGCTCCCGCGCGCCTGCGAGCCCCTCGAGGTCGAACGACGACTGCGGCAGCACCGCGTCGACGCTCTCCTTCCGGCAGACCTCGAGCATCGCGTCCGCGAAGTCGGGCGCCGAGCCGGCGGGCACGACGTGGAACGCGTCGCACAGGTGCCGCCCGATCGAGCGCTCGCGACATGTCTGTGCCGATCAGACGCACCGGCCGCTCGCCGTTCTCGCGCAGCGCGTGCAGCAGCGCAGCCGTGCCCGGCGCGCCCGACGCGCTGACGAGGATGGTCAGGAGCCTCACGAGAGGTCGATTCTGTCGTTCGCGAGCTGCTCCAGGCGCCGCTCGCGCTCGGCCTCGAGCATGGCGAGCATCGTCTCGCGCATCGATCCGCCCGGGTAGACCCAGATCTCCGGGTGCGTCAGCAGCTGCAGCCACTCGAAGTCGCCGCGCGCGAGCTCCTCGTGGGGGCAGCCGCTGCGCCAGTGCTGGTTCGAGTCCGACCGGTAGTGCCCCTGTGCGAACCACGGCGGCTGCATGACGTTGACCGCACCGTCGATCGGCGCGGACATGTACGGCGGGTCGGGGTTGTGCCAGGCGATGACCGGGTCGAAGCGGTCGTCGAGCCCGGCGTTCGGCCAGACGGCGTGGAGGCCGACGCGATGCCCACGGGAGCGAAGCTGCTCGATCGCCCAGCGCCCCTCCTCCGAGTCGAGGTTGTAGAAGACGCTCTCGCGCAGGACGAAGTAGGTGGCGGCCGCGCCCTCCTCCTGCTCGACGCCGGCCAGTTCGACCGCCGCGGGCAGCGCGAGGTCGACGTCGTGGCGCAGGAACAGGTCGCCGGCCTGCGGCTCGTGGTCGAAGAACGTGAACCGGTAGCCGCCCTGCTTCGCCGCCTGCAGCAGCTCACGGTAGTGCGTGACGTCGAACGGGCAGCTCACGAGACCTCCACGTCCAGCAGCGATGCGGCCGCCTCGGCGCGTTCGACCGCTTCGAGGTTCGTCTCGCCCAGCGCGACGATGAAGCCGCGCCGGTCGCCGTCCACCTGCACGGGCCGGATCGTCTCGCCCGGCTGGAAGTAGAGCTCGGCCTCCGCGACGCCCGGGAACGCGAGCACACGGTCGAGCCCGCTCACGCGCTCGAGCCGGCCGGTCGGCAGCGGCCCGGGCTCGGCGGTCAGGAACGAGATCGCGTGCGGCTGCTCGTCCCGGTGCGCGAGCAAGCGCGTCCGGCACGGGCTCGCCGAGCGCCTGCAGCACCGCCACCTGGACGAGGTCGACGCCCACGCCGTAGCGCGCGACCAGCGCCATCTGCCCGCCGGGGATGCGCGCCGCCACCTCGATCAGCCGCGCGATGCCGTCGTCGCCCCAGAGCACCTGCGGGTAGGCGATGCCGTCGCGCATCCCCACCGCCCGGACCGTGCGCACGGCCGTCTCGCGCACCGCCTCGAGCGCGTCGCCGAAGAGCGTCGACGGGTACACGTGCGCGATCGCGACGCCGAAGCCGACGCCCGCCGGCCGGACGCGGTCGGAGAGCGTCACGACGGTCGCCTCGCCGCCGCGGACGACGACGAGCGCGTTCACCTCGCGCCCCGGGTGGTAGCTCTCGAGGATCGCCTCCTCGTCGAGCGAGTACGCGAGCGACGAGTGCAGGTGCACCTCGAGGTCGTCGATGCTCTCGAGCAGGAACAGCCCGCGCTGGCCCGCCGAGTCGGCCGCCTTCAGCACCGCCGGGAAGCCGATCCGCTCCGCCGCGACGCGCGCCTCGCGCAGTGTGCGCACCGCGGCGAACGCCGGCTGCGGCACGCCGTGCTCGGCGAGCGCGTGGCGCATGGCGATCTTGTTGGTCATCAGGTGCGCGACCTCGCGGCCGATCCCTGGCAGGCCGAGCTCTTCGGCCGCCGCGGCGACGATCGGCACGGCGCGGTCGGCTGCGACGGTCATGACGCCCTCGACCGCGTGCCGGCGACCGCCCTCGACGACCGCGTTCACGTCGGCGAAGTCGACGACCTCGCCTACATCCGCCGCGGCGAGGCCGGGTGCCTCTGCGTTCCGGTCGACCGCGACGACCCGCGCGCCGAGCTCGCGCACGCGCTCGATCGCGCGCCGCTGGTGCCGGCCCGCGCCGACGAAGAGGAGCGTCCGCCCGTCCACCGCGGCGATGCTATGCGTGTGCGCAGGATCCTGGTGACGGGCATGTCCGGGACGGGCAAGTCGTCGGCGCTCGCCGAGCTCGCCCGGCAGGGTTTCCGGACGGTCGACACGGACGAGCCCGGCTGGAAGGACGGCGAGCTCTGGCGCGAGGACCGCATGGCCGAGCTGCTGGCCGAGGACGGCGGCACGCTCTTCGTCTCCGGGTGTGTTCCGAATCAGGGCCGCTTCTACGACCGCTTCGACGCCGTCGTGCTCCTCAGCGCCCCGGCCGACGTGATGCTCGCCAGAATCGACGCGCGCACGAACAACCCGTTCGGGAAGTCGGACGAGGGGCGGTCGCGGATCCTGGCCGACCTGGCCGAGGTCGAGCCCCTGCTGCGCGCCGGCTGCACCCATGAGCTCGACACAGCGCGCCCGCTCGAGGCCGTCGTCGCCGATCTCGCCGCCATCGCCGGCCCCTAGACGGACCGGAAACCCGGGGACTGTCCCCGGGACGTGCTCCGCCCGGACATGGCGTTCGTGCCAGAACTGTGCCGGTTTGTCCCCAGAACTGTCCTGCGCCGACGGGGGAGGATGGCGGGCCTGTCTAAGATCGCCGCGTGGCCCTCGCCGGAAAGCGCGTGCTGATCACCGGCGGCGCCGGCTTCATCGGCTCGACCGTCGCGCGCCGCCTCGTCGGCGCGAACACGGTGATCGCGGCCGACAACCTGCACCGCGACGCCCTGTCGGGCACCGACCTCGCCGAGCATCCGAGCTTCGAGTTCCACCAGCTCGACGTCATGGACGCCGAGGCGATCCGCGAGCTCGCGCAGGGCGTGACGCACATCGTCCACTGCGCCGCGATCGCCGGGGTCGACACCGTCCGCGAGAGCCCGGTGCGGACGATGCGCGTGAACATGATCGGCACCTACAACGTGCTCGAGGCGGCGCTCGCGACGAGGAACACGCTCGAGCGTCTGGTCGAGTTCTCGACCAGCGAGGTCTTCGGCACGCACGCGATCAACGCGCGCGAGGGCAACGTCACGACGATCGGCTCCGTCGGCGAGGCGCGCTGGACGTACGCCGTCTCGAAGCTCGCCGGCGAGCACATGGCCCACGCCTACCACGACGAGCTCCAGCTGCCCGCCGTGACGGTGCGGCCGTTCAACGTCTACGGCCCGGGCCAGGTCGGCGGGGGCGCGATCAAGGCGTTCACCGAGGCCGCGCTCGCCGGCCGCGACCTGACCATCCACGGCGACGGCGCGCAGATCCGCGCCTGGTGCTACGTCGACGACATGGTCGAGGGCGTGCTCGTCTGCCTGGAGCACCCGGCCGCGGTGGGGCAGAGCTTCAACATCGGCAACCCGCGCTCGACGGTGACGATCTACGACCTCGCCCGCCGCATCAAGGCGCTGACCGGCGCCCCCGGCGAGATCGTCTTCCAGCCGCTGCACTACGCCGACGTCGAGATCCGCATCCCCAACGTCGAGAAGGCCCGCGAGCTGCTCGGCTTCGATGCACAGGTCGAGCTCGACGAGGGCCTCGAGCGCACCGTGGCGTGGTACCGCGAGAAATCGCTCTTGACAGCGTAGTAAGTAATCACTAACTTACCGGGCATGGCAATCAAGACCCGCATGAGCGCCGAGCAGCGCCGCGAGGAGATCCTCGAGGCCGCCCGGCACGAGTTCGCAGAGCGCGGCCTGCACGGCACCTCCACCGAGGACATCGCCAAGCGGGCCGGTATCTCGCAGCCCTACGTCTTCCGGCTCTTCGGCACCAAGAAGGAGCTCTTCCTCCTCGCCGCCGCGGGCTGCCTCCAGGAGACGCTCGACACGATGCGGCAGGCCGCCGTCGGCAAGCAGGGCGAGGAGGCCCTCCAAGCGATGGGCGAGGCCTACATGCGGCTCCTGAACGAGGACCCCCGCCGGCTGATGCTCCAGATGGAGATGTACGCCGCTGCGGCGTCCGATCCGGAGGTGCGCGAGGTCACGCGGACCGGCTACGGCGAGCTCGTCTCGTTCGTCGAGCGCGCGTCCGGCGCCCCGCCCGAGGAGATCACCAAGTTCTTCGCGTACGGGATGCTCCTCAACGTGATGGCCTCGATGGGCCTCGACAAGACGTCCCAGGGCTGGGCCGGCCGCGTGCTCGCCGGCTGCCCGGGGAGCGGCAAGTGAGCATCTCTTTTTTTCTGTGGAAAGTTAGTGACTACTTCGTAACGAAAGGAGAGCAAACGTGAGTTCCAGGACCCGGACGATCTGGACGTTCGTCATCACCTCGACGGCGCTCTTCATGGTCACGCTCGACAACCTCGTCGTGACCACGGCGATCCCCGTCATCCGCAAGGACCTGCACGCGTCACTCTCGAGCCTCGAGTGGACCGTCAACGCGTACACGCTGACGTTCGCGGTGCTGCTGCTCACCGGAGCGGCGCTCGGCGACCGCTTCGGCCGGCGCCGGATCTTCACCCTCGGCATCGGCATCTTCACGCTCGGCTCGATCGCCGCCGCGCTGGCGCCGTCGGTCGAGTTCCTGAACCTCGCACGTGCCGTCCAGGGCACCGGCGGCGCGATCGTCATGCCGCTGACGCTGACGATCCTCTCGGCCGCCGTCCCGCCCGAGCGCCGCGGCCTGGCGCTCGGCGCCTGGGGCGGCATCTCCGGCCTCGCCGTCGCGTTCGGTCCGCTCGTCGGCGGCGCGATCGTCCAGGGCATCTCCTGGCAGTGGATCTTCTGGCTGAACGTGCCGATCGGGCTCGTCCTGATCCCGCTCGCGTGGTCGCGCCTGTCGGAGAGCTACGGCCCCGGCGGCCGGCTCGACCTGCCCGGCCTCGGGCTCGTCAGCGCGGGCCTGTTCGCGATCGTGTGGGGCCTCGTCAGCGCCAACGAGCATGGCTGGACATCGCCCGAGATCGTGTTCGCGTTCGTCGCGGGCGCCATCCTGCTGGTCGCGTTCGTCATGTGGGAGCTGCGGACGGAGGCGCCGATGCTGCCGATGCGCTTCTTCCGCAACGCCGCGTTCTCGCTGGCGAACCTCTCGTCCCTGTTCATGTTCTTCGGGATGTTCGGCTCGATCTTCCTGCTGAGCCAGTTCTTCCAGACGGTGCAGGGCTACACGCCGTTCGGCTCGGGCCTGCGGATCCTCCCGTGGACGCTCGCGCCGATGTTCATCGCCCCGATCGCCGGCGCCATGTCCGACCGGATCTCCAAGAAGGCGATCATCGGCACCGGCCTGGCGCTGCAGGCGGGCGCGCTCTTCTGGATGGCCCTCGTGACGACGCCGACGATCGCGTACCGCGACCTGGTCGCGCCGTTCATCATCGCCGGCGTCGGCATGGCGCTCTTCTTCGCGCCCATGGCGAACATCGTCCTGTCCGCCGTCGGCCGGGAGGAGGAGGGGCAGGCATCGGGCGCCAACAACGCGATCCGCGAGCTCGGCGGCGTGTTCGGCGTCGCCGTCCTGGCCGCCGTCTTCGCCCACGTGGGCGGGTACGGGTCGCCCCAGTCGTTCGTGAACGGGATGAACGCCGCGATCTTCATCGGCGCGGGCGTGGTCGCGCTCGGCGCGCTGGCCGCGTTCCTGATCCCGAGCCGCCGCCGCCAGGAGGCGGAGGAGCTCGTGCCGGACTTCGATACGGCCTAGAGAGAGCCTTACCGGGCGGCGGGCACTTCGCCCGCCGCCCGGATCAGCTCGTAGCCCTCCCGGAGAAACGGCGTCCGGTCGGAGAGCGTCTCGACGTCGTCCGGCGAGATCGCGCCGTCTTCGGTCACGAACTGCTCGACGAGGTCGGGTGGCGTGAGATCCGTGCGATCGGGGTTGGGCGGCGCCTCGGGCGTCGGGAAGGGCGCCACCTTGATCGACTCGGCGGCGACGAGGACGGGCACGCGCGACTGGGCCGCGGCCTCAGCGATTGCGCGGGTGCCACAGCGGTTCAGCAGCGTGCCGTCGCGGTAGATCGTGTCGGCGCCGAGCAGCACGAGCCGCGCGCCGCGCGCCTTGAGCGGGCCGGCGCCGTCCTCGACGAGCTCGACGTTGATGCCGGCGCCGCGCAGCTCGTCGGCGAACACACGGCCCTCGCCGTCCGGGTCGCAGGTCGTGCAGAGCAGGCGCTCGGGCGGCGTGTGCATGACGGCCTCGCGCACGACCGCGGAGGCGGAGTGCGTCAGGACGACGCTGCCCTCGAGCCGCGGCGCGAGCTGGACGGCGATCGAACGTGCCGCCCGATCGCGCTGATCGAGCAGCGCGCGGGCCTCGTCGAGCAGTAGCCGGCGCATCTCGGTGGCCGAGAGCGCCCAGCTGCGGCTGGCCGCCGCGACCAGCCGTCCGCATGCTGCGGTCACCGATCCGAGCTCGGGCCGAGCGGCCGCGAGCTGACGTGCGACGGTCAGCAGGTGCTCGAGCAGCTCCTCCGCGTCTTGCGCTGGGGTGGCGGCCTCGAGGACGAGCGTTTCGACCGCATGCCGCGCCAGCCAGCTCCCACCGTGGGAGCGATCGTCGCGAAGTTCGGCGACGCGGAGAGCGTACGCGGGCACCGTGATGGCAGTGTTGCAGCACGTGGCAGGCGCGACAAGCCCTCGATCGAGGTAGGTTGCGCGGCGGGATGGCGGAAATGAGGGTCGTTGCCGAGCGGCCCGAGCCTGTGCAGCCGGCCGTGTCCGTCGTGGTCACGCTCTACGACGAGGCCGCGACGGTCGACGAGCTCTACCGGCGCGTGGCCGAGACGCTCGACGCCGAGGGGAAGCCGTGGGAGCTGATCCTGGTCGACGATGGCTCCGCCGACGGCACGTGGGCCGCCGTCGAGCGCCTGCACGAGGCCGACGCGCGCGTGCGCGGCGTCCGCTTCCGCCGCAACGCGGGCCAGCACCCGGCGATGCACGCCGGCCTCTCGCGCGCGCGTGGAGACATTGTCGTGACCATGGACGGCGACCTTCAGAACCCGCCGGAGGAGATCCCGAAGCTCGTCGCCGCCGTCGAGGCGGGGAGCGACGTGGCGAGCGGCCGCCGCGTCGGACGCGCGGACAGTGCGGGGCGCACGGTGCCGTCGCGGATGATCAACGGCCTGCTCCGGCGCTTCACCGGCGTGCCGATCTCGGACTTCGGCTGTGCGTTCAACGCCTACCGGCGCACGACGCTCGAGCCGCTGCTCGGCGCGATCGGCCGCCAGAAGTTCACGAAGGCGCTGGTGGTCGCGAGCGGCGCAACGGTCGTGGAAGTGGACGTCGACCACGCAGCGCGCGACGGCGCGTCGAAGTACTCGCCGCTCAGGCTGCTGCGGCTCGCGCTGCACGTCGTCGTCGGGTTCTGGCCGCAGCCGATCCAGTGGCTCGGCGTGGCGCTCGGGCTCGTGTGCGCGTTCGTCGCGACCGCGCTCGGGATCTACGGCGTCGTGTTCTGGATCGACAACTCCAACTTCCCGGGCCCGCTCTTCCTCGGCGTGCTCGTGCTGTACGTGCTCGCGATGCAGGGCTTCGTGCTCGCGCTCGTGGGCGAGTACCTGAGTCGGATCCAGCGCGACGTCGAAGGGCGGCCGCTCTACATCGTCGAGAAGGAGCTCTAGGTCAGAGGCCGAGGATGAGAGCGAGCGCCTCGTCGACCGCGCGGAGCTCGCTCGCGTCGAGGCGGCCCGCGGACGGTCCGAGTCGTCCAGGATCGACGACTGTCGTCTGCTCGACCAGGACTCGCGTCTCGGTTCCATCGACCGTGATCGCCGGTCGAAAGCTCGCGGGCCGGGCGCTCGTCGATGTCGGCGACACCATGACCGTGCTGAGGCCGAGCAACTCGTCGGCCTGAACGACGACGGCGTAGCGCGCGCCGCGCTGCTCCCGGCCGCGTGCTCCACGCGGCGCGGGCAAGCGAAAGACCTCGCCCCGAACCACGTCAGTCCGTCCGTGGCGGCGCGAGCTCCGCAAGCTGCTCGCGGATCACGCGCATCTCCTCGCGGTCGTCCGCGTCGCCCGCGATCTGCCGAACCTCTTCGCGAATCGATGACCGAGTACGCCGCCGCGCAGCGGCCTCGCGCAGGGCAGTGCGCACGGCCTCGGAGTCGGTCAGGCCGTCTGAGCGCACGACGCCGAGAGCTGCGGCTGACGCCTCGTCGAGCCGCACGTGGATCGAGCGCGCCACGGGACCTAATGTAGCATAAAATGTGCTACAATATTCTCTCCGCCCGTCAGATCTCGGATCGGCTAGCGGCAGTACGCTCACGAGGATGACCTGCTCGAGCTGCGGTGCGGCGAACCGCGAGGGGCGCAAGTTCTGCGCCGAGTGCGGTGCGCCCTTGACCGCGGCATGCCAGGCGTGCGGGGCCGCGAACGAGCCCGGCGAGCGCTTCTGCGGGGAGTGCGGGTCGCCGCTCACGGCCGACGTGCCGCTCGCTCGCCGCGAGGCGCCGGCCGCGGAACGCAGGCTGGTCTCCGTCCTCTTTGCCGACCTGGTCGGCTTCACCACGCTCTCGGAGTCGCGCGACGCCGAGGAGGTGCGCGAGCTCCTCTCGCGCTACTTCGACGCGTGCCGGCGGCTCATCGAGCTCTACGGCGGGACGGTCGAGAAGTTCATCGGGGACGCGGTCATGGCGGTCTGGGGGACGCCGACGGCGACCGAGGACGACGCCGAGCGCGCGGTGCGGGTGGGTCTCGACCTTGTGGCGGCCGTGTCGGCGCTGGGCGACGAGGTGGGCGCACCGGAGCTTCGTGCGCGTGCCGGGGTGCTCACCGGCGAGGCGGCCGTCACGATCGGCGCCCAGGGCCAGGGCATGGTCGCGGGCGATCTCGTCAACACCGCTTCGCGCATCCAGGCCGCCGCCGAGCCGGGCACCGTCTTCGTCGGGGAGGCGACGAGGCGCGCGACCGAGGCGGCCGTCGCGTACGCCGCCGCGGGCGAGCACGAGCTCAAGGGCAAGGCGGAGCCCGTTCAGCTGTGGCGAGCGCTCCGCGTCACGTCGGGCCGGCAGGGGACGCTCAAGGGCACCGGCCTCGAGGCGCCGTTCGTCGGCCGCGACCGCGAGCTGCGCCGGATCAAGGATCTCTTCCACGCCTCGGCCGATGAGCGCAGGGCTCAGCTCGTCTCCGTCACCGGCATTGCCGGGATCGGCAAGTCGCGCCTGGCGTGGGAGTTCTACAAGTACTTCGACGGCATCGCCGAGACGATCTACTGGCACCGCGGCCGCTGCCTCTCCTACGGCGAGGGCGTCACCTACTGGGCGCTCGCGGACATGGTGCGCATGCGCTGCCTGATCGCCGAGGACGAGGAACCGGCGTCCGCACAGGCAAAGCTGCATGCCACCCTCGAGGAGCACATCCTCGACCCCGAGGAGCGGGCCTTCATCGAGCCCCGCCTGGCGCACCTGCTCGGCGTGGCCGAGCATCCGGCGCGCGATCGGCAGGACCTCTTCGCCGCCTGGCGGCTCTTCTTCGAGCGCCTGGCCGAGAGCTATCCGACCGTGCTCGCCTTCGAGGACATGCAGTGGGCGGACGAGAGCCTGCTCGACTTCGTCGAGTACCTCCTCGACTGGTCGCGCAACCATCCGATCCTCGTGATCACGCTCGCGCGGCCGGAGCTGCTCGACCGCCGTCCGACCTGGGGCGCCGGCCAGCGCAGCTTCACGTCGATCTACCTCGAGCCGCTGCCGCCCGAGGCGATGGAGGCGCTCCTGTCTGGACTCGTGCCGGGGCTTCCGGAGATGCTCCGGGACCGGATCCTCGACCGCGCCGAGGGCGTCCCGCTCTACGCGGTCGAGACAGTCCGCATGCTCCTCGACCGCGGCCTGCTCGTCCAGGAGGGCTCCGCCTACCGGCTCGTGGGACCGGTCGAGGCGCTCGAGGTGCCGGAGACCCTGCACGCGCTGATCGCCGCCCGGCTCGACGGGCTCGCACCCGAGGAGCGGCGGCTGCTCCAGGACGCGGCCGTGCTCGGCAAGACCTTTCCGAAGGACGCGTTGGCTGCGCTCGCAGGGGCCGAGGTCGAGCTCGACACGCTGCTCAGCGCTCTCGTCCGCAAGGAGGTGCTCGGCGTGCAAGCGGACCCCCGCTCGCCCGAGCACGGCCAGTACGGCTTTCTCCAGGACCTCGTCCGCCACGTCGCCTACGAGACGCTCTCGAAGCGTGAGCGCCGGGTGAAGCACCTCTCCGCTGCCGAGGCCATGAGCCAGGCGTTTGCCGCCGACGAGGACGAGGTGGTCGAGGTGATCGCATCCCATTACCTGGCCGCTCACGAGGCCGCGCCCGACGCCGAGGACGCCGGCGAGATCAAAGGCAAGGCGCAGGCCATGCTCGTGCGTGCGGGGATGCGTGCGGAGTCGCTCGCGGCGGCCGCGGAGGCCCGCCGCTACTTCGAGCAGGCGGCGGAGCTTGCGCAGACGCCGTCCGAGCGGGCAGCACTGATCGGTCGCGCCGGCGAGATGGCTCTGAGGGCGGGCGATCCCGAATCGGCTCGCCGGCTCTACGGCGAGTCGATCGAGCTGCACGAGGCGGAGGGCGACACGAATGCCGCCGCACGGGTTCTCGGGAGGCTCGGGAGGCTCGATGCGTTCACGGGGCGTCGCGACGAAGCGCTGGCGCGAATGGAGGGCGCGTTCGCCGTCCTCTCGGCCGACGAGCCCGATGAGGGTCTCGCGCTGCTCGCGGCGCGCCTCGCGCTCGCCTACTGGTACAGCGGCGATCTCGAGCGTGCGGCGGAGCGCGCCGAGGTGGCGCTCGACGTCGCCGAGGCGCATGCGTACCCGACGGCGCTCACGCTTGCGCTGAAGGCAAAGAGCGCGGTCGCCGAGAGCCGTGGCCATGCTCACGAGTCGTTGGCACTCATGAAGCAGGCACTCCAGATCGCACTCGACGACGATCTCGCCGAGGAGGCCAGCAGCGGCTACTTCGTCCTCTCCGACCTGAGCTTCCACCGCGACGAATACGCCGAGGCGCTCGGATACCTCGACGAGGCCCTCGCCCTCGCGCGGAAGATCGGAAACCGGCCGGCGGAATGGGCCGTGCTGGCCGAGCGCACGTACCCCCTCTGCATGCTGGGCCGTTGGGACGAGGCGCAGGCGGAGAGCGCCGAATTCACGGCGGAGAGGGTCGACTCTGGTGGGGTCGTGCTGAGCCTGCTCGAGTCGGCCGTCGAGATCCACATCCAGCGTGGCGAGCTGGACGGTGCACGGCGCATCTTCTCGATGTTCTCGCGCCTCGAGGAGTCCACCGACGTCCAGGAGCGCTCCTGCTATCTGGGCTCGCGCGCTGCGCTGCGCCGTGCGGAAGGCCGGTTCTCCGATGCGCTCGCCGACGGCGAGGAGACGATCGAGGTGGCTCGTACGATCGGCATCTCGGCTCAGGCGGTCAAGCAGGGCCTCGTCGAGGCGATGGAAGCCGCGTTCGCGCTGGGCGAGTCGGCCAAGCTCGAGGAACTGCTGGCATCGATCGAGCAGGTTCCGGCCGGTTCTCGTCCGCCGTATCTCGACGCGCACGCGAGGCGTCTCCGCGGCCGCCTGGCAGGTGACGCGGCCGGATACGAGGATGCCGCCGGGCGCTTCCGGGAGCTGGGCATGCCCTTCTGGCTTGCCGTCACCCTGCTCGAGCACGGCGAGCTGACGGGCGACGAGTCGCTCCTCGCCGAGGCGCGCGAGCTCTTCGAGCTGCTGGGCGCGCGACCCTGGCTCGATCGCGTCGACGCCGCCGTCGGCTCGCAGCGGCAGCAGGTCCCGGCCTGACCGCGCGGGCCGCGGCTACTAAGCTCCCGCACTCATGCAGAAGCGCGTCCTTGTCACCGGCGGCGCCGGGTTCATCCCGTCGAACTTCATCCGCCACCTGCTCGCGGCGACCGAATACGAGGTCGTCTCGCTCGACGCGCTCACGTACGCGGGCAACATCGACAACCTCGCCGACGTGCTCTCGCACCCGCGGCTCTCGTTCGTCCACGGCGACATCTGCGACGAGCAGCTCGTCCACGACGTGGTCGCCGAGGTCGACGTGATCGTCAACGCGGCGGCCGAGTCGCACGTGGAGAAGTCGATCGAGGAGGGCGGCCGCGAGTTCGTCTCCACCAACGTCGACGGCACGCGGATCCTCCTGGACGCCGCGCGCGCGCACCCGGTCGAGCGCTTCATCCTCATCTCGTCGAGCGAGGTCTACGGCACCGCCGAGTCCGACCCGATGGACGAGGAGCACCCGCTCAACCCGCGCAGCCCCTACGCGGCCACCAAGGCCGGCGCCGACCGGCTCGCCTACAGCTACTGGGTCACCTACGACCTGCCGGTGACCGTCGTGCGCCCCTTCAACAACTACGGGCCGCGGCAGCACCCGGAGAAGGTCGTCCCGCGTTTCATCACGCAGGCGCTCCTCGACGAGCCGCTCACGATCCACGGCAACGGCGACGCCAGCCGCGACTGGCTCTTCGTCGACGACGACGCCGAGGCGATCGAGGCGATCATCGCCGCTCCGCTCGACGACGTTGCCGGCGAGGTCTTCAACATCGCTACCGGGGTCGACATCAGCGTCTCCGACATCGCCGACGCGGTGCTCGGCCTGCTCGGGAAGCCCGACGAGCTCAAGCAGCACGTCGACGAACGGCCCGGCCAGGTGCACCGCCACATCGGCTCCACCAAGAAGGCCGAGCGTGTGCTCGGCTGGCACGCCCGCACCACCTTCGAGCAGGGGCTCGAGCGCACCGTCGCCTGGTATCGGGAGAATGAGGCGTGGTGGAGGGCGGCGCGCCCGGCGCCGGCCGGCGTCTTCTCGTCCTAGGCGCGGGGCCCGCGCAGCTGGGACTACTCCGTGCCGCGCGCGCGAGAGACCTCTTCGTCATCGCCGCCGACCGCGACGCGTCGGCCGTCGGCTTCCCGCTCGCCGACCGGCGCGCAGTCATCTCCGCCGAGGACGAGCAGGCGATCGCACGGCTCGCCGAGGCCGAGCGCGTCGACGGCCTGATCGCGCCGGGGACGGACTGGCCCGTATTGATCGCCGCCCGTGTCGCCGATCGGATCGGCCTGCCGCATCCGATCTCGCCGCACGCGGCCACGGCGGCGACGAGCAAGCCCCGCCAGCGCGAGCTGCTCGAACAGGCGGGCGTCTCCCAGCCGCGCTGGATGATCGGCCGCTCGCCCGAGGAGGAGATGATCCCGCCGCCGTGCGTCGTCAAGCCGCCGGACCGCCAGGGGCAGCGCGGGCTCTCGGTCGTCCGCGACCGTGAGGAGCTCGCCGACGCGGTCGAGCGCGCGAACACCGAGGCGCGCACGGGCGGCTGGCTCGTCGAGGAGCTGATCGAGGGGCCGGAGATCACGGTCAACGGCTTCTCGGTCGACGGCCGCTTCCACGCGCTCACCGTCACCGACCGGCTCGTCGCCGAGCCGCCTGCGTTCGGCGTCGCGCTCGCCCACGCCTGGCCCTCTGAGCACGATCCCGGCACAATCGCCGCCGACGCGGCCCGCGCGCTGGGGATCGAGAACGGCCCGAGCTACACGCAGATCCGCTTCTCCGCCGGCGGCCCGAAGGTGATCGAGGTCGCCGCCCGCCTCGGCGGCGGTCATGACGCCGAGCTCTGCCACGCGGCCATCGGAGTCGACCTGAACCGCGCCGCGATCGCCGCCGCGCTCGGCGAGCCCGTCGACGAGGACGCGCTGATCCCGCGGCCGCGCGCCGGCGGCGCCTGCGTGCGCTTTCTGGTCGCGCCGCGCGGCGTGCTCGATGCGGTCGACGGCTTGAACGAGGCGCAGGCGGCGCCCGGCGTGCTCGACGTTCGGATCTACCGCGAGCCCGGCCACCGCTTCGGCCCGCTGCGTACGGGCCCGGACCGCGCGGGCGCCATCATCGCGACCGGCGCGACCCGCGACGGCGCGCTCGCCAACGCCGACGCGGCTGCCGCGCGGATCGCATTTCGCGTCACGTAGGAGCTGCCCCCGGCGTACCCGATGGCGACCAATATCCGTTGGCCTTCCGGTGCCAATTGCTTCAATCGTGCCAGGTCTACCAGAGCACGTCAGTGCGTCACCTTGACCGGCTAATACCGGCCTGAGCGGTCAGTTCCTCTCCGGCGCCTCCGGTGTCTCCTCCGCACGCTCTGTGTCTGCGTTCAACTCGAACCAAAAGGTTGATCCTTGTCCTTCCTCGCTCGAGAACCCGATTCGTCCTCCGTGCGCTTCGACGATTTCGCGGGCAAGAGCGAGTCCAAGCCCGACTCCCGGCACACCGCTCTCAAACGCATCTCCACGGAAGAACTTCGTGAACACTCTCGCCTGGTGCTCGTGCCGGATACCGGACCCCTGGTCGCTGATGGCCGCCCGCACGATTCCGTCGTCTCGGGAGCCACTGACGGAGATGCGGCTGCCGACGGGCGAGTACTTCGCTGCGTTCGTGAGCAGGTTGCTCACGACCTGAGTCAGACGGCCGGCATCTCCGACCACGAACAGCCCTTCCGCGGGCACATCGATGACGACGTCGTGCGTACCCGGGTCCGCAGCAGCCAACTCCGCCTCTTCTCGGAGAATCGTCGCAAGATCGAGCCTTGTCAGGGTCAGTGAGACTCGGGCGCTGTCGAGCTCGCCGGAGCTGAGGAAATCATCAACCAGGCGCTGAAGTCGCCGGCCCTGCTCGTCGATGACTCCGGCGTACTTTGTCAGGGTGCTGGGGTCGAGGGTGCGAGTAAGCATCAGCCGTGCGTATCCGAGCATGCTTGACAGTGGCGTTCTGATCTCGTGGGAGACGATCGTGATCAGTTCCGTTTTCGCCCGCTCGCTCTGCCGGAGTTCTTCGTTTTGCGCCTCGAGGCGCCGCCTTTCCTTTGCGAGTGATGTCGCCATGGCGTTGAACGCCACGTTGAGCTTTCTGATGTCGGCAGGGCCGGTTGGCGGTATGCGGGGCGAGAGGTCACCCGCTGCAATGCGCGTCGCTGCCGCGGCAACATCCCGCACGGGTCGAGCGACGGCGCGAACAAAGGAGAGGTACACAAATGTGAGGGCGAGGGCGGTCGCGACGAGGGCGGCTGCCGCGACCGCGACCGCTTTGTCCGCACTGTCTCTGGCAGACGATGCGCTTCGAGCCGCGATCTCGTCCTCGTCTGCGAGGAGTCGCGTTAGGTTTGTTCGTACCTGGCCGATCCGTAGCAGTCCCTCAGAGGTCGCGACCAGCGAGAGCGCAGCCGCAGGGTTCTGCTTGGCGATCCCGATCAGGGGCGTCGCGTAATCCGTGATGTAGGAGTCGGTTTCTGCGGCGAGGGCCTCGGCAACTGAGGCGAGCGACGGCTGCGCGGCGAGAAGGGGCTGGAGGGTTCCGGTAGCGGCGGCGAGTTGCGCGCGGTCGCGATTCCAGCTCTGCAGGATCAGGCTGTTGCGCGTGAGGATGAAGCTGTGGAGCGTCTGCTCCAGAGCGCCGACAAGCTCCTCGACGCGGAGCGTCGCCGCAGTAACGCGTCTCGCGCGAACCTGTTCGTCCGTCGCACTCCGTAGATCGGTAAGAGCAATCAGCACGAAGGCAAATGCAACCGCCAGCAGTACGGCGAAGATCCCGAACAGGGCCAGTATCCTGACCACGATCGGCGCCCCGGCGACGGCGGCGGGACTCGTTCTGAGCTTGCCTCTTACGCTGACCAAAGGCGCCCGACCAATCTCTTAGCGCGATGTTGAGAGCAGGTCCCTCACCAGCGCAGAGAGTTCATCGGGATCGAATGGCTTGGCGATGAAGGCGTCGGCTCCGGCTTCCCGCGCTCTTCGGCGGTCGGGCTCGTCGGTGAATGCGGAGATGACGATCGTCCTCGCCCGTGGTAGATCCGATTGGTTGCGCGCGTGCGCGACGACGTCAAGGCCCGATCCCGCCGGCATCATGACGTCGACGAGGATCAGATCGGGCCGGAAGCGATCGGTCGCTTCTATCGCGTCGGCCACTGTAGCCGCCTCTTCGAATATGTAGTCGCCGATCAGCGCGATGCGCATCAGGTCGCGCAGCGCGGGCTCGTCGTCACAGATCAGAACGCGAGAGGTTTCGGCACGCTGGATCACGGTAGGAGACGGAACACGAGTAGCTCTCTGGCGGGCTTGGGCTTCTGCGTGAGGGAGGTCACCGTCAACGTGCCGCGCACGCCGTAGTAGAGCCTGGTTCCTCCGACTACGGCAAGTTCGTAAATGAGGCGCGAGCCAACGGCACCCTCGGCGACGAGTTCCCCCCGAGGAAGGAAGTAGGTCGCTGAACAATGCTGCGAGCGGGTACCTGTCGCGATGCAGACCATCTCGCCGCGACCGATTGGCTTAGGAGTGATCCTCTTGTTGTAGAGCGCGACCTTGTAGACGTCGATATCGCCGATGCTCCTTCCTCGGCGGCCGAGATCGATGTGGCCGTGTTGTGTGCTGCGGTCGGTCACGGAAACCGTCCCGGGTCCGTTGAGCACATGTGAGCTCGGAACCAGAACCGCGAGTGATGCGGTCGCACCTGCCGCGACGACAATCCCACCTGTCACATCAGCCCCTTCTCGGTCGTCCGTGCGTTCCCTGCGGCCCGCGTACAGCCACGGCGGTCTGGCGATGCTATTCAACACCTGCTCCGGATCCAAGGGAGGCCGTTGGGTTGGGAAACTCGATCTCCCCGCAAAGCAGCTGATTCCACAGACAACCGCGGCCGAGCGTACGAGGCGAGAAACGGCGCGGAGCTCGTCGTCCCGAGCGCCGCAAGCCGAGCGCCGATGGGGCTAAGGTCGCGCCGCTTCGCCAGGCTGCCGCTCTGAACGCACGCGACAGCCCCGCTGCGCGGGACAGCCCCTCGTTGGCGTGGCCTGAACGTACGCTTCCGCGCTATGCAGACCGCGCGACAGCGCCGGGCGACCTTCCTCGGCTTCCAGCCGCCCGCGGTGGGCGACGAGGAGGTCGCTGCGGTGGCCGAGACGATCCGCTCCGGCTGGCTGACCACCGGCCCGAAGGCGGCCGAGCTCGAGCAGCGCTTCGCCGAGCTCTGCCACGCGCCGCACGTGCTCGCCGTCTCCTCCGGCACCGCCGCGCTGCACCTCAGCCTGCTCGCGCTCGACGTCGGCCCCGGCGACGAGGTCATCACGACGCCGATCACCTGGCCCGCGACCGTCAACGTGATCGTGCACTGCGGCGCCCGCCCCGTGCTCGCGGACGTCAGGGAAACCGACCTCAACCTCGACCCCGAGGACGTCGGCCGGCGGATCACAAACCGCACCAAAGCCGTCATGCCCGTCGACCTCGCCGGCCAGCCGGCCGACCTCGACGCCTTCGCCGAGCTTGGCCTCCCGGTCGTCGAGGACGCCGCCCACGCCGCCGAGGCCCGCTACCGCGACCGCCCGATCGGGTCAGTCGCCGACATCACCTGCTTCTCGCTCTACGCGACCAAGAACATCGCCGCCGGCGAGGGCGGGCTGGTTGCAACGACCAGGCGAGACCTCGCCCAGGCGGTCGACGACCTGCGCGTCATGCGCCGCGGCCACGGCTCGCTCTACGACATCCCACGCCCCGGCTACAAGGCCAACCTCTCCGATGTCCTGGCCTCGATCGCGCTCGTCCAGCTCGACAAGCTCGAGCGCCACCGCGAGGCGCGCCGCCGCCAGTTCGAGCTCTACGACGAGGCCGTGGCCGAGCTGGAAGGCATCGAGCCGCTCGCGCGCGACCCGAGAGACACCCACGCGATGCACCTGTACGTCGTGCGCGTGGACCCCGCCACGGCCGGCGGCACCCGCGACGACTACCAGCGCCTGCTCGCGGAGGAGAACATCGGCACGAGCATCCACTTTCTGCCCGTCCACCAGCTGAGCGCGTACCGGGACCTGCCAGCCGAGGGCCTGCCCAACGCAGAGCGCGCCGGCGCCGAGGTGCTGTCGCTCCCGGTCTCGCCCGCGCATTCGGACGACGACATCCGCGACGCCGTCGCCGCGCTGCGCCGCGTCCACGAGCGCCTCACGTGAGCCGGCCCGTTCGCCTCGCGGTGACGCTGGCCGTGACGGCCCTGTGCGTCGCCTACATCCTCTGGAAGATCGACCTGGCCAAGACGGCCGACGTGCTCAGGAACGCCGACTTCGGCCTCTTCGCGCTGGCGGCGGCGATCATGATCGTCACGACCGTCCCGATGGCCTGGCGCTGGCAGCAGCTGCTCGGCGCGCGGGCGATCCGCGAGCCGCTCTCCTGGCTCACCCGCACGTACTTCATCGCGTACACCGCCAACCAGGTGCTGCCGACCTCGCTCGGCGGCGACGCCGTCCGCGTCGTGGAGGTCGCCCGCCGGCATCCAGGCACGGCCGGGGTCGCCACCGGCAGCGTGATCCTCGACCGCGCGCTCGGCGGCATCGCCACCGTCATCCTCGGCGCGATCGGCTTCGCCCTCGCGGTCGGCCGCTACGACATCAACGGCTACCTCTGGTTCGAAGGGATCTTCATCGTCGGCACCGTCGTCCTGGGCTTCGTCTTCTTCTCGTCCTGGGCGCGCCGCCACCTCGTCCGCTTCGTCCCGCTCGCGCGCCGGCTCCGGATCGAGCGCCCCGCGCGCGCCGTCTACGAGGGCATCCACGCCTACCGCAAGGACGGCCGGCTGCTCGTCTGGCTCACGGCGGTCACGCTCGGCGTCCAGGTCGTCCGGATCCTCCCGGTCTGGCTTTGCGCGCGCGCGGTCGGGATCGACCTCTCCGTCCGCCCCTTCTACGTCATGGGGCCGATGCTGTTCATCGTCCTGCTCTTCCCGTTCACGATCAACGGGATCGGCGTGCGCGAGGCCTTCTTCGTGAGCTTCCTGGGCGCGCTCGGCGTCGATGCCGACCAGGCCTTCGCCGCCGGCTTCCTCTTCTTCCTCGTCACGGTCACGTTGGCGCTGCCCGGGCTCGGCATCCTGCTCTGGGAGGGGATGCGCGGGGCCGCGCGACCGGATCTGCGCCGCAGCACGGGATAGGCTGCCATGGCGGCCGGCGTCACCGCGATCGTCGTGACTTTCAATGCGATGCCGTACATCGACAGGTGCCTCGCGAGCGTCCGGGGCCACGAGACGATCGTCGTCGACCACGGTTCCAGCGACGGCACGCTCGAGCTCGTGCGCGAGCAGTTCCCGGAGGTCCGGCTCGTCGAGCAGGACAACCTCGGCCTCGGCGCCGGCTGGAACCGCGGCATGCGCGAGGCGACGGGCGACTGGTTCCTCATCCTCAATGCCGACGCCTGGATGGCCGAGGGCGCAACGGAGACGCTGGCCGAGTTCGGCGACTCCCGTCCCGACGCGGCCGTCATCGGCCCGCGTCTGCGCTACCCGGACGGACGCCTCCAGCGCTCCGTGCGCGGCTTCCCGACGCAATGGCGGCTGGCCACCGAGTTCCTGGGTCTGCGCAAGCTGGGGCCGCGCACGAAGCTCTTCAACTCGTTCTACGCGAACGGCTTCGCGTACGACGAGGTTCGCGAGGCGGACTTCGTGATGGGCGCCTGCCTGCTCGTCCGCCGCGCGGCCGTCGACGAGGTCGGCGAGCTCGACGAGGGCTACTTCCTCTTCAGCGAGGAGGTCGACTGGATGTACCGCTTCCGGCAGGCCGGCTGGACGGTGCTCTTCTTCCCGGGCGCTGAGGCGTTCCACGTGCTGGGCGCCTCGCACGGCGGCCGCCTGTTCAAGGAGCTCGTGCGCGGCCACGTCCGCTTCATGGCCAAGCACCACGGACTCCACGCGGCCGAGCGGACGCGGCGGCTGCTCCGCTTCTCGCTGCTGCTCCGCGGCGCAGTGTTCCGCGGCGAGCGCGGCCAGAGCTACCGCGACGCGGCGCGCTACCTGGCCTCGGCGCCTGTCGCCACGCTGGCAGGGATGGCGGGGCAAGCGTGAAGGGCGCCGACGGCGCGATCGAGCTCGGCCGCTCGTACGCGCGGCCGCGGCCCGCCTTCGCCTTCTCGGCGCTGCTGCCGCTCCTGGTCGTCCCGGGCCTGCTCGTCGCGCGGATGCTGCCGGAGACCGGCGTGGGCCTCGCGCTCCGCCTCGCCTTCGCCACCGGCTGCGTCCTGCTGCCGGGCTTCCTCGTCGCGCGGGCGTTGTCGCTGCGCGGGATCGCGGCGACGCTGCCGCTCGCGCTCGCCGCCGTCGCGCTCGCGCTGACGGTGATGTTCGCGCTCGGCGGCTCGATCGAGACGGCCGTCATCACGCTCGTCGCCCTGACGGCCATCGCGCTGCCCTTCGCGCTGCGCGGCGTGCGTGTCCAGCCGAAAATGGGGACGCTGCTGCTGCTCGCCGGCGGCGTTCTGCTCGGCGCGGCGCTCTGGCGGGTGGCGCCCGTCCTCTCCGGCGACGCGCTCTTCCACCTCGCGCGCGTGCGCAAGCTCGACACCCTGAACGGGCTCTCGCTGCACGCGGTCGACGAGTTCATCGACGGCGGCCTGCACCCCGGCTACGCGTTCCCGCTCTGGCACGGCTTCCTGGCGCTGATCGCCGACCTGGCCGGCGTCGACCCGGCGCTCGTCCTGCGGCACGAGTCGAGCATCCTGGCGCCGCTCGCCGTGCTGGTCGCGTACGAGGCGGGCCATGCGCTCTTCAACAGCCGCGCGGCCGCCTTCGCGGTCGCGGTCGCGCAGGTCGGGCTGATCTCGCTCGCGCCGGGCTCGGGCGGCGCCTACAACGCGCTGGCGCTGCCGCCGACGGCGAGCCGCCAGCTGCTCGTCCCGGCCGCGATCGCGCTCTTCTTCGTCTACCTGCGCGAGCGCTCGACCGCGATCCTGCCCGCGCTCGCTGCGTCTGGGCTCGCGATCGCGCTCGTGCACCCGACCTACGCCGTCTTCCTCGCCGTGCCGCTCGCCGGCTACCTCCTGGCGCGGACGATCATGGCCGGCCCCCGCGGCGAGTTCGTGCCCGCCGCGATCGCCTTCGGCGCGTTCTCGGCGCCGATGGTCGCCGTCTCCGCGGCGCTGCTCCCGATCGTGCACAAGACGGTCTCGCACGACCCGGGCGCGACCGCGCTGCAGGCTGCGATCGCGAAGTACCCTGACCAGCTCGACGTCTTCTCCGACGCCAGCTACCGGCTCGCGCCAGAGGTCTTCGGCCGGGGCGGCGCGATCGCGATCGCAGCGCTGGTGATGCTCCCGCTGGCGGCGCTCGTCCCGCGGCGGCGCTGGTCGGCGTTCGTTCTCGGTGGCTCGCTGGCCGTCCTGACCGTCACCCTCACCTCGGCGCTCTTCCCGACCTTCGCCGACCTCGTCTCGATCTCGCAGGCCCGCCGCGCGGCAGGCTTCCTGCCGTTCGCGTTCGCGTTCGCCGGTGGCGTGCTCGTGCTCGCCACGCTGCTGCGCTTCTGGGTGCTCCCGCTCGCGCTCGCAGCCGGGATCGGCCTCCAGGTCGCCTTCCCGGGCGACTTCGGCTACCGGCTCCACGGCGGCGGGCCGGCGTACGTCACGTGGGCGGCCGTGCTCGGCGGCTGGGCGGCGTTCGCGGTCGCCGCGATCATCCGCTGGCCCGGCCTGCACGAACGGGCCGAACGCCTCGGCGCGCTCGCGGCCGTCCTCTTCGTGCTGCCGATCGGCGTGCACGCCGCGGCGAACTGGACGACGCCCGCGCACGACGCGAAGAACGACCTCAGCCCCGGGCTCCTCGCCGCGCTCAAGAGCCGGACCACCGCCGGCCAGGTCGTCTTCTCCGACGCCGACACGAGCTACCGGATCGGCGCCTACCTCCCGGTCTACGTCGCCAACGACCCGCCGGCGCACGTGGCCGACACGACCGAGAACCGCCCCTACCGGCGCTACGACGACGCAGTCGCGTTCCTCAAGACCGGCGACCTGTCCATCCCGCGCCGCTACGGCGCCGAGTGGATCGTCATCAACCGCAACCGCTTCCTCACGCCCATGACGATCCAGCCGGTCTGGCAGGACGCCAGGTACAGCCTGTACCGCCTCAACTAGTGCGCATCCTCATCGTCACGATGTACTGGCCGCCCGCGGGCGGCGGGGGCGTCCAGCGGCCGCTGAAGTTCGCCACGTACCTGCCCGCGCTCGGGATCGAGACGCACGTGCTCGCGCCCGACGACTCGAAGTGGATCCACCGCGACGAGGAGCTGCAGCCGCCGAGCCAGGCCTGGGTGCACCGCGTCCGGTACATCGGGCCGCGCTCACGGCGGCCCGCGGAGGAGCTGCACGGCAAGGGCGGGCTCGAGCGCCTCGGCACGCAGGCGTCGCTCGCGTTCCGCCGCGCACTTGTCCCCGACGCGAGCGTGACCTGGAACGCGACGGCGATCCCGGCCGCGATCCAGGCGGTGCGCCGCGAGGGCATCGACGTCGTCCTCACCACCTCGCCGCCCGGCTCCGTCCACCTCGTCGGCGCCGCCGCGAAGAAGGCGACCGGCGTGCGCTGGATCGCCGACCTGCGCGACTCGCTCGTCGCGCACCCGCACCGCCGCGCCGAGAGCACGGCCGTGCGCGTGAAGGAGAAGGTCGAGCACGGCGTCGCGCGCCTCGTCGCGCGCTCGGCGGACGCGATCGTGACCGTCTCGGACGCGATCGCCGACGAGGCGCGCGCGCTGGAGCCGAGGGGTCGGGTGCTGACGATCTCGAACGGGTCCGACTTCGAAGACTTCGCCGGCCTCGAGTACCACCGCGGCGAGCGCATGCGCATCACGCACACGGGCAGCTTCTTCGGCAAGCGCGACCCCAAGCCGTTCCTCGAGGCGCTTGCCTCCTCGGACGTCGACGCGGTCGCCCGCTTCGTCGGAGGCTTCCGCAGTGAGGACCGCGAGTGGGCCGAGCGGCGCGGGCTCGGCGACCGGCTGGAGCTCTTCCCCTACGTCCCGCGCCGGCGCTCGCTGGAGCTGCAGCGCGAGTCGGAGGCGCTGCTGCTGCTGATCCCCGAGGCGGGCGGCCGCGGCCGCGGGGTCCTCTCCGGGAAGGTGTTCGAGTACCTCGCCGCGGAGCGGCCGATCCTCGCCGTCGTCCCGCCCGACGGCGCCGCCGCCGAGCTCCTGCGCGAGACCGGCGTCGGCATCGTGGTCGCGCCCGACGACATCGACGGCATGCGCGCCGCGCTCGAGGAGCTCGACACGCGCTTCAAGGCCGGCACGCTGGACGCGCCGCCGCTGAGCGAGGAGTGGCGCGAGCGGCTCTCGCGGCGCACGCGCGTCGAGGAGCTCGCCGACCTGGTGAGGTCGCTCGCATGAAGAAGGCCGCCGATTGGCTCCTCCTCGCCTCGCTCTTCGTCATGACCTTCGAGAAGGTGCACTGGAACGTCGCCGGCACGATCAACCTGTCCGATCTCGTCACGGCGCTGTTCCTGCTGACGCTGCTCGGCGCGTGGGTCGAGGAGGGCGGCGGCGTCGGGACGGTGCCGCGCACGGTTCTGATCGCGGCCGCGTTCGGGGCGACGTTCCTGGCCGTCTACCTGATCGGCTTCTGGGACCTCGACACGACAGACGCGCTGAACCAGTTCGTCAAGGGCGTCGTCAAGTGGGGCGTGCACTTCACGTTCCTCATCGTCGGGCTGGCGTACATCGTGCGCCGCTCGCAGGCCTTCTACTGGCGCGCGCTGACGGCGTTCATCGCCGGGTTCGCGGCCAACGCGGCGTACGGCGTCCTGCAGCTGGTCTATGCCGAGCGCGGTGGCGACCTCGACTCGGTCGTGCTCTCGCCGCTGACCGGCGGGGCCAGCTCGATCAACATCTACGGCGCCGTCGGCGGGCAGAGCGTCTACCGCCCGAACGCGCTCACCGGCGACCCGAACCACCTCGGCGTGATGCTGCTGGTGCCGCTGCTCCTGCTGACGCCGCTCTACCTGCGCCTGGAGAAGGACCACCGCTGGCGGCGCCCGCTCGCCGTCGCTGCTCGCGTTCTTCCTGATCGTCGAGATCGCGACGCTGTCGCGCTCGGCCGCTCTCGGCCTCGTCGTCGGCATGCTCGTGCTGCTGCTGCCGTACCGGAAGCACTTCCTGACCATGCGCTTCCTCGTCCCGCTCGGCGGGGTGGTGGTCGTGCTGCTCGCGGTGGTGAGCCGCCGCCAGAACTTCTTCGAGACGGTGATCAAGTCGCGCATCCAGACGAACGCGGCCGCGGCGTCGCCGCACTTCGACGTCTACAGCTTCATCCCGAACGTGTTGCACTCGCACCCGCTGTTCGGCCTCGGCTACAACAACTTCTCGGTCTACTACGAGTTCGTCACCGGCAAGTCGAACTGGGGGCCGCACTCGTTCTACGTGGCGCTGTTCGTCGAGACCGGCATCGTCGGCGCCGCCGTCTTCGCGGCGTTCCTCGTCTGGGTCTTCCACCGGCTCGGCGTCGCCCGTCGCCAGGGGCGCCGCCTCGCCGAGTTGCACGACCCGCTCTCGCGGCGTGTGCGCCCGCTCGCCTGGGGCTTCACCGCCGCGCTTGCCGGGACGCTGGCCGCGAACGCCTTCTACCTCACCATCCCCTTCTACTACTTCTACGCCCTGGCCATGCTTGCGCTCGCCGTTCCGGTCGTGTTCGCGCGCCACGAGGGTTAGTGGCTGACAGCCACTAACCCTGCGAGCTTGTGGGTCGCTCTTAACAGGGACAGTCCCTGTTAAGAGAACCGGCGGTACTTAACAGGGACAGTCCCTGTAAAGACGCGGCTTGTAAGGTTCCCCTTACATGTTCCACTGCGAGACCGCCGAAGAGCTCGCCGCGCGGCGCCGCCTCCTGCGCCGCGCCGCCTGGAGCCTCGTCGCCGGCGTCGCGATCGCCGCGCTGACCTGGAAGGCAGTCACGTCGCCCGGCGGCGTGGCCGACCCGACCGCGGAGGGGACGTCGCTGAGCCACGGGGCGGTCGTGCTCGACAGTGGCCTCCTCGTCTTCCGAGAGGGGCTCGAGGCGGTGCTCGTGCTCGCGGCGCTGACGGCCAGCTTCGTCGGCGCGAACCGCGGCCTCCGGCGGCCGGTCGCCGCCGGCGCAGGCACGGCGCTCCTCGCATCGATCGCCACGTGGTTCGTCGCCATCGTGCTGATCGGCGCGCTCGGCGGCCCCGGCCTCGACCTGCAGGCGGCCACCGGGCTGCTCGCAGTCGCCGTCCTGCTCGTGGTCATGAACTGGTTCTTCCACAAGATCTACTGGACGGGCTGGATCTCGGCCCACAACAAGGTGCGGCGGCGCGTCGCGACGCCGGAGGCCGGCCGGCGCGCGCTGCTCGGGCTCGGGATCCTCGGCTTCACGGCCGTGTACCGCGAGGGCTTCGAGGTCGTGCTCTTCCTCCAGAACCTGCGCATCCGCGCGGGCGACGCGGCCGTGCTCGAGGGCGTCGCGATCGGCTTCGCGCTGACCGTCGTCGCCGGCGCGATCACGTTCTCGGCCCAGCGCCGGCTGCCCTACCGGAAGATGCTCGTCGCCACCGGGATCCTGCTCGGATTCGTGCTGCTCGTCATGGTCGGCGAGAGCGTCCAGGAGATGCAGCTCGCCGGCTGGCTGCCGGCGACGCCGATCGGGATCCAGTTCCCCGGCTTCGTCAACCTCTGGTTCGCCGCCTTCCCCACGGTCGAGGGGCTCGCGGCGCAGGGTCTTGCCGCCGCGCTCGTGATCGGCTCGTACCTCGCGGCCGAGCGCGTCCGCCGGCCGCGGCTGGTTCCCGAGCCCGCGTGACAGCCCCTAGACGAACGGCGCCGGGCAGGCGTCGATCTTCGGGATCGCGAAGCGCGCGATCGTCCCGAACCCAGGCGCCGGCTTGCACGCCTGCGCGACGCCCGCGTCGCACGCGACCGACAGGAACAGGAACGCGTCCTCGATCGTGAAGTCGTGCTCGCGCACGAGCAGCCGCGCCGCCTCCTCCGAGACGAGCTGCAGCGCCTCCTCGTAGCCGGGCGCGGTCGCGTGCGGGAGCCAGCGGTCGCGCAGCTCGGTCACGGGCCAGGTCGCCTGCTTGCCCTTCCGGAGCTCGAAGCGGATGTCGACCTCGCCGGCGATCTCCACGCCGGTGAAGCAGATCTCGCCGTCGCCCATGGCCGCGTGCATGTCGCCGACGGCGAACATGCCGCCCGGCTGGCGCACCGGGAAGAAGATGCGCGCGCCCGCGCCGTGGAAGTGGTCGTCGAGGTTGCCGCCGTGCTCGCCGGCGAGCCCGTTCGAGAGCGTCTCGCCGCCCGTCGCGACGCCGACGACGCCCACCATCGGCATGGCCGGGAAGCGCACGCGGTCATTCATGCGCACCTCGCCGTCGCGCACCTCGAAGAGCCGCGTCACCGGGCTCTGCACCCGCTCGTCGAGCTGGCCGAAGCCCGGGATCAGCGTCGCGACGCCCCATTCCACCGGACGCACGTCGAGGATCTCGGCGATCAGCGAATCGCCCGGCTCGGCGCCGCGGACGGCGACCGGCCCCGTCGCGCTGTTGATCCGCGACATGTCGATGTTCGTGACCAGGTCCTCCTCGCTCCGGATCTGGCCGCTGAAGCAGTCGTTCGTCTCGAAGGTGACCGTCTCGCCCGGGTCGATCTCGAGCACGGGCTCGAGGTCGGGGCCGAAGGCCCAGATCACCTGATCGCGCGTGATCCGATGCACGGGCCGACAATACGGCGCTTGCGCGTCGCCGTCCTCACCACCTCGTACCCGCGCCACCCCGGCGACCCGGCCGGGCACTTCGTCGGCGACGCCGTCGAGGCGCTGCGCGCGCGCGGGGTCGAGGTCGAGGTCGTCTCGCCGGCCGACTTCCGCCACTTCGGCATCGCCTACGGCGCCGGCGTCGTCGGCAACCTCCGCGCGCACCCGGCGAAGGCGCTGCTCGTGCCCCCGATGCTCGCCTCCTTCACGCTCGCGGCGCGGCGGGCGGCACGCGACGCCGACCTCGTGCACGCACACTGGCTCCCGGCGGGCGCCGTCGCCGCGCTGACGGGAAAGCCGTTTGTCGTCCAGCTCTGGGGCACGGACGTCGAGCTGGCCCGGCGCGCGCCCCGGCTCGCGCGGCGCGTGCTGCGGCGCGCGCGGCTCGTAATCGCGCCGTCGACGGCGCTGGCCGAGGCGGCGCGCGAGCTCGGCGCTCGAGAGGTGCGCGTCGTCCCGAGCGGCATCGACCTCCCGCCCGAAGCGGGCGCGGAGGAGGAGCCGCCGCACGTCCTCTACGCGGGACGGCTCTCGCCGGAGAAGGGCATCCTCGACCTCGTCGCCGCCGCGGACGGGCTCCCGCTCGTCGTCGTCGGCGACGGCCCGCTGCGCGATCAGGTCCCGCAGGCGATCGGCTTCCTCCCGAACCCGGAGCTCCAGAAGCAGCTCGCGCGCGCCGCCGTCGTCGCCGTCCCGTCGCACCGGGAGGGCTTCGGCGTCGTCTGTCTCGAGGCCATGGCGCACGGCCGCCCGGTGGTCGCCTCCGCCGTCGGAGGACTGCGCGACCTGGTCGTCGACGGCGAGACCGGCTTCCTCGTCCCGCCGCGCGACCGGGCCGCGCTTCGGGCCGCGTTGCAGCGCCTTCTGGCCGACCGTGACCTGCGCGTGCGGCTCGGTGCGGCGGGCCGCGAGCGGGCGGCGACGCACTTCTCGTGGGAGCGCGTCAGCGGCCTGACGCTCGACGCGTATGAAACCGCCCTACGGCTCGTCTAGTCTCGGGCCACCGAATGGCGCGTGGGCAGGAGACGAGGGGCGCAATCGGTGAGCGCATCAGGCAGGCCCGCACCGAGCGCGGGCTGACGCCCGAGACACTCGCCGAGCGGATCGGCGTCACCGCAGAGGCGCTCGGCGGCTTCGAGGACGGCCGCTCCGACCCGTCGCGCTACCTGCGCCGGATCGCGGTCGCGACCGGCAAGCCGGTCGGGTGGTTCGCGGGCACCGCGGACGTCGGCGGCCGCCGACGTGGCCTGGGCTTGCGCCTGCGCGGCGCCGCCTCGTGGCTGGAGGAGGGGCACGCCGTTGAGCCCGAGGTCGCCCCACCGCCGCCGCCGCGGAGGGTGGACGACCGCTCGTCCGCGCAGGAAGCGGAGATCGAGCGCCTGCGCATGGAGCTCGACCGGCTGCGCGATGCCGCCGGCGCCGCGGCGGCGGAGCGTGACCGGCTCGCCCGCGAGCTCGCCGAGCGTGGCCGAGCGGAGCGAGTGCCGTGCGAGCGAGCTGGACGCGGCCGCGACGACGCGCGAGCGCCAGATCGCACGCCTCGAGGAGCAGCTGGCCGCCGCCCGCGAGGAGCTCGAGCGCCGCGCCCCGGCGGCTCAGCTCGAGCTGCTGCGCACGGCGAACGAGGAGGCGTCCCGTCAGGTCGACGCCGCGTCGCGGGACGCAGAGGCGGCGCGGGCCGCGGCCGAGGAGGTCGCCACAGAGCGTGACGCCGCCCGGCGCGAGCTGGTGGTACTCCGCGAGCTGCGCGAGCGGGAGGCCGCCGACCTCGAGGCCGCGCTGGCGGAACGGGCCGGCGAGCTCGACGAGCGCGCCGCCGAGCTTTCAGCGCGTGAGCAGCGGGTGATGCAGCGCGGCGCCGAGCTCGAGCGCGAGGGTGCGCAGGCGGTCGCCGCCGGCAGCGAGGAGCTGGCCGCCCGCGAGCGGGCTGTTGCAGGCCTCGAGGCGAAGCTGGCGACGCAGCGCGAGGAGGCTGCGGTGCTGGCGGAACGGGCCGGTGAGCTCGACCAACGCGCCGCCGAGCTTTCAGAGCGTGAGCAGCGGGTCATGGAGCGCGGCGCCGAGCTCGAGCGCGAGCGTGCGCAGGCGGTCGCCGCCGGCAGCGAGGAGCTGGCCGCCCGCGAGGCGGAAGTGGCCGATCGCGAGCGGGCGCTCGAGGAGGAGCGCGCCGCGCACCGCATCGACGAGCAGACCGTCGCCGCACGCCAGCGCGAGGTAGAGGCGCTCCAGGCCGAGCTCGCCGAGCGCCGCCTCGAGGTCGCCGCGCTGGTGGAGCGGGAGCGGATCCTGTTCGCGGCGGAGCGCGAGCTCGCCGAGCGGAAGGAGGCCGAGGAGGGCGAGCTCGCGGCCCGGGAGGGTGAGCTGGAGGAGCAGGCGCAGCGCCTCGCCGCGCAGCAGGCGGAGCTGCAGCAGACGCGCGTCGAAGAGGTGGCGCTCGTGGCCCGCGCGCGCCGGTTGTCGGCGGCGGAGGCCGAGCTCGAGCGGCGCCGCGTCGACGAGGACGCGCTCGTCACGCGGGAGCGCCAGGTCGCCGCCCGCGAGGAGACGCTGCTCGCGCTCGAGGTGCAGCTCGATCAGCGCAGGCAGGCGCTAGAGGAGGCCGACCGCCGCGCGCACGAACTCGTCGAGCGCGAGCAAGCCGTCGGGGCGAGGGAGCGGGATATCGAGGCAGGCCGGGAGCGGCTCGCCTCGCTCGAGGTCGACGAGCGCACGCTGACCGAGCGCGAGGCCGAGCTCGTCTCCGAGGCGGGCCAGCTCAGCGTCCGCCTCCAGGAGATCGAGCAGCGCGAGGCCGTCTGGCATCACCGGGAGGCGGAGCTCGAGCAGCGGCTCGCAGAGGCGGCCCAGGCGGAGCGCGAGCTCGCCCGGCGCGAGGCCGAGCTGTCGTCCGGCGAGGCGAAGCTGGTCGAGGCCCGCCGCCTCGACGCGGACGAGCTCGCCGACCGCGAGCGCGAGTCGATCGAGGAGGCCGAGCGGCTCGCTCGACGCCGCGACGACCTCGACCGCCGCGAGGAGGTCATCGCGGACCTAGAGATCCGCGATGCCGCCGTGGCCGACCGCGAGCGCTCCACCGAGCGGCTGCGCGCCGAGCTCGACACGCTCCGGGCGTCCTTCGACGGCGAGCGGGCCGCCGCACTGGCCGAGGCGGACGAGATTCGCGAGGCCGCGGCCCGCCAAGAGCGCGAGCTGGCGGAGCGGGAGAAGCAGCTGGCGACGCAGGAGGAGCGGCTCGCGCGCGGCCTCGCCGCGCAGGAGGGCATCTCGGAGCGCGAGCGCGAGCTGCAGGGCGAGCTGCGCGATGCGCGTGAGACGCTCGCACGCGAGCAGGCGACCTTCCAGACCGAGGACCAGGAGCTGCAGGCGCTGCGCCGCACGCTCGAGCAGCGCGGGAACGACCTGGACGCGCGCGAGCAGGACCTGGCCCTGCGCCGCGATGAGGTCATCGCGCAGCGCGAGGGCCTCGCCCGCGTCGCGGATGAAGAGGAGAAGGTCAAGGCGGAGCGCGAGCGCGTTGAGGCCGCCGCCGCGGAGCTCGAGCTCGAGCGGGCCGCTCTCGTCGAGCGTCGCCGCGGCGACGAGCAGGCGCGTGCCGAGCTCGCACGGCGCACGCAGGAATTGGCCGCCGAGCGCGAGCGCCTCTCGGCCGCCGAGTCCGACCTGACGCGCCGCGGCGAGGAGGCCGACGGCGCCGCGGCCGACCGCACGCGCGAGCTGACCGCGCGCGAGAGCCGGCTGGCCAGTGCGGAGCGCGCCCTCGCCGCCCGCGAGGCGGCCGCGTCCCAGACGGCCGACAACATCGCGGCCTCCCAGCGCGAGCTGGAGACCGTCCGCGCGGCCCTAACCGGTGAGCAGGACGCCCTCACCGAGCGCCGGCGAGAGCTCGCCCGCGGCGAGCAGGACACGACGGAGGCCCTGGCCACCCGCGAGCGCGAGCTGGCCGCGCGCGAGCAGGCCGCCAGCGAGCGCGATGCGCAGCAGGCCGAAGCGGCCGCGGCCGCGCAGGACCGTGCGCGAGACCTGGCCACGCGCCGGGACGAGGTCGAGCGGACGAAGTCGGCGCTCGACCAGCGCGTACTGGCGATCCAGGAGCGCGAGCGCGCGCTGGCCACGCGCGAGGAGGAGGCCGGCCGGGCGCACACCGAGGCGGAGAACGAGCTGGCCGAGCGCCGTGAGGTGCTCGCCGCTCGCGAGCGCGAGACGGCGGCGACCGGCGGGCAGCTCGGCGCGCGGCGGCGGGAGCTCGAGACGCAGGCGGCCGACCTGGAGCGGCGCGGCCGAGAGCTCGACGAGCGCGTCGAGGCGCTGGATACGCGCGAGCGGGAGCTCGAGGCCGCGCGCCGCGCGGCCGAGGAGGAGGCCGAGAAGGCGCGGACGCTGCGCGGCAGCCTCAACCTGCAGAGCCAGGCGCTGGCGCAGAGCCGGCACGAGCTGGACGAGCGCGAGCAGGGCCGCCGGCGTGTCGCCGACGAGCGGGAGGCGGCGATCGTCGACCGCGAGCGCCGGGCCGAGCACGTCGCGGCGGAGTACGAACGGCGCGCCGCCGACCTCGAGGCGCGCCGGCAGGCGCTCGACGCGCGCGAGCGGGAGGCCGGCAGCGAGGACGCCGAGCGCAGCAGGGCGCGGGCGGAGATCGAGTCGCTGCTCGCCGAGCGCGAGGGCCGGGCCGCCGATCGCGAGGCATCGCTCGCCGACCGCCGGGCGGAGCTCGAGCGCGCCGAAGAGCTGGTCGCCGGTCGCCGCGAGCAGGCCGAGCTGTTGGAGCACGCGCTCGCCGAGCGCGACCGCGACCTCGTCTCCGCGCGCGATGTGATCATCGACCGGGAGCGGCAGCTCGAGATGCGCCTACGGCAGCTGGACGAGCGCGAACAGACGCTCGAGCAGACAACGGCGTCCTCGGAGCAGGCCGCGGCCTGGGACGGCGTCGAGAAGCGGCGCGCGCAGCTGGAGGCCGAGGCGGCGGCGGTCGCCGCCCGCGCGGGGGAGGTCGCGCGCGCCGAGCAGGAGCTCGAGGAGCGCCAGCGTGCGCTCGACACGATGGCGGAGCAGGCGGCGGAGGCGTCGCGCGAGGCCGTCCGCGCTCGCGAGAAGCTGGGCGCGGAGCTGCGCGAGCTCGAGCAGGGCCGGAAGGAGGTCGAGGAGCGCGCGCAGACGCTGTCCGCCCGCGCGGATGAATTGGCCGCCCGCGAGCGCGAGCTGGCGCTCGGACGCGAGGAGCTGGAGCGCACGCGCGAGGCGGTCGCCCAGGGCGACCAGACGCTGGCGCAGCGCGACGCGGCGCTGACGAAGCGCGGGGCGGAGCTGGAGCGGCTCGGCGCACAGGTCGAGGAGCGCCGCGAGGCGCTCGCGAAGCGCGAGCGCGAGGTCGAGACGCGCGGGCTGGTGCAGCAGCGGCTCACGCAGGAGCTGGAGCGGACCGCGAAGGAGCGCGACCGTGAGCTGGCCGAGGCGAAGAAGCAGCACGAGCAGCTGGAGCGCCGCGCGCGCGAGCTCGAGGAGCGGGCGAACGAGCTGGAGCAGCGCGCCTCCGAGCTGAGCCAGAAGGAGCGGGCGGTGACACCTCGGGCGGTCGCTTCCGCTCCGGCGCCAAGGCCCGCCGCGACGGCGCCCGCGCCGTCGCGGCGTGTGGCTGCGCGACCGGCCGGCCGCTACACGATCGATGTCCTCCAAAGGCTGGTCGAGCGCAACGCGGCGAGCGCGGCCGACGGCGGCGAGGAGTGGCGCGCCTACATCGTCTTCCTGCGCGACGTCGCACGCGCGGACGGCGGGCTGCCGCCGAGCTTCGACCCGCTCGTCGAAGAGGTCTTCGGCGAGCTGCTGGCCGCCAACTAGGTTGTCCGCCGTGCAGACACGCGTCCCGGTCGTCTCCCTCGGCCTGCTTTGGGCAGGGCTGTCGTTCGCCCGCAGCATGGGCCGTCTCGGCGTCGAGGTCTCCGGCGTCTCGATGCACCCGCACGAGTTCGGGGTGCGCTCGCGCTACCTCCGCCGCGTGCACCGCGTCCACGGCGACGCCGCTGCGCTGGCCGCGCTGCGCGAGGAGTCGGGCGACCGGCCGGTGCTCCTGCCAGAGCGCGACGACCACGTCGAGTTCGTGCTCCGCAACTGGGACGACGTCCGCGACCTCTACCGGCTGCCGATGCCGGAGAACCCCGAGGTCACGCGGCGGCTGCGCCGCAAGGAGACGCTGCCCGAGGAGGCGGCGCGCGCCGGCGTCCCCTTCCCGCAGACGGTCACGGCCGACTCCGAGGAGACGCTGCGCGCGCTCGACCTGCGGCCGCCGTTCCTGCTGAAGCCGGTCGAGGGCCAGCACTTCGCCGGCTCCTTCGGCCAGAAGGTGATCGAGGCCGCGACGCTGGACGAGCTCGTCGTCGCCTGGCGGGAGGCGAAGGCGCGTGGGTTCGACACGGTCGTCCAGGAGCTGATCCCGGAGGCGCACGAGAAGATCTGGTCGCTGTTCGCGTACATCGGCCGCAGCGGGCGGACGCTGGCGACGGTGACGGGCGTGAAGGTGCGGCAGGGGCCGATCCGCTTCGGGACGAGCGCGGTCTTCCAGACGGTGCCCGAGCCGCGCGTGCGCGAGCTGGGGCTGAAGCTGCTCGAGACGTCCGGCTACCAGGGCTTCGGCCATGTGGAGTTCGCGCACGACCACCGCGACGACGAGTTCAAGCTGCTCGAGGTGAACACGCGCGTGCCGATGTGGGCGGGCGTGGCGATGAGCCGGTACTTCGACATGGCGCGGATCGCCTACGACGACCTCTGCGGCGAGCCGGAGCCGGAGCCGCGGCACTTCGAGGGCGAGCTGTCCTGGAGCTTCCTCGCCAAGGACCTGCACTCGTCGCTGGCGATGGCGCGGCGGCGCGAGCTGGGGCCGCGCGCGTTCCTGCGGCCGTACCTGCACCGGCACAAGGTGCGCGCGGTGATGGCGAGGGACGACCCGCTGCCGGCGCTCGCGGTCGTGCCGTACCTGACGCAGAAGCTCTAGTGGTCTAGATGCGGATCGCGCTCCTCGACCCGCCGAGCTTCACGGCGCCGTACGACCACGCGCTGGCCTCTGCGCTGGGCCGGCGCGGGCACGAGGTGGCGCTGCTGACGTCGCCGTTCGTCCACGGCGACGTGCCCGTGCCGCAGGGGTACACGCGCGAGGAGATCTTCCTACCGGTCTCGTCGCGGCTGCTGCGGCGGGCGCCGCGCACCCGCGCGCGCGTGGTGCTGAAGGGGCTCGAGTACGGGCCGAGCGTCGCGCGCCTGCTGCGGCGGGTGCGGTCGCTGCGGCCGGACGTGGTGCACGTGCAGTGGCTCGGCATCCCGCGCTACGACGTGCACTGGCTGCGGCGGATCGAGGAGCCGCTCGTGCTGACCGCGCACGACGTGCTGCCGCGGCAGGAGCGCAACGTGCCCGCGTGGGACGAGGCGCTGGCGATGGCCGGGCGCGTGATCGTGCAGTCGGCGAGAGCCGTGGAGGAGCTGGCCGCGCGCGGGGTTCCGCGCGCACCACCTCGTGCGCATCCCGCACCCGGTGTTTCCCGGGCCGGAGCTGCCGCCGCCGTCGGGGTCGACCTTGTTGTTCTTCGGTCTCGTGCGCGCGTACAAGGGGCTGGACGTGCTCGTGCGCGCGCTGGCCTCGCTGCCGGACGTCCGGCTCATCGTGGCCGGCGACGGAGCCGAGCCCGCGGCAGTGGCCGAGGCGCAGCGACTCGTCGCGGAGCTCGGGCTCGGCGATCGCGTCGAGTGGCAGCTGCGCTTCATCGGCGACAGCGAGATCGTGCGGCTGATGGAGCGCAGTACGCTCTGCGTCTTGCCGTATCGGAAGATCGATTCGTCAGGGGTGCTCGCGACCGCGCTCGGCATGGGCCGGCCGGCGGTCGTGACCGACGTGGGCGGGCTGCCCGATGCCGTGCGCGACTACAGCGCCGGTCTTGTCGTGCCCCCTGACGATGTCGATGCGCTTGCGGCGGCGTGCGCGGAACTGCTCGCCGACCCGCTGCCGGCGTACGAGGGCGCGCTCGCCGCACGGCGGGCGCTCACGTGGGACGTCGCGGCGGAGCAGCACGAGCAGGTGTACCGCGAGGTGATCGCGTGAGCCGCCTCGTGAAGTCGGTGGCCGACCGGCGTGCTCGCGGCCGTCGGCCTCGTCGTCCTGTCGCCGGTCTACGTGGGCATCTCGGCGTGGATCCTGAAGGAGTCGGGCCGCCCGGTGATCTTCCGCCAGCCGCGCGCGGGCAAGGACGGCGAGCCGTTCGAGATGCTGAAGTTCCGGACGATGGTGCAGGACGCGGTCGAGCTCGGCCGCCGCCTCGGGATCTCGGAGGACCCGTTCGGCGTGATCCCGAACGACCCGCGGATCACGCGCAGCGGCCGCTTCCTGCGGCGGACGAGCCTGGACGAGCTGCCGCAGCTCTGGAACGTGCTGCGCGGCCAGATGTCGATCGTCGGCCCGCGGCCCGACCTGATCGAGCAGGTCGCGAACTACAAGGAGGGCGACCGCCGCCGCCTGGCGGTGAAGCCGGGGATCACGGGCTGGGCGCAGATCCAGGGCCGCGACGAGATCCCGTGGGAGCAGCGCTTCGCGCTGGACGCGTGGTACGTGGACAACTGGTCGCTGAGCCTGGACGCGCGGATCGTGCTGGGCACGTTCACGCAGCTGGGCCGGCCGGATCCGGAGCCGATCGAGGACACGCTGAACATCGAGCGGGCGCGAGCCGCGCGGCACGAGTGAGAGAAGTCCCGGCCGCCGAGTGGGAGTCCCTACCCGGCGACGCCTACTACCGCCGGGCGTACGTGGAGAGCGCGTGCGTGCTGGAGCCCGGCCGGCCGTCTTGCTAGAGCACGACGGCGCCTTCTTCGCCGCGATCCGCAGGCAGGGCCCGACCGACTGCATCACGCCGTACGGCTACGGCGGCCCGACCGGCGAGGGCTTCTGGCCGGCGTATGACGAGTGGGCGCGCGAGCACGGCGTCGTGTCGACGTTCGTGCGCTTCCACCCGCTGCTGCAGAACCAGGGCGGCATCCATACGGAGGAGCTGGCGCCGACGATCGCGTGGCGGCTGAACCACGACCTGCTGGCCGAGATGCATCCGAAGCACCGCAACGTGGTGCGCAAGGCCCAGTCGGCAGGCCTGGGCACGGACGCGAACAGCGGCGTCGGCGGCTTCCAGCCGCTGTACGAGGAGACGATGCAGCCGCGCGGGCGCCGACCAGTTCTACTTCTTCCCGGCCGAGTACTGGGCGGCGCTCGACCGCCTCGGCGACGGGCTGACGCGGTTCGAGGTCTTCCACGACGAGGAGGTGGTCGCGAGCGCGCTGTGCCTGGCGTCGCCGCCGTGGCTGCACTACCACCTGGGCGCCGCGTCGGAGGCGGGCCGGAAGCTCGGCGCGACGACGTTCCTGCTCTACGAGATCGCGCGCTGGGCGCAGGAGCGCGGCTACTCGCGGTTCCACCTCGGCGGCGGCGTCGGCGGCGGCCGCGACTCGCTGCACGAGTTCAAGCGCCGCTTCGACCCGGGCGGCGAGTGCCCGATGGCGATCGGCAAGGTCGTTCACGACCCGGAGGCGTACAGCAGGCTCGGCGGCAACCCGGACGACCTCTCCGGGTTCTTCCCGGCGTACCGCTCCTAGGGGCGTCAGGCGTCTTGGACGACCGATTCGGCCGGCCGTGCTGTGGTGATCGGATCGGCGTGACGGTGGACGATCCGCCAGCCGCCGTCCTCGCGGCGGAGGATGCTCGTCACCCGAAGCGCACCTGACGAGGGCGTCGAGGCGTCGCCGACCTTCGCCTCGAACCGCTCGACCTCGACGGTGTAGGCGAGGTCGGGGCCGACGTACCTGCGGATCGTCTCGAAGCCGGTCGCCGAGCCGTCGTGGTAGTTCTGGGCCGCCCGGCTCATCGCCGCGTCGATCTGTGCCCAGCCGGTCACGACCGGCCCGAACGGATTCGCGAGCGTCGCGTCGTCCAGGTGCGAGTAGAGGGCCTTGGCCGGGTCGGGGTTGCCCCGGAAGAACTCGTCCAGCGCGAGGTGGTACTCGTCGACGAACCGGTCGAAATCGGACACGACCGCGTCCTCCTTCGTCGCGGGAGAACGAGCATACTCGCCCTCCGTTCAGCGCAGGCGCGTCAGGTCGATGAACCAGTTCGGCTCGAACGTCGCGCCGCCGTCGAACGAGAACGACTGCGCCCAGCGCGCCGACGACGGCGTGATGTCGGTCCAGTCGTAGCGCACCCGGACCGCCCGCCCGCCGAGCACGTCGTCGCACTCGAAGCGCCCCTCGCCGTCAACGGAAGCGGCCGACCACCGGCGTGTCGAGCTGTCCGCGGGCGCTCGTCGAGGACCACCAGATGCGCCACAGGCCCGTCTCGACGTCGAACAGGCGCAGGCTGAAGCCGTAGAACCCGGGCCGGTCGGGAAAGTCGGGCGCCGAGAGGGAGTCGTAGTTCCCGAGGCCGCCGAGGATCGGCGCCGCGTGTGCGATCGCCTCGAACTCCTGCCATTCGGTCGGCTCGTCCGCGAGCGGGTCGCGGAGCTTGCGGTTGGCGAGGTGCCAGTCGCCGAAGAGGAAGTCGAAGTCGTGCCGGCCGTCGGCCTCGAGGTCGGCGGGAGCGGTGGCGAGCTCGGTCATGGTGACTCCTTTCTGGCGGGTGACCCGCCGTGCACAAGGGATCTCGGGGTCGGAGCGAGACGCAGAACGTCCGGCGGGAGCTCCGCGTCGTCGGGGAAGCCGGCGAACGTCACGAACACCGACTCGTCCTCGCGCACCGGCAGGGCGGGGAAGGTGTTCTGGCTCGGCTCGGTCACGAAGGAGGCGAGGACCGAGCCGCCGCGCTCGGCGATCGTGTGCTCGACGGAGGCCTCGTCGGCGCCTTCGAGCGGCACGATCCATGCCGCGACGAGGCCGCGGGCTGCGCCCCGCTGCTGGCCGGCCAGCGCGAACGCCGAGCCCGTGCGGGCAGGCCGGAGCAGGAGCACGTCGTCGCTGGACACCATCGTCGCGTTCGCCGCCTCGCGGTGGGTCTTCCAGACCGGGCCGCCGTAGAAGGCGGCGAGGCTGTCGGCGCGGCGCTCCATCGAGGGAAAGCCGCGGAGCCAGACGAAGCGGTCGGGGTCGTCGAGGTCGCGGAACTGGCCGACGACGTCCATCCCGTCCGCCTCCTGCGGCTCGACGAGCTCCGAGTCGAAGAGGTCGATCAGGACGTCCCGGGCGCCGGGGTGCAGGGTGTACTGGCGGAGCTCGAGCACCGGCGACCAGACCCGCATGCCGGGCATGCTGCCCGCCGGCTGGCCTTCTGGAAAGATCCAGATCGGTGGCCATTGATGAGGCCAGTTGGCTGTCGCTGGAGCGCCGGCCGGGCGAGACGCTGCGCGCGGGCCTCGAGCGCACGCTGCGCGATGCGATCCGCGCCGGGGCGCTGCGCGAGGGCGTGCGGCTGCCGTCGTCGCGCGCGCTGGCGCAGGCGCTCGGCGTCTCGCGCGGCGTCGTCACGGACGCGTACGCCCAGCTCGAGGCGCAGGGCTTTCTCGTGGCGCGCGTCCGCGCCGCGCCGGTCGTCGCGCCCGTCTCGCCCCGGCAGCGCGGGCGGCGGGCTGCCGAGCCGCAGACGCCCCCGCCGCGCCACGACCTGATCCCGGTGACGCCCGACGTGACGCTCTTTCCGCTCGCGCGGTGGGCGCGGACGGCGCACCAGGTGGCGAGCCGGGCCCCGTCGGCGGCGCTCGACTACGGCGAGTCGCGCGGCGAGCGTGTCCTGCGAGAGGTGCTTGCCGATCACCTCGGCCGCACGCGCGGCGTGATCGCGGAGCCCGAGCAGATCGTCGTCGTCCAGGGGACGGCGCAGGGGATCGAGGTGGTGCTGCGGCTGCTCGGCTCCCGGCGGGTCGCGGTCGAGGATCCGTCGCACACGACACAGCACGAGCGCATTCGCGCGCATGGGCTCGAGCTGGTGGCGCAGCCCGTCGACGCGGAGGGCCTCGTCGTCGACGGGCTCGTGGCGGATGCGGTGCTCGTGACGCCGGCGCACCAGTTCCCGACCGGGTCGGTCCTGAGCGGCCGGCGCCGGCGCGAGCTGCTGGCGTGGGCGCAGGCGCGCGGCGCGGTGATCGTCGAGGACGACTACGACGCCGAGTTCCGCTACGACCGGGAGCCCGTGCGCGCGCTCCAGGGCGTCGCGCCGGAGCACGTGATCCAGCTCGGCACGGTCTCGAAGACGCTCGCGCCGGCGCTCCGGCTCGGCTGGGTCGTCGTTCCTCCGGACGCTGCCGACGATGCCGAGCGGGCGAAGCGGCTGCTCGACGACTTCTCGCCGGTGCTCGACCAGCTCACGCTCGCCGAGTTCCTGCGACGCGGCGAGTACGACCGCCACGTGCGGCGTGCCCGCGTCGTGTACCGGCGGCGCCGCGACCGGCTGCTCGCGCGTCTCGCGGAGGCGCTGCCGGAGCTGCCGGTCGACGGCGTGGCCGCCGGAGTCCACTTCGTCCTCCGCCTGCCCCCGGGCGTCGACGATGCCGCGGTCAGTGCGGATGCGCGTGCTGCCGGCATTCGCGTGATCCCGCTGTCCGCGTACCGGATCGTCGCCTGCGGACGAGGGCGGGCTCGTCGTCGGCTACGGCCGGCTGCACGAGGACGCGGTCGACCCGGCCGTCCGGGCGCTCGCGCGGGTCGTGCGGCGGCACCTGTGAGCGGCAGGGGTAGCCTCTCGCGGCCATGTTTCTGAAAGGCATCTTCTGGGGCAGCCTGGGCGCGATCGTCTGGACGCATGCCGGCTACCCGCTCGCCGCGGCGGGCCTCGCGCGCGTGCGCCCGCGGCCCGTGCGCAAGGACGACATCGAGCCCGAGGTGACCGTGATCGTCCCGGCGCACGACGAGGCGGCCGTCATCGAGCAGAAGCTCGAGAACCTGCTCGCGCTCGACTACCCGGCGGACAGGTTCTCGGTGCTGGTCGCCTCGGACGCGTCGACGGACGGGATGGACGAGCTCGTGCTCGCGGCCGCCGAGAAGGAGCCGCGCGTGCGGCTACTCGCCTGCCCGCGCGGCGGCAAGCTCGCGGCGATGAACCGCGCCGTCCCGGAGACGAACGGCGAGATCGTCGCCTTCACCGACGCGAACGCGGAGTGGAAGCCGGATGCTCTGCGGAAGCTCGTCCGGAACTTCGCCGACCCGGACGTCGGCTACGTGTGCGGCCAGCTGCGCCTGCTCGCGCCGGACGGCTCGAACCGCGAGGGCCTCTACTGGCGCTACGAGATGTGGCTGCGCCGGAGCGAGTCGGCGATCGGCTCGATCACGGGCGGCAACGGCTCGATCTACGCGGTGCGCCGCTCGGACTACGTGACGCACCGCTTCGGCCACGACCTCGGCCTGCCGGACGCGATGGTGAAGCGCGGCCGCCGCGCGGTCTACGAGCCGGAGGCGCTCGCCTGGGAGCAGCCGCCGCCCGAGCTCGAGGACGAGTACGGCCGCAAGGTGCGCATGTTCCCGTGGGCGTGGCAGCACCTGGTCGAGGGCCGGATGCTGAGCGGCGTCACGCCGCTGTACCTGGCCGAGCTGCTCTCGCACCGGGTGCTGCGCTACGGCAGCGGCGTGCTGCACGCCGCACTGTTCCTGTCGACCCTGGTGCTGGCGCCGCAGGGCGGCGTGTACGCGGCGGCGTTCGCCGCGCAGCTCGCGTGGCTCGGGCTGGCCGCTGCCGGTCGGCTGCGGCTGCCCGTCCCGCTGGCCGGCCTGGCCTACTACTACGCCCTCGTCACCTGGGCGACGCTGGTCTCGCTCGTCCGCTATCTCCGCCACGGCGTGCCGCCCGTGTGGGAGAAGGCGGCCGGGACGCGCTGAAAACCTTTCGTTAAGCCATGAGGGAGACGGTGGGCGCGCGCCGAACCTCCGGCTACGGTGACGCGCTTGGCGAGGATCGGGGTCGTGCTCGTCTGTATCTGTCTGCTGGCCGCCGGCTGCGGCGGCGGGAGCGATCCCGCGCGGACCGAGACGCCGCCTCCCGCGCCCGCGTTCCGTCACGCCGCCGGCGACGAAGCACGTCCGCCACCTGATCAAGTACCTGACGGTCGTCGACGGCGACCTCAACACGCGCATCCCGGGCGCGCGGGTGCGGATCGGCGACGTCACGCACGTGACGCGCCACGCCGGCGGGACGCTGTTCCGCGTCCTGCCGGGGACGAGCATGAACGTGACGCTGCAGGCGCGCGGCTACTCGGAGCGGCAGCTGCCGATCTCGTTCGGCCACAAGACGAAGAGCTTCACGCTGCGCATGTACCGCCCGGCGAGCCAGTGGCCGATGTACGGCGTCACGCCCCGCCGGACCCAGTCGCAGACCTCGATCCGGCTGCGGCCGCCGTTCAAGGTCGTGTGGAGCAAGGGGCTCGGCTCGCTGCTCGAGTTCCCGGCCGTCGTCTCGGACGGGGTCGCCTACATCGTCAACTACCGCGGCACCGTGTGGGCGCTCTCGATGCGCTTCGGCTCGCGTGGTCTGGCGCGTGAACACGGGCGCGAAGATGGCGTCGTCGCCCGCGGTCGCCGGCGACCAGGTGATCGTCCACGGCATGGACGGGCGCATCCGGGTCTTCGACCGGAGCAACGGCAAGCTGCTCTGGGGCTACACGGTCGGCTCGCCGGTCGAGTCGTCGCCGGTCGTCCACGACGGCGTCGACTACTTCGGCTCCTGGAACGGCGTCGTCTACGCGCTCGACCTGAAGACGCACCGGCTGCGGTGGACATACTCCTCCGGCGCCAAGGTCACGTCGAGCGCCGCCGTGGTCGGGGGGACGGTCTACATCGGCAACTACGCCGGCCGCGTGCTGGCGCTGAGCTCGGCCTCGGGCGGGCTGCGCTGGTCGGCGTCGGTGAACGGCCGCATCTACGGAACGCCGGCGGTCGCTGCGGGCTCGGTCTTCGTCCCGAGCTCGTCCGGCAACTCGCTGACCGCGTTCTCGACCGGCGGCAGCTACCGCTGGCGCGTGAGCGCGGGGAGCTACGTCTACTCCTCGCCGGCGGTGTGGGCGGGGCGCGTCTACTTCGGCTCGCACGACGGCTACCTGCGCTGCGTCTCGGCGCGGACGGGCGCGACGCTGTGGCGCGCCTACGCCGGCCGGCCGATCTCCGCGGCGCCGACGGTGGTGGACGGGATCGTCTACTACGCGTCCATCCGCGGCCGCATGCACGGCGCCGACGCGCGGACGGGCCGACAGGTGTTCACGTTCCCCGACGGGCAGTACGTCCCGGTGTCCGGCAACGCGGGCCGGTTGCTGCTCCATGGCTACTCGCGGCTGTACGCGGTTGCTCCGCGGGCGATGCTCGCGGGCTGACGGGTAGGGTGTCGCGCCGATGACCGTGGAGCGCGATCGGCCGCGTGGGCGGCGCGTCCCCGTCGACGAACTCGAGGAGCAGGACGTCGACGTCGGCCGCTACTGGAACCGCATCACCAAGCGGTGGTGGCTGCCCGCCGGCGGGCTTTTCATCGGGCTGCTGCTGGGGCTGCTGCTCGCCGCCGGAGGGCACAAGGTCTACTCGGCCGAGGCGACCATCTACCTCGGGAGTCCGTTCACGCCGAACGGGACGGCGCCGGTGCAGGCGCTCGCGGCGCAGCCGAGCATCGTGAACAACACGATCCACAGCGAGAACAACCTCGCCATCGCCTCGCAGCGCAGCGGCATGAGCGTCAACGGGCTGCGCGGCGGGGTCACCTCGCGGACGATCGGTGCGGCAAAGAAATCCGGGACGGGTGCCGGAACCACCTCCCTGTACGTGATCGGCGTGAAGGGTTCGAACAAGGCAAAGACGCAAAAGGCGGCAAACGCGCTCGCGTTCCTCACGGTCGGGAAGGTGTCGCCATACGTGAACACGAAGGTCACGTCGCTGAAGGGGCAGCTGGCAGGACAGCAGAGCGAGCTCACATCGATCGAGGCACGGATCGCCGCTGCGAACGCTGCCTACGCCGCGGGCAAGAACCTGACGGCGCTCGACAAGCTCGTCCTGGTGACGGTGGTGGACAACGCCGAGCAGCGCCGCGCGACGATCGAGAACGAGATCCTGGCAACGAAGCAGCTGCTCAACCTGGCGAACCAGGTCGAGAAGGCGAAGGTCATCGAGACGGCCGTCGCGGTGCCGACGACAGCGCGCTCGAAGCGGAACTCGTCCATCGCCGGCGCACTCCTCGGGCTCCTGATTGGCCTGATTGTGGCGATGCTGTGGGATCCGGTCGCCGAGCGGCGCGCCCGCCGCGTGGCGTAGATGCTGAACGACAAGCGGATCGCCGTCGTCGTCCCGGCGCATGACGAAGAGACGCTGATCGGCTCCACGCTGGCGAGCGTCCCGGCGTTCGTCGACGCGATCTACGTGGTCGACGACGCGTCGTCGGACGCGACCGCGGAGCGGGCCGCCGGCGACACGCGGGTGCGGGTGATCCGCCATGAGCAGAACCAGGGCGTCGGCGCGGCGATCGTGACCGGCTACAAGGCGGCGGTCGCCGACGGTGCCGATGTCGCGTGCGTGATGGCCGCCGACGGCCAGATGGATCCGGTCGACCTGGAGCACCTGGCGGGCGCGGTCGCGCGCGATGAGGTGGACTACGCGAAGGCGAACCGGCTGTTCACGGGCGAGGCGTGGAAGCTGATCCCGCGCTCGCGCTACCTGGGCAACGCGGTGCTGAGCCTGCTGACGAAGATCGCGTCCGGCTACTGGCACGTCGCCGACTCGCAGTCGCGGCTACACGGCGGTGTCGCGGACGCTGCTCGAGGAGCTCGACCTCGACCGGCTGTATCCGCGCTACGGGTTCCCGAACGACATGCTGGTGCAGCTGAACGTGTGGAACGCGCGCGTGCGCGACTTCCCGTCACGGCCGATCTACGGCGTCGGCGAGCGGTCGGGGATCAAGTACCGGCGTGTCGTTCCGTCGATCATGTGGCTGCTGTTCCGGCGCTTCTGGTGGCGGCTCGGGCAGAAGTACGTGATCCGCGACTTCCACCCGCTCGTGTTCTTCTACACGCTCGGGGCGCTGCTCACGGCGGTCGGGCTGGCGCTCGGGATCTTCGAGACGGTGCTGCGGTTCAGCGGCAACCCGATCACGCCGGCGACGATCGTGCTCGTCGCGTTGCTGCTCATTTCGGGGATTCAGTTCACGCTGTTCGCCATGTGGTTCGACATGGAAAGCAACAAGGACTTGCGCTAGCGCGATCGTCCGCGGGGTACGGATGCAGTGGTTCGCGTCCCGGCGGGCGACTCGCCGCTCGGCGCCCGCGCGACCAGGTCAATGGAAGCCGCGACTCGAGATGTGAAGCGGCGCGGACGCCGGACCATTGGAGACGCGTCTCTTGTGGCCCTCGAGGGGCAAACCTGCGCCGCGGAGCTTTCATCTCCTCGCTCCGCTCTTCGGTCCGGTCACGACGCCCGCGCCGAAGAAGCGTATCGCTCTCGTCCGGTCGGAGTCGTAGCGTCCCGCGTGTGAGCCGGTTTGGTCGTAACGATCCGTGCCCGTGCGGTTCCGGCCGCAAGTTCAAGCGGTGCTGCATCGACCGGGCGGATGAGATCGAGCGGCGCGAGGCGGCGGCCGGCGCGGTCTTCCGTCTTGCCGAGCCGTTCCCGCTGCTGCGGCCGGCCTCGCTCGCGCTCGAGCGGTGGGCAACGAGCACCAACGGCGATCTCTCTGAGGACGACCTTCATACCGGCCTCGCGTTCGCAGAGGGCGAACGTGCGCGCATCCTCGCTACCTGTACCGGCACGTACCGTGCGGTCTGGGACGTGCTCGTCGAGGAGCTCGGCGGGGACGCCCGAGAGGCCGAGCAGCTCGTTGTGGCCGGCGCCGTCGCCGCCTTCGCCGCCGAGTCTCGCGAGCCGCACAGCGACGACATCTCGCACCTCGAGCGGTGCGAAGACTGCCGTGCGACTCCTGCCCGAGCGCTAGCCAGAGTCCTCGAGGCGTGCGATCTCTGGAGCATGGCCGAGGCAGCCGCGCTCGCGGACGCCTGCGAGGGCGCCGGCGACCTGCGGAACTTTGAGGCGATCGTCCGCGCCGTTGCCGCGGCGCGCTGGACGCCGCATCACGAACAGCGCCTTGCCCTGCTCGTCGAGCGCGTCCGCGCGCGCTACCGATTCGCGGGCGGGCCGGCGCCTCGAGGTGCTCGCCGATGCCTGTACCCGCTTCGACGCGGACGAGGCTGTCCGCGCGGACACGGCGGCGCTCCTGCTCGAATCCGCGCTCGATGCACTCGATGATCTTGGGGCGCGCCGCGCGGCGTAATTTCGGCCCCCACCGGGCTGAGCGGCCACGATAAGGAGAGGTTCCGACATCGGTGACACTTAGGTAATGACTGACGTGTCAATCAACGACATGCTCACGTCGCTCGGGCTAACGGGAAGGGAGGCCGAGCGGGCGCGCGCCGTCCTCGAGCGGGAGGGGATTACCAACCCACGCAAAGTGCGACTCTCTGTTTTGAAGATCGAGCGCGCGCGTGCGGCGATCGACTGCGTGTTTGCGCGCCTCTGCCATGACTGCGAGGCGCGTGTCCTAATTGACGGTCGCCAACTCGTGCGCGTGCGTCCTGACGTCTGCGCGAGATGCGGCGGCTCACGTAACGATCGTGCGCTCGACGAGCTTCGGCAGGCGTGTGACGCCGCCATGGTGCGACAACTCGTCGTCGTCGGAGGATCGCCTAACACCCGGCGTGAGCTCGCTGCCCTCACCGGGAAGCTCGAGCTTCGGCTTGTAGATGGTACCGAGCGGCGTACCCGCACACAGGCGGACCGCGATCTTGCATGGGCTGACCTGGTCGTGGTGTGTGGCGGCACACAGCTCGCGCACGATGTGTCTCTCTTGTATACGCGGCCGAAGGCTTCCACCCCCGTGATTACTGCCACGCGCCGAGGGGTCGAGGCGATCGTCAGCGCTGTCGTGCAGCATCTCGGCTCCCGCCGCTGACGGACACGCCCGGGACGGACTACGTGCTCAGCCGCGAACCCTCTGGGTGTTCGCCAGAAGCGGCAAGCGCCGCTGCAAGCCTCGCGACCGCTTCGAAATCCACGGCTGCCGTTGAAGTGCGCTCACTCCCGTCGCGAAGGAACACCCAGGAGCACGCTGCGTCCCGGTTCCAGATCTCCTCGACCGCGCGGCCGTAGATCGCGAGCTGCAGCGGGTCGGGGTCGCTCGCGCCGGTCTTGTAGTCGACGACCTCCCAGGTGCCGTCCTCGCGCTCGAAGATCGCGTCGATCCGGCCCGTCGACGCTCAGGCCCTCGCCGAGGTAGAGCGTGAACGGCTGCTCCATCATCAGCGGCGTCATCTGCGCGAAGCGGCTCGCCAGGAAGTTCTGCCACAGCTGCTCGGCCGACACGCCTCGGCCGTCGCCTCGGCGCTCGCCGGGGTCGAGGTCGTACGGCTCCTCGTCGTCCGTCGCGCGCGCCGAGCGGGACGCCGCCGCGGGCGTGCTCCTCGATGCGGCGGTGCAGCTCGATGCCGAGCTGCGCGGCCGGCGACGGCGGTGACGGCGCTCGGCGGACGTAGCGCCAGAAGAACTCGTCCTCGTCGCGGATGAACGTCAGGAGCGCCGTCACCGAGAGCGTCGACGGGCAGCGCCACGGCGCCGCGCGCGGGACGGCGATGTCGCACCGCCCGCAGGCGCTCGAGCTCCGGCTCGATGCGCGCGATCGCCGCCTCGTCGCGCACGCGCTCGCGCGGCGGCGCGCACCGGCGGCACCGTCTCGCCCGACTCCGGATGCGGGTTCTCGAGCGGGCACTCCGCCTCCTCGAGCACGTCGCACGAGCCCGGTGTCGAGCGCCTCGTCCCAGAAGACCGACGGCGCCCGCGAGCTCTTGTTGCCCCAGAAGAACCAGGCGCGCGACAGCACGAGCCGCCGCTTCGCGCGCGTGACGGCGACGTACATCAGCCGCCGCTCCTCCTCGTCGCAGTCGGCGATCCTCGTCGTCTCGGGACGAAGTCGCGGTCGCCGCGCAGCTCGAACGGCAGCCGCTGCCACTTCGTCGTCGGGTCGTGCGGGCGTCGGCTCGCGTCGGGAACATGTTCGTCGCCAGCCCGGGGAGGAAGACGATGTCCCACTCGAGCCCCTTCGCGCGGTGGATCGTCATCAGCCGGACCGCGTTCTCCTCGACCGCGCGCAGCTCGTCCTCGTCCTGGTCGGACTCCTCGATCGAGTCGAGGTAGTGCGACGAAGCCGGCGAGGTCGGCCGAGCCCGCGACCGGCTGGTAGCCCTGCGCGAGGTCGCGCAGCTTCGCGAGGTGGCGCAGGGCCGAGCTCCGCCTCGGGATCCGGCGAGCCGTCGAGCTCGGCGGCGAGGCCGCTGACGCGCGCGATCTCGCCGACGAGGTCGGCGAGCGAGACGCGCTCGGCGATCGCGGCCAGCTCGCACCAGGTCGCGCGGAAGCGGGTCGACGCGCGCGCGCGCCTCGTCCGAGAGCTCGGCGATCTGCCTCGTGCGCGACGATCGAGTCGACGAGCGCGTACGGGAGCACGTCGCGGTCGCCGCAGCGCCGGCGCCGCTGCGCGCGTTGCTCGTCCTTCGCGTGGTCGGCGAGGAAGAAGAGGTCGCGCCGGCCGAGCCGGTACGCCGGGCCGAGCAGGATGCCGGCCGAGCGCGATGTTGTCGCCCGGGTCGGCGAGCAGCGCGCAGCCAGGCGACGACGTCGAGGATCTCCGGGCGCGTCCAGAAGCCGCCGAGCGTGTCGACCTCGACCGGCACCCCGCGCCGCGGTCAGCGCGCGGAAGATCGGGTCGAACTGCGAGCGCTTGCGGACGAGCACGGCGTACTGCGATCCACGGCGCGCCGGCCGCGGCGATCCGCTCGGCGATCTCCTCGGCCTCGTCGAGCTGGTGCGGCGCGACGAACGCCTCGATCGTCGCCTCCGGCGCGTCGGCGCCGCGGCGCGAGCGGCTTCGCGCTCGTAGCCCGCGCGGCGGCGTCGAACCCGTCGATGATCGCGTTCGCGAGGTCGAGGATCCGCTTGCCGGAGCGGAAGTTCGACCGAGAGCGTCTCGATGCGCGCGCCCGGGAAGTCGTCGCGGGAACGCGAACATGTTGTGGATCGTCGCGCCGCGCCAGCCGAAGATGCCCTGGTCCACGTCGCCGACCGCGCAGACGAGCTCGGCGCCGGCGCCGACGAGCTTGACCAGCTCGCGCTGGGCGACGTCGGTGTCCTGGTACTCGTCGAGGAAGACGTAGCGGAAGCGCGAGCGCAGCCGCTCGAGCACCTCGGGCCGCGTGCGCAGCAGCTCGACGGCGAGCGCGATCTGGTCGCCGAAGTCGATCGCGTTCCGCTCGCGCTTGAGCGCTCGGCGTAGGCGCTCGAGCGCGCCGATGCGCCTCGAGCGCGGTCGCGCGACGACGTCGTCGCCGCGCGTGCGCGCGGCACCAGTCGGCGCACCTGCGTCGAGCGAGACGACGTGCCGCTGCATCTCCTCGTGCAGGTCGAGCAGCTTGCTCGACGAAGCGTCGGCAGCCAGCCGATCTCGAGGTCGGTCGAAGCGCAGCGTGTCGAGCGCCTCGAGCGATGAGCTGCCACTGGCGCGCGCTGGTCGAGCAGCGCCGGCGTCGCCGTCGAGCCCGAGCGAGCAGCGCGTGCTCGCGGACGATCGAGGCGGCGAACGCGTGGTAGGTCTGGACGGTGAGCTCGTCGGGGTCGATGTCCGTGCGGTCGGCGAACGCGTCGAGGACGCGGCGGCGCATCTCCTTCGGTCGCCTCGACCGTGAAGGTCAGGCAGAGGATCTCGCCGGGCCGCGCGCCGCCCTCGATCAGCTCGACGATCGCGCGCCGGAGCGTGTCCGTCTTGCCGGTGCCGGCGCCGGCGGCGATGCGCAGCGGCGCCGCGGAGCGAGTCGAGGATCGCGCGCTGCTCGGCGGTGAGCGCTCACAGCGGCACGTCCTTGCCGTGGTGGCGCGGGCAGATCTGCTTGAACTCGCACCACGTGCAGTCGGCCTCGCGGCGAGTAGTCGAACCGCTCGGCGACGATCGCGCCGACGAGCGCGCGGATGCGCTCGCGCGTCCGCTCGGCGAGGTCGGCGTGACCGTCTGGCTGCGCGCGTGCGGCGCGCCCGTGCGCGAGGTCGCGCGGGTAGAGGTAGACGAGCTCGCGAGACCTCGCCGAGCGCGCGCAGCTCCGGCACCGTCGCGGCAGGCGAGCGCGTAGAGGGCGAGCTGGAGGTCCTGCTCGGCCTCGTCCGTGCTTCATCGCCGTCTTCGACGGTCTTGTAGTCGACCAGGCGCAGGCGTGCCGTCCGTCGCAGGCGGTCGATGCGGTCGATGTAGCCGCGTGAGCGTCGAGGCGTCGAGCTCGAAGCTGGAAGCGCCGCTCGACCGCGAGCACCTCGGCGTCGAGGCCGGGCGCGACCTCGTAGGCGAAGTAGTCGCGCGAGCATGCCGGTCGAGCATGCGCCGCTGCTCGCGCTGCGAGCGGCGCGCGGGCTGGATCGTCGCTCGGACGCCACTGCTCGCTCGGCGAGCTCGAGCAGGCGCTCGAGCGTCTGCGGCTCGTTGCGCTCGGGGTCGTGGAACGCCTCGAGCACGTCGTGGAAGATCGCCGCCGAAGCCGCATCGCGTCGTCCGACGGGCGCGCCGAGCTCGAGCAGGCTGCCGAAGAAGAACTGCAGCGGGCAGTTCTCGTACGGCGCGAGGCCGCGACGCGGACGTCCAGAGGCCGCCGTCGGGAGCATCGCGTTCGGCGTTCGTCGGTCTCGACGAGGTCGCGCCAGCCGGGCGGGCCGCCGCCGGCGCGGCGCAGCGCGGCGAGCGCCTCGCTCGACCGAGACGAAGCCGTCGCGCGTCGCGCGCCGTCGTCGAGGAACGGCTGCGCCTCGAGGTAGAAGCGCGAGAGCGCGCGGCCGGACTCCTCGCGCGCCTCCTCGGTCGCGCGTCAGCAGCACGCGCGTGCGCGCGCGCGTGAGCGCGACGTAGAAGAGGCGCCGCTCCTCCTCGAGCGCGCGGCGGGCGCGCTCGGCCTCGTCGAGCGGGCGGTCGCGCGAAGTCGTCGCGCTCGAAGAGCGCGTACTGCGAGCGGGCGAGCGCCGGGAAGCGGCCCTCGACGAGGTCGCAGACGAAGACGGCCTCCCACTCGAGCCCCTTCGCCTGGTGCACGGTGAGGAGCGCGACCGCGTCGGTCGGCAGGTCGGCGCGGCCGGCAGCCACTCGTCGCCGTCGAGCTCGCCGCTCGCGGAACGCGGCCGGGAACGTCGGCCGGCGCGCCGTCGAACTCGTTCGCCGCGTCGGAGAGCGCCGTCACCGCGGCGAGCTCCTCGACGTCGCTCGCGCGTCGCGTCGGCGCGGATGCGCTCCTGCAGCTCGCGGAAGTGGTCGAGCCGCTCCCAGAGCGCGTAGATCGGCGGCGCCCGCGGAGCGCTGCCGCTTCACGATCGCGAGCGCCTCGAAGAACGGCGTCGAAGCCGCCCGAGTCGCGCAGCGCGCCGTAGAGCGTGCGGCTCGGTCGCGGCGGAACGCGCGCAGCTCGAGCGGGTCGGCGCCGAAGAGCGGCGAGGCGAGCGACGCGGAGCGCCGCGTCGTCGTGGCCGTCGTCCCACGGGTAGGCGGCGGCGAGCTCGAGCAGCGACGAGCAGCGCGTCCGCGGTCGGGTGCAGCTGCGGCGCGAGCGGCGCGTGGAACGGGATCGCGTGGCGGCGGAAGCGCGTAGGCGAGCCGCGGGCCGATCTCCTTCAGCGAGCGGGCGAGCACGGCGATCTCGCCGAGCGGCGACGCCGTCCAGCCGCAGGCGCGGCGACCTCGCGCGCGATCCAGTCGGCCTCCTCGGCGGCGTGGCGGAACGTGCGGCCGACGAGCTCGCGCCGCGCGGTCCTGCGCCGGCGCGCAGCGCCTTGCCGAGGTGCGTGTCGATGTTGCGGCGGATGACGCTCGTCGCGAGCTCGACGATCGCGCGGCGCCGAGCGGTAGTTCGTCGGCAGGTCGTAGCGGCGCGCGCCCGGCCAGCGCTCCTCGAAGCCGAGCGCGTTCTCGATCTCGGCGCCGCGGAAGCCGTAGATCGACTGGTCCTCGTCGGCGACGCAGAAGACGTTGCGGTGCTCGCCGGCGAGCAGCTCGAGCAGCCGCTCCTGGGCGACGTTCGTGTCCTGGTACTCGTCGACGAGGACGTAGCGGAAGGCGCTCTGGTACGCGCGGCGCGGCTCGTCGTCGCTGCTCGAGCAGCGCGACCGCCTCGCGCTGGAGGCCGCCGTAGTCGAGCGCGCCGCGCTCGGCGAGCGCGCGGACGTAGCGCTCGCGCACGCGGCGCGAGCGCGTGCTCGGGCTGCGTCGAGGTAGTCGTCGCACAGCGCGGCGAACGCGAGCGCCTCCTCGATGAGCGCGTTGCGTCGGCGCGCAGGCCGAGGTTGCCGTGCGGCGGCGAGCGCCGCGCGCATGAGCTCGCGCCGCTCGGCGGGCTCGCGCGAGCCGCGGCGGCTCGGCGCGCGTCGCGCTGCGAGGAGCGAGAAGCAGAACGCGTGGAAGGTCGTGACCGGGAAGGTCGCGTAGCTGCGCTGCAGGCGCGCGGCGAGCCGCTCGCGCAGGTCGGTCGCCGCCTTGCGCGAGAACGTCAGGACGAGCAGCTGCTCGGGCCGCGCGTGCTCCTCGTCGATCAGGCGAACGGCGCGCTCGACGATGACGCGCGTCTTGCCCGAGCCCGGGCCGGCGAGGACGATCGCCGGCCCGTCGCCGTGCGCGACGGCCGCCTGCTGGTACTCGTCGAGCGCGGCCATCTATCGATGATCGGCGCCGGCGAGGCGGTTGCTTACGCTTCGCTCGTTGGGCGTGAGTCGCACGGGCACGTGCACCGGTGACGATGCGTAGGCTGGCGTCACTTGATCCTGGGCCTTCGCAGGCTATGCCACCGGCAGAAAAACCTCCCGGGCGAAATGGGTCATCGGGTGACATGCGGGGAGTCCGAGCGCCTCATGCATCGCCGCGATCGCCGGTTTCCATTCAGCTTCATTCGTCGGACATTGCTGCGGCACGCCGTCGACTTCGAAACTGTCACCGATGAAGTAGATGAAGAAGAGCCAGGTCGGGATGCTTCTCCGAGCGCGGAGGTAGTACAAGAACGCGAGGCGGTTCGCCGCCTGGTAGTACCCCGTCATCCAGTCGGACGCCTCCGCGGCGCCGGCATATCTCTTGGCGGCGGCGAGCGATTTATGGATCATCGGTCGGCTGTCAGGCGACGAGGCGGCACAGCTGCTGTGCAATTCATCGATGTGGCTCTTTGCTTCCACCAAGACGATCCCGCGAGTGTTGTGAGGTCCATCGATGAGTGCCGACTGCGTCCCAATGCGGCTGTCGGGTCGGCCAGAACCCGTCCGCATGCGGATCAGGTTCCGGTAGTTGAAGTGCGTTCCAGAGGTCTGCCGACAGCTCGCGGAAGTCGGATTCAAGCCGCGGCGACCGCCAGTCGAAGGCTCGCCCGTCCGCAAAGTCATCAAGAGTTGGCGCCGATCTCCGTAATGCCGTATCGAGCTCTTCGCTCTTGGTTTCCACCCACTGCGCGATGCGCAGCTTGCTTCCGCGATCACCCACGTAGACAATGCCTGCCTTGTTTACGACGATCGGCAAGACCTCGTTCTCGGCAACGTGCTCGCGCAGGACCGCTCCGATCGTGATGACGCCCGACCGTTCGTGTGTCCCTTCGAAGCGAGGGTCGTAAGCGCAGAGCTCGAAGTGGTATGCCCTTGAGTACGACCTGAATGCGCGTACGTTCTGCGGGGAGTAGCGACTTCGTGTCGGTCGTTACCGGAATGCGAATGCGGCCGGCGTCGAGATCCGACCGCGTAACTCGCTGCGAGCGACCGCGTCGAGGCTGCCCGCCAGGCCCGCTCTGCATGCGCCGATTATTGCGCCTTAGCGATCTGCGCGGCGGTTCGGGAGCTTCGATTCCGTCTACTGAAACCGGAAGGCGGGCCGGAGTGGGCACGGGGTCACGTCGACCGCCTCTAGGACGCCGATCGTTCTCGAACGCGGCGGCGACTTCCGCCCACGCGTAGCCGTGAGAGAGACGACCACTCGCGGCCGAGCCGTGTGTCGTCTGGGCACAGGCGAATGCTGCGAGTTCGACAGAGAACAGCGGTGATGGGGCCGTTGTGGGACCCCGGCCGCATCACGTCAGCCACGGGGCCAGGCTTCGTCACCGTCGTCCGTGTCCTCTTCGGGCGCGGCAGCGTCGCCGACGGGCGCGATTCGCCTGAAGCCGAGCATGATCAGCGTCTCGCCCTCCTTCATGTCTCCTTCCTTGCCCTCGCGAGGAGTTGCTCGCGGAACGTCGGCTCCCGATGCCGCCGGCGTTTCAGCACCCCGCGCAGGCCGCGTTTGGCTTGGCCGTCGATCGAGTCGAACGAACCCTGATCTTGCCCTTCTTCGGACATGGTCACCTCCATCGTTTTCGGCGGTAGCACCGCGCCGTGAGGCCGGTTGCTGCGGCGTCGCAGGGCCGAGTCCCTCAGCCGCTCTGGATGGACGCGCTCAGCGTAGCGGCGAGCCTCGGCGCAAGCTCGATCGAGGGAGTTGCTGTCTCTCGGCGGCGTCGATACAGGAGCGTCATTTCCTACGGAAGGAGAGATGCGTGGCAGTCGACGTGATGGAGCTCGAGGAAGCGGTGAAGATGCGCGTTCGGCAACCCTTCCCAACCGCGTGGATCGCTTCGCTGGAGGATCCGGTGATCGCCGGTCGCCTCGTTGCGATCGAGCAGGGCGAGACCGAGTACGGCACAGCCAAGATCGCGATCCTCGAGCAGCGCGACGGCACGGAGCGCGCCGTCTGGATCCTGCAACAGGTCCTGCGCAACGAGTTCGCGCGCTGGCAGCCTCAGATCGGCGAGTTCGTCGCGATTGGCTACCACGGCCTCCAGTCGAATCCCGAGGGCCACGACTTCCACCTCTTCCGCGTTGCCGTCGACCGCAGCTCGCAGGAGTTCGACTGGTCGACGGTCGTCGACCAAGTTGCGCCCGACGCCAACGGAAGCTCAGAGCCGGCTCCGAAACCGGCCCAGAGCGACGACATCCCGTTCTAGGACGTTCGCGTCGGGGCAGCTTATGGCCACCGGCCTGTCCTAACCGGGCAGGTGTGTGGCGGCTCTTGAAGGCGCTAATCGGTCGGTCGGAGGCGGTAGGTCTCCGACATGACTCGGGGCGACAAGGCCGCCGTGCAGCCGGTTTGAGGTAGACCTCGTCGGGCTCGAACCGACGACCTCCCTGGTGCGATTCAGGCGGTTCGGTTCGACCGGGTGTCGAAACAAAGTGCGTGCGATCTGGGGTCGAGTGAAACGGCTAAGCGAAACGTGGCCGGCCGACGCCATGGCGCGTTGGCGTTCGCGCGCCGGCTGTCCACTACCAAGGTGTGAGCCCCGGCCGTCATGGGACTAAGAGTTCGCGCGGAACCGCTGCAACGAACTGCGACGAACTGAAAGTGGCTGCAACGAGGCCGGTCTGAGCTGCAACGACTGCAGCTAGCGGAGACAAGCCTTTACTCCGACCCGTACTCGGGTAGTTTTCTCATCAGGCAACGCCGCGTTGCTTATCCGGTAACACCGCCGACGCGATCAGGACGGTGTCTGCGAGGGCCGCGAGGTTCGCCCCGTGATCGCCAGTTCTTGCGTACCGCACCGGCGCCTGACGGCAACGCCTCGTATAGCGTCCGGTCCTACCGGCCACCGCAAGTGGGAGGGGGTTCACATGCACGAGGAAGCCGCGACTGCGGCCGCGACGCAGCGCCGGACAAGTCCGCCGTTTCGCGCCGACCACGTGGGGAGCCTTCTCCGTCCGGCGGCGCTCCTCCAGGCACGTGAGGGCCACGCAGCCGGGCGCGTGACAGACGCGGAGCTTCGCGCCGTCGAGGACGCGGCGATCCGAGACGCCGTGCGCAAGCAGGAGGAGGTCGGGCTCCAGTCGGCCACGGACGGGGAGTTCCGCCGCGCGTCGTGGCACATGGACTTCATCTACCAGCTCGACGGGATCACCAAGGAGGCCGGCAATATCGCCGTCAAGTTCTTCAAGGAGGACGGCGAGATCGAGTTCACTCCGGCGGCGCTTCACGTCGACGGAAGGCTCGGCGTCTCGACCACGATCTTCGGGGACGCTTTCCGCTACCTCCAGGACACGGTCACGCGTGCCGTGCCGAAGCTCACGATCCCGTCGCCGAGCATGGTCCATTACCGAGGCGGAAAGGCGGCCATCGACCCCGCCGTGTACCCGCAGATGGACGCATTCTGGGCCGACCTGACCGCGGCCTACCGCGAGCAGGTGCGGCGCCTCGGCGAGCTCGGCTGCACGTATCTCCAGTTCGACGACACGAGCCTCGCCTACATGAACGACCCGCACCAGCGCGAGTACATCGCATCGATCGGCGGCGACCCCGAGCGGCAGCACGTCGAGTACATCCACCACATCAACGAGGCGCTCGCCGGACGCCCTGAGGGCATGACGGTGACCACGCACATGTGCCGCGGCAACTTCCGCTCGGCGTGGGCGGCCGAGGGCGGTTACGACTTCGTCGCCGAGGCGCTGTTCAGCGAGCTCGAGGTCGACGGCTTCTTCATGGAGTGGGACGACGAGCGCTCCGGCGGGTTCGAGCCGCTCCGCCTGCTCCCGAAGGGCGATAAGCATGTCGTCCTCGGCCTCGTGACGACGAAGCGCGGCGAGCTCGAGTCGCGCGACGCCCTCTTGCGCCGCATCGATGCAGCGTCGCAGTATGCCGAGCTCGACCAGCTCTGCCTCTCGCCGCAGTGCGGGTTCTCGTCGACCGTCGAGGGCAACGCGCTCACGGAGGAGGAGCAGTGGGCGAAGCTGCGGCTGATCGTCGACGTGGCCGCCGAGGTCTGGGGCTGACCTGGGCCTGACCGTCCGCGACGCGACGTTCGAGGTTCTCCGGCGGCAGGGCCTCACGACGCTGTTCGCCAACCCGGGGTCGACGGAGGTGCCGTTCCTGGCCGGGCTGCCGGAAGACCTGCGCTTCGTGCTCGCGCTGCACGAGTCGCCGGTCATCGGGCTGGCGACCGGCTATGCGCTCGGCCGCCGCGAGCCCGCCCTCGCCCTGCTGCACACCACGGCCGGGCTCGGAAACGCGGTGGGCGCGCTCGCGACCGCGCGCGTCAACCGTGCGCCCCTTGTCGTCCTCGTCGGCCAGCAGGACCGCCGGCATCTCGTGTTCGAGCCGTTTCTGGCCGGCCGGCTGGCGGGGCTCGCCGGCGAGTACCCGGTGTGGTTCGACCAGCCGGTGCGGCCGCAGGACGTGCCCGGCTCGATCGAGCGCGCCGCCCACGAGGCGGCCACCCGCCGCGGGCCCGCGGTCGTCGTCGTGCCGATGGACGACTGGGAGGCTCCGGCCGACGCCGACCGCGAGGATGCCGCCCCGCGGCGGGTCTTGCGCACGGCCGCCGCCGACCCCGCCGCAACCGAGGAGCTCGCAGCGTTCTTGGAGGACGCGCAGGCCCCCGCGCTCGTCGTCGGCGCAGGAAACGACTCGGAGGACGCGTGGGCAGCGGTCGAGGCGCTCGCGCAGCGCCTCGCCGCGCCGGTCTTTCAGGAGTCGTTCGGCGCACAGGCCGGGTTCCGGCAGGATCATCCGCACTTCGCGGGCGTGCTGCCGGCCGACCGATCGCGCCTGCGGGAGCGGCTCGCCCCCTACGACGCGATCCTCGTCGTCGGAGCGCCGGTGTTCCGGCAGTCGCCCTACGCTGCCGGTCGCTTCACCGACCCCGGCCAGCGCATTGCCGTGGTCGGCGACGATCCCGCGGAGGTGCATCGCAGCCCGGCGGAGCTCGCAGTGCTTGCGTCGCCCGCCCCCGTGTGCCGCGCGCTCGCCGAACGGCTGCCGCAGCGGACTGGTCCGCCGCCCCGGCCCTACGCCCCGCCGCCACCTCCAGACCCGCCTGCGGCCGGTGACCGCCTGCGGGCCGGACACGTTCTCGCCGCGCTCGCCGAGCGGCTTCCGCGCGAGGCTGTGGTCGTCGAGGAGACGCCCGTCGACCGGCCGGAGCTCCACGACCGGCTGCTCGCGCGCGAGCCGCTCGGATTCCTGAGCGCCGCGATGGGCGGCCTCGGGTTCGCCCTGGCCGGCGCGACCGGCGTGCGGATGGCGCTTCCCGACCGCCCCGTCGTGGCCGTGGTCGGCGACGGCTCCTCGCTGTACGGCATCCAGGCGCTGTGGAGCGCCGCGACGTACGGCGTCGGTGTGCTGTTCGTGATCCTGTCGAACGGGGGCTACGCGATCATGGACCGGTTGGCCGAACGGCACGGGAAGCCCGCACCGTGGCCAAGCTTCGACGTGGACGTCGCCGCGATCGCGCGCGCCTTCGGCTGCACGGCCCGGCGTGTCGAGCGCTACGACGAGCTCGTCCGCGAGCTCGACGACGCCGTGCCGCGGCTCGCCTCGATGCGCGAGCCCCTGCTGCTCGACGTGGTGGTGGAGCCGACCCCGCACTTCGCGCCGTAGCCGTGGTGGCGGCCCCTCCGGGCCGCCACCACGGCCGTGGCTCACGACGAGGCGAGCGCGCTCACCTCGACCGCGTTCGACTGGGCCGTTCCGGCGGTCGCGCTGTTCCGATTATCGGAACACGCAGGCAGCGCCGGAGGGACCCGCGGGGGCCCCTCCGGCCGGAGCTGCGGTCGGTCAGCCGACCTTGATGGTCTTCTTCAGCGACGCCTTGGCGGACGAGCTGTAGACGTACGTGCCCTTCTTGAGCGTCACGGCCCACGTCACGCGGCCGACCTGGCGTACGCCGGTCGACTTGTTCACGCCGGGTCCTTTCAGGTGGAAGCTCTGGTGCGCCGAGCGGTCGTACACCACGAACGTGTACTGGCCCGGGTTGAGCTGAGCCACCTGCTTGCCCTCGAGCTTCACGGTGATCGTCGTGCCACCCACGATCCCCTGCAGCACGAGGCCGCTCGCGATCGAGCTCGGCACGAGGGCCGCCATGTTCGGCAGCGTGCTGATCACCCCGAACTCCTTCGCGTATTTCGCGAGCTTGAGCAGCGTGGCCCGGTTGACGAGCGGGCTCCAGATCGGCAGCCGGATGTTCGACGGCGTGCCGGCCGGGAGCAGCGCGCGCGCGTCGTCCGGATGCGCCTGCGTGTAGGTCAGTGACTCGTTGAGGGCGGTCCTGAGCGCCTTGTAGGTGTCCGGGTTCGCCTTCGCCCAGTCCTGGTTGACGGCGTAGCCGCCGACCGGCCAGAACGGGCCGAGCACCGGGCCCGGCGCCATGACGATGCGGTCGTTGTCGGTCGTGAGCCCCTGCGTCAGAAACGGCTCGGGCACCCAGATCGCGTCCACCTGGCCGTTGTTCAGCGCCGAGCGCATGGACGGGAACGGCAGCGCGACCAGCTTGATCGAGTTCGGGTCGACTTTGAGCTTCTCCAGCGCCGCCTTGATCATCACTTCGCCGACGCCCTTGAGCGCGTTGACGGCGATGGTCTTGCCCGCCAGGTCGGCAGGCGTCTGGATCGAGCTCGAGCCCTTGACGAGGATGTTCTGCCAGTTGTCGGCCGCCGAGGTGCCCTCCACCTCGCTGGCGGCGACGAGCTGCAGCGGGATCCCCTGCGTCCTGGCGATCATCATCGGGACGAACCCGAGATAGCCGACGTCGGCGTTGTGGTTCGCCATCGCGAGCACGACGTCGTTGCCGCTCGCGAGCGTCGTCTTCTTGATCGTGATGCCCTGCTTGTCGAAGAACCCCTGCTTGATGCCGACATCGAGCGGATACCCGTTCGCGATCGGGAGCGTCGCGACGGTCAGCGTGACCGCCTGCCGGGAGCCTGCCGCCGTGGTTGCCGCAACGAGCCCTGCAAGGATCCCGACGAGTGCTACCAGACCGACGATGCCGGTCCGCCGGGAGATACGACTTGACACCTAACCCCTCCTTGTTCGGTCCGCCGTCTCCGGCAGACTCCTGTCCTCCTCCTGTATGACGTCCTGACCGCCCGGAATGGCTGTAAGCGGCCCACCCCGATCACCGGGGCCTGTTCCTGCCTCCTCCTGCTCGCGCTTGATGAGCCGGTAGACGTGCGCGCGCAGGCGCGCGAACTCCGCCAGCTCCTTCGTCTCGATCTGGTCCCGTGCGGCCGGCAGGTCGACGCGCACGACCTCCTTGACCTCCGTCGGCGCGTGCGTCAGCACGACCACCCGGTCCGAGAGATACACCGATTCGTCGATGTCGTGCGTAACGAAGAGAATCGTCACGTCGAACTCCTCACGGACCTGGAGCACCAGGTCCTCGAGGTCGGCTCGGGTCTGGGCGTCCACGGACGCAAAGGGCTCGTCCATCAGCAGGATCGCGGGCTGGTACGCGAGCGCGCGGGCGATCGCGACGCGCTGCTGCATCCCGCCGGAGAGCTCCCAGGGGTAGCGCTCGAGGAAGCGCGTCAGGCCTACCGCCTCCACGGCCTCCTCGACGAGCCGGCTGCGCTCGGGCCGCGTCAGCTTCCTGTGCCGCAGCGGCAGCAGGACGTTGTTGCGCACCGACGTCCACGGCATGAGCGAGCGGCTGTACTCCTGGAAGACGAGCGCCATCTCCTCCGGCGGCGACGTCACGCGCCGGCCGCGCAGGAGCACCTCGCCCGAGGTGGGCCGCATCAGGCCCGATGCGCACTTGAGGAGGGTCGTCTTGCCGCACCCGGAGGGGCCGACGACGCAGACGAACTCGCGCTCGGCGACGGAGAAGGAGACGTCGCCGATCGCATGCGTCGCCCGTTCGCCGCTGCCGTAGACCTTGCCGAGCGACCTGATCTCCAGCATGCCGTTACTGGGGCGTCGCCGCGCGCCAGCCTCGGTGCCAGGCGAGCACCCGGCGCTCCGCGAGCGCGAACAGCAGGTTGAGGGCGTAGCCGAGCAGCCCGATCAGGACGATCGTGGCCCACATCGGCGTCAGCTGGAAGGTGTTCTTGGAGATGAGCAGCACGTAGCCGACCCCGTTCGTGCTCGAGAAGTACTCGGCCAGGACCATCGTGATGACGGCGAGTGAGACGCTCGTGCGCATGCCGGCGAAGATCTGCGGCAGCGCCGCGGGCAGGACGATCCGCCGGATCGCCTCCCATTGCGAGACTCCGTACGATCGTGCGGTCTCCATGAGCGTCGGCTCGATGCCCCGGACGCCGTCGATCGTGTTCAGCAGCACCGGGAAGAGGCAGAAGAAGCCGATGAAGCCGATCTTCTGCCGGTTCCCGATCGAGTGAAGCAGGATGACGGTGATCGGCAGCAGCGCCGGCGGCGGCATGTTGCGCCACCACTCGATGTGCGGCGTCGCCCAGAGGCGCGACCAGCGGAAGAGGCCGAGCGGGATCCCGAGCGCAACGCCGGCGACCACGCCGATCGCGAAGCCGGCGAGGACCCGCTCGAGGCTGGGGACGACCTCGGAGTTGAACTGCGCGAAGAGCCACATGTGGCGGAACTCGATGAGGATGGACGACAGGCGCGGGAACTTCGGGTCGTTCTTGTTCACGCTCCAGAGCTGCCACGCGAGCAGGAGCAGCAGCGGCACCGTGATCTCGAGCCCGATCTTGACCGCGGTGCGCGTGCGCGCGGTCATGTGGACACGCCTCCGAAGCGCTGGGAGGGATGCCAGCGCAGGACGCGGACCTCGAACGCCGACATCAGCAGGTGGATGCCGATGCCCAGGAACCCTGTGGCGATGGCCAGGGCGTACAGCTGGTCGTTCAGGCCGTAGGCCTGCGCAATGTTGAGCATCTGTCCCAGCCCGGGGATGCCCATGAAGAGCTCGGCCGTGAAGGCAAGGATCAGCGCCACCGTCGACGCGATCCGGACGCCGGTGATGATGTACGGCACCGAGCTCGGCAGCGTGATGCGGTAGAGGGTCTCGAGCTTGCCGATCCCGAACGCCCGCGCCGTCTCCGTCGCGACCGGGTCGACGTCGTGGACGCCGTACATGGTCTGGATGAGGATGGGCCAGAACGCGCCGAAGGTGGCCAGGAAGATCTCGCTGTTGATGTTCGTTCCCAGCGTGAGGAAGAGCAGCGGGATCAGCGCCGCCGAGGGGATGGGGCGGAGAAACTCGATCGGGACACGGAAGGCTGCGTGGGCGAAATCGCTTGCGCCGATGACGATGCCGATCGGGACGGCGAGGAGCGTGGCCAGGGTCAACCCGATGAACCAGCCCCGGACGGTGCGCGCGAACGCGATCCAGAAGTCCTGCGTGCCCATGAGGTGCCAGAGCTCGGTGAACGCCGCGCTCATCGGCGGCAGGTCGCGCTCGTCGATCAGCCCCGTCCGGGAGACGAGCTCCCAGACGACGAGCGCAGCCGCGATCGAGGCCGCGAAGACCGCCACCTCGAGCGCGCGCTGCCGCGAGACGCGCGGGCGCGTCCGCGCCTGCGGCCGCACGCCCTCGAGCGCCTCGACGCTCATGCCGGCCGGTACCCCGCGCGGGCTGCGATGGCCTCGGCCGTCCGCTTCAGCGCCTGGCCGAACTGCGCGACGAGCTCGTCCATCGTGCCGCGCGACCGGTGCACGGCGATGTTGACCGCGGCCGCGACCGCGCCGGACGCGCCGTGCACGGGCGCCGCGATCGAGCGGAGCCCGTACGCCAGCTCCTCGTTGTTGACGGCGAGCCCGGCGGTGCGCACCGATTCGAGCTCCGCGCGCAGTGCGGCCCGCGAGGTCAGCGTGTTGGGCCCGCGGCGCGTGAGCTCCATCCCTGCCAGGACGTCATCGAGGCGGCCGTCCGGCAGGTGGGCGAGCAGCACTTTCCCCATCGAGGTGCAGTACGCGGGCAGCCGCGAGCCGACGTGCAGGCTGAGCTCGAGCTCGCGCTGGCTCGCGCTGATGCTCCGGCAGCGCTCGATGTAGACGACGTCGCCGCCGTCCAGGATCGCGAGGTTGACGGTGTAGCCCGTCTCGTCGCTCAGCTGCTGAAGGTGGGGGAGCGAGATCTCGCGCAGCTCCATCGAGTTGATCGCGGAGAGGCCGAGGTCGATCACGCGCGGGCCGAGGCGGTATCTGCGCGTCGCCGTGTCCTGCTCGAGGTAGCCGAGCGCCACCAGGGTCGACACGTACCGGTGCGTGGTGCTGCGGTTGAGATCGAGCATGCGGGCGAGGTCGCTGATGCCGAGGAGCGCCCGGGACGCGGTGAACGACGAGAGGATGGCCAGCCCGCGCTCGAGCGACTGCGAGTACCGGCCGGGCGAGGACGAGCGGACGTCTAGGGTCTGCACGTTCCGACTATCCAAACATCGTCTTGACCATTCGACAAGTCGGGCCATAGGTTGCCAGGACGAAGCGGACCGTGCAGCGAGTAGTGAAAATCCACTCCGGGCGGGCAACGGCGCAGTGGACGAAGGAGGAGGTCGACGTGGCAGCAGTCGAGACAGGAGCGAAGGAGTGCCGGCTCTTCATCGGGGGCGAGTGGCGAGACGGCGCCGGCGGCTCGACGTTCGATGACCTGGATCCGTTCACGGGCCAAGTCATCGCGACGGTGAGCTCGGGCGGCGCGGCCGACGCTCGCGGGGCGATCGACGCCGCAGCGGTGGCCTTCGAGGGCTGGTCGCAGACACCGCCCGCGGAACGACAACGCGTCTTCCTCAAGGCCGCCGACGTGCTCGAGGCACGCGCCGACGAGGTCGGGTCGTGGCTGACGCGTGAGACCGGCTGCACCTTCGGCTTTTCGATGTTCCAGCTCCACTTCGTGCCCGGCCTCTTCCGCCAGGCGGCCGCGCTCGCGTATGCACCGCTCGGCGAGATCATCCCGTCGGATACCGGCGCGTTCGCGATGGGCGTCCGTCGGCCGGTCGGCGTCGTGGGCGCGATCGCGCCGTGGAACGCCGCCCTGATCCTGTCCGCACGCTCGATCGCGGCGCCGCTCGCGCTCGGCAACACCGTCGTCCTCAAGCCGTCGGAGCTCTCCCCCTACGTGGGCGGGTTGCTCTGGGCGGAGATCTTCAGCGAGGCGGGGCTGCCGGCCGGCGCGCTCAACGTCGTCACCCACGCGCCGGGCGAGGCGGCGACGATCGGCGATGCCCTCGTCGAGCATCCGGCCGTGCGCTGCATCAACTTCACGGGGTCGACGGAAACGGGGCGCAAGCTTGCCGAGGCAGCCGGCCGGAACCTCAAGCGGGTCGTGCTCGAGCTCGGCGGCTACAACCCGCTCATCGTCCTTGCCGACGCCGACCTGGACTACGCCGTCGACGCGAGCGCGTTCGGCGCGTTCCTCCACCAGGGCCAGATCTGCATGTCGGCGCGCCGAATCATCGTCGAGCGGCCGATCGCGGACGCCTTCGCCGAGCGGCTTGCCGCGAAAGCGCAGGGGCTCAAGGTGGGCGACCCACGAGAGCAGGACACGATCATCGGGCCGCTCATCACGGAGCAGGCGCTGGCCGGGGTGAAGGCGCGCGTCGATGATGCCGTCGCGAAGGGCGCAAAGGTGCTCGCGGGCGGCAACGCCTCCGGGCCGTGCTTTCAGCCGACGATCCTCGCCGACGTTCCGGCCGAGGCGGACTTCGCCCGTTTCGAGACATTCGGGCCTGTCGTCGGGATCGAGGTGGTCGACTCTGCGGACGAGGCGGTCGAGCGGGCGAACGACACCACCTACGGGCTCGCGTCCGGGATCCTGACGAGCGACACCGACCGCGGCCTCGCGCTCGCGAGGCGCATCCAGGCAGGGATCGTGCACGTGAACGACCAGCCGGTCGGCGACGAGCCGCAGATGCCGTTCGGTGGTGTCAAGGGCAGCGGGCTCGGGCGCTTCGGCGGCAGCGCAGCGATCAACGAGTTCACGGAGGTGCACTGGGTGACGGTGCAGAGCGGATCACACCCGTTCCCGTTCTGAGAACGCAGGTCGGCATCGTCGGCGCCGGCCCAGCCGGCCTCACGCTCGCGCAGCTGCTCGCCTGCGAGGGCATCGAATCGGTCGTGCTCGAGAACCGCAGCCGCGACTACGTCGAGCAGCGGATCCGTGCCGGCGTTCTCGAGCAGGGCACGGTGCGCCTGCTACGGGAGGCCGGCGTTGGTGAGCGCATGGATCGCGAAGGCATCGAGCACGACGGCATCTACCTCCAGTTCGACGGCGAGCGCCACCACGTGCCCATGCGCGAGCTCACCGGCAGCTCGATCCTGATCTACGGGCAGACCGAGGTCGTGAAGGACCTGATCGCCGCGCGCCTCGGGGCCGGCCTGCCACTCCATTTCGAGGTCGACGAGGTCGCCGTCCACGACCTCGACTCCGAGCGGCCGCGGATCACATTCGTTCGCGAGGGACAGGCACAGGAGCTGGTCTGCGACGTGATCGCCGGCTGCGACGGCTACCACGGGGTCTGCAGGGAGAGCATCCCACGGGGTGTGCTGCGCGAGTTCTCGCGCGAGTACCCGTTCGGCTGGCTCGGCATCCTGGCCGAGGTCGCACCGTCCAGCGACGAGCTCGTCTACGCGCACAACCCTCAGGGCTTCGCGCTGCTCTCCCTCCGCTCGCCGCGGTTGTCACGCCTCTACCTGCAGGTCGACCACGACGAGGACATCGCGGCCTGGGATGACGACCGCATCTGGACGGAGCTGCGGCGGCGCACGGCGCTCGACGGGTGGACGCTCGCCGACGGCCCCGTCCTCGAGAAGGGCGTCACGGGCATGCGCAGTTACGTCGCCGAGCCGATGCAGCACGGGTCCCTGTACCTCGCCGGCGACGCAGCCCATATCGTGCCGCCCACAGGGGCTAAAGGCCTCAACCTCGCCATCCAGGACGTGCGCCTCCTGGCCGAGGCCCTCGTCGACTGGTATGCGAGGGGCAGCAGTGCGCTGCTCGACGCGTATTCCGACGCGTGCCTGCGGCGGGTCTGGCGCTGCGAGCACTTCTCCTGGTGGATGACCACGATGCTCCACCGTCTGCCCGGCGACGACCCATTCGACCTGCAGCTCCAGCACTCGCAGCTGCGATACGTGACGACGTCGCGGGCTGCGGCCACCTCGCTCGCGGAGAATTACGTCGGCCTCGATCCGGGCTGACCGCGATGACGCTGTCGGTCGGCTATCTGGCGACGCACGCATGGAGCGTCGGCGTGGAGGAGCGTTAGCGTTTGCCGTCGTCGATGGCACCGATCATGAGCCTCACGGACGCCGTGGCGACGCTGGTGTCGGATGGTGACACCGTGGCCGCGGAGGGCTTCACCCATCTGATCCCGCACGCCGCCGGGCACGAGCTGATCCGCCAGGGCCGGCGCGACCTGACGCTGGTCCGGATGACGCCCGACGTCATCTTCGATCAGCTGATCGGCGCCGGCTGCGCTCGGCGGCTGGTCTTCTCCTGGGGAGGCAACCCCGGCGTCGGGTCGCTGCACCGGCTGCGCGACGCGGTGGAACACGGCTGGCCCGGCCCGCTGGAGCTGGTCGAGCACTCGCACGCCGGCATGGCGGCTGCCTATGCCGCCGGCGCCGCCAACTTGCCGTTCGGCGTATTGCGCGGCTACCAGGGCACCGACCTGGCCGAACACACCCAGCTCGGCTCGGTCACCTGTCCGTTCACGGGCGAGCAGCTCGCGGCAGTCCCCGCGCACCGGCCCGACGTCGGCATCGTCCATGCCCAGCAGGCCGATCGCCACGGCAACGTCCAGCTATGGGGAATCGTCGGCGTCCAGAAGGAGGTCGTGCTTGCCTCCGCGCGCTCGATCGTCACCGTGGAGGAGCTGGTCGACGAGCTCGAGGCGAAGCCGCAGGGCATCGTCATCCCCGGGTGGGTCGTCGACGCCGTCTGCGTCGTCCCCGGCGGCGCCCATCCCTCGTACGCGCACGGATACTACGACCGCGACAACGGCTTCTACGTCGGCTGGGACGAGATCAGCCGTGACCGTGACCGCTTCACCGAGTGGATCGACCGCCATGTGCGCGGCACCCGCGACTTCGAGGAGTACCGGCGCAGCCTGGCGAGCGAGACGGTAAGCGCGTGACCGGGCCCACGTACACCGCCGACGACATGATGGCCGTGGAGGCGGCCCGGCGCCTGCATAACGGGACGGTCTGCTTCGTCGGCATCGGGCTGCCGAGCTTGGCCGCCAACCTGGCGCGGGCAACCCACGCGCCGGAGTGCGTCCTGATCTACGAGAGCGGGACGATCGGCGCGAAACCCACCCGGCTGCCGCTTTCGATTGGCGACGGGGAGCTCGCGGAGACCGCAGACACGGTGGTCTCCGTGCCCGAGATGTTCGGCTACTGGCTGCAGGGCGGCCGCGTCGACGTCGGCTTTCTCGGCGCCGCGCAGATCGACCGCCACGGCAACCTCAACAGCACGGTGATCGGGCCCTACTCGGCGCCGAGGGTTCGGCTGCCGGGCGCCGGCGGCGCACCCGAGATCGCCACGCAGGTCCGCGACGTCTTCGTCATGCTGCGACAGACGACCCGGGCGTTCGTCGAGCGGCTCGACTTCCGCTCGAGCCGCGGCGAGCGCGTCCGCGTCGTGATCACCGATCTGGGCGTTCTGGAGCCGCGTGACGGGACCGGTGAGCTTAGGCTTACAGGGATGCATCCAGGCGTCGATCTCGACTGCGTTCGCGCCGCGACCGGCTGGGATCTCGACGTGGCCGACAACCTGGCCGTCACGCGGCCGCCGAGCGAATCGGAGCTCGTTGCGCTGCGACGGCTCCAGCAGGCGCGCGGATGACGACGACCGAGCGCATCAACACCGACGTCCAGGTCGACTGGCCGGACTACCGCTCGACGCGTCTCCGCGCCCCCGGCCGTCCCTTGGTGGTGCTGCCGGAGCGGTTCCGAGATATCGGCGGCCCCGTCTTCGGCGAGCAAGCGCTCGAGCCCGGCGACAGCGACCTGACCACCCAGGGCTCCGGAGAGCCGCTCGGCGAGCGAATCATCGTCCAGGGACGGGTGACCGACGAGGACGGGCGGTCCATCGCCGGGGCCCTGGTCGAGGTCTGGCAGGCCAACGCAGCGGGCCGCTACCGCCATGAGATCGACCGGCATCCGGCACCGCTCGACCCGAACTTCGCCGGCGCCGGGCGCTGCCTGACCGACGCCGAGGGGCGATACCGCTTCGTCACCGTCAAGCCCGGCGCATATCCCTGGGGGAACCATCCGAACGCCTGGCGACCGGCGCACATCCACTTCTCACTGTTCGGCCGTCTCTTCGCGGAGCGGCTGGTCACGCAGATGTACTTCCCGGGCGACCCCCTGTTCGAGTTCGATCCGATCTTCAACGCGGTCCGCGACCCGCGCGCGCGCGACCTGCTGGTCGCGAAGCTGGACATGGACGTGACCGAGGAGGCCTGGGCGCTCGGCTACACGTGGGACATCGTGGTCGGTCGGGGCGGGCCGCGGACGACACCGCCCGACGTCGATTGACTCTTCCGGCCACACCCTCCCAGACCGTCGGGCCCTACTACGCCATCGGGCTGTGCCGCCGTCCCGACCACGAGCTCGTCGATCCCAGCGATCCGGCGGCAATCCGTCTGCGGGGCACGGTCTACGACGGGGCGGGCGAGGCGATCGGCGACGCCGTCATCGAGGCCTGGGACGCCACGAGTCGGCGCTGGGGCCGCTCGGGCACGACCGCGGATGGCGCCTTCGAGCTCGTCGTCGGCAGGCCGGAGGGGCGGCCGCCCGACGCGCCACGCCTGGACGTCTACGTCTTCGCGCGCGGGCTGCTGCGGCATCAGCTGACGCGCATGTACTTCCCGGACGAGGCAGCGGCGAACGGGCGCGACCCGGTGCTTGCGTCACTGCCAGAGGCCGACCGCGCGACGCTCGTCGCCAGCGAGGAGGAAGGTGGCCTCCGGTTCGACGTCCGCATGCAAGGCGAGCGGGCGACGGTGTTCTTTGCCCTTTAGCGCACTCTTCGTCCCGGCCCGGCTGCGCGCCGCCGTCGGCGACGGCGCCTGGACGGAGGCGATGCTCGAGGCGGAGTGTGCGCTCGCGACGGCCGAGGCCGAGGCGGGCGTGATCACGGACGCCGCGGCCGCCGCCGTCGCCGAGGCGACGCGAGCGGCGTTCGACCCGGAGCGGCTGGCTGCCGAGGGCAGGAGCGCGGGCAACCCGGCCGAGCCGCTCGCGCGAGCGTTGCGCGACCACGCCGAGTACGCGCACCACGGCGCCACGAGCCAGGACATCGTCGACACTGCGGCGGCGCTCGTCGTGAAGCGCGCGCTCGCGCTCGTCCTGGAGGAACTGGACGGCGTCGCCGCCGCCTGTGCGCGCCTCGCGGACGCCCACCGCGGCACGGTCATGGCCGGACGCACGCTGCTGCAGCAGGCAACGCCGACGACCTTCGGGCTCAAGGCGGCCGGCTGGCTCGTGGCCGTCGCCGACGCGCGCGAGCAACTGGCCGGCGCTGAGCTCCCGGCCCAGCTCGGTGGCGCTGCGGGCACGCTCGCGGCGCTCGGTGACAACGGGATCGAGGTGAGCCGGCTCTACGCGGAGGAACTCGGGCTGATCGAGGCGCCGGTGCCCTGGCATGCCAATCGCGCTCCGGTCGCGCGGCTGGGCGCCGCGCTCGCGGTTGCCGCCGCAGCGCTCGAGAAGGTCGCACTCGACCTGGTGCTCCTCGCGCAGACGGAGGTCGGCGAGGTCCGGGAGGCGAGGCCGGGCGGGTCATCGACGATGCCGCACAAGCAGAACCCGACGGGCGCCACGCTCGCACGCGCGTGCGCGCGCCGCGCACGGGTCGCCGCGACCGCGCTGATCGACGGCGGCCACGAGCAGGAACGGGCCGCCGGTGCCTGGCATGCGGAGTGGGGGGCGATGTCGGATGCGCTCGCGTTCACCGGCGGCGCGGCAGCGGCGGTCGGGGGGGCGCTCGACGGGCTCGAAGTCGACGTCGAGCGGATGCGCGCGAACATCCGGCCGGAGACCATGGCCGAGGCGGAGCGGTTCTTCCCGGGACGTGAGTTGCGCCCGGACGACTACCTCGGTGCGTCCGGCGCGTTCGTCGACCGGGCGCTGGCGCGCTACCGCGGCAACTGAGGTGCTTGCCCACCGGTTCGAGGGCCCGCCAGACGCGCCTGTCGTACTGCTGTCGGGCTCCCTGGGGACGACGTCTGCGATGTGGGAGCAGCAGCTCGGCGCGCTCGCCGGCTTTCGGGTGCTTCGCTACGACCACCCGGGGCACGGCGCCTCCGCGCTTCCAGACAAGGCGAGCGTGGACGCGTTCGCGAGGGACGCGCTCGCCCTCGTCGATGCGCAGGACGTCGAGCGGTTCTCCGTCTGCGGGCTTTCGCTCGGCGGTGCAGTCGCGATGCGAATCGCGCTCGACGTGCCCGACCGTGTCGACCGCCTCGTGCTCGCGTGCACGGCGGCGCGCTTCCCGAATGCGGGTGCGTACGGCGAGCGGGCGGTCGCGGTGCGAGCGCACGGCGTGGAATCGGTCGCCGACGCCGTGCTGGAACGGTGGTTCACCGCACGCTTCCGCGACGCGGAGCCGGACACCGTGCGACGCTACCGCGACATGCTCGTCTCGACTTCCTCCGAGGGCTACGCGCGCTGCTGCGAGGCCGTCGGCAACTTCGACGTCCGCGACGAGGTCGTTCGCATCGGCGCGCACACGCTCGTCCTCGCCGGAGCGGATGACCCCGCCACGACTCCGGTGATCTGCCGCGAGCTGGCGGCGGCGATCCCCGGCGCCGAGCTCGTCGTGCTGAACGACGACGCTCACCTCGCGAACGTCGGGCAGCCCGAGGCGTTCTCGCGCGCGGTCCTCGATCACCTGGCCGCATGACCGACCCGGCGTTCGAGCAGGGACTGCGCGTCCGCCGGGAGGTCCTGGGCGACGAGCACGTCGACGCGGCGCAGGCACGCACGACCGAGCTCACGGCCGACTTCCAGAGCCTCATCACTCGGTACGCGTGGGGTGAGATCTGGGCGCGCCCAGGCCTCGACCGCCGCACGCGGAGCTGCATCACGCTGGCCATGCTGGTGGCCCTCGGCAGACACGAGGAGCTCGCCATGCATGTGCGCGCCGCGGTCCGCAACGGCCTCAGCCGCGAAGAGATCAAGGAAGTGCTGCTGCAGACCGCGGTCTACTGCGGTGTCCCGGCCGCCAACTCGGCCTTCGCAGTGGCGGAGAGGGTTCTCGACGGGCCGGGCGACGGCGGCTGACCTGCAACGAGTTCGGTTTCCAGGCTGCAGCGAGCTGCTGATGACGGAGACAAGCCCCGTACTCCAATCCACACTCCCGCTTGGCGCAGAGTTGGACAACGCATGCTCTGCGGCGAAACCGATCCGGTCAGTCCGTATCCGCTGTTCCGGACTCGCCGTTGGCACTTGACTTCCTCAATCGATGCATCCGCTTGCTCGACCGGGTGTCGAACAAGGATTTGTTCGGGCTCATGACCGAGCGAGCCGCTCCACGAAGACGCGCGGCGTCACGACGGGCGGATGCGCTTCCGGGAGTTCGAGCAGGTGGTTGTCGCCCGACACGAGCACGTGTGCGTTAGCCGCGCGGGCGAGCGCTACGAGGTAGTCGTCGCCGGGGTCGTCAGGGACGAGCCGCTCTCCCGATGGAGGATCTTCGACCCAGACGCCGAGTTCGCGGAGTCCAGCGACGACCTGGCCGGACTCACCCGGCTCGAGGCGTGAAGCGATTTTCGGATAGCTGAGAGTTCGACCCAACTCACCGAGAAGCGAGTCCGAGACGATGAGGTCGAACTCGCCGCTGCGCCATCGGTCGAGCGCCTCAGCGGGCGCGCCGCGGCCGGAAAGCACGCCGGCAACGAGGACGTTTACGTCGAGGACTGCGCGCAGCACCTACGGGCGCGTGGCGTGCTTCGCCTCGTCGGCGAGCGCCAGGGCCTCGTCCGCGTCGAGGTCGCTTCGCGCCCAGACGCGGTCGAGCAGCTCGAACCCGAGGTACCGGCGCAAGGCCGCCTCGAACACTTCGGAGTCGCGCGTCCCCGCCCGCGCGGCGGCGACTCGGGCAGCACGCAACACGTCTTCCTCCACGTAGACGGTCGCCTTCTTCTTAGCCATGCTCCCATCATAGCGCTATGACGCTATGACAGCAAAGCGTCTGGCACCGCCGAGGAGCGTATCCAGCTGTCGGCCTTGTCAGAGCTGGTGGTGTACGCATCTCAAGGGGCCCGCCGGCCTACGCGAACGCGATGTCCAGAACGGTCACGAATCGATACAGTCGCCCGGTGCGATTGGACGACGAGAGCGCTCAGCTCGTCGCCGAAGAGCTCGCGGAGGGCATCGGCTACGGCAACTATCGCGAGCGCCTGGAGACGGTCGCCGACGCGATCGGCGACTTTCGGCGCCCCGCTCAGATCGCGAAGCTCGCGCGGACAGCCGCAGCCGCCGCCTGGGGCGAGGGGCTTCGCGATCAGGCCGCGGCGGAGCTCGAAGCCCTCGAGGCAGACGTCCACGAGCGTCTTGCCCGCTACGCGGCCGCGCGCGCGGAGCTGGCGCGACCAGTCACCGACAACCGTCTCGCGGGCGCGCTCGTCGCGCAGCTCGCAGGCGAGATGGTCGCGGACGGTGTCGCCTTTGCACTTCACATGGAGGAGCTCGAGGAAGAGCTGCAAGCGGCAACGCCCGACGAGCGGCGACGCATCGCGCTTCACGCAGCCTCCGAGGTGGGCGTCACCGACATCCCGGACGAGGAGCGCCACGGGGCCGCCGCGTCGTTCGTCGCGACGACCGTCGACACTCGCTCGGCCGAGTTCGTCGAGCAGTCGAAACGTGCTCTCGCCAGGAGCCTGGCGACCGACGAGCGGCGGGCCGAGGTTCGGGAGGCGGTGGCCGAGAATTTCGCCGGCGCGAGCACGCAGCTTCCACTGCTTGCCGCCGCGGTCGACGAGTTGCTCGGCGAGCCGATTCCCGAGGATGCCGGCGACGACGATCTCTGGGTCGGCGCCGTCTTCGGCCCCGCCGCGCTGGAGCCGTAGCCAGGCCGCGCGCAGGGATGCCGAAGCCGGCTGAGCCGCAGCTAAAGGCTCTAGCCGCCGGGGATCTAATCCCCCAAGACGCCGAGAGGGCCTATGCCAGGCCGCCGTCTACCGGCAGCAGCGTGCCGGTGACGCCCGACGAGAGGTCGCTCGCGAAGAAGAGCGCCACGCGAGCCACGTCCTCCTCGGTGACCATCCTCCCGAGCGCGGTGTCGCTCGCTTGCCGCACGGCCTCATCGAAGGGCAGCCCGCCTTCGGCCGCGCGGCGCTCGAGCCGATCGCGGAAGGCGTCGGTGAGCACCGGCCCCGGCCCGATCGCGTTCACGCGGATGCCGTAGCGGCCGAGGTCGAGGGCGGCCGACCGCGCGAGCCCCAGCACCGCGTGCTTGGAGACGGTGTAGATGTGCTGCCGGGAGTGGGCGCGGTGCGCGTTCAGCGAGGCCATCACGACGATCGACCCGCCGCGCTCCCGGAGCGCGGGCACCGTGTGCTTCAGTGTCGCCGCGACCCCCCGCACGTTGACGGCGAGCACACGGTCGAGTTCCTCGAGGTCGATCTCTGCCGTTTCCGTCCAGGGCGGCACCACGCCCGCGTTCGCGACCACGACGTCCAGCCGGCCGAGTCGCTCGACGGCCTCGTCGATCGCGCGTGCGAGCGACGCCTCGTCGGTGACGTCGCCCACGAGCGAGAACCAGCCCGGCGGCACGTCGCCCGTCTCGAGATCGACGACGGCGCCGCTCGCGCCGGCCGCGGCGAAGGTTCTGGCGATCGCGGCGCCGAGCCCGCGCGCGCCGCCGGTGACGAGCGCGGCCCGCCCGGCGAGGAGCTCCGGCACCGCCGCGCTCAGGTCGAGACCGTCGCGGGCGCGTCCACGGCCGCGCCGTCCGCCGGCGGCCGGCCGCTTGCGCCGGAATGCGCGCCAGGTCGTCGCCCACACGTCCGGGTCGTCGAGGTTGCGGCCGTCGAGCTTGCGGATCGCCTGGTTGTGCGGCGCCGTGCGCACGAGCTCCGGGTTCGTGTACGCCTCGTCGACGACGTGCGCGAGCACGTCGATCCACTCGTCAACGTCCTCCTTCGACCACATCTCGCCGGCCTCGGGCGTGAACGGCTGCGGCACGACCCACGGCTCGTGGCTGAGCCAGAACGCGTCGATGCCGAAGTCGACCATCCGGTTCTGCACGTCGACGACCGTGATTCCGGTTTCCTGCTCGAGCGTCTCGAGGCTGTAGCGCGTCATCTCCATCCGCGGCGCGGTCAGGTGCGGGTGTGACTTCGTGACGCCACGAATCGCGAGCAGCCGCGTCTCCATGTAGTTGTTCAGCAGCACGGACATATCCGACGCCTCCTGCAGCCCCTCGGCTCCCATCGCGCGGCTCCACGTGTAGGCGTAGACGAGCTGCGGCACGTTCCCCCAGAACTCGCGCACCTTGCCGATGCTGTCCGGCCGGTCGCGGTCGAGCCGGTAGCGCCCGCCCTCCTCGACGACGAGCGGCTCCGGCAGGAACCGGGCCAGCTCCTCGCTGCACCCGTACGCGCCGACGGCCGGCCCGCCGCCCGCCTTGGGCGCGCCGAAGGTCTTGTGCAGCATGTACATGCACGCGTCGAAGCCGAGGTCGCGCGCCTTCAGCTTCCCCATGACGCCGTTGAAGTTGGCGTGGTCGTAGAAGCAGAGGCCGCCTGCGTCGTGCACGACCTCGACCCAGCGGTCGATCTCCGGGTTGTAGATGCCCATGTCGTCGGGGTTGTTGACCATCAGCGAGGCGGTGCGCTCGGAGACCGCCGCCTTGAGCGCCTCCAGCGACGGGTAGCCCTTCTCCTCGAGCGGCAGCGTCACGACCTTGAATCCCGCCGCGGCCGCCGTCGCTGCGTTGCATGGGTGCGCCTGGATCGTGGTCACGATCTCGTCGCGCTGAGCGAGCTCGCCGCGGGCCGCGTGGTACGCGCGCGTGATGACGGCGTGCGTGTAGGCCGCGTGCGCGCCGCCGCCCGGTTGGAAGACGAAGCGGTCCATCCCCGAGACGCCGCGGAGGAACAGGTCGAGGCCGTGGACGATCGCGAGCACGCCCTGCAGCGTCTCGTCGTCCTGCTCGGGGTGGAGCTCGGCGATCTCGGGCCGGGCGACGAGCTCCCAGGCGAGGCGCGGGTTGTACTTCATCGTGCAGGTGCCGAAGAGGCTGACGCCCATCATCCCGAGCGTCTCCTGCGACAGGTGCAGGTAGTGGCGGAGCACCTCCGGCTCGGAGAGCTCCGGCAGCGTCGGGCGCCGTCTCGCGGCGCAGGCCTTCGGGCACCAGCGCCGCCGGGTCGCCGACGAGCGCGCGCACGGCGGGCTCGACGTCGCCGAAGACGACGCCGCGACGGCCGGGCGCGCCCATCTCCATCGCCAGGGGCTCGTCCCAGACGGCGGCGTGGTAGCGGCGCGGGCTCACGAGAGCACCTCCTTCACTGCGTCGGCGAACCGGTCCAGGTCGGCCTGCGTGTGCACCTCGGTGACGCAGACGAGCGCGCTCTGGCCGAGCTCGGGGAAGTCGGTCGAGAGGTCGAGGCCGCCGAAGATCCCCCGCTCGCGCAGCCCGCGGTTGACGTCGGCGACCGTGGCGTGGTCGAACGTGACGACGAGCTCCTTGAAGAATCCCTCCGGGAAGCGCACGCGGACGCCGTCGATCTCGGCGAGGCGCCGGGCCGCGTAGTGGCTCCGGCCGAGGATGAGCCTCCCCACCTCCGCGAAGCCCTCCGGCCCCATCGCGGCCATGTAGGCGGCATTCGCGACGGCGTGCAGGTAGACGGAGTTGCCCGTCCAGTCGTTGCCGTCCTCGCGGCTGCCGTACGACGTCTGCTCGAAGAGCGCGATGCCGAAGCCGTACTCGCCCTCGATGGTCTCGGCGATGCTGAGGTTGAGCGTCGGGTACTCGCGCGCGTACCGCTCCTCGTCCCTGGTGGCGATGAAGCCGCCGGCCCCGCCGCCGGCGGACATGTGCACGCCGAGCGGCTGCACGGAGCCGACGACGATGTCCGCCCCGTAGTCCGACGGCGGTGCGAGCACGCCGAGCGAGATCGGGTCGACGCCGACGATCGTCTCCGCACCGGCCTCGCGGGCAAGGGCGGCGATCCCGGCCGCGTTCGCTTCGATCGCGCCCAGGAAGCCGGGGTTCTCGAACAGCACGGCCGCGACGTCCGGCCGCAGCTTGGCGCGTAGGTCGGCGAGGGCGAGGGCGCCGGTCTCCGGTTCGTAGTCGACGAGCTCGACGTCGATGTGCCGCGCGAGGTCGGGCGAGCCGCAGTAGGTGCGGATCACGTCGAGCCGCTCGGGGGCGACGGCGCGGGAGACCAGCACGCGGCCCCGGCCGGTGAGGCGGACGGCCATGCGCAGGGCGTGCCCCTCGGCGCAGCCCCAGCTGTAGACGGGCAGGCCGACGAAGTCCATCCCCACGAGCTCGCCGAGCTGGCTCGCGAACTCGAACCAGGCCTGGTTGCGGCCGTGGTCGGACGACGGCGTGCCCCAGACCGGGGTCAGGAACTCGCTGCGGCGGGCGATCTCGTCCACGATCGCGGGCACGTGGTGCTGCCAGATGCCGCCGCCCAGGAAGCTGAGGTTCCGCTCGCACGTCTCGTTCCGCGACAGCAGGTCGAGCAGCTGCCGCCGCAGCGCCACCTCGGACGGAACCGCGGGCGGCAGATCGAGGTCGCCGTGCAGGCGGTGCCGCGCCGGAATCTGGACGAAGAGCTCCTCGACGTCGTCGACCCCGACCGCGTCGAGCAGTGCGCGGCGGAGCTCGGGCGTCGAGTTGGGCATGTACGGATGCGCTGTCATGCGGCCACCTTGTAGACGAGGGTTCGACCGGGCCCGACGTGGACGCGCCGGTAGCCGGAGAGCTCGGCGTCGAGATCGGCGTCGCCGGTGTCGACGCGCAGCCAGGGCGGGTCGAGGGCGACGAGCTTGTTCAGGCCCGCGACGATCTCGACGTTGTCGATGCCGATGCGCCGGAGCACGGCGGGGCTCAGCTGCTGGTTGCCGCGGCCGAAGAGCGCGCCCTGCCCGCCGACGACGCCCACGATCAGCGTCGCCGACTCGCCGTCCAGGAGCTGGAGCAGCTCGCGCTCGCCGAGGTCGGCGCCGTGCAGCCGTCCGCCGCGGACCGCGTCCACGCCGAGCAGGGTCTTCGGCAGGCCCAGGTGGCGGGCAACGCGCCTCGTGGTCGTCCCCGGCCCGAGCACGTAGATGCGCCGCGGGTCCATCGCCGCCGCGAGCTGCGCGCAGACGGCGTCGAGCGCGACGTCGTCGGAGGCGACGGCGCGCGCCTTCGCGATCTGCACGCGGACGCGGTCATCGGGCACCTGCGCCGCGCCGTAGAGCCTCGTCGCGAGCGAGCCCGCGCGAACGGCGTCCTCGTCCACGTCCACGACCTCCGCCTCGCGCAGGCGGGCGCGCGGGCCGGCGGCGACGAACGAGGCCGCCACCTCGCCCGCGTTCTCGGGCGTCGTGGCGAACACGCCCGAGTGCATCTTCACGCCCGTCGGGATGCCCAGGATCGGCAGCCGGTCGCCGACGGCGTCGTGGATGTCGCGCGTGGTGCCGTCGCCGCCGGCGAACAGGATCAGGTCGACGCGGCGGCGCTCGAGCTCGACCGCCGCCGCGCGCGTGTCCTCGGCCGTCGTCTCGCCGTTCTCGTGCCCGGCCGGGAGCTCCTCCGTGGCGAAGGCGTGACCCGCCGCGAGCTCGGCGCCCATCGAGCCCGCCGCCGCCACGACCTGCAGCTCGGCGCGGCAGCGCTCCAGCCGCGCGAGCGCCCGGTGCGCACGTGCGGCTGCGACCGGCGTCGCGCCGAGCGCCAGCGCCTCCTCGACCATGCCGTCCGTGCCCTTCAGCCCGACGCGCCCGCCCATGCCGGCGATCGGGTTCACGATCAGGCCGAGGCGGGGCACGCTCACTCCTCGTTCCGGAGCTCGACGCCGACGTCGTCCACGGCTGCGCGTGCGATCCGCACGAGCTCGGCCACCTCCTCCTCGGTGATCACGAAGGGCGGCGAGAACGAGATCGCGTCGGTCGCGGGCAGCGCGCGCGTGATCAGTCCCAGCTCCAGGCAGCGCTGGGCGATCCGCGGGCCGACCTTGCGGGCCGGGTCGAACTTCGTGGGCGGCTCGCGCGAGGCGACGAACTCGAGCGCGCCGATCAGCGCCTGGCCGCGCACCTCGCCCACGAGCGGGTGGTCGGCGAACGCCTCCTGCAGCAGCTCGTGCATGAGCGCGCCGCGGGCGCCCGCCTGCGCGACGAGCCCCTCGTCGTCGATCAGGTCGAGGTTCCGCATCGCCACGGCCGCTGCGAGTGGATGCGCGCTGTAGGTGTAGCCGTGGCCGAAGGGGCCCTCCGCGCTCCCGTCCACGAGCACGCGCCAGACGCGCTCGGAGACGATGCACGCCGAGAGCGGCACGTAGCCGGACGTCAGCCCCTTGGCGACGGTCATCAGGTCTGGCTCGATACCGAAGACGTCGCTGCCGAACCACTGCCCGAGGCGGCCGAAGGCGGTGATCACCTCGTCCGCGACGAGCAGCACGTCGTGGCGGCGGAGCACCTCCTGGATGCGCTCGAAGTATGTCGCAGGCGGCACGAGCACGCCGCCCGCGCCCTGGATCGGCTCGGCGAAGAAGGCGGCCACGGTCTCCGGCCCCTCCTCGAGGATGAGCGCTTCGAGGTCGTCGGCGAGCTTCTGCGCGAACTCCTCGTCGGTCATCCCGGGCTCCGCCTCCCAGAGCCGGTGCGGCGCCGTGGTGTGGCGGACCATCGGCAGCGGCAGGTCGAACTTCGCGTGCAGGCCGGGCAGGCCGGTCAGGCTCGCCGACATCACGGTGACGCCGTGATAGCCCCGCTGCCGCGCGATGATCTTCTTCTTCTCGGACCGGCCGAGGACGTTGTTGTAGTACCAGACGAGCTTGACCTGGGTGTCGTTGGCATCCGACCCCGTGCACCCGAAGAACACCTTCGACATGCCGGCCGGGGCGAGCCCGATCAGCCGGTCGGCCAGCAGCGCGGGCGTCTCGGTGCCCATCGACGAGAACGCGTGGTAGTAGCCGAGCCGCTCCGCGTGCTCTCGCAGCGTCTCGGCGAGCTCGCGGCGGCCGTAGCCGACGTTGACGCACCAGAGGCCCGCCATGCCGTCGATGTAGCTGCGCCCGTGGATGTCGGTGAGGCGCGCGCCGCTGCCCTCGACGATGACGGTTGGAGAGCCGACCCGCTCGTGCTGGTCGAGCTGTGTGAACGGATGGAAGACAAAGCGGCGGTCGAGCTCCTCCACCGTCTCGGCCGCCGGGCGCGCGGGCGTCACGGACATGCCGACCCTCCTGTTCGGATGTCGAACAGCTGTGCGCTACGCGCCATCGCAGGACAGGCTATGCCCGCTCCTCCAGGCCCGTCAAGCGGGCTTCGGAGAGGTCTCGGATGCCGCCGCCGGTCACGACCGCGGGTGGAAGACGACCGTCTTCAGCTCGGTCATCTCCTCGATCGCCGAGCGCGGCCCCTCCTTGCCGATGCCGCTGCCCTTGAGCCCGCCGTAGGGCATCGGATCGGCGCGCCAGAGCGGCGAGGAGTTGATGTGGATCGAGCCCGCGTCTACCTCGCGCGCGAAGCGGAGCGCGTGGTCGACGTCCTGCGTGAAGACGCCGGCGCCGAGGCCGTAGTCGCTGTCGTTGGCGAGCGCGATCGCCTCGTCGACGCCACCGACGCGCGTCAGCGCGACCGCAGGCCCGAACAGCTCCTGCCGCGAGATCGCCATGGCGGGGTCGACGTCGCCGACGACAGTGGGCGCGACGACCGCGCCATCCCGCTCGCCGCCGGTGATCAGCGTGGCGCCGCCGTCCACCGCCTCGCGGATCGTGCGCTCGACACGCTCCGCTTCGCCGGTCGAGATGACCGGGCCGAGGCTCGTGCCCGGATCGAGCGGATGGCCCGTACGGAGGCCCTCGACCGCAGGCGCCAGCCGCTCGACGAAATCGCCGTACACCTCGTCGGCGACGAGCACGCGCTGCACGGAGATGCAGACCTGGCCCGCGTTGACGTATCCGCCGGTGACGGTGGCCGCAGCGACGGCGTCGAGGTCGGCGTCCGGGAGCACGATCAGCGGGCAGTTCGAGCCGAGCTCGAGCGAGAGCCGCTTCACGCCGGCGACGCGGGTGATCTGCTCGCCGACCGTCGTCGAGCCCGTGAAGCTGATCTTCCGCACGCGCGGGTCGGTGCAGAGCGCGACGCCGAGCTCCGACCCCGGCCCGGTGATGCACTGGATCGCATGCTCGGGGAGGCCGGACTCGAGCAGCACGCGCGTCAGGAAGAGGGCGGTCAGCGGCGTCTGCCGCGCCGGCTTCAACACGACCGCGTTCCCGGCGGCGAGTGCGGGCCCGATCTTGTGCGCGACGAGGAGGGCCGGGTAGTTGAACGGCGTGATCGCGACGACGATGCCGCACGGCTGCCGGAGCGTGAAGGCGAGCTTGCCGGCGCCGGCTGGGGCCGCGTCCACCGGCACGGTCTCGCCGTGCATGCGCGCTCCCTCCGCGCCCGAGAGACGGAGCAGGTCGGCGATGCGCCCGGCCTCGGACTGCGCCTCGGCGAGCGGCTTGCCGACCTCCAGCGCGATCGTGCGCGCGAGGTCGTCCACGCGTCCGTCGAGCAGGTCGGCCGCGCGGCGCAGCGCGTCGTTCCGCTCCCACGCCGTGAGGCGGCGCATGGCGGCGGCGCCCTCGACGGCGGCCGCGATCGCAGAGCGGGCGTCGTCGGCGTCGGCCACCGGAACGGTGTCGACCACCTCGCCGTCGTAGGGGTTCGTGACCTCCTCCTCGCGTGCGGCCGGGCGCCATTCGCCGGCGACGTACATCTGCATCAGCGCTCCTCCTCGAGTGCGCGGAGCCCGTCCTGGCGGCGGACGTCCATGCCGTCGCGTACCCACGTCACGCAGGCGCGGGTGTTGGGGACGCCGTCGACGACGACGAGGCAGTCATGGCAGACGCCCATGCCGCAGAAGACACCGCGTCGCTCGCCGCTGCGGGTGACCCGCGTCGCGACGTGCCCCTCGGCGAGCAGCATGGCGGCCACGCTCTCGCCCTCGTACGCCGTGACCGGGCGACCGTCGAGCGACAGAGCGACCATTCGCCCGCGCACGAGCCCGTGGCCGTCGGGGAGCCGCAACGTCATCTCAGTAGCGCGCCTCGACGAGCGTCACGTAGTTGCCGTCCGGCTCGGCGATCGCCGCGTAGCGCCACTCACGTCCGCCGCCGAGGTCGACCGTAATGGGGTCTCCGTGCACGTCCGCTCCATCGGCACGCAACTCGGCGACCGCCGCGTCGACGTTCGGCACGCGGATGCCGAAGTCCATGGGGCCGAGGTGTCCCCACTCGCCGCGGCAGTCGTGGCCTGGGGGATCGAGCACGACCGGCTCGATCGCGGCCCCCTGCGCGGCCATCGGCATCGTCATGTGCTGGGCCGGCAGGTGCGCGGGGTCGTACCACGGCGGCTCGTACCACGGCGCCATCGGGTCGAAGAAGTCGACCGACTCGAACAGCAGCTCGGTGAAGCCGAGCCGCTCGTAGAAGGCGCGCGTCCGGGCCATGTCCGTGACGCCGAACGCGACGTGGTTGACGCCCTCGGCCCGCGGCGCCCCGGGCAGCGAGTGCCAGAGCCCGGTCCACTCGATCAGCTCGAGCTTCGTCCCCCACGGGTCGGCGACGTACGCGATGTCGAGCGTCACGCCCGCGGGCGGAACGTCCGCGCTCATCGGCTCCATCAGCGACGCGCAGCCCGCTGCGACGAGCGCCTCGTGGACGGCTTGCACGCCGCGGACGTGCAGGCAGATCTCGCACACGCCGACCTCGCCCCAGGCCTGGCCCTCGGGCACGGACGGCGGCCCGTCCCGGTCGAGCACCTGCACGAGCTTGACCCGCCCGGGGCCGATCGGCGTCGCACCGCCGTTTGCGAGCATCGCAACGCGCGCGTGCGGCGCGCGTCCCGCGAACGCCTCCAACCCGGGCAGCTCGCCGGTACGGTCGAAGAGCACCTGGTCGAACCCGACGTGCCGGCCGTAGAAGTCGATCGCCGCGTCGACGTCCGAGACGCCGACGCCCACGTGGTCGACGCCCTGGAAGGGAGTCATCCGGCTTCCACGGCCTCGCGCAGCAGGCCCGCCTCGACGAGGATCTCCCGCATCCGGCGCAGGCTGTCCTCGTCGGTCACGGGCAGCCGCGGCAGGCGGACCTCGCCGCCGGGCTGGCCGAGCATCCGCATCAGCGCCTTCAACTGGCTCTGGTACGCCCCGAACTGCCCGGCCCAGCCGCCGGGGAGCCAGAGCTTCGGGAAGAGCTCGTCCGTGCGCCGCGCGTGCTCGCGCGCCGTCTCGATGTCGCCGCGCCAGACGGCCTCCCAGAAGTCCGCATCGGCCGCGCCCCAGAGCGAGCCGCCGCCGATGAAGCCGTCGCCCCCGTGCTCGAGCAGGAACTCGAGGCCCACGACGGACATGAACGCGCCGAAGACGCGGACCTCACCGAGCACGCGGCGCGTGGTCTCGAAGAACTGCTCCAGTTTCGGGGTGCTGTCCTTGATGGCGACGACGTTGCCGACGGACGCGAGCCGTTCGGCGAGCTCGGGGCCGATGTCGACGCTCGTCCCGTGCGGCCAGTTGTAGACCATCACCGGCCCGTCGACGCCGTCCGAGATGTCCTGGAAGTAGCGCACCGTCTCGTCCGGGAACGTCTTCGAATAGGGCGGCGGCGTCGAGCCGATCCCGCTCGCCCCCGCGGCGAGCGCGTGGCGGCCGAGCTCGGCGGCCTCGCGCGCCGTCAGAGCCGTGCAGCCGATCACGACGGGGACGCGCCCGGCGACGGCGTCGATCGCGCTCTCGGCGACGAGGCGGCGCTCCTCGGGGGTCTGCGAGAACCACTCGCCCGTCGTGCCATTGATGAAGACCCCGTGCATCCCCTCGGCGACGTACCAGTCCAGCAGCGCCCGGTGCGCATCCGGGTCATACGCGCCGTCCGGAGCGAACGGCGTGGGGCAAGCGGGCCAGTAGCCGCGCCAGGTGACGTCGTCTCTGTTCATGGCTCCCTCGTGACGGTGGTCGATGGACGGGGCGGAGTGCGGTCGACGGCGTAGGCGGGCGGCACCGTCGGCTTGCCGGTCGCGAGTTCCTCCGCGAGGAGCTGCGCCATCAGCGGCCCGAGCGTGAAGCCGGTGGTCGCGATCAGCGTGTGGTAGCCCGGCAGGCGGGCGGATTCGCCGACGATCGGCGCCAGGTCGTCCGTGAAGGCCATGACGCCCGACCAGGTTCGCACGATCCGCACATCCGCGAGCAGCGGCAGCACCCGCAGGGCGACCGCGACGTTGCCCGCCGTGCTCTCCCAGGTGGTCGAGAAGCGGCGCGGCGGCGGCTCCGGTCTCGCCGGCCAGCCGCCGCCGATGATGAAGGTGTCGTTCGCCGACTGCTTGAGCGTCAGCCGCCGGCCGATGTGCTGCACCATCGGCTCCAGCACGTGCTCCCAGGGCTCGGTCACGTTCAGGTGCAGGCCCTCGGCGCGGATCGGCAGCCGCTGGCCGACGAGCGCCGCGATCTCGTTCGCCCAGGCACCGGCCGCGTTGACGACCCGATTCGCAGTGATTGTGCCGGCCGTCGTCGAGACCGCGAAGCGCGCTGCGCCGCCGCCCGGGTCCAGGTCTATCGCGGTCACGGCCGCGTGCGTGCGCAGCTCCGCGCCGGCGCCCGCCGCACGGAGCGCATAGAGCGGGGCGGCGAGCATCGGGTTTGCGTGCCCCTCGTCCGGGCACCAGGTGGCGCCGAGCAGGTCGTCCGCGAGGTAGGGCGCGAAGGCATGCAGCTCCTCGCCCTCGAGGACGTGCGTCTCCAGGCCGGACTGCTCCTCGATTTGGTGCTTCTCGTGCAGGAGCCGGAGCTCGTCGGGCGTCTCGGCGACCATCAGGCCGCCGGTGATGTGCATGTCGAGCGGGCCCTCCAGTTCGCGCTCAAGCGTCTTCCACACCTGGGCGGCCTCGGCATGGAGCCGGACCTCCGTCTCCAGTCGGTCTTGCACGTTCGCGGTCTCGAGCGCCGTCAGCTGGTGGAGCGCGATCTGGAAATGAAAGCTGCCGGCGTTGGTGCCCGAGGCCTCGCGGTTCAGCTCGCCGCGCTCGACGAGTACGACCTCGACGCCAGCGCGCGCGAGGTAGTACGCGAGCGCCGTCCCGGCGAGGCCGCCGCCGACGACGAGCACATCGGTGCTCGAGGGCAGCTGCGCGCGCAGGGCCGATGCCGGCAGCCAGCCGCCGTCCGGTGTGACCGGATCAGGCATCGACGGCGAAGAACCCTCGGTCCTCGACGGACGCGTCGGCGACGGCGCCGATCGGAACCGGCCGCGCCGGAGCCCTCGGCGTCGCGACCGGGAGCGCACCGATCGCGCGGCCGTGGCGCCGCGCAATCGCCGCGGCGACGTGGCGCTGGCAGTTGCGGCCCTGGCAGAGCCCCATAGTCACGCGCGTCAGCGTCTTGACGACGTTGACGTCGGCGGTCGTGGCGACGGCCGCCTCGAGTGCTCCGGCCGTCACCTCCTCGCACCGGCAGATGACGGTTTCCGGCGTCGCCAGCTCGTAGATCCCGGGGCCGATCCGGTGGAGGCGGCGGAGCGCATCCCGGAAGCCGTTCCTTCTCGGCGAGGCGGCGCCGAACCGGTTCGCCGCGCTCGCGTGCGGCCGCGGGCGCGAGCGCGCCGAGGTCGAGCGCAGCGCCGAGTGCGGCGAGGCGTCCCTGGTCGGCGGCGACGAAGGAGCCGGCGACCCCTGTGCCGTCCCCGGCCGCCAGGACGCCGGGCACGGTCGTCCTGCCCCACTCGTCCACGGCGACGACGGGTCCGCCGAGGTCCTCGTCGTAGGCGAAGTCGCAGCCGGCGAGCCGCAGCAGGTCGACGGAGGGGAAGAATCCGTATCCGAGGCAGAGGGTGTCCGCCTCGACCCGCTCCTCCGTGCCGCGCACCGGCCGCCAGTCGGGGTCGGCGGCGGCGTGGACGACCGTCTCGACGCGGCCGTCGCCCTCGGCGCGTAGGACGATGCGCCCGTAGCGGAGCGGCACCCGCGCGCGCAGGAGTGCAGCTCGATACGCCAGTGCGTCGCGGAGGAGCGTGATGTTGCCGCGCGCGGCCCCGAGCAGGCGCGCTGCGTCGCGCGGGCCAGGCGAGGGGCCTGCGTCGAGCACGAGTGTCACGTTCGCGCCGTAGCCGCGGAGCTGCGCGGGGAACGCGAGCGCCAGCGGCCCGCTGCCCGCGAACACGATCCGCCGCCCGGGCAGCACGCGCTGGGTCTTCACGAGCGTCTGGGCCCCGCCGGCGGTGATCACTCCCGGAAGCGTCCAGCCGGGGAACGCGACCGGGCGGTCGTGCGCCCCCGGTGCGATGAGCACGCGCTGGGCCTCGACCGTTCGCGCGTGCCCGCCCTCCTCGAGGAGCACGACCGACGTGCCGTCGATCGCTACCGCACCCGTCTGCGTGAGCAGGCGCGCACCCGAGCGTTCGGCCGCTTCGATAAGCGCCCGCCCGCGGCGGAAGTCGGCGCCGAGCTCGTCCGGAGCCGTGACCCGGAACCCCGGGCCGGGCTGCTTGAAGATCTGCCCGCCCAGGGACGGCCGCTCATCGACGAGCGTGACCGACAGACCGGCGGCTGCCGCCTCGACGGCGGCGGCGAGCCCCGCAGGGCCGCCGCCGACGACGAGGAGATCGGGAGGCTCGGGTTCGATCAGTGGCAGGCCGGCATCGGCGGCAGCGGCGCCCCGATCGTCGCCTTGTAGACCTTTGCGAGGTTCCCGCTCTTCTGCTGCTTGCAGACGAACTTGCTCAGGTAGTTCGCGAGCGCGGTGTTGCCCTTCTGCACGGCGTACGAGCCGTACTCGACGTGCAGCGGCTTCGGGAACGCGACCTCCTTGAGCGTGTTCCCGTTGGACTTGTTGAACTGCGCGAGCAGGTAGTTCTCGACCACGATCCCGTTCGCGCGACCCGTGGCGACCTCGAGGAAGGCGGCGTTCTGGTCGGGGAACGAGTGAGACGTCGCGTTCGGGAAGGTCTTCTGCACGAGCTGCTCGGCGGTCGAGCCCTGGAGCGAGGTGATCGTCTTGTCGGACGCGTTCCACGCTGCAATCGTCGCCGGCGTGGTGTCGCCCTTCGCCGCCGCGAGGATCTGTGCGTACGGCACGTACGGCCGGCTGAACGAGACCGACTTCTTGCGTTCGGGGGTCGCCGTCAGGCCGACGCTGACCATGTCGAACTTCTTGGCGACGAGACCCGGGATGAGGCCGTTGAAGTCGAGGTTCTTGATGTCCAGCTTGGCGCCCAACTGCTTCGCCAGCAGCTTCATCAGCACGACGTCGTAGCCCGCGGGCTTGCCCTTGGAGTCGAGGTACATCTCCGGCTTGAACTGCAGGGTCATCCCGACTGTGAGCGTCCCCGGGTTCCGCAGGTGGTACGGGTTGCTGCTCGCTTGCGGCTTGGCCATCGCCCCTGTGGCGACGACCGCCAGCACCGCGACGAGGACCGCGAGGATCCCCGCGGCCGCCGGCGCGCGCCGGCTGCGTGTTCGTTTCATGCTAACCCCTCCTTCTGTCGGCCGAACGGCCGGTGGTCGTGGACATTAGCTCCTTCCCGAGACCGCTTCGACCTTCTGGACGACGAGGTCGATGCGGCGACGGCGACGGCCGGTCACCGCGCGCGCGATCCGTCCCGACGGCGGCGTGCTCAGCGACCGCTCGATGGCGCGGAAGAGAAAGTCGACGGCGAACGCCGCGATCACGTAGAGCAAGGCGGCGGCCGTGTAGAGGACGAACGGCTGGAAGGTCGTCGAGTTGATGTTCTGCGTGACGCGGACGACCTCCAGGAGGCCGATGACGGTGAACGTCGAGGTGTCCTTGATCATCCCGATGAACATGCTGCCGATGTTCGGAATCGCGATCTTCGTCGCCTGCGGCAGCACGATCCGGCCGAAGACGCGCGTCGGGTGCATGCCGAGCGCGAGCCCCGCCTCGCGCTGGCCGCGCGGGATCGCCAGCAACGCGGCCCGGTAGATCTCAGAGATGAACGCGCTGTAGAGGAGGACGAGCGCGATCACGCCGGCCTGGAAGACGGTGAAGTTGATCCCGAGCACGAGCGACCAGCCGAAGTAGACCCAGATCACGCTCACGAGCGCGGGCATACCGCGGAACACGTTCACGTAGATCGTGGCCAGCCACGAGAGCGGCGGCTTGCCCAGCCGGCCGAGCGCGAGCGCGAGGCCGACGCCCACCGAGATCACCAGGGCGACCGCGGCGACCTCCATCGCGGTGAGCAGGCCGTGGAGCAGTTCGTCGCGGTGATCCCAGACGAGGCCCCAGTTCTGCCAGAGGACCTGGGGCTGAAAGTTGACGGCGACGACGCTCACAGCACCGCCTCGATGAACTGGCGCGTGCGCGGGTTCGAGCACGTGTCGAAGAAGCCGCGGTTGCCGGACTCCAGGATCAGGCCGTGATCCATGAACACGTTCAGGTCGCCGACCTCGCGGGCGAAGTTCAGCTCGTGCGTGACGATCACCATGGTCATTCCTGCCTCGGCGAGATCACGCATGACGGCGAGCACGTCGCCCACGAGCTCGGGGTCGAGTGCCGAGGTCGGCTCGTCGAAGAGCATCACCGATGGGTCGAGGCTGAGTGCGCGGGCGATCGCGACACGCTGCTGCTGACCTCCGGAGAGCTCCCCGGGGAAGCGGCCGGCCCACTGCAGGAGCCCCATCTGCTGCAGCGCGATTGCCGCCCGCTGCTCGGACTCCTTGCGGCCGAGCCCGCGGGCCGTGCGAAGCGCGAGTGCGATGTTGTGCAGGGCGGTCAGGTGCGGGAAGAGGTTGAACTGCTGGAAGACCATTCCGACGTTACGGCGCAGCTGCATCACGTTGCCCCGCCGCACCTTCGGCTCACCCGGAATTCCCGGCCCGTACTCGACGCCGAGCACCCGCACGGACCCCTGGCTCGGCTCCTCGAGCATGTTGATCGTCCTGAGCAGCGTCGACTTCCCCGAGCCCGAAGGCCCGAAGATGACGACGTGCTCGCCCGCGTGCACGGTCAGGTCGACGCCGTGCAGCACCTCGACCTCGCCGAACGACTTCTTGATCGCTCGCAGTTCGACGACGCCGTGCGTCGACGTCTCCGCCGCGGCCACGTCCGCATGCGCCGCCTCGCTCACCTCGTGCACAGGGATGTACGGAGCGGGCGTTCGCATGGTGGACGCAATGTGCGCATCGTGAACCTCGCCGTAGGCGGTGTCAAGCGAGGACGGAGGGCGCTCATGCGAGCCACCCGCCGTCGACGACGAGAACGTGACCGGTCACGTACGACGCTGCCTCCGAAGACAGGAATGCCACCGCCGCGGCGATCTCGTCGGGCCGTCCGAGCCGGCCGAGCGGGACGCGCTCGTGGCCGAGCGCGTGGAGCTCCTCCGGCGATGCGAGCCCCCGCGTGAGATCGGTCTCGACCGTCCCGGGCGCAACGGCGTTGACGCGTACACCACTCGGCGCAACCTCCCGGGCGGCCGCCTGTGTGAGGAGGCGCACCGCACCCTTGGATGCGTCGTAGACGGCCATTGGCCCGCTGGACGCGGTGAAGCCGGAGGTCGAGCAGACGGTCACGACGCTGCCCTTGCGACGGGAGACCATCGCGCGCAGGGCCGCCTGGAGGACGAAGAAGACGCCGCGAACGTTCACGGCCATCACGCGGTCGTAGTCCTCAGGCTCGACCTCGAGGATCGAGCTCCGGTGGCCCACGCCTGCGTTCGCGACGACGGTTCCGAGCGGCGTCTCCGCGTCCACGTGCGCAATCACGTCGCGCACCGCCGCGGCGTCGGTGACGTCGAGCGCGACGGCGCGGCCGCCCGTCTCGCGCGCGCAGGCGTGGGCCGCGGCGACGTCCACGTCGGCCACGACGAGGTCGTCTCCTCGCGCCGCGAGCACGGCGGAGATCGCCCTGCCGATGCCCTTCGCTCCGCCCACGACGAGCGCGCCGCGTGGCTCAGCGGATATTGCTGGCACCGTTGAGGTCGATCGTCGCGCCGGTCAGGTGGCGGCACCGGCCGCTGGCGAGGAACGCGATCAGCTCGGCGACCTCCTGCGGCGGCACCATCTCGCCCATCGCCAGCGCGGCGTTGACGGCATCGATTCCGCCACGCGCGGCCGCAGAGGCCTCCGAAAGGCGAGTGTGCACGATGCCGGGCGCGACGACGTGGCCGAGGATGCCGCGGTTTGCGTAGTTCCGGGCCACTGTCTGGGTCAGGTTGGCGACGGCCGCCTTCGAAGCGGCGTACGCGTTCAGGTTCGTAATCGCCGAGCCGCGCTGCGCCGCCCAGCTCGAGAGGGTGATCACCGCTCCGCCGCCGTGCTCGAGGAAGTGGTTCACCGCCTCGCGGATCAGGCTCGCTGGCTCGAGCACGTTCACCTGCAGCGCCGTCCGCCAGCCTTCGTCCCAGTCCTCGTCGGCCCCCTCGAACGCGGCCGTGGGCATCGTTGCTGCGTTGACGACGACCACGTCGACGCGACCGCGCCAGGAGACGGCCTCGCGCCAGAGCGCCCGCGCCGCGCCCGGCTCGGACATGTCCGCCTGGGCGAGGAGGCGCCGGTCCGCAGGGAGGGTCGAGACGGCCTCCTCCGCGCCCGCGCGGTACGAGCCGTAGTGCGCCACGACGCTCGCACCGCGGTCGCCGAGGACCTTTGCCGTTGCGGCCCCGATCCCTCGCGAGGCCCCGGTGAGCAGGATCGTCCTGCCGGTCAGCTCACCCATCAGGCGGCGATCTCCTGGAGCTGCTCGGCCGGGTCCGCGTCCCAGTCGACGTTGACGATCAGCTCGCCGACGCCGGCCGCCTCAAGGGCGGGGATCGCGGCGGCGATCTCACGGCCGCGCCCGGCGGACTCGACGAGGCGAAGGACGACACGCCGGCCGTCCGGGTCGCGGCCGGCCTCGTCCGCCGAGGCGCGCATGACCGAGACGGCGCGCCCGAGCTCGTCCGGGTCGAGCTCCGAGAGCGACTGCTGCGCCAGCCACCCATCCGCGAGCCGGCCCGCTCGGCGGAGCGCCGCCGGAGAGTGCCCGCCCATCAGGAACGGGATCTCGTGCGCCGGCGTCGGCAGGCAGAGCACACCCTCGGGGAGGACGTAGCGGTCCGACGAGTGCGCCGCCGGGGTTCCCGTCCAGCAGTCGCGGACGATCGCCATCCACTCGACGAGCCGCCCGCCGCGATCATCGAACGGCACGTTGAGCGCGTCGAACTCCTCGCGCAGCCAGCCTGCGCCGACGCCGAGCGTCAGTCGCCCACCGCTGAGCACGTCCACCGACGCCGCCTGCTTCGCGAGCACGACGGGCTGACGCAGCGGTAGCACGAGGACGGCCGTACCCAGCGCCACCCGCTTCGTCGCGGCCGCCATCACGGAGAGCGCCACGAGGGCGTCGAGATACGGCGTCGTGGACGGCCAGGTCGCCTGGCCGTCCGCGGCGAAAGGGTACGGCGAGTCCATCCGCGTCGGCAGCACGACGTGGTCGCTGACCCAGAGCGAGGCGAACCCTGCCTGCTCCAGCGCCTGCGCCATCGAGGCGGTGCCGCGCTCGAGCGGAAGCGGCCCGCTGTTCGGAACGACGGCGCCGATCTGCATCGCGTGCCAGCCAACCAGGGGCCGCGAGAGGCGTCAAGCGTCGATTGACCGTCTCCGACCGAGGCAATACTGTTCGGAGTGAGAACACAGGTGCGCGAAACGAACACTCTCCCGCTCCCCCGCCGCGCGACATTCACATCCCTCGAGGAGGCCGTCGGCGAGCTCGTCCGCGACGGCGACACCGTCTCGCTCGAGGGCTTCACGCACCTGATCCCCTACGCGGCCGGGCACGAGATCCTCCGCCAGGGGCGCCGCGACCTGACGCTCGTACGCATGACGCCCGACCTCATCTACGACCAGATGATCGGCCTCGGCTGCGCGGGCAAGCTCGTCTTCTCGTGGGGCGGGAACCCTGGCGTCGGCAGCCTGCACCGTTTCCGCGACGCGGTCGAGCACGGCTGGCCGGCACCGCTCGAGCTCGAGGAGCACAGCCACGCGGGTATGGCGAACCGCTACGCGGCGGGCGCCTCCGGGCTCCCCTTCGCGGTGCTCCGCGGCTACGCCGGGAGCGCGATCCTCGGCGTCACGGAGTCGATCCGGACGATCGAGTGTCCCTTCACAGGCGAGACCCTCGCGGCAGTCAGCGCGCTCAACCCCGACGTGGCGATCGTCCACGCCCAGCAGGCGGACCTGCGCGGGAAGGTGCAGCTCTGGGGCATCACGGGCGTACAGAAGGAGGCCGTGCTCGCGGCGCGGCGAGCGCTCGTCACGGTCGAGGAGGTGGTCGACCGCATCGAGCCGCGTCCCGGCGCGATCGTGCTCCCGTCCTGGGCCGTCGACGTGATCGCGGTCGTGCCCGACGGCGCGCGGCCCTCGTACGCCGACGGCTACTCGATGCGTGACAACGACTTCTACATCGCGTGGGACGCGATCAGCCGCGACCGCGAGACCTTCCTGCGCTGGATGGAGGAGCATGTTCTCGACAGCTGAGTGGACGGCCGAGGAGATGATGACCGTAACCGCCGCGCGCGCCCTCGAGGACGGCACGGTGTGCTTCGTCGGCATCGGTCTCCCGAGCACGGCCGCGAACCTCGCCCGGCGCCTGCACGCGCCGAACCTCGTGCTCGTCTACGAGTCCGGGACGCTGGGCGCGAAGCCGGATTTTCTGCCGCTGTCGATCGGAGACGGCAACCTCGCCGAGACCGCGGACGCCGTGGTCGGCGTCGTCGAGACGTTCAACTACTGGCTGCAGGCGGGACGGATCGACGTCGGGTTCCTGGCCGGGGCGCAGCTCGACCGCTACGCGAACATCAACACCACCGTCATCGGCGACAGCTATGACGCACCGCGCGTCCGGCTGCCCGGCGCCGGCGGCGCCCCGGAGATCGCCGCCTCGTGCCGGAGCGTCCTGATCGTGATGCGCCAGAGCCCGCGGACGTTCGTCGAGCGCGTCGACTTCGTCACCTCGGTCGGATTCGGGACCGGCGGCGCCGATCGCGAGCGCTACGGCTTCCGCGGCCACGGCCCGCGCGCCGTCGTCACGGACGTCGGGATCCTCGAGCCCGACCCGAAGACGCGCGAGCTCGTGCTCACGCACCTGCATCCCGGCGTGACCGAGGATGACGCTCGTATGGCGACCGGCTGGGAGCTGCGCATCGCGGAGCAGGTGGCGGCGACCGACCCGCCGACCGCGCGCGAGCTGGACGTGCTGCGCGCGCTCGTGCGCACGCCTGTCCCGGGCAATGCCGCGCAGGCTTCGGCATGACGGAGATCGTCCAGCCAGAGGCGACCGAGGAGGCGCGCGAGACCGGCTTCGTGCAGTCGCTCCAGCGCGGGCTCGCCGTTATCCGTGCCTTCGATGCTGAGCACCCTACGCTGACCCTGAGTGAGGTCGCCCGTCGCACCGGCCTCGCCCGCGCGGCCGCGCGCCGCTTCCTGCTTACCCTCGTCGAACTCGGTTACATGCGCGTCGAGGACCGCCGTTTTCAGCTGACGCCCCGCGTACTCGAGCTCGGTCACGCCTACCTGTCCAGCCTGACCCTTCCAGACATCGCACTGCCCCACATGCGCGACTTCGTCGCCGAGGTGCGCGAGTCGTCCTCGCTCGCGGTGCTCGACGAGGATCACGTCGTCTACGTCGCGCGGGTGCAGGCGAACCGGATCATGTCGGTGGCGATCAGCGTCGGCACCCGCTTCCCGGCCTTCGCCACCTCGCTCGGCCGCGTGCTGCTGGGCGGCCACGACGACGAATGGCTCGACGCGTATCTGGCGAGTGCGGACCTGACCCCGCGCACCGAGCGCACGATTGCCGACCCCGACGGTCTACGCGCGAAGGTGCAGCAGGTGCGTATGCAGGGATGGGCAATGGTCGACCAGGAACTCGAGGAGGGCCTACGCTCGCTCGCCACGCCGATCCACGACGTCGACGGCCACGTCGCAGCTGCTCTCAACGTCTCCGTCCACGCCAGCCGGTGGACGCTCGAGGCGGTGCGTAGCCAACTCCTGCCGCGCCTGCTCGAGACGGCCCGCGCGATCGATCGTGACGCCCGTGCCGCCTCACGCCCCTGAGCTCCGCGGCAGTCGGACCGCAGTCGTCGGCGCCGGCAGCATCGGCGTCGCGTGGGCGGTCGTCTTCGCCCGCGCGGGAGCGGCGGTCGCGGTGTTCGAGCCCGAGCCCGAGCGCCGAGCGGCGGTACCGGCCGACCTCTTCAGCAGACTGGAACGCCTCGCCCGCGGTGGCCTCGTGGACGAACCGGTCGCCGAGATCGCTGCCCGCGTCACGCTCGCGGACTCGCTCGAGGCGACCGTTGATGGCGCCGTCCACGTGCAGGAGTGTGCACCCGAGCAGGTCGAGCTCAAGCGCGAGCTCTTCGGCCGACTCGACAGCGCCGCTCCCGCCGAGGCCGTCCTGGCCAGCTCATCGTCGGCCCTGGCGGCAAGCTCGTTCGCCGCCGACCAGGAGGGCCGCGCCCGCTGCCTCGTCGCGCACCCGGGCAACCCGCCGTACCTGCTGCCCATCGTCGAGCTCGTCCCGGCGGAATTCACGAGCCCGGACGTCGTCGAGCGCTCCCGCGTCCTGTTCACGGCCGCCGGCATGTCGCCGGTCATGGTCGCCCGGGAGATCGAAGGCTTCATCTTCAACCGCATCCAGAGCGCGGTGCTGCGTGAGGCGTACTGCCTCGTCCGGGACGGCGTCGCGAGCGTGGAGGATGTCGACCGCGCTGTGCGCGACGGGCCGGGACGGCGCTGGGCGCTGATGGGGCCGTTCGAGACCGCGGAGCTGAACACCCGCGGCGGCATCGAGTCGCACGCCGAGAAGCTTGGCCCTGCCTACGGGCGCATGGGCGCCGAGCGTGGCCAGGAGAGCCCGTTCACACCCGAGCTCGTCGCGCATGTTGCCACCGAGCTCCACCGGCGCCTGCCGCCTGACCGCTGGGAGGAGCGGGTCGCGTGGCGTGACGAGGCGTTGATCGCGCTCGAGCGCGCGCGGCGCGCGAGCGACCTCTTCGACCGCTAAGACGGAGCCTGCCGCCGGCCGATCGGGTGCATCGCCGCCCGGTGGAAGTCGACCGTGCCGGCCGCCTCGAGGCGGAGCGACGCGATCCGCCAACCGCGCTCGCTGCGCCGGAAGGCATGGCGGTAGCGACCCCAGAGCTCGCCGTCCGGCGAGCCGTCCAGGTAGCGGTGCCAGGCGTAGAGGTACGACACGCTCCGCGCCTCGTCGGGCCAGTCGAGCTCGATGCGCAGATTGCTGACGTGATGGCTCGTGGCACTGAAGAGCTCCTCCAGCCCGGGCGCTATCCGCGCCGCGATCTCCGCCGGGCCGCCGATGATCGTCGGCACCTCGGGGCCGTAGTCGATGATTGCGTCGTCGGTGAAGAGCGCCGCCACGGCCTGGGGCTCGTTGGCGTCGAAGTGCTCGCAGTAGGCGAAGATCAGGTCGGCGATCGCCTGCCGATCGCTGAGCTCGCGCAGGGCGGCTGCGACGCCCGTGAAGGAGTCGGCGTCCACGGGCACGGACGCTAACAGTCCATGCAGAATGGCCAGTCGTGTTCGCCATCGACGCCGTCGACGCTCACGCCGAGGGCCAGCACGGGCGGGTCGTGGTCGGCGGCGTCGGCGTGCTCGCGGCCCCCGGCGCAACGATGTTCGAGAAGATGAAGCACTTCGAGCAGCGGGCCGACTGGTTCCGCCGGCTCATGGTGCGGGAGCCCCGCGGCTACCCCCGGGCGTGCGTCAACGTCCTGCTCCCGCCCACCGACCCGCGCGCCGACGCGGGCTTCGTGATCATGGAGCAGTCCGACCTCTACGCGGCCATGTCCGGCACCAACCTCATGGTCGTGACCACCGTCCTGCTCGAAACGGGACAGCTGCCCATGACCGAGCCGGAGACGGCGCTGGTGCTCGAGGTGCCGGCCGGCCTGGTCGAGGTGCGCGCGCGCTGCGAGGGCGGCCGCGTCCGACTCGTCGAGTTCGAAAACGTGCCGTCGTTCGCAACTGCGGTCGACGTGCCTGTGGACGTGCCCGGCTACGGCCGCATACCCGTCAGCGTCGCCTGGGGCGGCATGGCGTGCGCCGTCGTCGCAGCTCAGGACGTGGGCGTCGAGCTCGTGCCCGAGCAGGCCCGCGCCGTACAGGAGGCGATCACCGCAGTCTGCGGAGCGGCACGCGAGCAGGTCGGCTTCCGTCATCCGCTGAACCCCGAGTTTGGCGAGATCGAGGCGACCGTCGTGGTCGGCACGCCGCACGACCACGCCCACGACGCACGGCAGACCTGCGGCCTTCCCGGGGGGCAGATGGACACGTCGCCGAGCGGCACCGGCACCTCCGCCGCGATGGCAGTCCTCGCCGCGCGCGGCGAGCTGGGTCATCGCGACCCGCTCGTCGTCGAGGGCCTGCTCGGCGGCGTCTTCAGCTGCTCCGTGGCGCGGGAGCTGGACGTCGGCGGCAGAGCGGCGATCGTCCCCAGGATCGGGGGCCGAGCGTGGATCACTGGCTACGCGCGGTATGTGCTGCAGGACGACGATCCGTTCCCTGAGGGCTTCGTGATGGGCGATATCTGGCCATTGGCGAACGCCGGCTCGGATGCAGAGCGTCTATCGGCGAGGCGGCGGATCCCGTCCGCATGAGTCGAGCGCGACGAGATGGAGACGGGCTCATGACCGCGCGAGCCGATCCACGAAGACGCGCGGGAGCACGACCGGCGGCTGTGCGCCCGGGAGTTCGAGCAGGTGGCTGTCGCCCGACCCGCCGGCCCTGTCGTCAGCGCGTGAGCAACCTGTTCTGACCGCAGCGCCGGCAGCCTGCCGTACTGTTGCGCCCCATGTCGTCCGCGCCCGGCGTCCGCGATCGTTTCGAGGGGCATGCCGAACCCTAGCCGGCGACCGACCGACCATCCCGAGTGTCGAACAAAGCGCTGCGAAGAACTTGGACCCTCCAGACGCTCGTCACCCACGGAGCGCAGCGTCGGCCCGGAAGCTAACCGCCGCTGCGCCCCGCACTGGATCCGTAGCCCGCCCCGCCGTGAGCGTCGGTGAGGTCGCGAAGGTCCGCAGCGAGCTGCCCGAGCACAGCCTCGCGCCGCGAGCGCAGCTCCTCCGCCGCCGCTGCGCGTGCCTCTGCCGCAGCGACCGTCTCCGGTAGGGCCTCCTCCAGCCCGGGCACTTTCGCGCGCCGCAACTCGGGCGAGCGGGCGAGCTTCAGAGTCTCGTTCGCCTCCGACAGCTCCGCGGACAGATCCTCGAAGAGCTGGCGCCCCAGCAGAGCGGCTGCGGCGGCGACGTGGTCGCGCACGAGCCCGGTGGCGATCGCGTCCTCGGTCACTGTCGCGCCCGGCCGGTGCGCGCTCTCTTCGAGCGGCGGAACCTCGACGACGGTGCCCGGCTGCACGTCGGCCATCCTGGCCAGCGCCGGGTTGGCGTCCCTCAGTGCCCGCACGGCCCCGCGGACCTTGGCCTGCGAGGGCTTCTCGCCCAGGTCGTAGACGCGGGTCGCGAGCGCCTCGAGGCTCTCGTCGGGGAGGGTGGCAGTCAGCTGCATGGGTCTCCTTCCCACATCACGCGTTGAGAGCGTCCCACGGCGGCCCGAGCAGCGCGCCGTTGAACTCGATCGGGCCGGTCGTGATGTTGCCGAGCACCGTGCACGGCCCGGCGTGGATCCTGATCGCGATCTGTTGCCGGAACACGACCACGTGATTGGCGTCGGCGATGACGTGCCGGGCGGTCAGCACGACAGCGGCGGCAGCCTCCGCCGTCGAGACGAACGTCGCGCGGTTATTGCCGACCACGCACGCGCCCGCGGTGACGAGTATCGCGCCGCCCCGGCCGACGGAGTCGGCGACGTTCGCGTCTACGCCCACCGAGCCTGGGTCGAGGCTCGAGGCCTCGACGATGTTGCCCACGCCGGGCTGAACCGCGTAGCCGCCAGCCTTGCCCTCGACGAAGACGGTTCCCGGCACCTGGTCGAAGAGGTCGTGCAGGGCGCTCGCCTGCTCGTCGACGTGCTGGAGCTCCTCCAGCTCGAATCGGGCGGCCAGAGCCGACGCGCCGCCGGCCCCCACGACGCCGATCGCCTCCCAGAAGCTGCCGGAGCCCTCGCTTTTGATCGGGCGCGTCGAGCGCCGGATCGTGTTGTCGTGCACGTCGACGCGCTCGAAGATGCCGCCGGCGAGCACCCCCACCCCGACACCGGCGAACTCGTCGGCGCCCACATCGAGGATCGAGTTCGAGCCCACGCGCAGGTTGACTGCGCCGACGGCGAGCACGCCGACCCGGCCGAGCGCCTGTGGCACGTCCGCACCGACGACGCGGATCTGGTTGCCGAGCACGACGGCGTCGACGACGTTCCGGAGCAGGACCGCGCTGATGATGAGGCGGTCACGACGGCCCGGGCGCCCGATCTCGAAGAGCTGGTTGTCTTCGATCGCCACCTCGTCGGCGGTCGCCTTCTCGCTCATCGTGATGCCATCGCCGCCCACCTGCTGGACGACGTTGCCGTTGATCTGCACCGAGACGATGCGGGTGCGCAGCGTGATGCCGTCGCCGATAACCCCCACGACGCGGTTGCCTCGGATCTGTGCCCGTTCGATACCTCGTGGACGCAGCCCGGAGACGGCGACGATCCCCGCGCCGCCGAACAGCGCCAGGTACGCCGCCACGCGCCCGATCGACTCGCTCAACAGCCCGGAGCCGCGCGACATCGCCGTGCCCAGCGCAACGAGTGAGTCCTGCTTGCGCGTGCTCACGGCGCCCGTCAGCAGCTTGACGTCGTTCTCGGCCACGCGCGTGTCGTCGCCGGCGAACGCGATGCCGACGCCCAGGCCGCGCACCACGTTGCGGGCGATGTCCACCCGCCCGCCCGTGCCCACGACGCCCGTCGTCGCGAACCCGGCGCGCAGGCAGACCAGCGCCGAGTTGCCGGTGATCCGCACGTCGCCCTCGTGCGCGGCGAAGCCCTCCAGCGAGACGCCGGTCAGCCAGCAGACCAGCAGGTTGTCCTCGATCGCGAGGTCGACGGTCAGCAGGTAGGAGATCTCCTCGCGCGGTTCGTTGTCGGCCGCCCCCCATGGCTTGACGTACGTCGGGTCGCCGAGCGCTCCGGGGTCGGCGAGGATCGACGTGCCGAGATCGGCGCCGAGGGAGCCGATCCCCGTCGTCCCGACGATCACGTTCTCCTGGATGAGCGTCTCGAGCACGAGCCCCTGCAGCGCGATCACCGGGCCGCCGAAGCCCTTCGCGCCGAACGGCGCGCGCAGGTCGGTGAGTAGCGCGTCGCGGCCGACGAAGCGCTTGAGGATCTCGGGCGGGCACGGGTCCTCCGGCTGCCCGGGATCCTCGGGCTGGTCGCCCGGCGGCTCCCCCGGGGGCTCCAGCAGCCCGAGCTGGAGCAGGACGCAGCGCTCGATGATCGTGCCGACGGTGGTGCGGAGGACGATCGCGGTGCCGGCGCCGACCAGGCCGCGGCGCGACACAGCGCCGGTGATCACGGTGAGCATGTCGATGATCACGCCGATCGAGCGCTCGACGACGAACGCAGGCCCGCCGCGGCCGGCCAGCACGATCGTCTTCCAGCCTTTGCCCTCGATCTGAAGCGACGTGGCACGGTCGATGATCGCCGGCTCCTCGAGGCGGTAGACGCCGATCTGCAGGCAGATCTTGCCGCCCTTGCCGCGCAGCTGGTTGACCGCAGCCTGGATCGTCAGCGTGCCGCTCGCGTGCGACTCCGGCGTGACGCACAGGTCGCACCCGCAGTCGCAGGCGCCGCCGCCCTCGGGCCCGGTCGGGCGGCAGTCGGTGACCGTCCCGGGGAACGTGACGATCCCGAGCTTCATGTGGTGGTGCAGGACGCCGCGCGGCGGCTCCTCCACGAGCTCCTCGACCGAGGCGTCGGCGGTGCGTGCGGCGAACTCCCAGTGATCGCCGACGAGGAACGTTCCGCCGGCGGCGACGACGTCGAAGCGCACCTCGATGCCGTCCTCGAGCGCCACCGGCGAGGCGAGCCCTCCGGCCGGGACGGCGACCGTGCCGCCGGCGGCGTCGACCGCAGGCCCCGACTCGTCCCACCGCGTGACGCGGGTATGGCGCGTCGCGTCGGTGGCGTCGAAGGCGCCGGCGCTCAGGGCGGTCGCCACGGTGACCTCGGCGCGGACCTCGTCGACGGTGATGACCTGCCTGAGCTCGCCCGGCAGGCGGTGCAGCTCGTGATGGTCGTCGGTGACCTCGATCCAGTCGCCCACCGCGATCCGCTTGACGCCGTCGCGGCCGAGCCGGCTCAGCGTGAGCGTCGTGCGTCCCGCGTCGATGTCCAGCACGCTCGCGCCGAGCGAGGCGTTGTCGCGCGACCACTTGAACGTCGCGGTGCCGAGCGGGCCCGGATCGTGGATCTCGACGCGGTAGAGGCGGTTCTCCAGCCCGCGGTAGCCGCCGAACGGCGCGATCGTGCACGGGTCGGTGCTGGCCGGGACGCCGACGGCACCGGTGGTCAGTCGTCCGTCCGACGGGGCGGTCAGCGCGTCGTAAGCGGGGTTGGGCGAGTTGCACGTGTCACCCACGGCCGCCTCTGCGAAGCGGACCTGCCACGCCGTCTGGCGGCGCGTCGTCGTGTCGACGGCGACCGCCTGCTCGACGACGTGGGGGTCGACGAGGCAGGTGACCTCGCGGTCCCAGACGTCGAGGAAGGCCAGCCACGTGCCATCCGGGGGCAGCGGCGCGAACGCGGCCGCATCCGGCAGGTAGGGCTGGTCGAGGTACGAGATCGGCGCGGTCCCGCGCACCTCGCCGAGCACCCGGTCGTACTCGTCGGGCGCAGCGCCATGGTTCTCGGCGAGCAGGCCGTGAACGAGGGCACGCCCCGGCGCGATCGTCAGGTCGGCGCCGCTGAAGGCGAGCAGGAAGGCGCTCGGCGTCTCGCGGGAGATGACGCCGCGGGCCAGCGTGTCGACGACCTCCGCGCGTAGGCGGCGGTCGAGCAGGTCGACCTGCTCGTTGACGTCGGCGTCGAGCGTCACGCGCCCCTGCTGGAGCAGCACGCTCGAGTAGTCGTTGATCGGGTCGAACCTCACGCGGGTGAAATCGCCGGACACGGTGTCGCCTCCTCAGGTGATGTAGATCTGTCCGGACTCAAGGCCGAACGGGAGGTACTCGTCGAGGCGCGTGCGCAGGTTGCTCGCGCGCTGGGGTTGCTTGAGCAGGCAGTACGCGCCCATGTCCGCGCCGTCGGCCGCCCCCGTCCGGATCTCGGCGGGCGTCGACATGCGCAGCTGCAGATACGCGGGGCGGCCGTACGCGCTGGCGGTGAAGGACGGCAGCATGCGCGCGACGACCGCGGCCCGCAGCGCGTCCTGGTCCGCCGCGCTCATGCCGGGATCGGCGGCGAGTGCCTCGTCGAGACGCGTGCGGATCGCCAGGTCGGGCTGACAGCGGTGCCGCCGCGGGGTGCGAGAGCCGAACGGGACGAACGAGAAGCGCACGCAGCCGGCCTGCGTCTGGGCCGTGTCGACGCGGCCAACGAAGATCGACTCGCTCGCCTCGAGCTCGCGTACATTGGTGCGCCCGACGATGGTGCTGCGCTCGATCTCCAGCCGGGTCGTCGCGGCGGTTGCGGCTCCGGCGTTGATCGCGCCGTCGACGATGCTGTCGGAGATCCGGATCACTCGCGTCGTCGCGGGGATCACGAGGGCGCCGGAGATCGCGTGGTCGAGCCGGACCTCGAGATGCGTGTTGATCGGCCCGGCGCCGTCGACGTGCAGGCTCTCGCCGCCCGGGGCGACGCCGTCCTCGATGGAGCGCCCGGGAATCAGCGTTGCGTGGATCAGCCACACCGCGCCCAGGTCGCCGGTCACGCTGACGAAGCCCTCCACGACGACGCCGGAGAGGGCGAGCCGCCCACGCAGCTCGGGGTCCGGGTTGGTGCCGTCGGCGTCGACCTTCAGCCCGCCGAGGTCGGTGACGAGCAGCGGCCGCCGGCCGTCGTCGGCCTCGATGGTCAGGTGGGTGTCGTCGCGGAGCTTGACCGTCGCCGGCAGCGTGTAGGTGCGGCTGTCGAGGATCCGCACGACCGCGTCGGGCCGCCCGTCGGCGACCCACTGCGACAGCGCGGAGGCGACGTCGGGGAACGGGGCGACGCCGTCGCGGACGAGATAGACGTGGCCCGCCGTGACCAGCGTGCCGCGCCGCTCGTAGGGGCCGCCGCCGAGGTCGGCCGGGAAGCCGTAGACGTAGTCGACGTCGATCCGGGAGGCCCCGGTGAACCCGTCGCCGACGGCGAGCCTGCCGACGGCGACGTCGATGGCGATCACCGTGCCGGTCGGGCGCGTCGCCGGCCACGGGTCGAGCCGTGCGCAGATGACCTGGCTCGGCGGCACGTGCGTGCCGTTGCGCGTCACGTCGATGCTCGCCTCGGGGTTGGCGGGCGTCCCGTAGAGGTCGGTCGCCGCCGGCACCGGCGTGAGCGCCTTGTGCACGACGAGGTCCTGCTGGAAAAACGCGCGGCGGATCGGGCCCGGCACGTGCAGCTCGGTGGCGAGGCCGGCCTCGTCGCCCTCGCGCCGCTCGCGGCTGAACAGCGGCGCGGCGTTGCCGAGCGGGCTGAAGTGGAAGCGCCAGGCGGCACCCGCGCGCCGTGCGGGGACGTTGTCCAGCGGGTACCCGCCAAGTCGCCACAGGAAGAAGCCGATGTGGCGGTGGTGGTGCCAGCCGTCGTACTGGCCGACCGCGCGCACGTCGACGCTGTGGGTCGCCTCGTCGAACGCGCCGCCGACGCGATCGTCGCGCTCGAGCGAGCGGACGTCGAAGCTCGCGGCCTGGGGGCGGATGTGCTCGAGGTGCTGGCTCCAGCCGACCAGCTCGAGGAACTCAACGGCGTGCGCGGCCCAGCCCGTGACGTCGCGGCCGAGCTCCTCGAGCATCGGCAGCGTGCCCTTGCGGCGCCGGTAGGGGATCGTCTTGGCGACGTCCGCCCGGCTGCGCACCGCGTCGCGCAGCGGATCGTTGCCCACGAGGTCGCCGATGTACGGCACCACCCATGAGCTGCACGTCTCGATGAACAGGTCGTCGTAGAGCCGCGCAACGTCGTCCTCGACGACCTCGACCTGCTCGGCGACGATCCGCAGCAGGGCGCGCAGGACGTCGCCTTCGTCGGCGTCCTGGTCCCTGTAGACGGCCGGAAGCAGCTCGAAGAGGCGGTCGTCGACGGTCACTTCTTGCCGCCCCCGAAGATCTTGATGATGTCGAAGCTCACGACGCCGCCGATTTCGCCGGGCTTGGTGTGGGGGATGACGGAGACCCCTGTCAGATATGGCACCGGGATCTCCTTGCCGTCGACGAACTTGAGCACGTCCGCGCGCTCCCCCGGATGGGCGGCCAGGGCGGCGACGACGGCCGCGGCATCGGCGCCGACGACCGACCCGAGCAGCACCTTCTCGCCCGTCGAGAGCTTGCCGAGGTCCTTCTTCCCCTGGGTCTCGGCGGCCTCGATGAGCTTCTTGCCCTGGGGCGTCGCGGCGACTGCCTTCGCGAGGTCGCCGGGGGAGGCCCCCTTCGTCTGCGGAGGCGGGCTGGCGGGGTCGATCTGGCCCGGTTGTTGCTGGGGCGCGGCGGTCGGCGGCGACGGGGTCTTCGTCGGGAAAGTGGGCCCGGGCGGGCTCGGGTCGCTCGGCGGCTTGACGACCTTGGTCGGACCGAGGACGGGCGGCGCCGGCCGGGCCGGCTCGACCGGACCTCCCGCGAACCGGACCTCCACGCGGCGGTTGCGCGGCTCGCGCTCCTTGGTCTCGACGGCCGGCGTGCTCGCGCCGGCGCTTGTGATGTCCATCGCCGAGAGCGGGACCCCCGCCAGGGCGAGCGCCGCCCCGACGGCCACCGCGCGCTTGCGGCCGAGGTCGAGGTTGGCCTGCTCGCCGCCGACGAGGTCGGTGTGGCCGGTGATCGTGATGCGGCCGCTCGGCTGCTTGAGCCGGAGCGTGACGAGCTGGTCGGCGATCCGGGTGATCTGCTTGTGGTGGTCGGACGTGAGCTCGGAGCCGTTGAAGGCGAAGCTGTCGAGGACGCCGAGCCCGAGCGTGAGCGAGCCCACCGCGAAGCCCGGGAACCGCAGCGGCCGCTCGGGCCCCGTGGGCAGCGGACCGTCGTCGGGGGCGCGGTAGAGGCCGGGCTGCGCTCCGTGGCGCGCGTCGGCGACGTGGCCGAGCTCGTGCGCGAGCAGCCGGTCGCCCTCGGTCGTCCCCGGCGTGTACTGGCCGGGGGCGAAGGTGACGTTCTCGCCGACGGTGAACGCACGCGCGTGGAGCGCCGTGGCCTCGGGCCCGTGGTGGACGCGCACGGTGCTGAAGTCGTGGCCGAGCCGCGTCTCCATGCGCCCGCGGACGGCGGGGTCGAGCGGCCGGCCCCGGGCGGGAGCGTCGGGCGCCTTCGCGCCTGCCTCGCCCTGGCGGCGCCACGTCGTCATGCGTCGAGGCCTCCGGTCGCGCTCAATGTCAGGTCGCGAGCGGGCCGTTCGAGCACCGCGAGCTCGGCCGCGATGATGCGCCCCGGCCGCGCCGGGTCGGGCTGCGCACGCTCGATCTGCAGGTGCGCCTGCACGGGGGCGGGCGTGCCGTCGGGCAGGCGGTCGGCGCCGGGGCGGTTGCGGTCGGCGGGGCGCTTGGCCTGCAGCTCGTCGATGTCCGAGGCGAGGACGCCGTCGACGTCCTGGATCACCCGGTAGACGTCGCTGAGGTGCACCGGCGTGCCGAGCTGCGCGCGGTCGAACGACAGCGCGTCCCGCACCGCGGCCTCGACGGCGGCGAGCACCTCGGCGCGGACGTGGCGCTCGTCGACGGTGACGGTCGCGCCCAGCACGATGGCCAACGGGCGGAAGTTGTCGAGCAGCACACGCGTGCCGGGATCGCGTGCTGCCTGCAGCCCGGCGCCGATCCGGCGCAGGTCGGTGTCGGTGAAGACGCCGGCGGCCTGGCCGGCGACGGTGACGTGGATGGCGTGGTCGAGGCCGTCCCACAGCTCGACCGACTGTGCCTTGGCGACCTCGCCGGACGCGCGAATCAGGTCGGCGACGTCGGTCAGCGAGACCGCCCGGCCGAAGGTCTTCACCGTGCTCGGTGCGTTCTCGCGCGCGCCGTCGATCGGCTCGGGGTCGGCGCCGCCGGTCGCGGCGAGCGGGTTGACCACGTCGCGCAGGCCCGGCGGGCGGTCGAGCGCCGAGGTCAGGGTCGCGGCGCGGACGCGGCCCGCGACGCCCGTGCCGACGCGGTAGGTGGCCTTGACGTTGCCCGCTCCCGTCGGCAGCGTCGCGCCGGTCTCGCCGTCGCCGAACTGCAGCACGGTGGTGCCGTCGTCCTCGGTACGCGTCTCGTAGACCTGCGCGGTCGACGGCTGCCCGTAGAGCTCGGGCGTCTCGTCCCACTTCACGCCGTTCACGAGCAGCTGCAAGCTGGAGGTCACCCCGCCCGGTCGCGCGCTCGGGACGTAGGTGAGCGGGTGCTTGCGCAGCGTCAGGCGCTGGAAATGCGCGCCGGCGTCGCCGTCGCCGACGGTCTCGCCGTGGACGGTCTCGCCGTGGCCGGCCAGGGCGATGTTGGCCCGGAGGTAGCTCGTCGCGGGGTCGAGGTCGAGCGGCTCGTCGACGGTCAGTGCGATGCGCAGGAACTCGGCCGGCGCGGCGGCAAACGGGCCGGGCAGCAGCAGCAGGAAATCGTCCACCGGGCGCACGCGGGTCCCGAGGAATCCGGGCGAACCGTCGGCCGCGGCGATCGCCGCCTCGAGCTCGCCGGCCAGGGCCGAGACTGTGCCGCCGGTGAGCCCTGCCAGCCCGACCGCGACCGGGCCGATGGCGCCGATCGTCACGTCGACTTCGGGCGCCGTCGTCGCGAAGGCGATCGGCGGCGCCAGTGCTCCGGAGAGCAGCGCCTGGATGGGGCGCGCTTGCGCCTCGTCGAGGCGCAGCTGCACGATGGTCGTCGCGTCCTGCTCGCCTGGCAAGAACTCGACGTTGGGCGCCTCGTCGCCGCCGCGAGAACCACGAGCCGGCCGTCGACCCGGTCGACGATCGCCTCGGCCCACGCGGGCTCGGTCCCCGCCGCGCGCAGCGCCTTCTGAAGCAGCGCCGGCGTGATGACGTGCCAGAGCCTGAGCCCGCGCGCGGGGCCCTCGCCGATGCGCACCCGCAGCTCGGGCCGCCCGGCCTGGAGCCAGACCAGGGGCGGGACCGGTCCCGAGACGACGCCGGACAGCACGGTGCCGGCCTTCGGGTCCAGGCCCAGCCGGCGCACGCTGGACGCGTCGGCCGCGGTCGCGGTGACGTCGATCGTCGCGCCGACCGCCCCGGCGGCGATGACGGTGCCCAGCGACGGGGCGGTCTCGGCGTCGCCGACGAGGACGGGCCGGCCCGGCTCGAGGTCGGCGGGGCGCACGCGCACGCCGGGCTGGTACTCGCCGCGCAGCAGCGTGCGCCCCACCTCGATCGTGCCGTCCTCGTAGCGCTTACCGGGCAGGACGACCGTCGCGCCGGTGAGGCGGCGCGGGTAGGCGTGCGCCCAGAAGACGACGTCGGGACCTGTGACCTCGTGGACGGTGATCGTGCGGCGGTCGGTGGCGCCCGGGACCGAGGGCGTGACCTGCAGGATCGTCACGGAATCGGTGACGCCGCCGAGCGTGGCGGGGCCGGTCTCGACCTCGGTGACAGTGACCAGCGTCGTCGCCCCGCCCGCGTCGTCGATGAGCAGCCGTGCGCCGGCGGCGATGCCCTCCACGCGCGACTCGAGCTTCAGGGTCGAGGTCGTGCCCAGCGTGAAGTTCGTCGTCCCCAGGGTCCACTTGATGCCCCCGGCGACCGTGCTGTCGGGTGTCGGCGTCATCGCCTGCTCGGGTGCGGTGTGGCCGAACAGCCGGAAGGTGCGGCCGCCCTTCGCGGCGGGGGTGCCGTCGGGGAAGCTCGTGCGCAGCGGCGCGTCCCAGACGAGCGCCGCGCGGTCTTCGTCGATCCGCACGGCGGTGACCGCGAGCTCCTCGACGCGGCCGGCGCTCCCGGTTTCCCACACGAGCACGCGGTCGCGCGGCGCCAGGCCGGCCGCGGCGGCTCGGCCCGCCGGGCCGGGGTCGAGCAGCGCCTCGGTCGCGCCCTCGGGTAGCGGGCTCTCGCCGTACGGCGGCGCCAGCACGCGCAGCCGGCTGAGCGCTCCGACGCCGTGGAGCTCGCCCAGTGTCTCGAAGGTCTGCGGCTGCTCGTCCTGGCCGGGGACGCTTTGTACGCGTAGGCCGCGCGGCACGCGCAGCTCCTTGCCGTCCTCGACGCCGAACGCAAGCCACGCGAGCGCCGCCACGCCGGGCCGCAACCGGTAGTCGATCAGCGCGGCGAGCCGGCCGATCGACGCCCGCTGCGTCGCGGTGCGCAGGAACGCCTCGTTGGCGTAGCGCTCCTGGTAGAAGCTCAGCACGTCGGCGACCGCGGCCCACAGCGAGAGCACGGTGATCGAGGCGTCGTCGTCCTCGCGCGTGGTCAGGCCGGTCAGCTCCGCCGTGGCGGAGATGCGCTCGAGCATCGTCGCGTGGAAGCTCGAGTACGTGCCGATGCGGTAGGCGATTGCGCTCAGCCCGTCCCGGTTCTCGACCACCAGCGGGGTGAGGGCGCTCGCCGGCTCGCAGCAGCCGCAGCTCATGCCTTGCCCCCACGGGCGGTGACGGTCAGCACGCCGTGCTCGGCGAAGCTCGGATCGTCGTCGAGGCGCGCGATCTCCCACGGCCCGATCTCGAGTACGCCGCGGTCGAGCTCATCCCGCTGGGGCTGGCCGAAGCGCGTGAGCTTGCGGATGGCGACGGAGTCGACGCCGGTCACGCGCTCGATCGCCGCGTACAGACGGCTGAGGTAGACGTCGTCGCCGAAGGTGAAGTTGTCGGGGTGGAAGAAGCCGCGGCTGCCGTCGGGGAGTACGCGCGCCGAGAGCGCATCTCGGACTGCGTTGCGCACATCGGTGCGGAAGTAGCCGTGCCTGGCGCACACCTCGACGGCGAGCTCGAGCCCGACGAAGCGCGGCGGGCGCAGCTCGATGTCGTGCCCGGCGATGCGGAAGCGCGTCAGCCACGCGCGGATGCGCCGCTCGAAGCCGGCCTCCAGCCGGGTGCGCCCGTCGGGCAGGTCGACCAGGTCGGCGCGGTCGACCGGGTCGACGGCGACGAAGATGGTCAGCCAGCTGCCGGTCCAGCGGAACGTGGCCACGGCGCCGGAGACGTCGGCGAGCTCCCTGGCGGCGCGCACCCAGTCGGCCTCGGTGACCGCGCGCTTGAGGACGGCGCGCATCGCCTCGGGAGCCCGGCGGCGGACCTGCTCGACGGTCTCGGCGTCCACGCCGCCCGTCGCCGCGAGCGGGTTGCGGATCTCGGACACGAAGGCGGGTGCGCCCGTCAGCGCGATCGTCGTCAGCGTGTCGCGGCCGACGTTGCCCGCGCGGCCGTTGCCCACCCGGTAGACGACGGTGAGCGCGGTGATGTCCGGGTCGAGCTCGCGCCCGTACTCGCCGTCGCCGAAGCGCAGTTGCGCGCGGCCCTCGTCGTCGACCTCGGCGACGAACTGCTCGTCGAACGGCCCGCTGTCGAGCAGGTCCGGAACCGACGTCCAGTCATGCACGTCCGCGGCCGCGTCGGTGACCAGCAGGGTCAGCGCGGGCAGTGCCTCGTGCACGTCGCCGGCGAGCTCATCACGGTCGACCTCGAACCGCCCCGTCGTCAGCGACACCGGCGGCAGCTCCGGGCGCTGCTCCATCGTCAGCGGCCCGTACTGGACGACCAGCCGGCCGTCGACGCCCAGGTCGGCGGGCGGGTGCGGCTCGCTCCGCGTGAGGCCGTGGTCGGCCAGGATCACGTTGCCGTACGCGACCGAGACGTTGCGCACGAGCGTGCCGTCGTCGAGCCGGACGCTCAGGCACACCGGCGCGGTGAGCGTGTCGGCGCGCCGCCAGCGCACGCGTGTCAGCGGCAGCGCCTGCTCGGCCCCCACGCGCAGCTTCAGCGCGCCGCCCGCGAGGATCGTCCGCGAATAGAGCGGATCGGTGGGGGTGTCGTCGACCTCCTCGATCCGGACGAGCACGCGGTGCGCCGGGTCGGCGTCGGAGGCGTTGCCGGTCCGCTCGCCGAGGACCTCCTCGAAGATGAGGTACGCACCCACCGCGAGCACCGGTCGCTGCGCGGTCGTGTTCGGGACGGAATAGAGGTAGGCCTCGGTCGCGCCGGCCGGTAGGCAGCACTCCTCGTCGCCCCACGTGTGCACGCGCAGCGTGTTGTTGACGGCACGCGGCGCGGCGTCGTGCGCGGTCTCGAAGACGACGACCTCGTTCAGCTTCGGGTCGCGGTCGAGCAGTTCGACCGTGATGCCGAGCGCCTCGTAGCCGGTTGGCAGCGCCGTCATCACCGGCGTGCCGCGCGGGATCGCGCCGTTCCCAGTCACGTGCAGGGCGAGCGCCGTCCACGCGTTCCGGCCGTCATGCATCCGGTAGTCGATGAGCCGCGCGTGGCGGCGGGCGGAGATGCGGTGCCGCAGCGTCTCGAGGTAGGCCTCGCTGATGACCGCGTCCTGGTAGTAGGAGAGCCGGTCGCCGGTGTAGGCGAGCAGCTCGACGAGCGCGATGCCGAGGTCGGCAGGGCTTCGCTCGACCCAGTCGGGGTTCAACGTCGGTAGGAGATCGAGCAGCAGGCGGCGGAAGCTCGCGTAGTCCTTGGCCAGGTAGTCGAGCAGCGGCTCCTCGCGCACCAGCGGCGGGCAGGGCGCCGGCAGGCAGTCGGCGTCGGTCGGGCAGCTCGCCATGAACGAGAAGACCGTGCTGTGCTTGACCGGGTCGAGGTCGGCGGCGTCGAGCGTCAGCGTGTAGGGCGAATAGTCGCCGCCGCGGTCGACGTCGATCCGCAGCACCGAAGCCGACTCGACCGTCGCGGCGAGGGGCCGGATCCCGACGACGCGCGTGCCGCCCACGATCGCGACGCGCCGGAGGTCGGCCGGGATCCCGTAGGCGCCGGCGGGCAGGGGCTTGAGGAACGTGACGCGCAGAATCGTGTGGTCGAGCGGGTCGACCTCGACGTAGTCGATGCCGTTCAGCGGCTCGGTGCTCGCGAGCAGTCCCTCGCGGCGCTCGTCAAGCAGGCAGTCGGTGACCGGCGCGGTCATACGACGAAGCGCTCCGCGCGCAGCTCGCCGTCGAGGCGGCGCCGGTAGACGACGGTGACGGTCAGCGTGCTCTCCACGGCGTCGACCACGACGTCCTGGACCTCGATCTCGTCCTGCAGCCACTTCTGTAGCGAGCCCTTGACGAGCACCTGCGTGGCCGCGGCCACCGCGTCGCTGTTGGGCGCGAAGACCATCGCCTTCAGCCCGGAGCCGAAGTCGGGGCGGTTCACCCGCTCGCCCGGCGACGTCAGCAGCACCTGCAGGATGAGGTCGCGGACGTGGTCGTCGGCGTCGGTCGCCCCTGTGCGCCCGGCGCGGCCGAGGTGGAAGGGGACGTCCAGGAAAACGGGTTCGCTCATGAGACGTCGTCGTGGACCTGCACGTGGGCCTTGAACTGGGACGTGTTGTGCGGGGACGGGACCGCGGTGAAAACCACCTCGAAGGCCTCGGGGTGGTCCTTGAGGTGCTCGATGACGCCGCGCGCGATGCCGGCGAACAGGACGCGGCGATCCCGCGCGTCCTTTGTGTCTTCGGTCGGCGGCGGCGTCTGCATCAGCTCGCGCAGATGGCGCTCGATGGCCGCGGCCATCGTGTCCTCGAGCGGCGAAGAGAACACGTTGCTGCCGGGGTGCAGGTGCAGTTTGTCGATCACGCGCTACTCCACGAGGTTCTTGGTCGAGATGAGCGCGGGCGTGGCCGGCGGCGCCTGGGCGACGGGCGGCGCGGGAGTGACCGGCAGGATGCCGGCGGCCAGCTCACCCGGGTGAATGTGCGTGTTGAAGATCGTCACCAGCTGGTTGAGGTAGGCGAGCAGCTGGTCGCCGTAGACGGCGGGGTGCATGGCGGCCTGGCCGTGCTGGATGAGCGGCGCCTCGAGCACGACACGGACCGCGCTCTTCACCTCGACGGTGCCCTGCAGGACCTTCACCGTCATGAGGTTCAGCCCGAGTGCGTCGGAGATCGTGATCGTCTGCTGCAGGTCGTCGAGCGAGACCATCAGCCCCAGCTCGGAGCGCAGGATCTTGCGTGTCGGCATCGAGGGCGTCTGCATCTCGTCCATGGGGACCTCGCCGGCCGCCCACCACCCGCCCGACCAGATCGGCCTCGAGGCGTCGCCGGCCTCGAACTCGATCCACACGCCGGCGCCCGGCTGGGGGACCGCGTAGAGCCCTGCGCCCGTGCCGGTGAACGGCTGGCACGGCAGCGCCCAGCCCGACGGGATCTCGCCGAGCACCTCGGGCACCATCGCCTGCAGGCGGCCGGTCTGGGTCGGGTCGAGGTTGTTGAGGACGATGCCGCGGTACTTGCCGTAGAAGCGGTCGGCCTGCTGCTCGAGCGCATCGAGCACGGTGAGGGAGTCCGCGCTCATGCGGGGATCTCCAGGTAGATCTCGGCGCCGGTCTCGGTCACCGCGTTCCGCTGGGCCTCGAAGCGCTGCTCGTGTCGTCCCGCGCCGATCGTGTGGCGCACGCGGGTCACGTACCAGTAGCCGTTGTGAACGCGGCCGGCGCCGCGGACGGCGACGAGGCCGCCGGGGCGCAGCACGCCGACATCGGCGCCGACAACGCCCTCGCAGGTGACCGCCCACGTCGAGCGGTCGACGATGCCCTGTGCTGCGCCCTGCAGATCGCCGGCGTGCACGACGCCGGTGCCGACCGGCCTCGCGATCGCCGGCGGCACCTCGCGCAGCAGCGTCGGCTCGAGGCCGAGCGGCGGCAGCAGCGAGACGGGCGCCGGGCCGGGCTGCGGCGTCTTCGTGAGCGTGTCGAGTTGCACCGCGATCGCCGCGGTCGGCTTTGTCGCCTCGTAGCGCACGTTGAAGTTGCTGACGTTCGTGTCGCCGCCGAAGCTCACGCTGAGCACGGCCTGCGGCATTCCGAGCAGCTCGCGCTTGTGGAAGTGGCCGATGTCCAGGCCGCTGAACGGCTCGGGCTGCACGTAGCAGTCGAATCCGTTGCGCCGCGCGAGGCGCCGCAGGAAGCGGATGTCCGTGCCCCGTTGCGTGGTCTGCCCCTCCGGCTCGATGAGCACCGGCGTGGTGGGGTCGACCTGCGGGATCAGCGCGTACTGGCCGAAGATCGCCGACGCGATCGCCGCGTCGGGCATGTTCGGCCACGGCATGACCTTTTCGATCATGTTCATGACGTGCGTGGCGTCCATGGCGGTGACCTCGAGCGACGAGCCCCCGGGGTCGTCCGCGTAGGTGACGCGGTGATCCGAGACGAAGCCGTTGATGACCGCCTCGGGCACGCCGATCCCGTGCTGGATGCGCAGGCCGAGCGGCAGCAGCGGCCGGAAGGGGTCGAACTGCAGGATGCTCCAGTCGCCGATCACCGACTTCGTGATGCCGAAGCGCACGCGCAGGACGCTCGCCTCCTCGACCGAGCAGTCGACCGTGATCTCCTGGACGGCCTCGACGAGCGGCTCCGGGGCGGGCGCCATGCCGAGCAGCAGCGTGTAGGCGGCGCCCTGCATCAGCCCAGCACCAGCGGGATCGTGATGCGTCGGCCCGGCGTCTCGAGGTCGTCGGGGCGCAGCGCGCTGTTGACGTCGCAGATGCGCCAGAACTGCTCGGGGTCGCCGAAGGCGCGCCCCGCGACGTGGTCGAGCCGCTCCGTGTCGGCCATCTCGTGGCGCTGACGGATCGGTGCCGGCGGCGACGGGATCGGCCGCGGGAGGACGTACGGGCGAGCGAGGCCGTGGCGGTCGGTGAAGACCGCGATCGGGACGTGGGCGTAGCGGCTGGTGGGTGGGAACATCACAGGAAGGAGAAGGAGGCCGAGCCGGTCACGTCGGCGATCGCCGAGACGCCCGCGCCGCGTGCCATGACCTCCTTGGCGATCAGGTTTACGAAGGCGAGCACGTCGAACGGCGGGCCGGCGACGCTCAGCTCCTTCTCGGTCAGCGTGCGCAGGCTGAGGTCGGCCTTGGCGCGGATCGGGTTCAGCCGCGGGTCGAAGGCCTCCTCGGTGATCGAGACCGAATCGACGCGCACGGGCAGGACGCGGAGCGGTCCCCAGACGAGCAGCACGATCGGGACGCGCGCCGGCTTAACGCGCGCCGTGCCGGCGAGCGCGAGAGCCTTGTCGAGGATCAGGTCGATCGACGACGGATAGAGCAGCAGCTCGAGCGCCGCGAGCGTCGGATGGAGCCCGACGGCGGTCGCGACCGCGTCACCGCTCTCGAGCTGGTCGGTGGCGTCGAGCTCGACGCTCAGCGAGAGCGTTTCGGTGGGCGGCAGTACGAACATCGTGTCGCCGCTGCTGCTCCACGGGTCCTGGTCGCCGAGCTGCTGGCTGAAGGTGCGGCTGACCTGGTCGGGGTTGTACTGAAAGGCGATGATGTTCGTCGGGACCGGGGCGGGCGTCTCGAAGACCACGAGCGCGCCCTTGAGCACGCGCGGGCTGCCGGGGAAGGCGGAGGCCATGGTCAGTTCTCCCCCGTCGGCCAGCTGAAGTTGAAAGCGGGCTTCTTCGGCTCCGCCGGGGCCTTCGTGTCGCCACGGACGAGCTCCGAGTACCAGATCGCGCGGCGCCAGATGTTGTGGAAGTAGTCGTAGCGCGCGGGCGAGCGCGCCTTGAGCACCTTCGGGGAGTAGACGAACGCCGCCAGCGACTCGGCGAAGTCCTCGCGGGGGCCCTTCGTCGCGTACTCGCTGATCGGCTGCTCGCGATGCTTGGCCGAATTCCAGTTGCTCTTGGTGATGACCGTCTGGGACGGCTGCTTGCCGCCGGGGGTCGGGCCGCCGGATGGAAGGTCGTAGAGGATCGCCGTCTCGGAGTCGGGCGGATACCACCCGACCGCCGCGTTGAACTCCTTGAACGAGCCGGTCGCGTTTTCGATCCCGTGCCCGACCTCGTGTGCGATCAACCGCTGAAGCTCCGCGGGGCCTGTCTTCATCTCTTGCTGGGCCGGCGCGTCGGCGGTGCTCCGGGCCAGTGCGGGTCCAGTGACCAGCGTGGCGCCGGGGCTTTCGGCGCCCACCGCTTCGCTGAAGACGTTGATGTGGTCGGAGTTCGAGCTGCCCCTCTCGTGGAACCAGGACGCCGCGTGCCCGCCCGGGACGAACTTGGCGCCGTCCCACTGGTACTCCTGGTCGTAGAAGACGATCTCCTGGAGGTCCGGCAGCCCGCCCTCGACGCGTCGCACGTCGGAGAAGGCCGTGGCGATCCGGTCGTACACCGTGGCGTTCGCGCCGGGATCCCACTTCTTCCAGGTCTTGGGAAGCGAGAGCTTGTCGATCGTGTCCGCGTGGTCTGGGTCCCGAAACTTCGCGAGCTTGCGCACCTCCTGCGTCTGTTGGTCCTTGTCGCCCACGGTGACCTTCACGTCGTGGCCCACCAGGTCCTTGAGCCGATTTGCGAGCTCGGCCTTGGTGATTCCGGCGACGGGCTTCGCCGGCGCGGGCTTCGGTTTCGCCTTGGCGGGCTGGCGGTGGACGGCTATGGGGCGCCGGGAGAGACGGGGTCGGTCGCCGCGTGCGGCTGCGGCGGCCTCGCGCTCGGCGCGTGCGGGGTCGGCGCTCGGGGCATGGCGCGCGGGGCGCTGCTGGACGACGTGGGCGAGCTCGTGAGCGAGCAGTTCGTCGCCCGTACGCGTCCCGGGAGCGAAGCGGCCGGCGGCGAAGGTCAGCTCCTCGCCGACCGCAAAGGCGTCGGCGCGGTGTGCCGCGGCCTGGGCGGCGCCTTCGGCGTCGGCGTGGATACGCACCTGCGAGAAGTCGTGCCCGAGGCGGCGTTCCATGCCCTGGCGTGTGGGAGCGTCAAGCGGCCTACCGGGCGGATCGGTCGCGGCGCGCCGCGAGGGGATACGGAGCCGCTCAGGCGACACGCGTATCCCCCGTGGGCACAGGAAAGTCGCCGACCTGGGGCAGCGGCACGAGCTGCGGAAGCAGCGTAGTGCGACGCGCCTGAAGGAACGCGTACCGGGCAGGCGAGCGGCTGCTCAACAGTGCGGGCTCGTAGACGAAGGCCATCACCGACTCGGCGAAGTCCTCACTCGGGCCGCCGCTCACGGCGTAGTCGCTCATCGGCTGCTCGCCGTGGGCGGGCGAGTTCCAGTCGTTGACGGTGATGAGCGCTGAGGCCGGGGGAGCCGTGCCCGCTTTGAGCGCGGCAATGTAGCCAGCGTCCTTCACGTCGTAGAGGCTGTTGTTCCGCCAGCCGACCGCGAGGTTCCAGGCATCGAACACGCGCGGGTCGACGGCTTGAGCGGCCTCGGCGATCCCGTGGCCGAGCTCGTGGGCGATCACCCGGCGCTGGCTCTCCTCTCTCGAGGGGACGGGAAGCGGCGCCCCGGGGCTCTGCCCGGGGACCCCGCCGACACCGATGACGACCATTGGATAGCGTCCCGACGTCGTGCTGCGCGCCGCCGGCAGCCACTTGGTCAGGGTGGTCGCAGAGCCGTAGATCGTCAGCTGGCCGGCGCCGTACGAGGCGCCGACGTTGCCGGTCGGCACGGCGCCGGCCGCCGTGAGCGTGTACTCGGTCGCGTAGAGGACGACCTCGGTGATGATCGGCGCGCCGCCGAAGACGCCGGCGACGTCCTCGATGGCCTGGATCGCGTTGTCGTAGAGCTCGCCGGCGGCGGCGGTCTCGCTCCACGGCTGCCAGCTGGGCAGCACCTGCTGGTTGGCCGGGATGGACGTGGGCTGGCCGGCCACCCGACGGCTGAAGACCTCGCTGGTCTGACGGTCGCGCGTGCCGTTGACGACGCGCACGCCGGCGAAGCGCTTGGCGAGCCAGCGCTCGAAGCTTGTGCGCGGGGTGGTCGGCGCCGACGTGGGCTGGGCCTGGCGGTGAACACCGACGGGCCTGCGCGACAGCGCGGCCCGGCCGCGGCGGCGTCCGACGACGTGCGCGGCGGCCGCGTCAGCCTCGCGCTCGGCGGCCGCCGCGCCGATGGGCCGTCCATTGCCGCCGCGCTGCTGAGCGACGTGGGCGAGCTCGTGGACGAGCAGGCGGTCGCCGGCCGGCGTGCCGGGCGCGTACGCGCCGGCGCCGAAGACGAGGCGGTCGCCGAAGCTGTAGGCGACCGCGCCCTCGGCGCGCGCGGATCGCGCCGCTCCGTCGCCGGCGTAGACGCGCACGCTGGAGAAGTCGTGGCCCAGCGCGCGCTCGGCGCCGGCGCGCACAGCGGCGTCGAGCGGGCGCCCCGGGCTCGCTGGCTCGGGGCGCCGTGCCTCGGGGAGCCGCACGCGCTCGCGGACGCTCACGGCGCCTCCTTCGGCCGGGTGAAGAGACCCGGGTGCGCCGCGCGCTCGCGGGCCTCGGTCGTCTTGTTCGCCTCGTAGGCCTCTTTCAGCGGCAGGCCGTCGGCCTTGGCCTGCTTGTCGACCGCGTCCTGGTCGTCGACGACGCCGATCTCGGTGAAGAAGCTCGTCAGCGCGGCGAGCATCGCCGGCTCGCGCGCGGCGGCCGACATGCGGTTGATCTTCGTTCCGTATCGGAAGAAGAAGCGCGTGCCGAGCTGGTCGCTGACGATGTCCTCGTAGGTCCACGCGGACTTCGCGGCGTCGAGAAAGAACTTCTGGCGTTTGAGAATGTCGAGCAGGGCAAACACCTCGGCCTGCGTCCCTTTGAGGAGCGCTTTCGCGGCGAGATTTGCCGCCTGGAACGTCACCGCGCCGGCGACCATTTGTGGCGAGCGGAACAGCGGCGTGTTCGGCGGGCGCACCTGCATCAGGCGCCAGGTGGGGTTCTGCGCCGGCGGCGCGCCGAGGATCACCCAGTCGCGGATCGTCTGCTGGTCGTTCTCGATCTTGATCCCCTCCGCCGTCGCCGCGGCGAATGCGGCGTCGGGGTCGTTCGGCGTCGCCGCGAGCTGCTGTTCGGCGAAGTCGATGAAGCCGAAGAAATGCTGGCCGTCGATCCAGCCGTAGGTCTTCGAGTAGAAGTAGCGCGGGTGGGTGCTCTCGACGCCGCCGCGCGGGTCGGGCTCGGTGAAGTGGCGCAGGAAGAGGTTCGTCCAGATTCGCCGCGCGATCGTGCCGGCGGTCTGCGTCGCCACGAAGTTCGAGCCGACCTGCGACCACAGCTTCGTCAGCTCGTCGGTCGACTGGGGGTCGCGCGTGGTCGCAAGGATCTTTTCGGCCTCGCGCAGCATGGCCGCGCCGGTCGTCCGCCGCGGCCACGTCGGCTCGAGCTGGATCAGCGGGCCGCTGGCCGGGAGCCCGGCTGAGCTGCCGGCGAGGACGGCCCGGTCGGCCTCGGCCTCGAGCCGGTCGTCCCCCACCCTGGCCGACCACGACCGCTGCTGCAGCGTGTGCGCTGCCTCGTGCGCGAGCCGTGCGTAGCCGGCGGGCTCGTGGGGCGCGTACATGCCGGCCGAGAAGAAGACGTCGTGGCCGACCGTGAACGCGTTGGCGTCGAGCGCGCGGGCGGTGCGGACGGCGAAGTTGCCGGTGTGGACGCGCAGCGCCGAGAAGCGATGGCCGAGGTGGGCGTCGAGGCGGCCCCGCACGGCGGGCGTGAGGGGCACGCCGGGCCCTTTGCCGGCCTCGACGAGCGCCGCGCCGCGGCGGTGCTCGCCGGCGCGGTGCGCGCGGCGGATCGCGCGCGGGGTGGCGTCGGCCCGGATTGGAGGCTTGTGGATCTTGGGCGCCTTCTGCTTGGCGTCGCTCATCGCGCTCTCCGGGAGATGGCGCCACCGACGGCGCGCCCGATCGCGGCCGGGTCGGCGTGCCTGGCGGCGCGTTGGCCGGCGAGCGCCTGGCGGGTCGCCTGCTCGACGGCCCCTGCGACCCGTGGGTCGCCGGGCTTCACGCCATCGAGCACGAGCTCGTCGATCGCGACCTCGATGCGCGCGCGCCTCACAGCCATGCCGCCACCTCGGCGTCCGACAGCGGCCGGCCGACCTTGACGCACTCGCGCCTCGCGGCGCGCGCAACGTGACCCATGCGCACCGGCGCGCCCTCGTCGGCGGCCAGGAACGCCGCCCCGAGCGCGATGTTGCGGATGTTGCCGCCCGCCAGGCCGAGGCCGGCCAGCGCGGCTGGGTCGAGGCCCTCGGTCGGCGTGCCCTTCGGGAAGATGCGCCGCCAGATCTCCTCGCGCTCGGGCCGCGCCGGGAACGGGAAGCGCACGACGAAGCGCAGCCGGCGCAGGAAGGCGCTGTCGATCGCCTCCTTGACGTTCGTCGTAAGGATCGCCAGGCCGCGGTAGGACTCCATGCGCTGGAGCAGGTAGCTGACCTCGATGTTCGCGTAGCGGTCGTGGCTGTCCTTGACCTCTGTGCGTGTGCCGAACAGCGCGTCGGCCTCGTCGAAGAGGAGCACCGCGGCGCCCGACTCGGCCGCGTCGAAGACACGACGCAGGTTCCGCTCGGTCTCGCCGATGTACTTCGACACGACCTGACTGAGGTCGATCTTCCACAGATCCAGATCCAGCTGGCGGGCGAGGACCTCCGCGGCCATCGTCTTGCCGGTACCGCTCGGGCCTTCGAAGAGCGCGCTGATCCCGAGGCCTCGAGCGCTCGTCCTGGCGAACCCCCACCCGTCGTAGACCTGCGCGCGGCCGCGCACGTGCGCGCCGATCTCCTGGAGGATCTCGCGCTCGGTCTCGGGCAGCACGAGGTCGTCCCAGCTCGCGACGGGGTCGAGCCGCTGGGCGAGGCCACCGAGGCGCGGGCGCGCCTGCGCCCGGCACGCCCGCCAGAGGGCCTCCGGGTCGGCACCGCCCTGCGCGGCCGCGGCGCGGATCGCGTCGGCGCCGAGGTCGAAGTGGGCGACCAGCCGGTCGAGCGTGCCGTTGAGCGAGCCTGCCGCGCTCCCCAGAGCGGCGTCCCATAGCACCCGTTGCTCGGCCCGCTGCGCTTGCCGCAGCTCGACGTGCGCGGCGGGCCGGTGGCCGGGTGCCGGCGGCTCGCCGGCTGCGACGACGAGTGGCGCGTCGAGCGTGTCGGCGAAGGCCGTCGCGGCCGCGCGGACGAGCGGGTCGTCGTCGCTGCCGACCTCGAGCAGCAGTACGGAGCCGGTCAGCGCGGCCTCGCGCTCCCATCGGCGTGCGAGCGATGCGCGCTCGGCGGCGTGGGCGGACAGGTCTGCTGCTGCGAGCGCGTGAACCGCGCGCCCGGCGGGCGCGTAGGCGGCGGCGCAGACGGCGCGACGGGTCGCAGCGTCGGCCCCCTCGAGCACGACCAGCCCGAACGCCTGGGCCAGCTCGTCGGCGGCCGTCTGCTGGGAGCGCGGCAGCGCGTCCGGCGCGCCGACGAGCTCGGACACCGCCGCGAGGTCGGCGTCGAGCCGGCCCGCGCCGGCGAGGTGGTGCAGGATGCGCTCGTCGATGTGGAGCGGCGCCGCGGTGAGCGGGTGGCCCGCCTCCGGCTCGATCATTCGCCAGCGCCGCAGCGGTGCGTCGGGCGTGATCGCGCTCCAGTGCGGGTCGGCGAGCGCGGCGAGGGCAATGCCGAAGCTCGGCAGCGCGGGCTGGCCGTCGCCGCAGAGCCGCGCGATGCGCGTTTCGAGCTCGGCGCCGGCGCACAGCAGCAGGAGGTCGCGCTCGAAGGGCGACAGGCCGAAGGCGAGCACCACGCGCTCGAGCGCGTCGGGGTGCGCGATCGGCTCGCCGTCGACCGCGGCATCCCGGCCCGCGACCGCCGCCTCGAGCCGCACCGCGATCCGGTCGAGCTCGGCGGCGAGCGCCAGCTGGTTCTCGACGGCACAGTCGCTCACAGCGCCACCTGCGGCTCGCCGTAGGCGCCCGCGACGACGTCGAGCGCGCTGTCGACGCCGTCGACCTGCACCCGGAGGAGGTAGCTGCCCGGGATCACGTCGACCGCGCGGACGGTGATCGTCGTGCCGTCGGCCGGACGCGGCTTGGCCGCGAACGTGTAGGCCTGCGCGCCCGTCGCGGTGAGCTGGTTGAGCAGGATCGCCACGCGCTGGCGGCGCCCGATCGTCGGCTCGAGCACGACGCGCACGTCGGCGGAGTGGAGTGTGACAGTGTCGACCACGCGCGACGTCGGGTTGAGCGTGTTGACGTCGTAGGCGGCGCCGGTCTTGTGGATGCGCGGGGCCAGCGCGTAGGGGACGGCGTCGGAGGCCGCGCCGGCCGGATGCGGCAGCAGCGGCGTCCCCATCGCCCGCTGGTGGACGACCTGGAGGCCGTGGATGCCGACGCGCATCAGCGGCGGTGGGGTGGCGACCAGCTCGGCGTCGTCGATCACGGTCACGCCCGTCGCGTCCTCGCCGTCGATCCGCACGCCGACGACGGGCGCGTGCAGGCCGTGGCCGCGCACACGGATCTGGTCGCCGAAGGTGATCGGCAGGTCGTCGCCGGCCGCGTTCACCACCTCGTCCACGACCGGCTCGCGCAGCGTCTCCACGTAGAAGTTGCGGCTCAGGACGCGCAGCGCGTCGCCGCCGGGGTCGTCGGCGTCGAGCAGCAGAGCGGTGCCGCGGTAGGCGACGGACAACCTGTACGTCGTCTGGAAGAAGACCGACCACAGCTTCGACAACTCTTCGAGGTTGAGCGGGAGCTGGGTGAGCTTCACGCGCTCAACGTCGGCGGCGAGGTCGGACGGGAGGAGCACCGGGAACGCCGACATCGCGCCCTGGATCTGCTTGCGGGTCAGCACCGGTCGCGCGTGCAAGACGCGGATCGAGCTCGCCATCACGCGCTGCGGCTCGAAGTCGGCGTCGTCGCCGTAGAACGTCAACAGGTAGTGCAGGTCGATGGCGGTGCGCGGGCGGTTGGCGGGTGCGCCGCTCGGCGTGCGCGTCGGGAGGTCCTCGTTGCGCCACGCCCCGTTGGGAATGACCTGGTAGAGGAAGATGTTCACCCCCGGATCGGGGGCGCCGGCCGCGGGGCCGTCGGGGCTGATCATCGTGGCGCTGGCGCCCGGAACGTCGGCCGAGACCGTCCGGTCGAGCAGCTGCTGGAGCGTGGCCGTCACCGTCGCGATGCCGAAGTGGTTGGCCATCCAGGCCTCACCGCGCGATCCGGTCGACGTGGCGCCGGGCCGCGGCGAGCTCGCCGAACGCGGCGGTCGCCGGCCGTGCGGTCGCCGGGCGTTGCGCGGCGGGCGGCCGCAGGGTGCGGGTCGGCGGCGCGGGCGTCACGGCAGGCGCCGGTGCAGCGACCTCGACGCGGCCGATGCGCACCTCGACGCGCGGCGCCGCGGCGGCCGACGTGGCCGGCAGGCGGGCGGGCGGGCGCGAGGCGGCGCGGACCGGAGCCGCCGTCGTCCTTGCGGGTTCTTGCCGCGGCGATGGCGCGGTGGCGGCCTTCACAACGGCCGACTGCGCTGCGGCGCGCGCCGGCGCTCGTGGGGGCGGCGCCGGCGGAGCCCCGCGCTCCCGCGGCTCGCCCGGGCGACGGGCGAGCGGCTGCGCCGGAAGCTCGCGCCCACGCGAGACGGTCGGCACCGGGGCGGGGGCGGCGCGATCATCGCGACGCTCGGCGGGACGCTGGTTGGCGGCCGCGGCGGCCGGCGCACGGCGGGGGGGCGGCGCGGTCTCGGGTCCGGCCGGCGCCCCGGCGCCGAGTGGGGCGAGCAGCACGCTGTCGGCAGGGCCCTCGCCGCCTGGAGAGGCGGGCACGAAGCGTGGGGCGCGCCGAGGACGCGCGACGGCGGCGCCGTCGCCGCCGCGCGCACGCATGACGAGCCTGTGCGCGAAGCCGCTCACACCAACGCCTGCTCCGCGTCCTCGTCGGAGACAAGCAGGTCGAGGTAGCGCCGCCGGCGGCGGAGCTCGAGCCCGAGGATCTCGCGCTCGCTCCAGTGGTAGTGGCGCGCGAGCGCGTGCACCTCGCGAAACAGCGCGTCGGCGCCGTCGGCGAGCTCGTCGAGCACGAGCGCACCCGGGTCGACCGCCGCGTCGACCGGCTTGCCGCAGCTCGGGCACGCCACGGCGACCTGCAGCTCGGCCTGCGGGTCGAGGCGCTCGAGCTCGTCCTCGAGCGCCTCGCGCGCGACATCGGTGAGCGCGCCCTCGAGCACGCAGCGCTCCAGGAGGAGCATCGCGCCCGCCTCGGGATCGGCCGCGTCGGCCGCGTCCTCGAGGTCGGCGCCGGTCGGCAGCCGGAAGCGCAGTGGCCCGAGGGCGTGCTCGGCGGCGGCGTCGACGTACGCGTCCACGAGCAGGTCGGCGACGTCGAGCTCGAGGTCCATCCGCTCGCCGCAGCCCGGGCAGTCCAGCACGCACGGCACGCGCTCCCCGAACGCGGCCGCGCGCAGCTGCAGGAGCAGCGCCTCGCGATCGCCGACGACGAGCGCGCGTACGTCGGTCAGGCCTGCGTCCTCGCCGCCGAGCCGGACGACGCAACTGGCCAGCAACGCGCTGGTGCGCGCCGCCGCGCTCGCGCCTGCGAGCGACTCGACAAGCATCGCCTCGTCGGCCCCGGTCGGCGTGCGCAGCAGCGCGTCGCGGCGCAGCTCGCCGCCGCGCAGCATCCCGTGCGGGAGGGTCGCCTCGAGCATCACGCCGCGTCCGCTCCGCCCCCTTACGGCTCGACGAAGCTCGGCTCGGCCGGCTCCGCCACCTCGTAGTCGCGCTCGATGCCCTCGTTCTCCAGCTTGATGTGCTGGATCGCGACGGCGTTGGCGTTCGCATCGAGATCGGGGAGCGCCTGATACTCGGAGACCCAGGCCCGGTAGACCTTGTGGGAGATCACGAGCTGGCCGGCCTCGTTGTAGAGCTCGATGATGATGTCCTTGCGGAAGTCCCTGAGCGAGACCTCCGCGCCGAGCCCCGAGCCGAGGTTCCAGACCTTGTTTGCCCACCGCTCGAACTCGACATCGTGGGTGACGCCGCGTTCGAGGGTGATCGCGTCGTACTTGGTGCGCCCGGGCGACTTGTGCGACGTGCTGGGGTCACCGCCCTCGCGATGCTCGATGACCTCGGTGGTCCGCTTGAGCGCGGAGACCTTGCTGACGCCGGCGACGTAACGGCCGTCCCATTTGACGCGGAACTTGAAGTTCGCGTACGGGTCGAACCGGCTGGCGTTCACGGTGAACTGGGCCACGGCCGTGCACCTCAGCTTTCGATTTGGCCAGCGAGCTGCTGGATCTGGACGATCACGAACTCGGCCGGCTTCAGCGGAGCGAAGCCGACGAGGATGTTCACGACGCCATTGTTGATGTCGGTCTGCGTCGTGGTCTCGGCGTCGCACTTGACGAGGTACGCCTCGCGCGGCGTTTTGCCCTGAAACGCGCCCTTGCGGAAGAGGTTCTGCATGAAGGCGCCGACGTTGAGCCGGATCTGTGCCCAGAGCGGCTCGTCGTTGGGCTCGAACACGACCCATTGCGTGCCGCGGAACAGGCTCTCCTCGATGAACAGCGCAGTGCGGCGGACCGGGACGTACTTCCACTCGTCGGCGAACTTGTCGTCGCCGCGCAGCGTGCGGGCCCCCCATACGACGTGGCCTGCGGCCGGGAAGGTCCGCAGGCAGTTGACACCGAGCGGGTTGAGGATCCCGTTCTGGCCGTCGGTCAGCTTGACCTTGAGCTCCTGGACGCCTGACAGCCCGGCGTCGAGGCCCGCAGGGGCTTTCCACACGCCGCGCTCGGTGTCGGTCTGCGCCATCACGCCGGCGATCGAGGCGGCCGGCGGGAACTCGATGACCACGTCGCCCTGCAGGGGGTCGGGCGCCTTCAGGTACGGGAAGTAGATGGCCGCGTTGCGCCGGTTGTCCGCGGAGATCTGCGCGATGTGCTTTTCGAGAGCCGTTGTGCCGGCGGTCACCTTCGTGATGTCGCCCGGCTCCTTCCAGGCCTGGTCCGGATCGACGATGAGGAGCGCCCGGTGTTCGCGGCAGAAGGTGCCCGCGAGTCCCCTGATCGCTACCGGCAGCACCCGCTCCCCGGCGGTGTCGTACGACTGCGCGATCGGCGGGATGACGAGCAGGTTGAAGAGGTCGGCCCGCTCGAGCGCGTAGATGCCGGTTCCGTTGGGGGGAGTCGGGGCGATCATGCCGGAGTCGATCGTCCCGTCCTTGCCCAGCCTCGCCGGCGTTGCGCCGAGGGCGATTGGAGCGGCAGCAGGCGGCAGGGCCGCCGGCGGGGTGGTGCCCGTCTGGACGCGCACGAACTGCGACTGCGCCTCGAGCGCCGCCGTCAGGGTTGGCCCCGGGATGAGGTTGCGTAGCACCTCGGATTCGCCGGTAACGGTGTTCCTGACGGTGATGTTGAACTGCGTCGCGAGCGCCGTGTTGTAGTCGATCTGGAACGTCAGGTCGTTCCCCCACGCGCCCTCGCTCGACGCCTCGAGGGACAGCACCGGGGCTCCTGTGGCGCCGGAGGCCTTCGTCGCCGCGCCGGCGCTGGGCTTGGTGGCGCAGCGCACGATGAGCGCGTTCTGGCCGCCGTTCTGGAAGAACTGCTGGACGGCGTAGCTCATCGTGCTGTTGGCCACCAGCCCGCCGAAGATGCGTGCGTACTCGGTGAACGACTGCACCGTGATGGGCTCGTCGACGGGGCCTTTCGGCGCGAAGCCCGCGAACGCCGTGATCGACGTCGCCACGCCGGTGATGGGGTGGACGCCGCTCTTGAGCTCTTCGATGTAGACGCCCGGATAGGTCGGTGTGACGGCCACGGTGCTCCTTTCAGAGGGTCAGCTGGTCCACCACGAAGGCAGAGGATTGCGGAGCTCGATCCCGGCGCTCAGCGCCGCCGGCGAGAGCTCGCCCAGGCACTCCCGGTACGGGGTCAGGCCGTAGCGCCAGGCCACCAGCTCGCTGTCGGCCAGCGTGAGGACGACGAGCCGGGGCGAGGCCGCGAGCAGGGCGCGCACCATCGCCGGGTCGTCCTCGCCGAGGATCACCACATCCGGGCGGAGGTGCTCCTCCTCGGCGCACAGCGCGGTCGCCTCGACCGTTTCCACGTCCGCACGGTCGAGCAGCAACTCGGTGACGAGCTCCCGCTGCAGGCGCGGCAAGTCGGCGACGAGGATGCGTGTTGGGGCCAACGTCCATGCTCCTCGCGGCCCACTGTGGCCGCCGGGGCGCGCGGTGCCAATGGATCGCGGGGACCCAATCGGATTCAAGTGTGTTGCGCGGAGGGACTAGTCCGCGCTTCGCGGAGGACTAGTACCTCGGCGCCTCGACCGCGTGCCCGCGGCGGATCATCGCGGCGGCGTCGGCGCGGCGCCGGACCCCGAGCTTCTCGAGGATGCGGTGCACGTGGTTCTTGACTGTTGGCAGCTCGATGCACAGCTGGCGGGCGATCTCCTTGTTGGATAGGCCCTGGTCGACGAGGTCGACGACCTGGAGCTCGCGCACAGTGAGCCTTGCGGTCGCGATCGGGCTCGCCGACACCGGCACCACCCGGGCCGGGGTGTGTTGCTCGCAGGCAAGTGCGGCCACCCGTCGCGTCAGCACGGCCGCCGTCCACGGCGAGCACGGCGCCTCTCCGCGTGCCACGGAGGCCACGGCGGCGACAAGGTCGTCGATCGAGGCCTCAGGCGTCAGGCAGCACGCGACGCCGGCCTCGGCGCAGGCGATGACGTCGCGCTCGCGCGCGGGGACGTTGATCGCAAGCACCGGCGCGCGGGAAGCGCGAGCGAGGCGCGGCGCCACCTCGGCTACGTCGAGCCCGCCGGCATCGAGGATGATGATCGTGCGCTCGGCGCCGGCCGCCGCAATCATGGTGAGCGGCAACGCGTTTGGGTCCGCGCCCGTCCCCACGAGCTCGATCCCGTCTCGCCGCGCCAGCACCTCTGCCAGACCCTCGCGGTGGAGAGTCATGCTCGAGATCAGATAGACGCGCATCTGGCTCGGCCTTGAGTCCGACGCCGACGCTAGTCCGGCGCCGGTCCGCGCCGCAAGCCCCTCACCGGCGCACGCGCAAGCGGATTCGTGACTTCCCTGCTGCCGCAGCTGACGCGAGACGTGACGCTCACCATCAGCCCCTCCTCCGTGAGAGCTGACCGAGGCTATGCATCGGCTGGACGTGTGTCAAGAGGAAGCACGGCCGCCCCCGGAGGCGCTGATTCGACGACGCGTCGAGCGTGAAGTCTTACCGCCGCCGCGTCACGGGGCCACGCCGAACACGCGCTTGTAGAGCGCCTGCCAGTTCGACGCGATCGCGTACTGCGCGACCCGCAGCGATATCCGGCCGGCGCAGACCCAGTCGTGCGCGGCGTTCTCGAGCCGGTCTTTCAGCTGGTATCCGGGGGCGGCCGTGGCCCGCTCGGGGAAGAGGTTCGCGATGTCGTTTGAACCGCCCAGCTCGAGGCTGATGATGTGGTCGATCTCGAGCGTCCGGCCGTAATGACCGGGTTGCATGCCGTATTCGCGCTCGACCTCGAATTTCTCTGATTCGGGGACGTTCCGGATCGTGCTCGTTCGGAACGACGGCGAGCAGATCACCTGCTTCGTCAGTCCCCGGTAGTACGCACCAGGCGAGCAGCGCCGGTCAGGGTTCGGCCCGAGTCGGCAATTTGCGGTCAGCGTCCGGGGGCGCAGCAGCACCGTCGCGCCGAGCACGACTGTTGCTTTGCCAGAGGTTGGCGACGCTGCGCCGAGCCACCGAGCGACGCCGCCGTGGTGCGAACACGTGCCCGAACGGTGTCGCGAATAGCTGTAGGTGCCGTCGCGACACTGGGCCGTCGCGCCCGGAGGCGGCGCTGCCCTGCCGGCGGACGCGACAGCCGCCGCTACGCCCGCGAGCAATAGGAGAAGACAAATCCAATGGATTCGCCTGCCGGGGTATGGACTCAAATGGCGCCGGCGCATTCAACGCATTGTTTCGGCGTTTTTGCCCGCCGTCCACAGGTCTGGCCGCTCCTGCCCGGCCGGGCGATCTTCGAGTGGGCAAGATGACTGCCTTGAAAGTCCAGATCGCCTACGGCGAGACGGGCCTCGACGTCGACCTTCCGACCGACCGAACGACCGTGATCGTCCCGACCCACACCCCGCCAGCCGCCGATCCTCACGACGCTGTGCGCGCCGCGCTCCGCGAGCCGATTGCCGGCCCACCGCTCCGGGACGTCGTGCGCCGAGGTCAGACGGTCGCGATCAGCGTTTGCGACAGGACACGCGCCCAGCCACGGCGGCTGGTGATCCCGGCGATCCTCGACGAGATCGCCGATCGCGTCAAACTCGCCGACGTCGTCATCCTGATCGCGACGGGAACGCACCGCGGCAACACCGGACGTTGAGTGCGCCCTCGGGCAGAACGCCGCCGTCGAGGCGACCGCGGTCTACCCGACGGTAGCCTTGAACCAGCGGCGAACGTGAGCGCCCTGGTACGTCGCGACCACGGCTACGTGCAGAACCGCCCCACGCGCCGAGGCGGGGATCATCCAGTAGCAGTACGCCGCCGAGTGCCGGGCGTCGAACAACGTTCGGCGAACGTCGACGGTCTTGCCCCCGACGGCCGCCGGACACGTGACGACGGCGGACCGAAGCCCCTTCTTCGTCTTCTTGTTCAGGATCGTCGCGCCGACCGCAAACTGCTGCCCCGCCACCGGATGCGAAGGGCGCTTTATGAGCCCGCTCGCGGTGAGGGAGAGGCGGGAGACGCACTTGCCGTTCTGTTTGACCATGCCGCTCGGCACCGTCGCCTGCAGGCCGCTGATGTTCGGGCACTGATCGACTTGAGGCGCCACCGGTATCGTCGTGGACCGGCGAGTGGTCGTCGTCGCCTGGGTCGTGGTGGTCGAGGGCGGGGGTGGCGGCGGCGGTAGCTGCACCGTCGTCGTCGACGGAGGTGGTTGCTGCACGGTCGTCGTGGTTGCGACGACGGTGGTCGTGGACGTCGATGGCGGGGTCACGACGGTGGTCGTGGATGGCGGGGTCACGACGGTGGTCGTGACGGTCGCCGTCGACGTAGAGGTGGATGTCGTAGGCGGCGCCGTCGAGGTTGTAGAGGGCGCTGTGGTCGTCGGTGGCGTCGTCGTCGTGCTGGTGGTGGCCGGCGTCGTCGTCGTCGCATTCGTCGTCGTGGTGGTGCTCGAAGTGGGATCCGTACGCGTGGGTGGATCGACCGGTCCGCCCGCATCCGGCGGATCCCCGGGGGCCTTGGCGAGGGCCGCATGCGCCACGTCGGCCTGTCCGGCGAGCGATCCAGCGGTAGCCCAACCGGCGCCGACGAGGAACACCGAGGCGACGAGCGCAGCGACAGTGGTGGTTCTCTTGCTCACGGTGGCGGCGGCGGCAGAGGAGGTGTCGGGTCCGACGTGGCCGGCGGTGGCGGTTGACGTTGCGGTGGCGCGACTGCGACGGGCGTCGTCGTTGCTGCAGCCGAGCTTTCGCCTGCGCTGCCGCTGGACGTTGCCGGCGCGGACGCCTGGCGCGCGACGCTCGAGGAAGCGGCGGCGACCTTCGCGGTCGTCGGGATGTGTGCGGCAACGCTCGTTGCTTGAGGCCGCGACGTCGCCGCGGAGCGGTCGTGCCGAGACAGCGAAGCCGGCGCGTGGGTCCGCGCCTTCTGCGCCGGCACCGTCTTGGTGGCAGCCGCAGCGCGGAGGACCGGCTTGCGCGGAGTCACGACGGTCGGCGTGGCCGCAGGCAGCGCGGCGTAGAAGTCATGGCTGGGAAGGGTGTTAAGCGGAGCAGGGTGCGACCCGCCGGGCCCGCTTTGCGTGAGCCACGAGGCTGCCGTCGCCGCGCAACAGGCAACGAGTGCGACCGAAGCCGCGACGGTCAGGTGACGAAGACCGACGGAACGCCGGCGCCTTGTGGCACGAACCGGATCCGGAGGCTGCGCGAATGCGAGCGCTTCACCCAGGGCCTCCGCGAACTCCGCGCAGGTCGCGTAGCGCTCTTCGCGCCGATACGCGAGCGCCTTCGCAAGGACGAGGCCGACCTCCGGCGGCGCGTCTGCGACGGGCGGCGGCGCCACATCACGTGGGCGGCCCCCGTACGGCGTCGCTCCCGTGAGCGTCTCGTAGACGAGGCAGCCGAGCGAGTAGACCATCGCCCGACGGTCGATCGAACCCCTTTGCACCTGTTCGGGAGCTGCGTACTCGAACGTGCCGCGAAAGGAGCGGGATGGGTCTGCTCCCACTTCCCGGGCCGCGAGGCTGCCGGCGCCGAAGTCCGTCACGTACGAGTGGACCACGTCCTCGGCGGACGCGAACAGGACGTTCTCGGGCTTGATGTCCAGATGGATGAGCCGCACCGCGGCGGCCGCATCGAGCGCGCTCGCAATCTGCGTGGCCAGCTGCCGAACGTGCGCTGGATCGAGCCTGCGGCGCTGGTCGAGCACGGCACGCAGGCTGGGGCCGTTCACCCACGGCGTCGCGAGGTATAGCGAGCCGCTCCTGTCCCCGAAGTCCTGCACAGGCAGGACGTGTCGATGTGCGAGCTCGCTCCAGATCCGCCAGTCGCCGAGCATCCGGGTGCGCGCGAATGCCTGCTCCGCCGGCGTTCCGCCGAGCTGGAACACCTTGAGCGCGACATCACCGTCGCGCAGGCGCGAAACCCGGAACAGAACACTTGCCTGCGAGCACGCGACGACATTGGCACTTGCGTAGCCGTCGATAACCGCAGGCCGACCCCCGCTGCCGACCATCGCCCGGTTGTATCAGAGGCTTCGGACAGCGACAGCTAGCCGAACGGATGGAAAGCGAGGTAGTCATGCCCTCCCTGCGTCGGAGCGCACACCGTCGCGATCACCAGCGACGGCGGGCTGCCTCGCCAACTCGCCGTGCGTCGATCCCGGCCAGGCGGAAGGCCCCGCCCAGGCTCACGCGGTACCCGACGAAGTGCAGTCCCGGCGCTCCGGGATGCTCCTCCGGGCCGTGCACGGTCGGTGCCCCGTGCTCGTCGAGGACTCCGAGGTGGCCGACCAGCGGCTCGAGCGCCGGACGGAAGCCCGTCGCCGCGATCACCGCGTCGACCACGACACGCGCGCCGTCGGCGAGCACGGCCGCCCCAGGCTCGAAACGGTCGATCGGCCCGACGACGCGAACGCGGCCGTGGCGCACGGCGTCGACGATGCCGACGTCCAGGATCGGGATCGCGCGTCTGCGCAGGAACAACGAGTACGGCGCGGCTTGCGCCGGCAGCCCCTGGGCGGTCAGGTCGGGCAGCGAGACGCGTCGCACGGTCGCAGCGACCGCATCAGCGAGCGCGACGGGCAGGTGTGCGGCGGCGATCCCCATCACCTGGCTCGGGAAGCCCAATGTGTCGCGGCGGACGATGTGCGGCGGCGTGCGCACGGCGAGCAGGACCTCGACGGCGCCCCCGGCGGCCAGATCCGTCGCGATCTCGGCAGCCGAGTTTCCCGCGCCGATCACGAGCACGCGCTGCCCGTTGTACGGAGTCGGATTTCGGTAGTCGGCCGAGTGGATGAAGGTGCCGCTGAAGGTTCCCGGCCAGTGCGGAACGACCGGAGCGTTGCTATTCCCGGTCGCAACAACGACGCGGCCGGCCTCGACCCCGCCGTCGCCGGTCAGCAGCGTCCATCCGGAGTCGCTGCGGTCGATCCGCCTGATGTCCACCCCCTCCCGCACGTCGAGCTCGAACCGCTCGGCATAGCGCCGCAGGTATTCGACGACCGCGTCGCGGGACGGCCACTTGCCGGCCGACCGCGGGAACCGGTAGCCGGGCAGTGACGAGAGCCACCGGATCGTGTGCAGGTGCAACCTGTCGTATCGCGTCAGCCAGGCGGCCGCGATCGCAGTCCGGTCGAAGACCGCGACCTTCGCGCCGGCGCGCGCCAGCATCGCGGCGGTCGCGAGCCCTGCCGGCCCCGCCCCCACTACCGCGACCGAACGACTCGCGCCCGCTTCAGCGGCTGAACGGCGAACCACGCCTGCAGCACAGCACGCGTGTCAAATGGAAGTGCAGCGTGCCTGGCCCCCAAGCATCGTTACGCCTCCGTTGCCGGCGGCAGGCCCCGCGATTCGCGGTCGGCGCGGAGCGTCGCATAGGCGGCCACGACTCCGACGATGCCGAGAACCGCGATCGCGCCGTGCACGAGCCAGGTGCTCGCTCCGTTGCGCCCGTAGAGCGGGGTGAACAGGACCTCGAGGGCCGAGGCGAGGCCGATGAGGATCGGCCCGGTCGCGCTCGGCACCTGCAGCAGCAGCCAGCCGGCGACGAAGAGCACGGCCATGACCGCGGCCGCCGCCTGGGGGACGTAGTTGAACGCAGCGGTTGCGATCTCCGCGGCGGCGGTCAGGAGCGCGATGACGGCAAGCAGCGTGCGCCCGCGACCACCCGGGCCGGTTCCGGCGAAGCTACGCCTCATGGGTGCCGCCTCCGGCTAGCGGTTGCCCTTCGCTCTCTTGGCGCTCCGTTTCTCCTTCAGCGTCTTCTGCGGCGCCTTCTTCTGCAGCTTCTTCGGTTTGTCCGAACCTTTCATGCGTCCTCCGTCGTCGGTTCACGCCCAGACAAAGAGGCTAACCCGGTCGGCGGCCGGTCTACGCCGCGCGCATGTTGGCCGAAGCCGGCCTGAGCAGCAGGTAGATCAGCGTCCCGAGAAACGGCAGCAGAACCACGCACACTGCCCAGAGCGCCTTCGCGCCGATGCCGATGTCGATCCGCCGCACGATGTCGATCAGCGCGTACGCCCACGCGATGATCAACGGCACGAGCACGATGATCAGGATCACGTAGCCCAACGTGCTCGTCGCAAGGAGCACGGCCGCTGCCTCTACGCCGGTGCGCACGCCGGCGCGATCGTCTTGCCCGCTGCCTGCGCGTCCGCCAGCTGCGCCGTCGTCGAGTCGATGCTGTCCGTAGTCGGGATCTGCCCCCGCTTCACCGTCAGGCCGATCGCGTTCACCGACGAGATGTACAGCGTGATCTGGCCCTGCGCCTTGCCGAGGGCGGCGGCACACGCGCCGCTCGCGGACTTCTGCGCGGTCGCGAGGTCGGCGTTCAGCTTCTGCCCCGCCGCAACGACGGACGTGGTGGACGAGCCGAAGCACGCCGCGATCTGCTGGTTGTTGTAGCTCCCCGAGACCTTCACGCGGCACTTCTTGAAGGTCGCGATTCCCTGCTGGTTGACCGACTTCGCCTGCGCAACGTCCGCCTGCAGCGTCGACCACTCGGCGGCCGAGAGCTTGCCGCCCGCGCCGCCACCGCCGCCCGTCGAGGACGTCGTCGTCGAGGCGGTCGTCGTCGTGGACTCGGTCGTGGTCGACGTCGTGCTGGAAGAGCTGCCGGAGGACCCGCTGCTCCCGCCGCACGCGGCGGCGGCCAGCACGAGCACGCCGGCGAGCACGGCAGTCCAGAAGACCCTCACGCGGTCGATCCTCCGATGTCCGCCGAGGCGGCGCATCGTCCCGAGGGGGTGATGCGCCGCGTTCGGCGGCTGCGAGCTACGACGGGAAGCACGCCGCCTTGACCGAGCCCTTCGACGCCTGCAGCGTCCCGAGCGCGTCCTTGGCGGTGTTGATGTCGTCGGTCGACGGCACCTCCCCGGCCTTCGCGGCGGTGTCCACCGTCTGGACAGCCGTGACGTACGAGGTGACCTCGTCGTTCACCTGCGAGAGCGCGTCGTGGCACGCGCCGGTCGTCTCCTGCATCAGCGCGCTGAGGAAGCCCGTGACCTCGCCGCCCAGGAGCAGCACGTTCGCCGTCGCGCTCTGGAAGCACGAATCGATCAGCGACTTCGACGACTTCTGCCCGATGAGCGTCGTGCAGTACCCGAACTGGCTCACCGCCTTGTTGTTCTCGGTGTGTGCCTTCGCCTCCACGGCCTGGAGGTTGTTCCAGGAGCGAGTCGACAAGGTCGCGCTCGCGCCGCTCGATGTCGTGACCGTCGTGGTGCTCGAGCCGCTGCCGCATGCGGCGAGGGCGAGCACGAGTGCGGCGCCGACGGCCACCGCTACAGCTGTGTGTGGGATCTTCATGCGGCCGAGTTTCACGCGCGCGCGAGGCGGATGTGTCATCCCGAGGGGATGACTAGCGGCGGCGGCGCTTAAGCACGAAGCCCGCGAGCAGCGTTCCGGCGACGGTCAGGACGACCTTGACCGCCTTCGACCCGCGCAGCTTCGACTCGCCACCGGCCCGCTCGGCCATGTTCACCGCTACCTCGTCGAGACGGAGCCCTGCGTCCGCGACGCGGATCAATGCTTCCACCTCCGGCGCCTCGGTCGTGAACGGCTTCGCCAGGACGGGCAGCGCCTTCGCGTTCACGGCCCAGAGCCCGCTCGTCGCGTCGCCGAACGGCCGCCCCAGCACCGGCGCCATCGCGCGCCGCAGCACCGCCGTCCCGAGGCGCCGCGCGGCCGCGGGGCGGTACCGGTACGGCTCGTAGCCCTCGCCCGCGACGAAGCGTGACCCGACCGCGACGTCGCACACATCGGCCCGCACCAGCTCGAGCAGCCGCGCCAGCTCCGCCGGCGGGTGCTGCCCGTCCGCGTCGACCCGCCCGCAGAACGCGTACTCGTGCTCGAGCGCCCAGCGGTAGCCGGCAGCGATCCCCTCCGGCAGCCCGCGGTTCTCGCCGAACGACTCCACCTCAGCGCCGTGCTCGCGCGCAACCGCAGCCGTCCGGTCAACCGAGCCGTCATCGATAACCAGAACGTCCACGGACGGAAGCTCGGCGTGCAGCGCCTCCAGCACGCCCGGAAGGTTCCCCTCCTCGTTCCAGGCCGGGATGAAGACGAGCGTGTCGGTCACGGCGCGAATCCCCGCCTGGCCAGCTCGGCCTGCGCTGCGCGCAGCTGCCGCCGCGCCAGCGGCAGCGCCGCGACCTCGTGCGCAATCGAGCGCATCCCGCGCGCCCCCGGCACCGCCAGCACCTCGGCCTCGACGCCGCCGAGCGCGTACAGCCGCGAGAAGAAGAAGCGCGTCCGGTGCCGGTGCCAGGGCGTACAGAGCACGAGCGCCCGCCGCACGCCCCGAGAGACCAGCAGCGGCAAGGTCCGCGCCGCGTTCTCGGCGGTCACCGAGGCGGAGGGCTCGACGACGAGCTCCACCGCCGGCCCCTGCCACGCGTCGCGCATCTGCTCCGCCTCGGACGGCTCGCCGCCGCGCGACCAGCCCGTGAAAACGACCACGGACGCTGCGCCGGAGGCAGCCAGCCGCTCGGCCTCGCGCACGAGCATCAGGCAGGCGGTGCTGATCCGCCAGACCCCGTCGACCCGAACCTCGTTGCCGGGCACGACGATCGCCGCGCTCACGACGTGTCGTCCTCCTCGTGCAGGTTGTGCAGCCGCTCGCGGATCCCGGGCACCTCGCCGGCCGCCTTCGCCTCCTTCTTGGCCACCTTCTTCTCGGCGCGCGCTTCCTTCTGCTCGGCCATCTTCACCTTCGCCTCCGAGTACGAGTCGCCGACGAGTGCCTTTCCACCCGTCCAGCCGAACGCCCAGACGACCACGACGATCGCGAACACCGTGTTGAACGCGGTCATGATCAGCTGCTGCCCGACCGAGTACGCCGTCGCCTGATCCGGCGTCGCGACGTCGTGCAGCGAGGCGACGTTCATCGCCTGGTTCACGCCGACGCCGCCCGGCGTCACCGTCACCGTGCCGGCGATCGAGTTGCCGCCCTGCACCGACATGATCGTGTGGAACGTGACCGGGATCCCGTATGCGGCGAGAAACACGCCGATGACGCCGAGCTTCGCGAGGTATGAGATGAGCGACGGCAGGAAGACCTTGATGAAGTAGTCGCGCGGGCGGGCGAGGATGGCGCCGCCCTGCTTCGCCTCGTCCCAGAGGTGCTCCAGCCGCTTCCAGAAGACCCGGATCAGCAGCGCGACGAGCGCCACGCCGGCGACGATGACGAACACTGTGAAGACCGGGTGCGCCGAGATGTTCCCGAGCTCGATCGAGAACGAGCCCGGCACGGAGATGAAGAGGTACGCGTAGACGAACGTCCCGGAGATCGTGAAGAAGATCTTCTGGACGACGTAGCCGCCGAGCACGGCCGTGAACGTCGCGCCCGCGATCAGCGCCGTGTACATCAGCAGCGACGTGAACGTGCCGATGTTCGCCGGCAGGTAGTTGTTCAGGGCGGCGCCGGCGGCGTACGCGGCGAGGATCGAGCGGTACTTGATGACTGCGTCCGGGAAGCCCGCGCGGAAGATGTAGTACCAGCCGAGCGCGACCATGGTGATCTGGACGGTCTGGAGCGCGCAGGCGGCGACGATGTACTTCGCCGAGATCGAGCTCAGCTGGTTCCAGACGTCCGACAGCCACCCGCGGACGTCGATGCCAAGGATGTCGCAGAGGACCACGATCAGCGCGATCACGCCGAGCCAGATGAAGACCTTCGTCAGCCGCGTGCGGCGTGAGGTGTCCTCGAAGGGCGTGACGGCGGCGGTCGCGCTCATGCGTTCACCAGCTCCAGCGAGCCGCCCACCGGCAGCACGCGGACGTCGACCTCGGGGTGCGCCTCCGCCGCCAGCCGCGCGAACGCCTCCGCCGGCGCGCGCAGCAGCTCGTCGCTTCGGCTGAGGCCGAGCCGCCGGTACGTGCCCCAGTGGATCGGCACGGCGACGCGCGGATGCAGGAGGCCGAGCGCCTCGACCGCGCTGCGCTCGTTCATGTGCCCGGCCGGGAGCCGCGGCCCCCAGCCGGCCACGGGCAGCAGCGCGACGTCGACCGGCGCGAGCTCGCGCATGCCGTCGAAGAGGTCGGTGTCGCCCGCGAAGTACACGCGCTGTGATCCTGACACGACGTAGCCGATGGCGGCCGCACGGTCCCCCCAGGGTGACCGGCGACCCGGATGCTCGGCGTGCGTCGCCGTGATCTCGAGGTCGCCGAGCGCGGCTGTCTCGCCGGCGGGGAGCTCGACCACGTCGTCCCAGCCGCGCTTGCGCAGCAGCTTCGCACCGCCCACGGGCACGACGACCCGCACGCCGCGCCCGAGCCGCTCGAGCGACCGCACGTCCAGGTGGTCGTAGTGGAGATGCGACAGCAGCACGGCATCGACCCCTCCGACCTCGCCGGCCGTTCCGCTCACCCGGCGGAGCACGTTGATCCGGTCGCGCAGCACCGGGTCGGTCACGAGCCGCACACCGTCCAGCTCGATCACGACGGTGCTGTGGCCGACCCAGGTGAGCCGCATCAGTGGCTTACGGCCGCCTTGAGCGCCACGATCACCAGCCCCAGGCCGAGGTTGACGCCCACCGCGACCACGGTACCGCGCGTGCCGAGCCGCTCCACGTGCGCATAGCGGAGCCCCTGCACGCCGAGGACGACCAGCCCGGCGCCCATCGCGAGCCACGCCGCGGTGGAGGCCTTCCAGACCTCGAGGCCGCCGAGGGCGAGCATCGCGCACGGGATCACCGCGGAGAGCAGGATCGACCGCTCCTCCGCGGCGACGGCGGTGAGCCCCTGCCAGCGCAGCCGGCGGTCGTGTTCGATGCTGTGCTCGAGCGCCGCCGCGTACACGTGCGCGATCCAGAGGACGATGACCGTCGCCGCCACCGTGCCCAGCAGCACCCACGCGCTGAGCCCGCTCTTCGAGCCGGCGGCGATCGTCGCCATGACGATCACGGTGCCATAGACGGCGCCGGCGATGCCCGCGCGTGATCCGAGCAGGAGGTTAGGTCCGCGCAAGCACTCGCGCCTTCTCCTCCGCGAACTCCGCGTCGGTGAGGGCGCCCGAGTCGTGCAGGCTTGCGAGCCGCTCGAGCTCGCGGGTTGAGCCAGTCCCGCCCCGGAAGCGCGAGAACTGGCTGCGGAACGCCACGCTCGGTGCAACGTGCGACTCGAGCGGAAACTCGCGCGCGGTCTGGCGGACGAGCGCCAGGGTGGCGATCGCGAGCACGATCGCCACGGCGAGCATCTGCTGCCACCGGCCCGTCTGCACGGTCGGCTGCCACCAGAGCAGCCCGATGAAGAGCACGGCGACGATGCCGAAGGCCCAGGCGGGGTTCCCGATGATCGACGCGAACGCGCGCCGCGCGCCCCGCCCGGACCGGGTCTCGCCGGCAAGCCACACGCCGAACAGCGCGACCACGCCGATGCCGAGCAGCATCCAGCCGCTGTCCGCGAGCAGGTTGGTGAGGATCGTCCACGCGCGGTTGGCCGCCGGGCGGTTGGAGTGCTCCTTCACGAGCGAGTCGACGATGTAGCTGCCACCGCGGTTCCGTGTGAAGAGGATCAGCACCCCGACGATGATCGACGCGATCGCGACGGCGCGGAGCTCCTTACGCCGCCGTCCGCGGGCGATCGCGACCGCGGCGCCTGCAAGCAGAACGGGCAGTAGCCAGAACCAGCTGCCGACCTTCTTCAGAACGCTCGTGATGTCCTGGGCCGTCTTCAGCTGGCTGGCCTTCATGAGCTCGATCCGGCCTGCGCCCGGCGGTAGCTGCGACTGGAGGTTCTGGACGATGGCAATCCGGTTGCCGAGCTGATCGAGGAGCGGGGTGAGGTCGAGGTACACGTTGCCGCCGTCGGTCTTGACCGCCCTCGAGCGGTCCTCGAGCAACCGGTTCAGCGCGGTCTGGCTCGCCGTTGCCGCCGCTACAAACGCTGCCTGCGCGCGCGGGCGCGCGAGGAGCTCGGGCGCAGCGCGGTCGGCGGCGAGGCGGGACGCGGCGGCGAGCGGCCCGGCCACCCCCTGCAGGTCGGGCGGCAGCTTCTGCTTCAGGGCGGCGGCGACGTCGACGTTCGAGTAGAGCTGGTCGACCGCTGTTGCAGCGATCTGGTTCTGGATCACCGGGTCGGCGATCAGGTCGCTCGCGGTGTTCTGGAAGGTCGGCGTGTCGAACGCCTGCCAGCGTACGTAGCCGGACACGACCGCCGGGAGCGCGAGGATCGCGGCGAGGACGACGAGGATGCGCGCGGTGATGATCCGCCAGCGCGGGGTCGTCACGGGCTTTGCGGCCGCAGCGGCCTCGGGGACATCGGCGGATGCCACGGCGCGATCCTGCGCCACTCGTGCGCGCCGCGGTTCATCCCGAGGGGGTGAATCCGCGATGATGGACGCGTGGTCGCCGACTTCGGAACGGTCTTCGCCGCAGTGGTGCTGTTGCTACCGGCGCTGCTGCTCTGGCTCTACGCGCTCGTCGACGTCATCCGGCGCGACGACCTGAGCAGCGCAGCCAAGACGCTCTGGGTGATCCCGATCCTCGTGCTGCCGTATCTCGGAGCGCTGATCTACCTCGCGATCCGCGCGCCGTGGAAGCAGCCCTACGAGGGGCAGTCGTGACGGTGGCGGCGGCCGCAGCGCTCGCAGCGCCGCACGGACGCACGTAGCGCGAGCATGCGGCGGTCGAGGCCGGCGATTACCATCAGGGCCGCGGCCGACCCGGCGAAGAAGGCGTTCATGGCGGCGATTGTGGACCGCCCGCGCCGCGGCCGCGTCGTCCCGTCAGGATGACTGGCCGGCCAGGTAGAGCAGCGCCGCCTTCACGCGGCGGTTGACGTCGTCCGACTGGCGCAGGCCGAGCTTCGGGAAGATCGCGTTGATCCCGTGCTCCACGGTGCGGGTCGACAGGCCGAGCTCGGCGGCGATCGCGTGGTTCGAGCGGCCCTCGGCCAGGAGCCGCAGGATGTCGCGCTCGCGCGGCGTCAGTTCGGCGAGCCGTCCGTCGGCCCCGTGCTGCTGCCGTGCGCGGAGCAGCTCGTCGACGATGCGCGGGTCGACGGCCGTGCCGCCGACGGCGACGTCGCGCACTGCCCGGTGCATCTCGTCCTGGTCCCGCACGCGCTCCTTGAGCAGGTACGCGCGGCCGTCGGCGCCCTGGTCGAAGAGCTCGAGCGCGTAGAGCAGCTCGGCGTGCTGGCTCAGGACGACCACGCCGACCTCGGGGTGGGTCTCGCGCAGCTCGCCCGCGAGGCGGATGCCCTCGTCCGTGTTCGTCGGCGGCATGCGGATGTCGGTGACGAGTACGTCCGCGGCGTGCTCGCCGATGGCATGTCGGGCGGCCTCGGCGTCCTCGCAGGCCGCCACCACCTCGAGGTCGCCCGCCTGGTCGATCACGCGCGTCACGCCCTCCCGCGCGAGCAGTGTGTCGTCGGCGACCACGACCCGGATCATGCGCGGAGCGGGACGAGGCCGCGTACGGTCGTGCCCCGGCCCGGCGCGGAGTCGATCTCGAGCCGTCCGCCGACCATTGTGATCCGGTCGCGCATGCCGGTGAGCCCGGTGCCGCCGTTTTCCTCGTGCGGATCGAAGCCAGGGCCGTCGTCGACGACGACGAAGGCGAGCTCCTTCGCCTCGCGCCGGATGGTGACCGTGATCGCCACGTCCTGGCCGCCGTGGCGGATGGCGTTCTGCACCGCCTCGAGTGCGCAGTAGTAGGCGGCCAGCTCCACGCTCGGATCGAGGCGGCCGACGTCGCCGGCGATCACCTGGATGTCCACCGGGCCGCGCAGCGCCCGCGCCCGCAGCGCGTCGGCCACGCCGCGCTCGCGGAGGACGGGCGGGTAGATCCCGTGCGCGACCGCGCGGAGCTCCTCGAGCGCGTCGGCGAGGTCCTCGTCGGCCGCGACGAGCTGGCGCGCCGTCTCCGGGTCGGCGCCTGACTCGATCTCCGCGAGCTTCAGGCGCAGCATGAGCAGCCGCTGCTGCGCGCCGTCGTGGAGGTCGCGCTCGAGGCGCCGCCGCTCGATCGCGGCCGAGCTCGCGGAGCGGGCCCGCGCCGCCTGCAGCTCGTCGACGAGCTGGGCGTTGCGCAGCAACGTGTACGCGGCGCCCGCGAGGGCGCGCGCGGCGGCCTCGTCGGTCGGCGCCGGGTCGTAGAGGAGCGCCGCGACGACCCGGCCGCCGCGGGAGACGAGCACCTGGCCCGCCCGGCTGGACGCCGAGGTCGACCTCGACACGCCGCCCGTCGGCGTCGAGGAAGCAGCCGCGCTGCCTCGTCGCGGACCGCGAGCACGGCGTGCGGGTCGCCGAGGCCGTCGCGGACGAGATCGCGGACGTGTTCCGGTGAGATGTCGCCCGAGGACGTCACGAGCGTCTCGACGCGCTCGGCCGCGAATGCCTGGCTGCGCCGCCGGGCCGCGAACAGCGCGATCGGCGTGCCGACCGCGCCGACGGCGGCGACGAAGCGCAGCAGCCGGTCGTACGGCTGCCAGTCGATCGTGTGCGTCGTCGTGAAGAGGACGTAGGACGCCGCCCAGAGTGAGATCGCGTAGATCAGCGGGGCATACGCATAGCGGTGGCGGGGCGAGGCCGACCGGGCGCCGTCGACCAGGAAGGCGAGGAGGCCGAGGAGTGCGACCGCGGTCGCGGCCGTGACCAGCGTCCCCGAGCACGCGGGCGGGGCCGGCCCAGTCGACGACGTTCAGCGCGTTCGGCGGGCACCGGTCGCCGCAGTAGGAGAACTGGCCGGCCGACGGCAGCTTCTCTCCGATCGGGAGCAGGAGCGCCCAGAGCACGACGAGCGCTGCGGACAGCCCGCCGATGAACCACCGCTTGAGCGGTGTTCCGAGCCGGTCGTTCACGACGCGGAGCGAGACGTACGCGATGAAGACGGTCACGGCCGAGACGAGGACGCGCCCGACGGTGTAGGCGAGGGCGTTGTCGAGTGCGTTGAGACCGGTGGCGGCAAACAGGAAGCCGGCTCCGGCCACCAGGACGGCCAGGCCCGGCTCCACCCGCCACCACGCCATGGACAGGCCGACGCCGACCCAGGCCGCAACGAGCAGCGTCCGGCTGATCGCGTTCAGGTGCGGGTCGGCGAGCGTCGTGCTGTTCCACGACACCTGGTAGGTGAAGAGCGTCGCGAGCACGCCGGCGCCCGCGAGCAGGCCCGCGGTGACGAGGCGCGCGGCACGCGCTTCGTTCTCGCCCGCCGCAGGGGCTGCGACTACCGACACCTCTTCTCCCTTCCGCCGGAGCGGCCGCCCGTACGTTACCCCCGTGGTGCTAGCACCGGGGTGCGGCCGCGGGTTTCTTCCGAAACTTCAGCGTATCTTTGGGATTGCGCCGCCTGCAGCGGGAACGGAAGATGGGGCTCTGATGCGCTCCCCACGCTCCGTATGGCCGCGGTAGCCGGCCGTACCGCTCCGACGCGCCGTGCGCTCGAGTTGCTCGGCTCCCGCACCGTCCTCACCTCGGGGCCGGTCGTGCTCGAGTCGAAGCTGGCGATTCCGCCGGCTGGAGCCGTCTCGCGCACGGCACTCGTCAACCGGCTGCGCGCGCTGGCGGCGACGCCGATCGTCTCCATCGTCGCGCCGGCCGGGTACGGCAAGACGACGCTCTGCGCCCAGTGGGCGCGCCGCGACGGCCGCCCCGCTGCGTGGCTGACCGTCGACGACCGCGACAACGATCCTGCCGCCCTCCTGCGCCACCTCGCGGCGGCGACCGATCGCGTCGACGGCCCCCTGCTGCTGATCGTCGACGACGCGCACCTGCTGCGCTCGGGCGACGCCGCCGACGCGCTCGCCGCCCTTGCGCTCGAGCCGGGCTCGACGCTCGTGCTCGCCGGGCGGCGTGCTCCGAACATCCCCCTTGCCCGGCTCCGCGCCGCCGGCGCGGTCGCGGAGCTCGACGCCGCCGACCTCGCCTTCACCGCGCGCGAGGCTGCGCTCCTCCTCCGGTCGATCGGCCTCGGCGTCGACGCCGACCGGTTCGCGGAGCTGCGCCGCCGGAGCGAAGGCTGGCCCGCCGGGCTCGCGCTGCTCGCGGGCGGCGGCGACCGCTTCGTCGCCGACTACTTCCGCGCCGAGGTCGCGTCGTCGTTGACCGACTCGGAGCTGGCCTTTGCCCGCCGGACGGCCGTGCTCGACCGGTTGAGCGGCCCGCTGTGCGACGCCGTGCTCGACGCGAGCGCTTCGTCGCGGCGGCTGCGCGCGCTCGAGGACGCCGGCGCCTTCGTCGTCGCTGTCGATGCCGACCGGCGTTGGTACCGCTTCCACGGCCTCTTCCGAGACTTCCTGCTCGCCCAGCTCGAAGGCGACGAGCTCGATGCCGTGCCGGAACGGCACCGGCGCGCGGCCGACTGGTTCGAGTCGAAGGGCATGTACGAGTCGGCCGTCGCGTCTGCGGCAGCGGCCGACGATCCCGACCGCGTCGCGGCGCTTGTCGCCGCGGCGGCCATCCCGGCGACCAACGCCGGGAAGTTCGAGACCGTTGCCGGCTGGTTCGACCAGCTCGTCGAGGCCGACGCGCTCGACCGGCACGCGCCGGTCGCGGCGCTCGCGGCCTGGGCCAGCGCCGCACGCGGCCGCGGGCCGGAGGCCGAGCGGCTGCTCGCGGTCGCCGAGCGCGGCCGCCGCCGCGACGCGCTTCCCGACGGCACCCCGCTGACGGTGCTCGTCGGCACGGTGCACGCCGTCTTCTGCCGCGACGGCGGGGAGCAAATGCTGGTCGACGCAGATGAGGCACTCACCGCGCTGCCCGCCGAGAGCCGGCTCCGCCCAAGCTGTCTCGCACTGCGCGGGCTCGCGCTGATGCTCACGGGCGACGCCGAGGCCGACGCCGTCTTTGCGGAGGCCGCCGCGCTTGCCGGGCGGCTCGGGATCCCGGATGTGCATGCGCTTGCGCTGAGCGAGCGGTCGCTGCTCGCGCGGGATGACCATGCCGTCGCCGAGACACTCGCAGCCGAGGCGCTCGCGGTCGTCGAAGACGGTGGTAACGAGCGTTACCCGCTTTCGGCGCTCACGTACGCCGCCTCGGCGCGGGCGCTCCTCCGACACGGCCGGTGGGATCAGGCGCGCGCGCAGCTCGGGCTGGCGCTCGACCTCGTCCCTCGGCTGACCGAGATCCTTCCCTGGGCAGCCGTGCAGGCGCGCCTCGAGCTCGCGCACGCGTTCCTGGCGCTCCGCGACGACGCGGCCGCGAAGGCGCTCCTCGACGAGGGCCGCCGGATCCTGCGGAAGCGGCCCGGGCTGGGCGTCCTGGCTGCGGAGGCGGACGCGCTCGCGGGCGAGCTGGCGGCGATCCACCGCGAGGCCGCCGACAGCGGCCAGGGGCTGACGGCCGCAGAGCTGCGGCTGCTGCCGATGCTCTCCACGCACATGTCGTTCCGCGAGATCGGCGACCGGCTCTTCGTCTCCCGCAACACGATCAAGACGCAGGCGATCTCCGTGTACCGCAAGCTCGGCGTCTCCACGCGGAGCGCCGCCGTCGAACGCGCGCAGCACCTCGGGCTCATCGAGAGCGCCGGTATTGGGGAGTTTCACCCCGACCGGACGACGTAGCCGCCCCCGGCAGCGGTTGAAATCGGTCACAGGGTGCATGTGACCGAGCACGAGGATCTGCTGATTCGACTCGCGATCCGCGACGGCGCGGTGATCGACCCGCTCCTCGTGGACGCCGAGCGCAACCTCGCCGTCTCCCACCTCGACGCGAAGACCCACGCGCTCGCGCGCGTTGCGGCCCTGATCGCGATCGACGCCGCGACGCCGTCCTACCTCGACCCGGTGGACGACGCGCGCGAGGCGGGCGCCACCGACGACGAGATCGTCGGGACGCTGGTTGCGCTGCTGCCGATCGTCGGCGCGCCGAGGATCGTCTCGGCCGCGCCGAAGCTCGGCCTCGCCCTCGGCCTGGACGTCGGCCAGGCGCTCGAGGGCATCGACGACTAGCTACATGTACTCCTCGGCTTCCTTCTGCTTGCGCCTGTCGCTGATATAGGCGAACACCAGGAAGGCGCCGAAGACCACGATCAGCACGCCGAGGAACCCGCTCCTCGCCCAGACATTGCCGACGATGATGAAGAAGATCATGGCGGCGATGCCGATCAGGATGATCAGCCCGACCACCTTTGCCCAGAACTTCCCGCCCAACGAGCCGTCGTCTTCCACGTCGCTCCTTTCCGCTCCGTAGTCGGCGTCATCCTCGCGCGCGCGGCAGGCCCGGGTCTAGTCCTGACGGGGTGATTTAGGCTCGGCCGGATGGAGGCGGGTCTCGACGCACTGTTCGCGGTCACGGGCGGCTCCTTCACGAGCGTGGAGGGGACGATCACGATCGGAGGCGTCGCGCCGCTGACCGTGTTCTTCGCCGACCGCGAGGCCGGCCACGTGCCGACCGCGCGCTTCGTCGAGCTGTGGGCGGGCGGCGGGTTCGAGCCCAACGCAGTGGTCTCGTTCCTGGACGGCGCCCGGGACGCCGTCGTCGTCCTGCGCGACCCGCGCGTGGAGGGCGATGCGCTGGAGTGCACGGTCGAGCTGGTCGAGGGCGCGCTTCCGGCGGAGGCCGGCCCGTGCGTGCTGTTCGTCGATGCGCTCGACCAGACGTTGGAGCCCGTGCTCGCCCGGCCGGCTCGCAAGCGACGCTAGGGGCAGCCCTAGGCAGTGGTCAGTTCCGCGGGGGCTGCGGCCGGCTCTGCCGGCGCGCCGGCGAGGTGCTGCCGCCAGCCCAGCAGCAGTCCGTGCACCGCGGCCGCCCCGACGATCGGCTCGGCGGGCAGCGGCAGGTCCTCCGGCGCCAGGACGAACGGCCGCGTCTGCGGGCCGCCGAGGCCGCCGTGGAACGAGATCAGCTCCTCGAACGCGCAGGCCTGCTCCATGTCCGGGTCGTAGAAGCTGCCGACCATGATGTCGGCGACGTGCGCGAAGCCGTCCGTGCGCAGCAGGTGCTGCGCCGCCCGCGGCGAGAACACGGCCAGCGGGTCCTCGCCCTCGACGCGGCCGCTCTCCAGGTAGCGCGTCCCGTTGCCGCCGAGCGCGAGCGCGCCGTGCTCGCGCGAGCGCACCAGCAGCCAGCCGACGTGCGGGTGGCTGCGGAGCGCGCGCAGCAGCTCCGGGTGGCGCTCGTCGATCTCCTCCGCGGTCAGCCGGCGCTGCTCGTCCATCAGATAGATCAGCCCCAGGTTCCCGGAGCCGAGGACGACGACGTCCTCGCCCGAGACGTCGTTCTTCTTTTTCTTGGGCTGCTTGCCTCTCGCCTCGCCCACGGCATTGCCGAGGTTGGACTGGCTCTCGTCACCGCCGCCGATCGCAGTGACGTCGCCCGCCGCCAGCGACTTGCGGACGAGATCCTCGAGCCCGTAGCCGTTGCGCTGCTTGAAGGTCGCGCCCTGCGTCTGCCCGTGGTCGGACAGGACGACGATCACGTACGGGCGGGGCGCGTAGCGGCGGGCGCGGTCGATGCGGCCGAACTGGCCGTCGAGCTTGCGCAGCGCCTCCAGCGTGTCCTGCCGCTCCAGGCCCGAGTGGTGCGCGACCTCGTCGTAGCTCGAGAACGTCGCGTAGACGGCGGGGCGCCCCTTCATCATGTCGGTGAGGACGCCGTAGACGATCAGGTCGCGGACGGCGACGCACATCGCGCCGCGCATGAGCGCGTAGACGAATCCGCGGTGGCCCCGCGGCTGGACGTCCCGGCGCTTGGACCGCGCAGCCGCGACGAGCTCGAGGATGACCTCCCAGCCGAAGAGGACGAGCGTCCGCGTGACGTTGTAGCCGTTCGCGAAGAACGCGCGGTAGCCGGGGTTCGACTGCTTCTCGGCCTCGATGCGGCTCACCGTCAGGATGACGTGGTCGGCCTCGCCGGAGAGCAGGTTGCCGCGGCTGGCTCCTCCGTTGCGGAGCAGGCCGATGCCGGTCGAATGGCGCCGCTCGATCTCGGCGCAGTCGGGCGGCGCCGAGCACGTCATCAGCGTGCCCGTCTCCTTCTCGACCCAGCGGAACGCGGGGATGTCCTCGTTCGAGCCGAGCAGGATGCCGGCCTGGCTGGCCCCGGTCTGTGACGAGAGGTCTGGCTCCCACTCGACGATCCGGTGGCCCTCGCTCATCCAGCGGGCCATGTTCGGCGCGTTGCCGTCGCGCATCGCCCGCTGCAGGACCGGGTACGCGAGCCCGTCGATCTCGAGGAAGACGATCCCCGGCTCGCGGCTCTCGATGCGCTCGCCCGAGCGACGCGCGATCCGGTTGATGACTCGCAGCGAGTAGGTGTCGTCGTCGTCGGCACCGACCAGCACCTCGAGGACGACGGCGACGGCCGAGGTGACGAGCGCCATGAACAGTGCCGAGCCGAAGCTGTTGACGTGGATGGCAGAGCTGTCGATGTTCGACGCCACCTGGAAGACCAGCGCATCGATGACGAGGATCAGGAGGAAGTCGACGACGAGCGTCAGCGGCAGCCGGATCGCTGCGATGATCGGCGGCACGAAGAAGTTCACGGCGCACGACGAAGAGCGCGAGCGCCAGCGCGCCCCAGAAGCTCGGGATCGAGACGCCCGGGAGGATCGCGGCGGCGATCAGCAGCGCCGGCGTCATCACGAGCAGCGTCCCGAGGAGCGCGGACGACGCTGAACTTCGGCGCGTCGGGCTGCCAGACTCGGCTGCTCCCCGTACTCGGTGGGCATGGCGTCCATCGCGTGCAGCCTCGCCAGCCCACGGTCGAGACGCATCGTCCCCTTCGGGTGATGCGGTGGGAGGCGGCGCCGCGTGGAATCGGCCGGACGACGAGAGGAGAGAGATGAACCGGTTTTCGAGAGTCGGCCTGTTGACCGCCCTGGCGGCGGCGCTCGCCGTGCTGGCCGCCTCGTGCGGCGGGGGGAGCTCGAGCACTACCTCCACGGCAGCCGCGATGTCGGCAAGCGACTGGGCGCAGAGCCTCTGCTCGGCGGGTGTCACCTGGGAAAACGCCGTGACATCGGCGGTGAACTCGGTGAAGTCCAACCCGTCGAAGGACACCGTGTCGACGGCCGCCGACGATGTGAAGAGCGCAACATCGACGCTCGCCGACTCCATCAAGGCGCTCGGGCCGCCGAATACCACGTCCGGCCAGCAGGCGAAGACCGACGTGAACAATCTCGCCGACCAGCTGTCGAGCGGCGCGGATTCGATCAAGAGCGACGCGAGCAACGTGTCCAGCGCGGCCGACCTCGCGACCGCGCTGCCGGCAATTGCGGCCACGGCCTCAACCATGGCCGGCGAGGTCAAGACGACCGTCACCGACGTCCAGAACCTCGACACAGGCGAGCTCAAGTCGGCCTTCCAGAACGCGCCGGCCTGCAAGACACTCACTTCGAGCGCGTGACCGTCCTCGTGGGCTACGACGGGCACCCGCGCTCCGACGCGGCGCTCGACCACGCGATCGCGGCCGCCCGCGACGCCCACGAGAAGCTCGTCGTCCTCGCGGTGCTCGAGCTGCCGCTCGACCCGGAGGGCCCACGGAACTACGGCACCCTGGACGACTCGCCGGGGCGGACGATCCCGCTCGTCGAGCCGCCCGAGCTCGAGCCCGTCTTCACGCGTGCACGGACGCGCGTGGAGGCGGGCGCGGGCAAGGCCGACTACATCTGGGCGGCCGGCGACCCGGCCGACTCGATCGTCGAAACCGCCCGCGACCGCGACGCGTCGCTCGTCGTCCTCGGCGCGCACGAGCACTCGTTCTTCGGCCGCCTGGTCGGATCGGACGTCGCGGAGGAGGTCCGCCAGCGGGTCAGCTGCGAGGTGGTCGCCGTCTAGTGGCCCCACCGGACGAGGAGTTCACCGAGCCTCGCTGGCAGCTGGCCCTCGCGCTGGGCGCGTTCATCGTCATCTCGCTCACGCTGCGGATCGTCACGCCGCACCACGAGACCCTCGGCCCCGGCTGGCTCGTGCCCGCGCTCGAGATCGGGTTGCTCGCGCTGCTGATCGCAGCCGATCCGGCGCGCATCAGCGGACGGCGCCGCTGGCTGCGGACGGCGTCGATCGTCCTCGTCTCGCTGCTCGCGGTCGTCGTGCTCACCGCGACCGCGAAGCTCATCGTCGAGCTCATCCAGGGCGGCCAGGTCACGAACCAAGCGACCTCGCTCCTCGCCTCCGGCGCGGCCATCTACCTCGGCAACATCCTGATCTTCAGCCTGCTCTACTGGCTGCTCGACTCCGGCGGGCCGCTCGCCCGCTACCGCGGTGAGCATGAGTACCCGGACCTCGCCTTCACCCAGCAGCTCAGTCCCGAGCTCGCGCCGCCCGGCTGGCGGGCCCAGTACGTCGACTACCTGATCCTCGGCCTCACCACGAGCACCGCGTTCAGCCCGACGGACGTGATGCCCATGGCCCGCTGGGTGAAGCTGATGATGGCTGCGCAGTCGCTGATCGCGCTCACGGTTGTCGGGCTCGTCATCGCCCGCGCCGTGAACGTCTTCGCGTGAGCGACCGGCTCGAGCTGTTCGCGACCATCCTGCTCGCGGTTGCCGCGGTGACGACGGCGTGGGCGACCTACCAGTCGGCCGAGTGGCGCGGCCAGCAGGCGATCAACACGAGCAAGGCCACGGCCGCGCGGATCCAGTCGTCGGAGGCGGCCACGCACGCGGGGCAGCAGACGCAGGTCGATCTCGCGCTCTTCACGCAGTGGCTCGATGCGTACGCGCACGGCGACGACCGGCTCGCCGCCTTCTATCGCCGCCGCTTCCGGCCGGAGTTCAAGCCGGCATTCAGCGCGTGGCTCGCGACGCATCCGAAGACCAACCCGAAGGCGCCGCTCAGCCCGTTCGCCATGCCGCAGTACCACCCGGCCGCGGGGGTGGAGAGCACGGCGCTCGACGCGCAGGCAGTTGCCCGCTCCGCCGCCTCGGAGGCGGCGAACCGGCGGTCGAACGACTACGTCCTCGCCGTCGTGCTGCTCGCGTCGGCGCTGCTCTTCGCCGGGCTGTCGACGAAGCTGAAGTGGCGTCGCCACCAGGAGGCGCTGCTCGCGCTCGGTTGGCTGATCTACCTCGGGACGGTCGTCTGGCTGGCGCTCTCGCCCGTGCGCGTCTAGGCGGCTTTGCGCGCCGGCATGCGGCTGACGAGCGTCGCGACCACGGTAACGAGGTAGAGCTGGCCCATGAGCGCCTCGAGCACCGCGAACGTGTGGCCGAGGTCGCTCGACAGCGTGTAGTCGCCGTAGCCGACCGTCGTGAGCGTGATGTAGCTGAAGTAGAGGCGGATCGAGAGCGTCCCGTCTGTGCCCTGGACGAAGAGGTCGCCCGAGCCGAGCCCGGCCATCGCCCCGTAGATGCAGGTGAAGAGCAGGCCGAGGAGCATGTAGGCGGAGACGGCGCCGAGGACCGCCTGCAGGTTGACTGCGCGCTGGTCGAACACGCCCAATCCGATGACGCCGACCGACGTGAGGACGAGCGCCGCGCCGAGCAGGTAGAGCGAGCCCGTCACCGGCCGGCCCGTCTGCGTCGCGATGACGCCAAGCAGGACAGCGACCGCGAGGAGCACGCCCGACATGTAGAACGCGAGCCGCCCGAGGCCGGACGTCCAGGCGGCGGCTGCGAGCGTTCCTGCGAGCAGCACCACGAGCACGGCGCGTTCCCAGCTGCCCTCGGGGACGGCGGCCGCCCACAGGAACGACGTGAGCACGAGCGCCAGCACGTAGCCGTAGCTGTGACTGGCGTGCAGCCGCTCGACCCGTGCTCCTGGATACCAACCCTCTCGCGTATTCACAGCGCCGCGGACACCATTCGCCGCCGCCGGCGCGGTTCATCCCGATCCGAAGTTGGTGGTTTGCTCTCATCGTGGAAATCGTCCTCGTGCGCCACGGCCCTGCCGGCCACGCCGACCCGTCCCGCTGGCCGGATGACGCCGAGCGGCCGCTGAGCGACGTCGCGAAGACGCGTGCCGCGGCCGCCGGGCTCGTGCGCCTCGTGCCGGAGGTCGAGGCCGTGCTCGCGAGCTCGTTCGTGCGCGCGTGGCAGACGGCCGAGGTGCTGCACGAGCTGGGCTGGCCCGAGCCAGAGGAGCTGCGCGAGCTCGAGGCCGGCGTCCCGGCGACCGCGGTCGTCGGTGTGCTGCACCGGCGCGCGGAGCAGTCGCTAGCGCTCGTCGGGCACGAGCCCCAGCTGTCGCGGCTGGCGTCGCTGCTTTGCACGGGCGACGAGCACGCTCTGACGCTCGAGCTCAGGAAGAGCGGCGCGGTCGCGATCGACGGCAGGACGCTGCGGTGGGCGCTCCCGCCGAAGGCGCTCCGCGGATTCGCGGATGCCGGCGGGGCGGGGCGGCGCGACACTCGCAGCTGAAAGGAGGCGCCATATGGAGCACTTCACGGAAGCTGACGCGCGCCGGATCGGCGAGCAGATCGGGATCGACTGGGCATCGTCACCGTTCGACGTCGAGCAGTTCCGGAGCGGCATGGACGTCGAGCTCGAGCACGGGCTGCACGATCCGCGTACGGACGTCACCGGGAACGACCCCCTGACGACCGGCAAGATCGCACTCGCGCACCTGAACGAGTTCCCGGACTACTACACGCGTCTCGAAGCAATGGAGGAGCAGGCCAAGCTGGAGCACGCCCTTTGATCTAGCTGGTCGACTCGATCCGCTCGAGCCCGACCGCCCGCCTCAGCTCTTCGACGTCCTGCTCGAGCGCCTCGCGGTCGTGCACCTCGGCGAGGCGCTCCATCAGGTCGGCGAGCCCGTCGGCGATCGCGTTCAGCTTGTGCTGGACCGCCTGGTCGGCGCGCGTCTGGCTGTTCTGCAGGAGCGCGACCATCAGGAAGGTCACGATGGTCGTCGCGGTGTTGATGATCAGCTGCCAGGTGTCGAGGCTCTGCAGCACGAAGTAGCTGGGCGCCCAGATGACGATGAGCAGCACGCAGAAGGCGAAGAAGGGCGCGCGGCTGGCGATGCTGGCGGCGCGGCCGGCAAACCGGTCGAAGAATCCGACCCTTTCCGAGACCTCCGAGGGAAACTCGGCAACGGGGTGCTGATGCACGCGGTTGCCGTTGGTGCTCGAGTCCATGGTCGCGCTTTCCCCCCACCAACACCGGTGAAACGCTGGTGAAAGCCTTGCGGGCGCCGCCCGCCGAATTTAGGCTCCGGCGCGTGATCAATCCCGACCGCCTGCGCTCGATCGACTTCTTCAACGCCTTCCCGGAGGAAGAGCGCGCCACCATCGCAGAGTACGCCGAAGAGGTCGACGTCCCGTCCGGCGAGACCCTCGTGAAGGAAGGCGAGTTCGCCTACCAGTTCTTCGTCATCGAGCACGGCCAGGCGGAAGTCAGCGCGAACGGCCAGCGGATCACCGAACTCGGCCCCGGCGACTTCTTCGGCGAGGTCGGCCTCATGCTGACCGGCGTGCGCACGGCGACCGTGAAGGCGGTCTCGCCGATGACGCTGATCACGCTCTTCGACCAGAATTTCCGGGCGTGTGAGGAACGCTACCCGGAGATCGCCGCGCGCCTGCGCCAGGCGATCACCGAGCGCTTCCCCATTCGCGCGCGGTAGGTCGCCGCTGAGCATTGCGCAGCCAGTGGAGTAGCGTTGGCGTACATTCGAGAGGGAGGGTTTGCCATGCGCTACGAGTCATCCGTCACCGCCGTCACCTGGATCCCGTCCGAGGCGATCAGCGGCATGCCGAAGCTGCCCTTCGAGGCCGGCATCGCGCACTACGACGAGCCGCTGCCGGATCGCCTGGACGACCTCGACGAGTGGCACCGCCGCGACGCGTTCCGCGAGGCAAACCAGCTGAGCGGCTGGATCGAGGTCGAGGACGGGAAGATCACCGGCTTCGGCCAGGACGGCCGCGCGCTGGTCGGCGTCACGCGCATCAAGCTCGCGGGCCGCGAGGTCCCGTTCAAGGCCGTGCAGTACGAGCTGCTGCGGCCGGAGCCGCAGGTCGGCGACGGGTTCGTGCGGTTCCAGCAGACCGCCGGCGGCCACATGGGCCTCCCGGCGCCGCGCATCGTCCGGGGGAAGCCGTTCTTCCGCATCACGTCGTCGTCCGCATGGACGACGCTTGCGCTGACGCTCTACGCGGACGGCCGCGTCGAGCGCGAGCTCGCGGGGGCGAGCCCGTTCCCGCGCCACTTTGTCTACGACGACAAGGGCACGCTCTTCCAGAAGTCGGGCGTCATCGACTTCAAGGAGTGGTACCGCGAGTCGCACGGCGGGAACACGCCGTGGGGCGAGGAGGACTCGCCGGCGCTCGTGACCCAGGTGGAGTCCGAGCTGGAGCGCGAGATCGGCAACTCGCTGATGCAGAACGGATCGAAGCCGAAGCGCAAGTCGCTCTCGCAGGGCGAGACCCTGGTGAAGCAGGGCGACGAGGGCAGCGAGATCTTCCTCGTGCTCGACGGCGTTTTCTCCGTCGAGATCGACGGCGAGCAGGTCGCCGAGCTCGGCCCGGGCGCGATCGTCGGCGAGCGCGCCGCGTTCGAGGGCGGCCGCCGGACGGCGACGCTCACCGCGACGACGCCCGCGCGCGTCGCGGCGTTCGACCTCGAGTCGGCCGATCGCGGGGCGCTCGAGGCGCTCGCAACCAGCCGGCGGGAGAGCAGTTAATGGCTGACAGCCACTAAGACAGAAACGCCGCTAGAGGACTGCTCGCAGCCGCTCGAGCCCGCGCTCGAGCGTCTCGTCCGTGACGGCCAGCGAGATCCGGATCCAGCCGGCGCCTCGTGCGCCGAAGCCCTCGCCGGGCGCCACGACGACGCGCTGCTCCGTCAGCAGCCGCTCCGCGGTCACGCCCTCGGGGAGGCGCAGCCACACGAAGAACGTGCCCTCGGCCGCGCCGCCGATCGTCTCGACGACCCGGTCGCGGCGGCGCTCGTATGTCGCGGCGCGCTCCGCGACCGAGTCCTGCGGCCCGGTCAGCGCCGCGATCGCGGCATGCTGGAGCGGCATGAAGATCCCCGCGCGCGCGTGGTCGTTCAGCAGGTTGATGCGCTCGACGATCTCGGCGTTGCCGACGACGAAGCCGAGCCGCCAGCCGGCCATGCCGTACGACTTCGACATCGAGAACATCTCGACGCCGGCCTCGCGCGCCCCGGGCGTGGCGAGGAAGCTCTGCGGCCGGCGCCCGTCGAAGACCAGGTCGCCGTAGGCGAAGTCGTGCACGACGGCGCCGCCCGTCCGCGCGGCCCACTCGACGGCCCCGGCGAAGACCCCGTCCGGCACGGCGACGGCGCACGGGTTCGACGGGTAGTTCAGGTAGAGCGCGGCGCCGTCCGGCGCCGCGGCGAGGTCGGGCGCCCACCCCGGCTGCTCGAGCGGGAGCGGCACCAGCTCTGCCCCGGCGAGCGCCACGCCGGACGGGTAGTCCGGGTAGCCGGGGTCGGGGAGCAGGATGCGCTGCCCGCCCTCGGCGAGCACGAGCGCGAGCTCGACGAGCGCCGTCTTGGTGCCAGGCACGATCGCGACTTCGTCACGGGGGTCGACCTCGACGCTGTACACGTCGCGGTAGCGCGCCGCGATCGCTTCGCGCAGCTCGGACAGCCCGCGGAAGGGCGCGTAGCCGTGGATGCCCGGGTCGGCGGCCGCGCGCGCGAGCGCCTCGACGACATGGGGCGGAGGCCCGACCTCCGGGTTGCCGCGCCCGAAGTCGACGAGCGGCTCCCCGTCCTGCGCCGCGGCCGCCTGCACGCGGCCGAGCAGGGCCATGAAGTACTGCTCGGGAAGCCGGTCGAGTCGAGCGGGGCGCACGGCCCCGATCGTTACAGCTGCAGAACCTGCTGGGACTCGAGGAGCGTGTAGCAGGTGGCCACGAGCTCCTCGTACGAGATCTTGTCCACCGGGTGCAGGCCGATCTCGCGGCAGATCTGCTTGAGCTCCGGCGAGAGGTAGGCGGAGAAGATCACGATCGGCGCCTGGAAGTCATTGCGGAGCAGCACCTTTGCCGCCTCGACGCCGGTGACCCCCGGCAGCGAGTGGTCGAGGATGAGGACTTCCGGCTCGTTGTCCTCGAGCAGCTCGTACAGCCCGGCCACGTCGCCGGCCTGAAGCACGCGCCAACCCTCGGCGCCGAGGCGCGTCTGGAGGATGGCGAGGAAGTCCGGTTCGTCGTCCACGACGATCACGGTGGGGCGTTCGGTGCGGGGCGCCGGGTCGAACATGGTCTCTGGTTCACGTGTCGGCACCACGCCCCTGCTCGCATCCCTCGATCGAGGGATGCTTCCATGGTCCGGTGTCGCTCCAGAACCGCGTCACCCCGCTCGGCGACCTGATCGCGCATCCGGCCCGCGGCCTCGTCTACGGAAACCGCGGCTGCCTGCACGACGCGCAGGGCCGCATCCGCCGCCGGTGGGCGACCCGCCGCTGGATCGCCTGCCGGCTCGAGTTCAAGGGCTGGCACCGCTCCCCGCTGATGCAGCCGGGCAAGTTCACGGAGCTCTTCTTTCTCGACGAGGCGACCGCATTCGCCGCCGGCCACCGCCCCTGCGCCCTCTGCCGCCGGGAGGACTACAACCGCTTCCTGGCGCTCGTCGGCGAGTCCGGCGCGGACGCGATCGACGACCGGCTCCACGCCGAGCGCACGCGCGGCCCGCACAGGCCGCCTGCCGGCCTGCCCGACGGCGCGTTCGTGCTCGACGGCGACGAGCCGTGCCTCGTGCTCGACGACGCGCTGCTGCCCTGGACGCCTGCCGGCTACGGACCGCCGCGGCGTCAGCGGAGGGCGGCGCTGATCACGCCGCCCTCGCTGGTGGAGGTCTTACGGGCCGGCTGGTCCGGCGCCGTCCCGCTCATGCACCCGACGGCGGGATGTTCTGGTTGAACCGGAACATGTTCGTCGGGTCGTAGCGGTCCTTCAGGGCGACGAGCCGCTCCCACTTCTCCGGACTGAACCCGGCGCGGACCCTGTCGTCGTCCGAGATGAAGTTGAGGTACACGCCGCCCGTGGCGTAGGGCTTCAGCGCCGCCGACGATCGGCGCACCCACTCGATGTGCGCGTCGTCGCGGGACGGATCCGGCCACGCGGCGATCGGATGGAACATGTAGTCGGCCTCGCGGTGCGAGAACGCCGTCGCATCGTCCGGAACGCGCTTCACCGCGCCCGCGTGCCGGAAGATGATCATCTGCGTCGGCAGGTCGAGGCCGACCGGGGCGTTGTCGGTGTACGCGTCGATCGCCCCGTCGCTGAGCTCTTTCAGGTGCTCGCCGCGCCAGTAGTTGCGCACCCCGTGCGGCGCGAACGGGTCGAGCATCGCCTGGAAGGCGACGTACGGCATCGGGCCGAGCAGGTCGAAGGCCGGGCTCGCCTCGCGGAAGGGGCGAACGAGCTCCAGGCCCTCGGCCGGGTCGCCCGCGTAGAGGAAGGCCATGCCGATGGCCGGCTGCCCCTGCAGCTCGGGCGGCACGAACTCCTCGGGCGGCGCAATGGGGAGCTGGACGACCGCAGACGAGAGCTCGTCGGGCGCCGCGTTCATGAAGTCGCGCCACTTGCGGATCAGGCCGCCGGCCTCGGACTGGGGCCAGCCCATGATGCCGCCCATGACGATCGGGCCGACGGGGTGGAGCTTGAACTCGAAGGAGGTGACGACGCCGAAGTTGCCGCCGGCGCCGCGGAGCCCCCAGAAGAGCTCCTTGTTCTCGGTCTCGCTCGCGGTGACCAGCTGTCCGTCGGCGGTGACGACGTCCGCGGAGATCAGGTTGTCGGACGTCAGCCCGTACTTCGGCGACAGCCACGCGTAGCCGCCGCCGAGCGTGAAGCCGCCGACGCCGGTCGTGGTGACCCGGCCGCCCGGCGTGGCGAGCCCGAACGCCTGCGTCTCGTGGTCGAACTCGCCCCAGAGCGTCCCGCCGGCCGCGCGCGCCGTGCGCGCCTTCGGGTCGACGCGGACGCCCCGCAGGTGGGCGAGGTCGATGAGCAGCGCGTCGTCGGCGATCGCGTTGCCGGCGATGTTGTGTCCGCCGGAGCGGACGGCCACCGCAAGGCCCTCCTCACGTGCGTAGTTGACGGCGGCGATGACGTCGGCGGCTCCGCGGGCGCGGGCGATCAGCGCGGGGCGGCGATCGATCATCCCGTTGTAGACCGCCCGGAGCGCGTCGAAGTCTTCGTGGCTGGAATCGACCAGGTCGCCGGCGAAGATCTCGGCGAGCCGGTCCGTGGCGGTGGCTTGGTCGAGCATTGGGGTCTCCCTTCGGGTGGAAATGGCTCCCGCGATCCGAACGGACCGCGGGAGCCGTTGCTGCGTTATGCGGCCTCGAGCAGCGGTGCCGCCTCGACCGTCTCCTCGCTCGGCTCGACCAGGTCGCTCCGGCGGATGACGGTCAGCGTGACGACGATTCCGACCGCGGCCAGTGCCGCGGCGCCGATGAAAGCGGCCTGGAACCCGTCCACGGACGCCTGGGCCGGCGAAACGCCGTCGGCGATGTGGTTGCTCGTCACGGAGGCGACGACGGCGGAGAGCACGGCGATGCCGAGCGCGCCGCCGATCTGCTGCGAGGTGTTGAAGAGCCCGGACGCGAGCCCCGCGTCGTCGGCCTTGACGCCGGCGAGCGCGGCGATCGAGATCGGCACGAAGGAGAAGCCGAGCCCGACCGACATGAGCAGGAATCCGGGAAGCAGGTCGTCGACGTAGTTGCCGCCGACGGACACCTGGGTGAAGTACAGGAGCCCCGCGGTCAGGAAGACCATCCCGGCCGTGAGCACCGGCTTCACGCCGATGCGCGTCACGAGCTGGGCAGCCAGGCCCGACCAGAGGATCGCCGTCGCGGCGATGGCCAGGTAGGCGAGGCCTGTCTGGACCGCGGAGTAGTGGAGGACGTTCTGCATGTAGAGGGTGAGCATGAGGAACACGGAGAAGCTGGCCGTTCCGAGGATGAGCCCGGCCACGTTGGCGCCGACCAGCGTCCGCAGCTTGAAGATCGAGAACGGCACGAGCGGCTCGGCCGTGCGCGACTCCCAGAGCAGGAACGCCGCGAGGATGACGCCCGCGCTCGCGAGGATCGCCCACGTCGTCGCCGAGCCCCAGCCGTAGTGGTTCGCCTGCGTGATCCCGTAGACGAGCGTGACGAGCCCGCCGGTGACAAGCACGGCACCGGGCAGGTCGAAGCTCTTCGCGTGCTCGTCGCGGCTGTCGTCGAGGAGCAGCGGCGCCAAGGCGAACGCGACGATCGCGACCGGGACGTTCACGAAGAAGATCCAGCTCCAGTTCAGGTACTCGGTGAGCACGCCGCCGGCCAGCACGCCGGCGACGGCGCCGAAGGCACCGACGCCGCCCCAGCCACCGAGCGCCAGGTTGCGCTCCTTGCCCTCGGCGAAGGTCGTCATGAGGATCGACAGCGCCGCCGGCGTCACCATCGCCGCGCCGAGGCCCTGCGTCGCCCGAGCGATGATCAGGGAAGTCTCGTTCCACGCGAGCCCGGAGAGCAGCGAGGCGCTCGCGAAGACGACGAGGCCGATGAGGAACACCTTGCGCCGTCCAATCAGGTCGGCAACGCGCCCGAACAGGAGCAGGAAGCCGCCGAAGAAGAGCGCGTACGCGCTCACCACCCACTGCAGGCTCGCCTGCGGGAAGTGGAGGTCTTTCCCGATCGAGGGCAGGGCCACGTTCACGATCGCGATGTCCAGCACGACCATGAACTGCACCGTCAGGAGCAGTGCGAGCCCGTACCACTTGCGTCGATCAGATCCGATGGTCATCTCAAAATTCCTTCCGTCGTCAGTGGAGTCCGCTTGCGAGGTTACAGCCCATACTTGCATTTCGCAAGTAAGAGCTACTGATCGACCAGTACGTGCGCTACAATCGCAATCGATGAAGAACTGCTACAGCGACCAGTACTGCCCGATGGCCCATGCGCTCCGCCTCGTCGGCGAGCGCTGGTCGCTCCTGATCGTGCGGGAGCTGCTGCACGGGCCGAAGCGCTACACCGACCTCACGAACGGGCTGCCGGGCATCGGCACGAACATCCTCGCGGCGCGCCTGCGCGACCTCGAGGCGGCCGGGGTGCTGACGAAGCGCAAGCTGCCGCCACCCTACGCCTCGACGGTCTACGAGCTGACGCCGTACGGGCGGGAGCTCGACGAGGTGCTCTTCGCGCTGGGCCGCTGGGGCGCCCGCTCGCTCGGGCCGCCCTCGGACGACGAGGAGCTCTATCCCGAGTGGGGCCTGAACGCGCTGCCGGCGCTGTTCGACCACGACGCCGCGCGCGGGCTGACCGCCACGTGGGTGCTCACGATCGGCCCGGACACGTTCTCGGCGCACGTCGAGGACGGCCGCCTCGAGTCGTCGGTCGGCGCCGTCGAGGACGCCGACCTCGTTCTGCAGACCGACACGGAGACGTTCTTCGCCCTCGCCGCCGGCCAGCTCGACCCGGCCGAGGCGCTGGCGCAGCGGCGGGTCACGATCGAGGGCGAGGCGGACGAGCTTCCGGTCGTCTTCGAGGTGCTGCACCTGGCGCCGCGCGGGCTAGCCGTCTAACAAGTCGGCGATCGAGTCGACGATCAGCGATGGGCGGTACGGGAACCGCTCCGCCATGTCGCGCGTGGTGATCCCGGTCAGGACGAGCACCGTCCGCATGCCCGCCTCGATCCCCGCGACGACGTCGGTGTCCATGCGGTCGCCGACCATGGTCGTGTCCTCCGAGTGGGCGTCGATCGCGCGCAGCGCCTCGCGCATCATCAGCGGGTTCGGCTTGCCGATGTAGTACGGGTCGACGCCCGTCGCGCGCGAGACCAGCGCGGCGACCGCTCCCGTCGCTGGGACGAGGCCGGCGGGCGTCGGCCCCGCGGGGTCGGGATTGGTGGCGATGAAGCGGGCGCCGGCGGCGATCAGGCGGATCGCCTGCGTGATGCGGCCGAGGCTGTACGAGCGTGTCTCGCCGAGGACGACGTAGTCGGGGTCCTGCTCGACCAGCGTGTAGCCGACCTCGTGGAGCGCGGTCGTCAGGCCCGATTCGCCGACTGCAAACGCGGTCCCGTTCGGCCGCTGCTGGTCGAGGAAGCGCGCCGTGGCGAGGGCGGACGTCCAGATCGCCTCCGGCGGCACCTCGAGGCCGCTCGACGCCAGCCGCGCCGAGAGGTCGCGCGGCGTGTAGATCGAGTTGTTGGTGAGCACGAGGTGCGGCTCGCCGCGCGCGCGCAGCTGGGCGAGGAACTCGTTGGCGCCGGGGATCGCCTGGTCCTCGTGCACCAGCACGCCGTCCATGTCCATCAGGTAGGCCACGCGCGCAGCCTATGGTGGCGGCGTGCCGGAGACGTTCCTCACGCTCGACCTGGAGCACGTCGACCGCTGACCTGTCGCGCGCGCACCGCGAGCTCTATCCCGAGCGGATCGCCGAGAACATCCCGCTCTCGATCACGCTCCTCTATCCCTGGATCCCGGCCGGCGAGCTGACCGACGATGACGTGGAGGCCGTCCGCGCGTTCTTCGCGACCCGTCCGGCGCTGCGCTTCGACCTCGTCCGTGTTGCGGAGTTCCCGGGCGCCGTCGCCTACGCCGTCCCGGAGCCCGACGGCGAGCTGCGAGCAACGATGCGCGCACTCTGGGCCCTCTACCCGCAGTACCCGCCGTACGGGCAGGAGGGCAACGAGCCGCCGCCGCACTGCACGCTCGCACGCTACGCGGCCGTCGGCGCGGTCACGCTCGAGCAAGTGCGCGCCCGCGTCGAGCCGCTGCTGCCGGTCCGCTGTGAGGTGGGCGCCGCGACGCTCATGATCGAGGCCGAGCCTGACCGGTGCAGAGCCGCGACGTCGCTCCCGCTCGGGCCGTAGCATCCGCGCGTGGAGTACGACTTCGACCTGATCGTCATCGGGTCGGGCCCCGCGGGGCAGCGGGCCGCGATCCAGGCGGCCAAGCTGGGCAAGCGCGTTGCGATCGTCGAGAAGGAGCAGGTCGGCGGCGTCTCGGTGAACTGGGGGACGATCCCGTCGAAGACGCTGCGGGAGGCGATCATCTACCTGACGGGCCTGAGCCAGCGCTCGACGTACGGCGAGAGCTACCGCGTGAAGCAGGAGATCACGGTCGACGACCTCCGCCACCGCACGCGGCACGTCATCAACCGCGAGGTGGACGTCGTCCGCAATCAGCTGATGCGCAACCACGTCCAGCTGGTCGAGGGCTCGGCCGCCTTCGTCGACGCGCACACGATCCTCGTCGGCGAGCACCGCTACGCCACCGAGTTCGTCGTCATCGCGTGCGGGACGACGCCTGCTCGGCCGAACGCGGTCGACTTCGACGAGCGGACCGTCCTCGACTCCAACGGCATCGTGATGCTCGAACGGATTCCCGCCTCGGTGCTCGTCGTCGGCGCCGGCGTGATCGGCATCGAGTACGCGTCGATGTTCGCCGCGCTCGGCTCGAAGGTCACCGTGGTCGAGAAGCGCGAGAGGCTGCTCGATTTCTGCGACAGCGAGATCGTCGAGGGGCTCCGCTACCACCTACGCGACCTCGGCGTCGCGCTCCGCTTCGGCGAAGAGGTCACCGCCGTCGAGCGCCACGAGGCGGGCACGCTGACGACGCTCGCGAGCGGCAAGCGCGTCGTCGCCGACGTTGTCCTCTACGCGGCCGGCCGCCAGGGCGCAACCGACACGCTCGAGCTGCAGAACGCCGGGCTCGAGGCCGACCCGCGCGGGCGCATCGCCGTCGGGCCCGACTTCCGCACGGCCGTCGAGAACATCTTCGCCGCCGGCGACGTGATCGGCGGCATGGCGCTCGCCGCCACCTCGATGGAGCAGGGCCGGCTCGCGGCCGCGCACGCGTTCGGCGAGGCGGCGGCCATGAACCAGCTCATCCCGGTCGGCATCTACACGATCCCGGAGATCGCCTACGTGGGCCGCAACGAGGAGCAGCTCACCGCCCAGGCGATTCCGTACGAGGTGGGCGTCTCGCGCTACCGGGAGCTCGCGCGCGGTCAGATCCTCGGCGACTCGTACGGGATGCTGAAGCTGCTCGTCTCACCAGAGGACCACAGCCTCCTCGGCGTGCATGCGCTCGGCACGAACGCGACCGAGGTGATTCACATCGGCCAGGCGGTCATGGGCTGCGGCGGCACGATCGGCTTCCTCGTCGACAGCGTCTTCAACTACCCGACGCTCGCCGAGTCGTACAAGGTGGCCGCTCTCGACGCGCACAATAAGCTGCTCGCGGTGGAGCGGATCGCGGCCGCACCCTAGCCCGCTTCGGATCCGAAACAAGAAAGTTTCGGATCCCAAACACGGGGTATCCGTGCTTTAATGCGTGTCTAAGCGCTAGGGAGGACACATAATGAAGCTCTTTGGATCCAGCACGCCGCAGGAGACCCGCCAGCAGGCACCTCAGCTCCGGCTCGTCACGACGCCGCCGCACGAGCGGCTCCGCGCCGTCCCGGCGGCCGAGCTCGCCGAGTGCAACTGCCCGGACTTCTGCGAGCGCGACCACGACAACGAGTAGGTACATGACGCTGAGCGCGGCCCCGGAGATCCGGGCGCCGGTCAGCGGTCGCGGCGACGCGATCCTGACCAGGGACGCCCTCGATTTCGTCCTCCGGCTCCACGAGGAGCTCGACGGCGAGCGCCGGCGGCTGCTCGCGCGCCGCGCCGAGCGCCAGGCCGAGCTAGACGCCGGCGTGCAGCCGGACTTCCTCGCCGAGACGCGCGAGGTGCGCCAGGGCGACTGGCAGGTCACGGCGGCGCCGGCCGACCTGCAGGACCGGCGCGTCGAGATCACCGGCCCGGTCGATCGCAAGATGATGATCAACGCCCTCAACTCGGGCGCCAGCGGCTTCATGGCCGACTTCGAGGACGCCAATTCGCCCACCTGGACGAACGTGGTCGAGGGGCAGGCGAACCTCGTCGAGGCAGTCGAGGGGACGCTTGCGTTTGATTCGCCGGACGGGCGTCAATACCGCCTGTCAGAAGATCGGGCGACGCTTCTCGTTCGACCCCGCGGGTGGCACCTGTCCGAACGGCACGTGGAGATCGGTGGGGTGCCGGTCTCCGCGAGCCTCTTCGACTTCGGCCTCTACGTCTTCCACTGCGCCGGCCGGCAGCTCGAGCGCGGGAGCGGCCCGTACCTCTACCTGCCGAAGCTGGAGAGCCACCTCGAGGCGCGGCTCTGGGCGAACGCGTTCACGCTCGCGGAGGACACGCTCGGGCTCGACCGCGGCACGATCAAGGCCACGGTCCTCATCGAGACGATCCTCGCCGCTTTCGAGATGGACGAGATCCTCTGGGAGCTTCGCGACCACTCGTGCGCGCTCAACGCCGGCCGCTGGGACTACATCTTCAGCGTCATCAAGAAGTTCCGGGAGCGGGACGACGTGCTCCTCCCCGACCGCGCGCAGGTGACCATGACTGTTCCGTTCATGCGCGCGTACGCGACGCTGCTCGTCAAGACGTGCCACGCGCGCGGCGCGCACGCGATCGGCGGCATGGCCGCGTTCATCCCGAGCCGGCGCGACGCCGACCTCAACGAGCGCGCGCTTGCCAGGGTGCGCGAGGACAAGGAGCGTGAGGCCGGCGACGGCTTCGACGGCACGTGGGTCGCGCACCCCGACCTCGTGCCGACCGCGAAGACCGAATTCGACCGCGTGCTCGGTGAACGCCCGAACCAGGTCGAGCGCCGGCGCGACGACGTCACGGTCGACGCGGCCGAGCTCCTCGAACTTCGCCGTGCCCGGCGGGACGATCACCGAGGAGGGCGTCCGTCAGAACGTCGGCGTCGGCATGCGCTACCTGGACTCGTGGCTCGGCGGCGCCGGCGCCGCGGCGATCTTCAACCTGATGGAGGACGTCGCGACGGCGGAGATCTCGCGCGCACAGCTCTGGCAGTGGGTGCGTCACGGCGCCGAGATGGACGACGGGCGCCCGGTCACGGACACGGTCGTCCGTTCGATCGCCGCGTCCGAGGCGGGCGTCCTGCGCGACCCGCGCGCGCTCGAGCTGTTCGAGCGCATCGCCCTCGCCGAGCGGTTCGAGGAGTTCCTGACCCTGCCCGCCTACGACTACCTGGAGGACTGATGGAGACCAACGGACACCACCCGACAGAGGCCGAGCGGCTCGAGCGCCAATGGGCGACCGAGACCTGGGCCGGGATCGAGCGGCCGTACACGGCCGCCGACGTCGTGAAGCTGCGCGGATCGGTGCGCGTCGAGCACACGCTCGCGCGGCGCGGCGCCGAGCGCCTGCGCGAGCTCGTGGGCCGCGACGAGGGCGTCCGCGCGCTCGGCGCGATGACCGGCCAGCAGGCGGTGCAGATGGTCAAGGCCGGGCTCGAGGCGATCTACATGAGCGGCTGGCAGGTGGCCGGCGACTCCAACCTCGCCGCGCAGACGTACCCCGACCAGTCGCTCTACCCGGCCAACTCGGCGCCCGCGCTCGTGCGGCGCCTGAACAACGCGCTGCTGCGCGCGGACCAGATCGAGTGGGCCGAGGGCAACGGCGACCGCGAGTGGGTGGTGCCGATTCTCGCCGACGCCGAGGCCGGCTTCGGCGGCCCGCTGAACGCCTTCGAGCTGATGAAGTCGATGATCGAGGCAGGGGCGGCCGGCGTGCACTACGAGGACCAGCTCTCGTCCGAGAAGAAGTGCGGCCACCTCGGCGGCAAGGTGCTGATCCCGACCTCGCACTTCGTCCGCACGCTGGTCGCGGCGCGGCTCGCGGCCGACGTGCTCGACGTCCCGACCGTGCTCGTCGCCCGCACCGACTCGCTCGGCGCGAAGCTCCTGACGAGCGACGTCGACGAGCGTGACGTGCAGTTCCTCACGGGCGAGCGCTCGCCGGAGGGCTTCTACTACGTGCGCGACGGCATCGAGGCGGCGATCGCCCGCGGGCTCGCGTACGCGCCGTACGCCGACCTCCTCTGGTGCGAGACGTCGACGCCGGACATCGGCGAGGCGCGGGAGTTCGCGCAGGCGATCAATGAGCAGTTCCCGGGCAAGCCGCTGGCGTACAACTGCTCGCCGTCGTTCAACTGGCGCAAGCACCTCTCCGACGCGCAGATCGCGACCTTCCAGGACGAGCTGCTCGGGATGGGCTACCGCTTCCTGTTCATCACGCTCGCCGGGTTCCACGCACTGAACGCGTCGATGTTCGAGCTCGCGCTCGGCTACCGGGACAACGCGATGAGCGCGTATGCGCCTCTCCAGGATCACGAGTTCGCCATGGAGAAGGACGGCTACACGGCGACGAAGCACCAGCGCGAGGTGGGGGCCGGCTACTTCGACCAGGTGCTCGAGGCGATCACCGGCGGGCAGGCGTCGACGCTGGCTCTGCGCGGCTCGACGGAGGCTGCCCAGTTCGCGTAGCGTCGTGACCATGGCCGAGGGCACCAAGGCCGACGAGCTCGCGCTGCAGCTCGAGCAGGCGATCGTCCGCGGCGAGTTCTCGCCGGGGCAGGTGCTCCGGCAGGAGGAGCTCTCCGAGCGGTACGGCGTCTCGCGCACGCCCGTGCGCGAGGCGCTGCGGCGCCTGGCCGCGCTCGGGCTGGTCTCGTTCGAGCCGAACCGCGGCGTCCGCGTGCGCACGCTGTCGCGTGAGGAGCTCCGCGAGGCGTTCCTCGTGCGGGCGGAGCTGGAGTCGCTGGCGACGGAGCTGGCTGTCCCGCGCTTCGGCCCGGCCGAGCGGGACGCGCTGGCGGCCGCGCACGAGCGCTACGTCGGCATCACGCTGCGCATGCGCGACATGTCGTCGCCGTTCGAGCAGCGCGCCGCGCTGACCGGCGAGTGGCTCGCCGCCAACTACGCGTTCCACGACGTCATCTACGAGGCGGCCGACGCGCCGCTGGTCGGCCGTATCGCGCGCAGCGCGCGGCGCACGTTCCTCGGCCAGGCGGTGTGGGCGCCGGGCGGGCCCGAGATGGACGAGCTCTACGAGCGCAACGTGGCCCAGCACCGGGCGATCCTGGACGCCATCGCCGCCGGCAGCGCGGCCGGCGCCCGCGCGCTCGCGCGCGAGCACGTGATCGACTCGTGGCACCTGCTCGAGGTCATCCTCGACCACGTCGCCGCGACGACGCCCGTCGGCGAACGGGCACTTGCGCGCCTCGTAGCCTGGCGCCGTCAGGCCGCAGCAGTGAAGAAGTAGAGGTGGTTGACGACTCCGTCGCCGATCGTGTTCTCCTGCGCGTCGAGAAGCGTTGCGCCGGCGTCCTCGAGAATCGCCACAGTCTGCTCGTATGGAACGGCCGCCATCGTCATGTCGGGCTGCCAGCCGAGGTGTTTGTAGAGGAACCTCGGGCTGACGCCTGCAGCGCGCAGCCAGTCTTTCGCCTGCATTCGAAGTGGCCTCGGACCGCGGGATGTGGTCGGGACGCGTGATGGGAGGTGCACCACGGCGATGCCGCCGGGTGTCAGGACGCGGACGAACTCGCGGAGGGTAGGCGCCGATCGCTTCCGTCGACGGGAGATGCTGCAGCACGAGCAGGGAAAGGACGAAGTCGACCGAGCTTGATGTGAAGCCCGAGAGGTCTCCGCTTGGTCGTTCAACACGAACTCGGCCCCCGAGGGGCCACGCTCGGCATCGAGACGGCGCGCTCGCTCGATCATCGTCGACGCGACGTCGATCCCGTACGTGCGCTCGAAATGTGGCGCAAGCGCGCGCGTCAGCCGTCCAAGACCGCAGCCGAAGTCGAGCGCGACCCGTCGCGTCACCGGGCGACCGAAGCTGCCGGCATGCTCGAGCGCCCAGCCGGCAGCCTCCAGGCCGGTTTCGAAGAACCGGTCGACGTCCCACCTGCCGAACTGTGCGCTGCTCTCCGTCAGCACTGCCCAGTAGGGGTCGACCCGGCCCCAGTCCTCCCACGCCTCACGGTGCCGGTCGCTCGCGATCCGCTGAATCTAGCCGCACGCCTTCGGAGGACAGTCCTGCTTCGAGCCTCTGACGGCGAAACCCTCGGAGCAGAGAAGCAGTGTCGTGCGGCCGGCGTCCCCGCCCCTCGAAAGGAGCCCCGCACGGACCGCGGCTATCATCCGCGCCCGTGGCCACCGCTGTCGTCACCGGCGGTGCCGGGTTCCTCGGATCGCACCTTTGTGAAGCGCTCCTGAGCCGCGGCTACCGCGTGATCTGCGTCGACAACCTCCAGTCGTCGGCGCTCACGAACATCGAGCACCTCCGCGACGACGGGTTCGAGTTCCGCTACCACGACGTGATCGAGCCGATCGAGATCGACGGCCCGGTCGACTACGTCTTCCACCTCGCGGCGCTCGCCAGCCCGATCGACTACCTGCGCCAGCCGCTCCACTCGCTGAAGACGGGTTCCTACGGGACGCACAACGCGCTCGGCCTCGCGAAGTGGAAGCGGGCCCGCTTCCTGCTCGCCTCGACCTCCGAGATCTACGGCGACCCGCTCGTCCACCCGCAGCCGGAGACCTACTGGGGCAACGTCAACCCGGTCGGCCCGCGCGGCGTCTACGACGAGGCGAAGCGCTACGCCGAGGCGATGACGATGGCGTACCACTCGGCCCAGGGCGTCGACACCTCGATCGTCCGCATCTTCAACACGTACGGCCCGCGCATGCGCTCCCACGACGGCCGCGCCATCCCGAACTTCATGCGCCAGGCGCTCGACGGCGCGCCGATCACCATCTACGGCGACGGCTCGCAGACGCGCAGCTTCTGTTACGTCGACGACCTCATCCGCGGCCTCGTCCTGCTCGCGGAGTCGGGCGAGCACCTGCCCGGTCAACCTCGGCAACCCGGGCGAGTTCACGATCCTCGAGCTCGCGCAGACGGTGATCCGCGTGACCAACTCGCGCAGCGAGATCGTCTACGAGGCGCTGCCGGTCGACGACCCCCAGATCCGCCAGCCGGACATCACCCGCGCGAAGCAGGTGCTCGGCTGGGAGCCCGAGATCCCCCTCGAGGAAGGCCTACGGAGGATGCTTGGCTCCCTGCGCGAAAGCTCAGTCGTTGCGTAAGTGGGTCATCCTTCTTGGCGGCGGCACTGGCCGTCGCCGGCTTCAGCGCGGGCCAGGTCTCCGCCTCGAGCAAGCTCCAGCTCGGGATCTTCGACGACCCGCAGGTCCTCGGGCGGCCCGACCAGACGTTCCCGCTGCTCACCCAGCTGCGCGTGCAGGTGATCCGCGTCACGCTGCACTGGGGCGGCTCGATCGGCGTCGCCGGCGACAAGCGGCCGAAGGACGCGACCGACCCGTCCGACCCGGCGTACGACTGGCTCCCCTACGACCGCGCCGTCGAGGACGCCGACGCGGCCGGGATCAAGGTGCTCTTCTCGATCGTCGACACGCCGCACTGGGCGAACGGCGACCGCGGCATCAACCGCGCGCCGACGAAGATGAGCGACCTGCGCGACTTCGCCTACGCCGCGGCCAAGCGCTACAGCGGCTTCTATACCCCCACTGACATCGCCGCCGACCCCGGGACGACGACGACCGGGGCCGAGCCGCTGCCGGCCGTCCGGCTCTGGCTGGCCTGGAACGAGCCGAACAACCCGGTCTTCCTGGTGCCGCAGTACGTGCGCAAGAAGGGCAAGTGGGTCGCGAACAGCCCGGTCGTCTACGCCAAGCTCTGCCAGTCGATCTACACGGGCGTGCACCTGACCGTGCTCGCGGGCGAGAAGGTCGCCTGCGGCGCGACCGCGCCGCGCGGCAGCAACAAGCCGGTGGGCATCCGCCCCTCGATCGGCCCGATCCCGTTCCTGCGCGGGCTCAAGAAGGCCGGCCTGAAGCACTTCGACGCGTACGCCCACCACCCGTACTACTCGAAGCCGAGCGAGACGCCGACGACCAAGCCGAAGACCAATCGCGGCAAGAAGGGCCTGATCGCGCCGCCGGTCGTGCTCGGCAACATCGGGGACCTGACGAAGGTGCTCAAGCAGCTCTACGGCAACAAGCGGCTCTGGATCACCGAGTACGGCTACCAGACGAATCCGCCCGACAAGGCGTTCGGCGTCACCTACACGA
>CAVWIN010000013.1:0-148260 GCA_963755085.1 uncultured Thermoleophilia bacterium | reverse complement strand
CCTTCACGCCTTGTCGGGGTGCTGGACCTCCGTGCGAATCTCGCCCTGTGCTGCGGCGGAACCGGCACGGCCCCCGCCCGGCCCTCGGAGAACCCAGGCCATTCCGACGGCAAGAGCGGCGCCGACGAGCGGTCCGGCGACGTAGACCCAGTAGCTCGTGAAGTCGGTGCCGACGAGGTCAGGGCCGAAGGTGCGCGCCGGATTCATCGAAGCGCCCGAGATCGGGCTGCCCCACAAGCCCGCGAGGGCGATGTAGGCGCCGACTCCGATCGCGCCGAAGATGCCGATGTTCTGCGCCCCCGACGCGGTGCCGAGGATGACGCTGACGAGGCCGAAGGTCAGCACCGCCTCCATCAGGAACGCGTCTCCGGCCGAGAAGCCCGAGGCGGGATAGTTCGAGCCGTAGGTTGCGGAGACGTCGATCACCCACCACAGGAAGAGGCACGCGAGCGTCGCGCCGAGCAGCTGAACGATGACGTAGCCGGGAACACGACGCCACGGGAAGTCCCCGCGCAGCGAGAACGCGACGCTGACCGCCGGATTCAGATGGGCGCCCGACACCTTGCCCATGAACATGATGATCGCCATCACCATCAGGCCCGGCGCGACGACCGCCGCCGTGCGGCTGATCGTGTCCGGGAACGCCTGCCCCATCATCCCGCCGCCCGCAGCGACGAGAACGAGGAAGAACGTCCCCAGCAACTCCGAGACGAGCCTGCGCCACTCCTGGCGGGGATCCTGGAACGCCGCCAGCGAGTCCTCGATCTCCCGATCGAGGTACGCGACGACCCCGAGCCCACCGGCTTCTGACTGTGCCATGACCGTCTCCCGCGGCCGTCGCCGGCTACGCGAGCGCCTCCGCCGCGAGCCGGTCGCCGACCTCGACGCCGCGCCGCGAGGCCTCGCCGGCTCCGACCTCGAGCACCGCCTTCGCGCCCGCGGTGGCTGCGCATCCGCCACGGCTTGACGTTCGGCGCGACCTTCAACACGACCAGGTCCTCGTCGAGGAACACCGCGTCGATCGCGAAGCGCATGAACCAGCAGTGTATCGCCGAGGCGGGCCACAGCAGGATGCCCTCGCCCGCCCCGAGCTCGCGCCGCCCGAGCAGGCCGCGCATCCGCCGCCAGGGCGACGACGCGACGACGCACCGCCCGCACACGACGGTACCGCCGGGCCTGCGGAGCGTGACCGCGCCGACCCAGGCCGGCGCAACGGCGCTAGGACTCGCTGTCATCGATGAGCCTCGTGCCGGTGACGTCGGAGGCGACCTGGGTGAAGATGGTCTTCAGGTCGCCGGGGCCGGGCTTGTTGTAGAAGGTGTGCGGGCTGGTCGCGATCGCGCTCAGCGCGTCGTAGGCGGAGATCGACGGCGTCTCCAGGTTGCCCCATGAGTCCTGGCACGTGTTCGCGCCGCCGTCGAGCGCGTCCAGGTCGTACCCGATCGAGTAAATCAGGGTCCCGCGTGCCTTGATCCCTGCAGCGGACGAGATGCCCTGGTGACACGGCTGCACGCGGTAGGGCGAGGTGTCGCCGTAGTAGGAGGGCCCGTAGTTCGCGGCGCCGTCCGAGAGGAACACGATCACGTCCTGCACGTTCGGGCGGCCGTGGGCGTCGAGCTCCGCCTGCGCGGCCTCGAGCGCGGTCGCGTACGAGGTGCCGCCGGCGCCCAGCACGCAGTTGATCGTCGAGACGAGATCCGACGATGGATCCAGCGCCCCGTCCTTCGCGTAGTCCGTCGACATCGGGCTGATCACGTACGGCGCCGAGCTGTCGTCGTAGCTCGACAGGCCCGGCGGCTTCGCGCAGCGGTCGCTCATGTCCACGGCCGGTGGCAGCACGGCGAGGCCGACGCGCACGGCCGACGGGTCCATGAACTGCAGGAACGTCTTCATGCCCTCGCGCGCGTTCTCGAGGTCGGTACACGCCGGGTCCGGCCGGCCGTAGTGGTCCAAGCACATCGACCCCGTCCGGTCGAGCACGAGCATGATGTCGAGCGGGCGGGTCTCGCACGGCGAGCATGCCGTCGCGCTCGCGGTCACGCCGATCGAGTCGACGCCGACGATTCGCGCGAAGAACGTCGACACGTCCGTGTGCTCCTTGACGACCACCGCGTTGACCGGGTTGCACGGCGCCTGTGACAGGCACTTCGTCGTCGTCGTCGTCGAGACGCCCGGAATGTTGTCGCGCACGTTCTTGCCGCCCGGGCTGCCGCTGTAGGCCTGCGCCGTCGCCACGGCGTTGGCCGCGCTCGGCAGCTCGTTCGCGCCGGCCGTCGCCGCGGCGTCGGCGTCCGCCTGGAGCGCCCGGTGCACGTAGTACGCGTGGCCGACGTCGAGGACGAGCCCGACCATGCCGAGCAGCGCGACCATCGCGATCGCGACCAGCACCAGCACCTGGCCGGATTCGTCCCGGGTGTCGACCCGCCGGCGCACGGGCTAGAAGAGCTTGAAGAGGTTGATGAACGCCGGGCCGAGGATGACCAGGAACATCGACGGGAAGATGAGGAGCACCGTCGGGATCAGCATCTTCACGGGCGCCTTCATGGCCCGCTCCTCGGCGGCGGCCTGGCGCTTCAGCCGCGCGTCGGTCGCCTGGACGCGGAGGATCCGGCCGATCGACATCCCCAGCTGGTCGGCCTGCACCATCGCCCGCACGAACCCCGCGACGACGGCGACGTCCGTCCGCTGCGCCAGCTTCTTGAGCGCGTTCTCCCGGCTCTCGCCGATCCGCATCTCCTGGAGCGTCAGCTTCAGCTCCTCGGTCAGCGGGCCTTCGGTGCGCTCGGTCAGCCGCGCGACGGCAGCGTCGAAGCCGAGCCCGGCCTCGACGCTCACGGCGAGCAGGTCGAGCGCGTTCGGGAGGTCGGCCGCGATCCGGTCGCGGCGTGACCGCGTCTTCATGGTCACGTACGTGTCCGGCAGCAGGTAGCCGAGCGCGGCGCCGCCGATCGCGAAGAGCAGCGCCGCCGTCCCGCCCGGGCCTGCGGCGCCGACGAGCCCGCCGCACGCGAGGCCGACCACGGCCGCGACCGCCTTGGTCGCGAGGAAGCCGTACGGCGTGACCCGCCGCGTCAGGCCGGCGCGCTGGAGCCTCGTGCCGACGATCGCGACGGTCGTCTTCGGGCTCAGCCGCAGCACGAGCGCCGCGAGCCGCTGCCGCAACGGAAGCGCCACGCGCGAGCGGAAGCTGTCGCCCGTCAGGTTGTCGCTGTAGACGCGCTTGCCGTAGCCGGCCGCCATCCGGATCGACCGCATGCGCTCGCGGCCGGGCTCGGCCGCCACCTCGCCGACCATCAGCACGGCGGCCACGAAGCACGTGATTGCAAGGATCAAGAGCAGCACGTCATCACCCCTTGAACGAGACGATCTTCTTGAGGAACAGCGAGCCGATGACCATCCCGGTGAGCCCGAGCGCGATCAGCGTGTGGCCTGCCGAGGTCGTGTAGAGCGGCTCCATGTAGCCCGGGTTCACGGCCGTCAGCGCGGCCGCGAGGATGAACGGGAGGGCGATCAGGATCAGCGCCGACATCCGGCCCATTGCGGTCAGGCTGCGCACCTTGCGGTGGAATTGCTGCCTGCTGCGGACCGTGTCGGCGACCATGTCGAGCAGCCCGGCGAGCGCGCCGCCGACCTGACGCTGGACGGTCACCGCCGTCACGACATAGTCGAAGTCCTCGGACTCCAGGCGCTGCGCCATGTCGCCGAGCGCCTCCTCCATCGGGCGGCCGAGGCTGGCCTCGGTGACGACCCGGCCGAACTCCTTGCGCGCCGGCTCGTGGCCCTCCTCGACGACGGCGCGGATTGCCTGGCGCAGCCCGTGGCCGGCGCGGAGGGACGCGGCCAGCGTGATGAGGACGTCGGGCAGTTGCCCCTCGAATGCCTGCACGCGCTTGCGCGCCTTGTGCCATGCGTAGGCGACGGGCGTTGCCGCGGCGCCGGCGAAGCCGAGGATCGCGAGCCAGACCGGCACGCCCACGACCGCGAGCAGGATGCCGGCGATCAGGCCGCACGCGACCGACAGCCAGGCGAGCTCCACCGTCTTCAGTGGCAGGTCGGCCCGCTCGAGCAGGCGGTCGACGCGGTGCCACGTCTCGCCGTCGCCCAGCTTCTCCTCGGTCACGCGGTAGAGGCCGGCGAGGGAGCGTGAGCGCCGGCGCGCGGCCTTCGGCTGCGGCTGCTCCGGCGCGCCCTCGACGTGCGGCGCCATGCGGGCATTCGCCCACGAGCCCCGCGGCCGCGAGAGCAGCATCCGGACGGCCAGCAGGACGAGCAGCCCGATCAGGAGCGCGAACAGCAGCTGCGCCCAGATGCTCCTGAGGGCGAGGTTCGGCAGAACGGAGTCGCCGCCCGTTGCGGAAGCGGACCCCGTTTCGGGCGGCATGCGGACGGCGCTGGTGGTCGTGCCGTGACCCGGCACCGTCGCCCGGAGGCGAACGCGGTCGCCCGGGCGCGCTGCGGTGACGTACTGGATCCGCCACGTCAACTGCAGCTCCCGCGCGATCTGCGCGTACATCGCGCCGAGCTTCGCCGTGGAGACGACGCTCCGGTACGAGCCACCCGTCTCGGCCGCGAGCCGGTGGAGCGGTCCGGGCGAGAACTGGTCGCTCTCGATGCCGATCGGATACACGGTCGCCCGCGCCGCGCGGGCGGCCGCCACCGCCCGCGCCAGCGTGGCCTTGCTCGCCGCGTCACGCCCGTCGGTCAACACGATGATGACCCGGGCGCCCGCCGGCTCCGAGCGGAGGGCCTGCGACGAGACGCGAATCCCGTCGTAGAGCGCCGTCCCCTCTTTGGGGTCGACGGAGAGCGAGCGAAGCGCGCTGTCGGCGTCGATCGACGCGGAGGAAAATCCGGTCAGACCGACGGCGGTGGATCCGAAGCCCACGACCTCGACGCGGTCGTCGGGGTTCTTGGTGGCGATGAAGGCGCGCGCCGCGGCGATCGCGTCCGCGAGCGGCCGGCCGGCCATGGACTGCGACCGGTCGATCGCCAGGACGACGCTGCGGTTCTTGCCGAGGTTCTCGGTCTGGAGCCCCGAGACGAGCCGGCCGTTCTCCCGTACGACCGGAGCCTTCGCCGTCGGCGTGCCGGTGACCACGACGGCGCGCACCGTCGGGTAGTCGCGGACGTCGACCCGCTTCAGATTGACCGGGCCGGCGAGCGCCGTCCGCGGGAAGGCGAGCAGCGCGAGCGCGGCCGCGGCGAGGACGAGGTCGCGGCGGGTCACGCCGACTCCCAGGCGGTCCGGTGCCGCGACGAGAAGGCCGACGGGAACCGGTCGTCCTCGACCGAGTGGAAGAAGTCCGCCGGCAGCGAGACGCCGGAGACGCCCAGCTTGCGGAGGAACTGCGGCTTGAGGTTCGTCGACTCGAGCGGCCCGAGCAGGGTGGCCGGGCCGTCGCCCTCGTCGGGCGTCCGGGCGATGAACACGTCCTGCAGCGTGACCACGTCGGACTCCGTGCCGATCACCTCGGTGACGTGGCTGATGCGCCGCGAGCCGTCGACGAGGCGGGTGAGGTGGATCAGGACGTCGAACGCGCCGGCGATCTGCTCGCGGATCGCGCGCAGCGGCAGGTCGACGCCCGCCATCAGCACGAGCATCTCGAGCCGGGCGAGCGCGTCGCGCGGGGAGTTGGCGTGGATGGTGGTGAGCGAGCCGTCGTGGCCCGTGTTCATCGCCTGGAGCATGTCCAGGGTCTCCGCGCCGCGGACCTCGCCGACGATGATCCGGTCGGGCCGCATGCGCAGGGCGTTGCGGACGAGGTCGCGGATCGTGATCTCGCCGCTGCCCTCGATGTTCGGCGGGCGCGACTCGAGCCGGACGACGTGCTCCTGCTGGAGCTGGAGCTCGGCGGCGTCCTCGATCGTCACGATCCGTTCGTCCCCCGGCACGAACGCCGAGAGCGCGTTGAGCAGCGTCGTCTTGCCGGTGCCGGTACCGCCGGAGATGAGCACGTTCAGCTTCCCGCGGACGGCGGCGGTGAGCAGCACGCCGGCCTTCGGCGAGAGCGTTCCCATCGCGACGAGGTCGTCGATCGTGAACGGGTCGCGGGCGAACTTGCGGATCGTGAGCGACGGCCCGTTGAGCGACAGCGGCGGGATGATCGCGTTGACGCGGCTGCCGTCGGGGAGGCGGGCGTCGACGAGCGGCGAGCTCTCGTCGATCCGGCGGCCGACGAGCGAGACGATCCGGTCGATGATCCGCAGCACGTGCTTGTCGTCGAGGAACGTCGACGGCGTCCGCTCGATCTTGCCGAGGCGCTCGACGTAGATGTTGGCCGCGCCGTTGACCATGACCTCGCTGACCGAGTCGTCGCGAAGGAACGGCTCGAGCGGGCCGTACCCGAGGATGTCGTCGGCGATCTCGCGCTGGATGTGCTCGCGGTCCTCGCGGCTGAGCGGGGTCTGGTCGAGCGCCAGCTCGCTCGCGACCACCTCGAGCACGCGGTCGGTCAGGTCGTCGTTCGCGTCCGTGACCAGCAGCTCGGTGCCGAGCTTGCCGATGCACGCGCCGTGCACGCGCGACTTGAGGTCGGCGTAGGGATCGGCACTCCGCGCCGGCGCTGACGGCGCCGCCGGCGAGGGCGTGACGGGCGGCTCGCTCTCGGGTGCCGGCGGGTCGACGACCATGGTCGTGCCGGTCGGCGCGCCGCCGTTGGAGCCGTTGGAGCCTGCGTGTGCGAGACGGTCGTTGAGGCCCATCCCTAGCCCTTCCGCAGCGGCCAGCGCCGCTGCTTGCCGTTGTCACCGGAGTCGCTGCGCGGCTGGGTGCCGTTCGACCAGGGCCGCTTCGACCGCCTGGGGACGAGCTCGCCGGCCATCTTCGACACTGCCTTCGCGAACCCGCCGCCCGAGAGGACGAGCGGCTTGCCGAGCCCGATCGAGCCGGGCACCTCGGCGTCGTAGGGCACCTCGAACCGCACGCGGGAGCCGAGGGCCGCCTCGAGCTCACTGCGCTTCATCGCCCGGGACGGGCTCGGCTGGTTCAGCACGAGCGAGATCCGCTCCTCCGGAACGCGGAGCAGCTGAAGCGTCTCGAGCGTGACCCGGACGTTCTTGAGCGTCGCCATGTCGAGCTCGCAGACGAGCAGCAGGGCGTCGGTGCGGTCGACGGCCGCGAGCACCGTTCCGTGGAACGACGCCGGCGTGTCGACCACGACCGCGTCGTAGGCGCCCCTCGCGACATCGAGGATCCGGGCGACCTTGTCCTCGGTGACCAGCTCGGCCTGCTCGGGCCGGAGCGGAGCGGGGAGGACGTCCAGCCCGCTCGCGTGCCGCGTGGCGTAGCCGCGGAGCTTCTCCTCGTCGAGCGCCCCTGGCGCGGCGACGAGGTCGTAGATCGTGCGCCGCGGGTCGCTGCCCAGCATCAGCGCGTCGTCGCCGAGCTCGAGGCCCAGGTCGACGAGGAGCGTCGAGACGCCGTTCAGCGCGAGCGCGACCCCGAGGTTCGTCGCGATCACGGACTTGCCGGTGCCGCCCTTCGGCGAGAACACGGTGAAGAACCGGTTCTGGGTGGCGGTCGCATCGGTGGGCTGCGAGCCGCCCCGTAGGCCGCCGACGACCTCCGGCACGCGATCCGCGTCGTCGGGGAGGACGAGCGCTGCGGCGACGTCCACGTCCGGAAGGGGCGTGGTCGCCGTGAGGAGCACGATCGGCGCGTCGGTGTAGACCCGGATCGCCTCGAGCTCTGCGTCCAGAGTCGCGTGGTCGGCCGTCGCGTGCAGCACCGCGGCGGGGCCGCGCCCGAGCAGGCCGGCGGCCTCCTCGATGTCCTCGCACCAGCCGCGCAGGTCGACCTCCGGGTGGGCGGCGAGCGACTCGCGCAGCTCGGCGAGGCCGTCGCAGCTCCCGGTCATGACGAGCCGGGCGGCGCCGGGCTCGGTCGGCGGCGTGTACGTCTCGAGGGTGGTCACTGGTTGCCCCTTCGACCAGCCGCCGGTGAGCTGCGCCTGCTGGCCGGCCTTGAGGCCGTCGCCGAGGATGGACTCGAGCGTGTCGACGCTCTCCGGGCTGTCCTTCGGGTGGTTCTTCGGCCGGAGCTGGAACGACCAGTCGGCGTTCTTCATGACGTAGAAGAGCTTCTGCGCCTGGGCGTCGGTGACGGCGAGGATCGCGTTGTACGAGTGTTGTTGCTCCCAAGCGTGCTGTCGCTCGTCGGAGCGTTCGGCGCCTGCAGAACGCGCAGGTCGCGCAGGACGATGCGGCTCGCCGTGCGGTCGATGTCCGCCGCCCGCGGTGCCGCCACTTGACGTCGCGCACGCGGTACTTGACCGAGGCGACGACGTCGATGCGGTCGTCGGCCTTCAGCGTTCCGGCGAGCAGCTGGTTCTGGTCGCCCGGCACCTGGAGGGCGCGCTGGTTGCCCTTCAGCTGCCCGACGATGCCCTGCTCGGCGGCGGGGACGAAGCGGAGCGTCGTCGCCTGCTCGCCCGCGTAGATCTGGTCGGCGGCGACGAGCCCGGAGACCTGGCTCTTGGTGGTGATCGCGCCCGGGACGACCGCGCGGCGCGGCACCTCACGCGGCGCCAGTGCGGCGTCGTTGCCGGGCGTCCCGGCGACGATGTCGCGCACGGCCACCATGACGCGCACCAGCGAGCTGCCCTGCTGGGCGTCGTTCCTGACATTCCGGACGTACGCCAACGTGAGCAGGACTGCGACAGCGGCGAGCGCGCCTGCGATGGCGGTGTTGCGAGCGCGGTAGGAATTCATCTCGTCTTCTCCGATCGCGTGGTCGATGGGCAGGCGCGCGTCACTCGACGCGCTCCGTGGTCGTGCTGGTCATCCGGCCCGACTTGATGACGAGGCCGAGCAGGCTGATCGAGTAGGGGTACGTGGCCGTGACGGTCACGTCGGAGCCCCGCGCGAAGCTCGACGCGACGGACACGTCGAGGTTGCTGGGGTCGAGGCCGTTCGCGGACGACCGCACGGCGGCCGCCGCCGAGGCGGCGGGATCCGGCAGGCCGCGGCTGACCGCGGCCTTCCGGGCGCCGGCCCGGGTGGCGTCCGTGATCTGGACGTAGTCGTGGAAGACGATCCCGAACTGGAAGATCGCGAAGAGCAGCATCGCGACCAGCGGCAGGATCAGCGCGAACTCGGTCATCGCTTGACCGCTTTCGCTTCGGAATTGGAGTCGTGAGTTTCGCTTGGTCATGGCTGGATAAAGGAGGCCGGAACGCGGGCCTCCGAACGGGAGGCCCGCCATTCCCGGGCGATCTACTTGCCGATGACGCCCGCCACGTTGTTGATCGCGGACTTGATGTTCCCGGACAGCAGCGCGAACGCCCCGACGAGTGCGACCGTGATGACGGCCAGGACGACGCCGTACTCCGCCATCGTCTGCCCCTCTTCCCGCTGAAGGCGGAGGAAGAAGAAGTTGAAGATGCGATTCACCCGGCTCACCTCCTTGTTGGTCTCGACAGGTATCTGCCGACGTTTCTCACGCAAGAACGAGTTTGCGAATTCGCGGCGGAGGTTTCGCCTACTGAACGGGTAGTCCCCGCTATCGAAGGGCTATCTCTCCGCCGGAGATCCGCCTCGCTCCGCTCGGCATGACGATCTCCGGCGGTCGAAGAGCAGATAGACGCGACTTCGCGCGCCGATGCTGCGGCGGGGAACCCGCCTCCGCCGATCGCTAGAGCGTGGACAGGTACGCGTGGAGAAGCGGCTCGCCGGCGAACACGGCCACGGCTGCGCCGAGCGCGAGAAACGGCCCGAACGGCAGGGCAGTGCGTGGGCCACTGCGCGCTAGCACGACCACCGCAGCGAGCGCCGCCGTCACCACTGCCGTAACCAGCGCCACGGAGACCGCGGCGCCGAGCGCGGCACCGAGCAAGAGCGCGACCTTGACGTCGCCCATGCCCATCCCGGGCGGGTACGCGACGTGCAGGACGAGAAGGCAGAGCGCGGCGAGCAGGGCGCCCAGCACCCAGGCGAGGGCATGCTCCGGGAAGAAGACGAGCTGCGCCGTGAGCACGGCCGCCGTCGCCGGCAGGACGATGCGGTTCGGAAGGATCCGGCGGCGGACGTCGATGACGGCCAGGACGGCCATGACCGCCAGCAGCGCTCCGGCGACGGCGGCGTGCGTCACGCCGGGCTCAGCCTCAGGTACGCGCGCCGGGCCGCGTCGGCAAGCCCTTCCAGCGCCGCCCACTTCGGCAGCACCGGGAGCGCCCGTGCCTGCGGCCCGCGCTCGTCGCAGACGACGATGACGCCGATTCCGGGATACAGCGCCTCGAGCTCCGCCGCGGCGCTCGCGGCGTTCGCCAGCGAGGCCGTCGCGTCGATCACTACGACGTCGACCCCCTGCCGCACGAGCTCGAAGAGGTCTCCCGGCCGGTTCGACACCTGCGCCTCGAGACCGTCACGGGCGAGCAGGAACCTCGCCATCGCCACGAACGGCCGGTCCCGTGAGACCACGAGCACCCGGATGGGGCGCAGCACACGGACGTTCTCCTCCCGACCCAACGCCATGGCCATGGCCCAAGCAGACCATGGCGCGCGGCGGAAGACGACCGCCGAACGGTCAGTGCTGCGCTACCGGAGGGATAGCTACGCACTGCGGAGCAAGCCGTGCTCGTACGCGTAGCGCGCCGCCTCGGTGCGGTTGGCCACGCCGAGCTTGCGGTAGACCTTGTGCAGGTGGAACTTGACGGTCTGCTCGCTGAGCCAGAGCTTGCGGCCGATGGCGTCGTTCGAGAGGCCGGCGGCGACCTCCTCGAGGATCAGGATCTCGCGCTCTGTGAGCCCGCTCGCCTTCAGCGCGCTCGTGTCGCCGCCGTTCGAGAGCACGTAGTAGAAAGTGCCCTCGACGGCCTGGCGGAGCGCCGACGGCAGGTCGCGCGGGTCGATCGTCTTGACGATGTAGCCGCACGCGCCGCGCCGGAGGGCCGCATCGATGTGCGTCGGGTCGTCGAAGGCCGAGAACGCGACCGCCTTCACCTTCGGGTAACGCTCGCGGATGCGGTCGAGGCAGGCGAGCCCGTCGAGCTGCGGCATGCGGATGTCGAGCAGGACGACGTCGGGATTCGTTTGCCCGATCAGCGGCAGGACCTGGCTTCCGTCCGTCGCCGCGCCCACGACCTCGATGTCGTCTGCGCTCTCGAGCGCCCGGCGGACGCCCTCGAGGGTGAGGCGGTGGTCGTCGGCGAGGAGCACTTTCATGGTTGTCCTTTCGTTGCGGGCTAGGCCCAGAGCACGTTTTCTTCGGAGGGCTGGTCGGCGTTTGCCGCGTCGAGCGGCCGCCACTCTGGAAGCGTCACGGCGATGCGCGTCGGGCCGCCGGGGGCGCTATGCACGTCGAACGCACCGCCGAGGAGCAGCGCACGCTCGCTCATGCCGACGAGGCCCATGCGGCCGCGCTTGGCGGCGCGGACGAGCGTGCGCTCGAGCTCGAAGCCGCGCCCGTCGTCGTCGATCTCGGCCCGGACGGCGCCGTTTGTCCGCACGACGGAGAGGCGCACCCGCGTCGCCCCGCTGTGCTCGCGGATGTTGCTGAGCGCTTCCTGGACGATGCGTACCAGCGCGATGCGCTGCGAGCCCGTGAGCGAGTCGAGGTCGCCCTCGAGCCGCACGTCGACCTCGATGTCGCTCGCCGCGACGAAGCTCGTGATCTCGGCCTCGAGCGACGTCCGGAGCGGGCGCGAGAGGATTGCCGGCGACTCGGCCGACTGCGCCAGCTGGCGAAGCCGCAGCTCGCCGCCCGCGACCATCTCCTCGAGCCGCTCGAGGTGCGCCCGGGCGGCGTCCGCCTCCGGCGCGGCGCCCAGCAGCCGGGCGAGCTCGTCGCGGAGCAGGAAGAGCTCGCGCCGTGCCGCGCCGGCGTCCTGGAGCGGCCCGTCGTGGAGGTCGTAGCCCAGCCGTGCGAGACGGCGTTCGCCCGCCGCCACGAGCGAACGCTCCCGTGAGGTGCCCCGGTCGAGCACCGACTCGCGCTCGACCGCCGGCCCGAGCATCCGCGCCGTCTCGCGCACATACGTCGCCGCCTCGAGCATGTGCGCGTCCGGCGCGTGCGCGGCGACCACGCCGGTCACGTGCTGCCAGCGCCGGACGGCGGTCGCGGTGGCCTCACCCCTGACCGCCGACCCCGAGCGGACGGCCTCCTCGGCCGCCGTGCGCATCCGCCGCGCGCCGGCGCCGATGCGGACGGCGCAGCGCACCGAGTTCGCGGGGTTCACGACCCAGAACGAGGCCGCGGCGACGGGAGCGAAGGCGAGCAGGAGGCGGAGCGACGTCTGGATCGAGAGCCCCGGCGGCAGGCTGGCCAGCCGTGGATCGCCGAGCGCCTCCAGGAAGAGCGCGAGCCGGATCTCCCCTGCGACCAGGTGCGTGGCCTCGGCGACGTGCGTGACCACATTGCTGATCGCGCCCGGCTCCCAGGGCCGTTCGACGGCGAGTGCCGCGATCAGTTCCCCGGCACATGCGAGCGCGGCGTCGCGCTCGTTTTCGAAGCTCTCTGCGCGCTGGACGGCCGAATCGACGATCTCATTGCCGTCCCAATCGCCTGGTGAAAAGCGCAGAACGGTTTCCCGTGCGATATCGACCGCGTCCGGACGGCCGCCGTCGAAGGGGAGAACATCGAGAGACTGCAGCAAGCTCGACACGGGGCGGCCTTTCTTCGCGCCCAACCTGTGAACGCGAACGCAAGACGCACCCGGCGCGCGGCCGGAGAGGCATCCGAGTTGGCGGACCCGGGCAGACGCTCCACATCAACGTGGAACTATCGGGGACTGACGGCGGTGCCGATAGTACCGCGAGAAACATGGAGATTCAAGAGGAGAGTTTCATTTCGATTTGCGCGCCGATAAAGCGCACAAGTTATGTCAAGTCCCACGGGCCTCTCCGGGCGCGTGCCGTACCAGCTGAGCAGCCGGGCGGGCGAGGCGCTCGCTGCGCCCCGCCCGCCCGGCTGATCGCTAGGGCAGCGCCAGGCGGTACGCGCCGCGCCCGTGCGTCGCCGCGTAGAGCACGTGCGCGCCCTGGGCGAGCGTCAGCCCGTAGACCGCGACGCTCGGCAGGCCGGTGCCTGCTCGAACCCACTGGGTCGCACCGTTGGCGAGCCGAAGGACACCGAAGTCGGTCGCGGCGTAGAGGTCGCCGTTGCCCGCGTTCCGCGTCAGTCCAGTCACCGGCTGGCCACCGATGTCGTATGACCGATCGGTGAACGTGGCCGTGTGCGTCTTCGGGTCGTAGCGCGCCTCGACCACGTGCTGCGGCGTGGTCGGCGTGTAGGCGCTGTAGCCCGAGTAGGAGATCCACGCGTGGTTCGTATCGGCTGGGTCGATCGCGATCCCGGACACGAACCGGCCCGGCGTCGACGGCGTGTCGATACGCCAGAAGTGGACGCCGCCGGCGCTCGCCGAGTCGGCGTCCTTGGCCACCCAGAGGCGGCCCGTCCGCGTCCCGGCCCACAGCGTGCCGGTGTCGGTCGCCGCCCGCTCGACGGCGACGACGTACTGGCCGCCGCGATCGTTGGCCGAGCCGGCGGTCAGCGAGTTGCCGAGCTTCTGCCAGTCGCCGCAGGTGCTCGCGTCGCGATGCAGCGCGTTGCAGTGCGCCTCCAGGTAGGCCGGGTTCCCGCCGTTGTCGTCGGTGCGCCAGACGTGCTCCAGCCCGATGAACGCCCGCCCGCCGACGCTCGGGTCGGCCTCGAACGGCACGTAGAAGGAGCGCTGCTCGTTGGTCTTCTGAAGCGGGTCGTAGATCGTGAGCCACTCCTTCGGGTCGTTGCCGTGGAAGTTCACCTCGGGTGTGGCGTCGTAGTAGTTGTGGTACCGGGTTGCCGGCGTCACGGCGTCGAAGCCCGACTGGCCGCCGTCGCCGCCCACGCTCTCGAGCCACGTCGGCGAGCCGGTGTACGAGAACGTCCCGTTGTCCTGCGTTCCGCCGAGCAGATCGTTCAGCGGGTTGACCGGGTTGAACGAGAGCGACTGGAACTGGATCGTGTTGAGCCCGGCGTTCATCGGCTGAATCGCGGATGGGATCCCTGTGAGCAGCCGCTGGCAGTCGGCGAGATCCGCTGCGCTGAGCGGCGCGCCGTGCCAGGTCCGCGAGCCGCAGGCGGCCGACGCGTCGGCGGTAGAGCGCACGTCGATGCGAACGACGCCCCCGTCGGAGCCGACGAACGCGACGCCCGGGTCGGCCGAGTCGAAGACGACGGCGTGCTCGTCGGGGTGGATGCCCTGTGTGAACGCATAGCCGGGCGCCGGCCCGATCGTCGCGGTCATGTCCGCCCACGTCACGGTTGCGGCCGCGCCGCCGGCGTTCGTCGAGCGGATCACCGCGCGGCCATTCGACCGCGGAGGCGCGCCCGCGTAGCCGGGCAGCTCGTCGTAGTTCATCGAGCCGCCGAGCCAGAGCTCGCCCTCGTGGCCTGGTGCGACGCCCAGCTGTGCCGCCGGGGTGGTGACGAAGTCGTCGTAGCCGCACTGGCCGTTCTGGCAGTAGTCGTACGGGAGGAAGCCGTTCGTCCCGTTCTGGGAGCTGGAGAGCTCCGTCCACCCGGCGTTGCCGTATCCGCCCGCCGGCGATCCGGCGATCGACGCCGCGTTGTCGGTGCGGTACACCCGCGCGACGCCGAGGTCGTCGGAGGCGTCGCCGAGGTAGAGGCGCGTGGTGGCGCCGAGATCGACGACGTCGAACTCGGTGCGGTCGCCGAACGTATCGGCGGGGTTCATCGTCGCGAAGACCTGCGCCCAATGCGAGCCGCCGTCCGTCGAGCGCCAGAGGCCGTAGCCAATGACCGCCGCGTAGACGGTGTTCGCCGCGTTCGGGTCGTACGCGATCTTGGTGATGCCGCCCTGGAACCAGTCCGAACCGCCGGACGGGGGGCTCGGGTTCGGCGGCGTCTTGCCCTGCAGGTCGGTCGACAGCGTGAACGACGCGCCTCCGTCGGTGGACGAGTAGAAGCCCAGCGTCGGGGCATTCGGGGGCGTGCGCCGCCCACCGTTCACCGACGACGACCCGTGCCGGGCCACCGCGGTGCCGATCACGATCGTGTTCGGGCTGCCGGGCTTGACGGCGATCGCACCGATCGACCGGTTCGTGGCCACGGCTGCCGAGCCGGGGACGACGTTCCAGCTCTGACCGCCGTCAATCGATTTGAAGAGGCCGAGGCCGGCCTCGGAATCGCCCGAGCCGTTCGGCTCGCCGGAACCGGCGTACAGCGTGTTGCCGGACGCGTCGTTCGGGTCGACGATCAGCGAGCCGAACGCGTTCGTCGGCAGGTCGTCGGGCGGCGCGATCCATGTCGGCTGCGCCGCGAGCGCGTTGTTCGTCCGCCAGATGCCACCGCCGGCGGCGGCGACCCACAGCCGGCACGGCGCGGCGGAAGGCGCGGACCGCTTACCGCAGTTCGGGTCGATGGCGAGCGCGGTGACGCGCCCGGACTCCTGGGTCGTCGGCCCGGTCATGGTCGAGTAGTCGAAGAACTGTGACGCCTCGGCCGGGACGTTCCCCGTCGCCGGCCCGAGCGCCGACCAGGCGCCGGGGGTGGCCGACGAGGCCTGCGTGAACGCGGCGTCCGTGCCGAACGCGGTGCGGGCGGGCTTGCTGCCCTTCGCCTCGTATGCCTTGCGCGAAACCGCTGCGAGATGGTCGTCGACGTAGCTCAGCGGCCAGGCGCGGTTCTCCACCTGCTCGGCGGCCGGGCTGGCCGGCCCTCGGCGATTCGCCTCGCCGCGCTCGAACCGCGCCTCCTTGCGCGGATCGAATGTGTTCGGCGCCACGCGCTGTGTGCCCGTGGCTGCCGCGCGAAGGGCGATGACCCCCACCACTGCGGACACAAGCAGACCAAGCGCTACGGCGACCCTGAGTCGCTGGTTCATGAATCCCTCCCCCGGAAAGATGAAAACGCTGCTTTGACCCTTGAGATCGAGTGTAACGCGGCTGTTTCCGGGAGGGCCCCCCGGCCCTCCCGGGTCGCATGGCGAGCTAGAGGATCTTCGACAGGAACTGCCGCGTCCGCTCCTCGGTGGGAGCGGTGAAGAAGTGCTCGGGCGTGCCCTCCTCGATGATCACTCCGTCGTCCATCATCAGCACCCGGTCGGCGACCTCACGGGCGAACCCCATCTCGTGGGTGACGACGATCATGGTCATGCCCATGTCCGTCGCCAGGGCGCGCATCACGCCGAGCACCTCGTCAACGAGCTCCGGGTCGAGCGCCGAGGTCGGCTCGTCGAAGAGCATCAGCTCGGGCTGCATGGCGAGCGCACGGGCGATGGCGACGCGCTGCTGCTGGCCGCCCGAGAGCTGCGCCGGGTAGTTGTCGACCTTGTCGGCGAGGCCGACCCGCTCGAGGAGCGCCCTCCCCTCGGCAGTCGCTTGCCCCTTGGACACCTTCCGGACGCGGATCGGCGCCTCGATTACGTTCTCGAGCGCGGTCATGTGCCCGAAGAGGTTGAAGCGCTGGAAGACCATGCCGATCTTCGCGCGCTCGCGGCAGACCTCGGCGTCGCGCAGCTCGTACAGCTTGTCGCCCGACTGCCGGTAGCCGACGAGGTCGCCGCCGACCCAGAGCCGCCCGGAGTTGATCTTCTCCAGATGGTTGATGCAGCGCAGGAACGTCGACTTGCCGGAGCCGGACGGGCCGATCATGCAGACGACCTCGCGCGGCTGGACCTCCATCGAAACGCCCTTGAGCACCTCGAGCCGCCCGAACCGCTTGTGGACTCCTTCTGCCTTGACCATGGCCCCGACCATCGTCACTCGGGCGCGGTTGCGTGCCTGAACGAGAACAGATTGCGGCGTAGCCGCTGGAGGGCTGTCTCCGGCAGCGAACGCGTGACGCCACGGCCGAAATGCCGCTCCAGGTAGTACTGGCCGATCGTGAGGATCGTCGTCAGCACGAGGTACCAGATGCTCGCGACGATCAGGAGCGGGATGACCTCGTAGGTGCGGTCGTAGATGTTCTGCGCCGCTCCGAGCAGCTCCGGCGGCGCGAGCGCGATGGCGCTGACGAGCGACGTCGTCTTGAGCATGGAGATCGTCTCGTTGCCGGTCGGCGGGATGATCACCCGCATCGCCTGCGGCAGGACGATGCGCCGCATCGTCAGCAGCCGCGTCATGCCCAGGCTCTGCGCCGCCTCGGTCTGGCCCTCGTCGACCGAGATGATCCCGGCCCTGACGATCTCCGCCATGTAGGCGCCTTCGTTCAGGCCGAGCGCGAGCATGCCCGCGACGAAGGTGGTGATCACGGAATTCGCGCTGAAGTGGGCGAAGTCCGGTCCGAATGGAATGCCCAGCGTAAGCCGGGGATAGAGCGCCGAGATGTTGTACCAGAACAGAATCTGAACGAGCACAGGCGTGCCGCGGAAGAACCAGATGTAGGTCCAGCTCGCGCTCGACACGAGCGGATTCGGGGACAGTCGCATGACCGCGAGCACGACGCCGAGCGTGATGCCGATCGCCATGGCGAGGACGGTCAGCTCGATCGTCACGACGACCGCGTGGAGGATCTGCGTCGAGAACAGGTAGTGGCGAACGACCGCCCACCCGAAGCGGTGGTTCGTCGCCATCGACTGGACGAGCGCGACGGTGATGAAGGCGATGAGTGCGGCCGCGACCCAGCGGCCCGGATGCCGGACGGGAACTGCCTTGATCTCGTCCGGCCGGGCGGGCTCCGCCGTGTCGACCGTCGCCATTGTCGAGCGTTCGCGCTAGCTGATCGCGCCGTTGATCTGCGGGTTGCTGATCGCGCCGGAGGACACGCCCCACTTCTTCAGGATCGAGGCGTAGGTCCCGTTCTTGATCAGCTCCTTGACGGCGTCGAGGATGGGCTGCGCCATGCCGTTCCCCTTCGGAATCGCGATGCCGTAGGGCGCCGTGTTGTACGCCTTCCCCGTGCTCTCGAACTGGCCCTTGGACTGCTTGACGATGTACGCGGCGACGGGGGAGTCGGCCATGCCGACCTCCTGCCGGCCACTCGAGATGGCCAGGTTCGCCTGGCTCTGATCGGTGTAGACGGCGACCGTGACGCCGGCCTTCCCCTCCTTCTTGCACTTCGCGTCCTGTGCCTTGGAGTCGTCGGCCTGCGTCGTGCCTCGCTCGACTCCGACCGAGTGGCCGCAGAGATCGGCGAGCGAGTTGATGGTGGGGCCGCCCTTCTTGACGTAGAACGAGGTGCCGGCCGAGAAGTACGTCACGAAGTCGACCGTCTTCTGGCGCTCCTTCGTGTCGGTGAAGGAGGACATGCCGAGGTCGTACTTGCCGGACGAGAGGCCCGGGATGATGGTCGCGAAGGTCGCGTTCACGACATTCACCTTCAGACCCAGCGCCTGGACGACTGCCTTGGCGAGGTCGGCGTCCATGCCGACGACGGTCTTGCCGTCCGAGCCGATGAACTCGTTCGGCGCGTAGGTCGCGTCCGCGGCGACGGTGAGGGTGCCTTTCTTCTTGATCGCGGCCGGAACCTCGGCGGCAGCGGTACCCGTCGTCGTCGTCGTCGTCGAAGCGGTCGTCGAGGAGGTCGTGCTGCTCGAGCTGCTGCCGCCACAGGCGGCGAGGGCGAGGACGAACAGGGCTGCGAGGGTGAGGAGCGCGATTCGCCGGTACGACGGATGCATGGTGGACCTCCGGGACGAGTTGAAGAGTGCGCGAATCCTAAACCCGCGCGTCGCATCGAATTCGCCCGTGTCGGGAATGGCACGCGCGCTGTCCGTAGTTCTTCCCGACGACGGCCGCAACCCGAACGAGGAGGACCCCATGAGCGTCACCGACCAGCTACTCGCCAACGCCGACCGCTACGCCCAGCAGTTCGACAAGGGCGAGCTGCCGCTGCCGCCCGCAAAGCAGGTGGCGGTCGTGGCGTGCATGGATGCACGCCTCGACCCGCAGAAGGTGCTTGGCCTCGGCGAGGGCGACGCGCACGTGATCCGCAACGCCGGCGGCGTCGTCACCGACGACGAGATCCGCTCGCTTGCGATCTCGCAGCGCCTGCTCGGCACCCGGGAGATCATCCTGATCCACCACACCGACTGCGGGATGCTCACATTCACGGACGAGCAGTTCAGCGACCAGCTCGAGGCCGACACCGGCGCGAAGCCCGAGTGGACGGCGAACTGCTTCGACGACCTCGAGGGCGACGTGCGCGAGTCGATCGCGAAGATCCGCTCCAGTCCGTTCATCCCGAACAAGGACTCGATCCGCGGCTTCGTCTACGACGTCAAGAGCGGCCGCCTCAACGAGATCGAGTATTGACAGGGTCGAACCGGGTTCAGGGTCGAGCGGTACTGACTTAACCCGTATTGCGCAGGGCGGCCGCGATGCCGGCGATCGAGCGGAGCAGCGGGCGCCGCACGCGCTCGCGCTCCGCGTCGCTCGCCGCCGCGCGGTAGCGGCGCAGCAGGTCGACCTGGATCGCGTTCATCGGGTCGACGTACGGGTTGCGCAGGTGGATCGCGCGCTGGATGACGCGGTGCCGGTCGAGCAGCTCGCGTGCCTCGACGATGTCGAGCACGGCCGCGACCGTGCGCTCGTGCTCCTCCGCGATCGGGCCGTAGAGCCTCGCGTCGTCGACCAGCTCGAGGTAGCCCGCCGAGATGCCGAGGCTCGACTTCGCCAGCGTCATCTCCAGGTTCTCGACCAGCGAGCGGAAGAACGGCCACTCGCGATAGAGGCGGCGGAGCTCGTCGCGGTCGGCGGCGGCGAAGGCGGTGCCGCAGCCGTACCAGGCCGGGAGCAGGCAGCGGTTCTGCGTCCAGGCGAACACCCACGGGATGGCGCGGATCGAGCCGAGGTAGTCCTCGTTGCCCGGCCGCCGCGCGGGCCGTGACCCGATCTGCAGCAGCGCCAGCTCGTCGGCCGGCGTGAACTGCCGGAAGAAGTCGACGAAGCCGGCGTCCTCCCAGACGAGCGCCCGGTAGCAGGTGTGCGCGGCGCCCGAGAGCCGCTCCATCGTCTCGCGCACGTCCTCGCCCGGCGGCTCGGCTCCCGTCACCTGCGGGAACGCCGCCAGAAGCGTCGCCGAGAGGGCGCCCTCCAGCTCGCGGTAGGCGAGACCCGGGAGCCCGTACCGGAACGAGATCGTCTCGCCCTGCTCGGTCAGCTTCAGCCGGCCGGGCGGATGCCCCGGCGGCTGGGCCAGGATCGCGGCGTGCGTCGGGCCGCCGCCGCGGCCGGCGCTGCCGCCGCGGCCGTGGAAGATGGTCAGCTCGATCCCGCGCCGCGCGGCGAGGGCCGCCAGCGCCTCCTGCGCCTGGTGGATCTCCCACTGGGCAGCCAGGTAGCCGCCGTCCTTCCCGGAGTCGGAGTAGCCGACCATTACCTCGAGCCGGTCGCCGCGCTCGCGGACGCGCTCAGCGAAGCGAGGCTCGTCGAGCAGTTCCTCGACGATCGCCGGCGCTGCGCGCAGGTCGTTGATCGACTCGAACAGCGGGACGACCGAGAGCGGCTCGTCGCCGAGTGCCGCGAGCACGTCGGCGGGCGACGACGTCCCCGAGACGATCACCGTGTCGAGCGCCTGCGGGCCGTGGCGGTCGCGGAGCCGCCGGGCCGCCTCGTACGTCGCCTCGACGCGCTCGCGGTCGTCCGCGAAATCACGCGCATGGAAGCGCAGGTCGAGCTTGGCGACGTGGAAGCCGAACAGCTCGACCCGCCGCCGCAGCTCGGCCAGGGCGCCGTCGGCGATCCGTGGGCCGCGATGCGCGCGCAGGCTGGCGTCGATCAGGTCGAGGTCGGCGAGGAACGCGCCCGGCGACGCGTAGTCGTCGACGCGCAGGCGCCACCAGACGAACGAGAGCTTGCGCCGGTACGGCTCGCTCTCGTTCTGCGGGCCGATCGCCGCCGTGTAGTCGGCCAAGTCCCGCTCGTCGCGTGCGATCGACTCCAGCAGTTCGTCGGAGGCGCCGGCCAGCACCGCCGACATGCCGAGCGCGCCCGCGAGCTCGCGCACCTCGTCGCGGTAGCGCCCGAGCGCGAGCCGCCGCGCCTCGTCGAGCGCGGCTTCCACCGTGCCGGGGCCGGTTGCCGGGTTGCCGTCCGCGTCGCCGCCGATCCACGAGCCGAAGCGCAGCGGCAGCGGCGCGCCCGGCAGGTGAGCCCGATAGGCGGCGAGCAGGCGCGGCGCGGCGTCCCAGAGGCTCTGCTCGAAGAACCAGAGCCCGTGCCGGATCTCGTCGAGGACGCGCGGCCGCTCGTCGCGCACCTCGTCCGTCTGCCAGAGGGCGGTGATCTCCTCGGCGAAGCGCGCCTCCAGCCCGGCCTCCTGCGAGCGCGGCAGTCGCGGGTCGTCGAGCTCGGTGAGCCCGTCCGCGATGCGGACGTGCGCGGCGAGGAACGTGCGCCGCGTCGCCTCGGTCGGGTGAGCGGTGAAGACGAGCTCCAGCGACACGTTGGCCGCGGGCGCGAGGTCCTCGCCCTCGAGCCGCATGAACGCCTCCTCGAGCGACTCGCGCGGGACGCGCTCCTCGTGCTCGTACTCGCGCCGCCGGCGCAGTCGGTGGTGCTGCTCGGCCAGGTTCGCGAGCTGGAAGTAGGTCGCGAACGCGCGCAGGATCTTGCCCTGGGTCTCGAGGTCCAGCGCCTCGACCGCCTCGCGCAGCTCGGCAGGCGGCTGGCCGGCGCGGCCGGCGCGCGACAGCGCGCGGATGCGCTCCTCGAGGTCGAGGAACGCCTGGCCCTCCTGCTCCACGATCACGCGGCCGAGGATCTCGCCGAGCAGGCGGACGTCTCGGCGGAGCGGTGCCTCGCCGTCGGTGCTCACCCGCCGCATTCTTGCGGTACCCTCTGAGCACGGCGCCGACGTGTGGCGCAGGCAGGCGATGGAGCCTCTGGTGGGCGGTGTGCCCTCCGGGGGCTTTTTTTGTGGACCGAGAGGAGGCGGAGTGGAGGATGAAGGAGTTCCGATCGGCGAGCGGCTCTTCGGCGCCGCCGGCGCGCCGCGCGTGCTGATCGCCGAGGACGAGCCGATCGTCCGGCTCGACCTCGCCGCTCTCTTGCGTGACAACGGCTTCGATGTCTGCGCCGAGGCGCGCGACGGCGACGAGGCGGTCGCGCTCGCGCGGGAGCACCGCCCGGACGCGGCGATCCTCGACGTGCGCATGCCGGGCCTCGACGGCGTCGAGGCGGCGCGGCGCATCTACGCCGAGCGCCCGCTGCCGATCCTGATGCTCACCGCCTACTCCGACCGGCGCACGGTGGAAAGCGCGATCGCCGCCGGCGCCTTTACCTATCTCGTGAAGCCCTTCACCGAGTCGGATGTCGTCCCGGCGCTGCGGGCGGCGATCGCCCGGCACGAGGAGCTGCTCCATGCCCGCCGGCGGGTCGGCGCTGCCGGCGGCGCGGCTGTCGACGTCGAGCTCCCCGCGCAGGGCGGCGGCACCTGGCCGCTGCAGCTGAGCCGGAGCTCCGACGGCTCGACCCGCGTGACCTTGACACCCGAGGAGCAGCGATGACGGGCTTGCGCGTGCGCGGCGGCAGCCCTACACTCGGTGGCAATGGCGCGCGTGGCGATCTTTTCGATTTGCCTTATGGTCGTGCGCCCGCACGAGCGCTAGCCGGCGTTTCGCTCACACCGCCCGGCCGACTAGCGAAAGAGGAGGCGGAGGCGAGATGAGGGCGGAGCTGCGCTGCCGCGTCTGCGAACGGACGCAGCCACTCGCACCGATCGCGGCGTGCCCGGACTGCGACGGCCCGCTGGACGTCGGCTACGGCCTCGAGGCCGTGGTCCCGCGCCGCGAGCGCCGCTCCATGTGGCGTTACGAGGACCTGCTCCCGCACGAGCCCACCGACCCGGGTTCCCCGGGCATGACGCCGCTCGTGCCGGCGCCGCGCCTTTCGCGCGCGCTCGGCGTCGAGCTGCTGCTGAAGCTGGAGAGCGCGAACCCGACCCACTCCTTCAAGGACCGCATCGCCGCCACGGCTATCTCGGCCGCGCATGCCTTCGGGCTCCAGACGCTCTGCTGCGCCTCGACCGGCAACCTCGGCGAGGCCGTCGCCGCCCGCGCGGCGGCCAACGGGATGGAGGCGGTCGTGCTCGTGCCGTTCGACCACCTCGAGGTCGCGCCCACCGCGTCCTACGGCGCGCGCGTGCTCGCCGTCGACGGCTCGTTCGACGACTGCCGCCGCCTCGAGGAGGAGCTCGGGGCGCTGTTCCCGTGGGGCTTCCTCGGCGGCAACCTGCAGCCGGTCGCCTCTGAGGGCGCGAAGACGATCGCCTACGAGATCGCCGAGCAGCTCGACGGGACGATGCCGGACGCCGTGGTCTCGCCGGTCGCCTCGGGAGTGCTCTTCTCGAAGCTCGCGCAGGGGTTCGCGGAGGCGAAGGCCGTCGGCCTGGCTGAGGGCAGCACGCCGAGGCTCTTCGGCGCGCAGGCTGCCGGCTGCCCGCCGCTCGCTGCGGCCTGGGCCGACGACCGGCCGCTCTCACGCGTCCGCCCGCAGACCGAGGTGCGCTCGCTCGCCGTCGGCGACCCGGTCTTCGGCGACCTCGCCGTCGGTGCAGCGCGCATGTCGGGCGGCGCGATCCGCCCCGTGCCCGAGGACGAGATCGCCGACCGCACCGCGCTCCTGGCCGAGACGACCGGGATCCTCGCCGACTCGGCCGGCGGCGTCGCGCTTGGCTCCCTGATCGGGCTGATCCGCGACGGCACGATCGTCGAGGGCGAGCGCGTGGTCCTCGTCGTCACCGGCACCGGGCTGAAGCCCTACGCGGGCGAGGTCGACCGCGACGCGACCGACGTCGACGGCGACATCGATTCGGTGCTGTCAGCGCTCGGCGTTTAGGCCGGCAGCAGCCAGGAGCGCCCGTACGCGGTCATCGCCTCGATGACCGGCAGCAGGTCGCGCCCCTTGTCCGTCAGCTCGTACTCGACGCGCGGCGGCGACTCGGGATAGCTGTGCCGGCGCAGGATGCCCTCGCGCTCGAGCGTGCGGAGCCGCTCGGCGAGCGTCCGGCTCGAGATGCCCACACAGAGCTGCTCGAGCTCGCGGAAACGCCGCTTGCCGCCGCCGAGGTCGTAGATGATCAGCGACGTCCACTTCGCACCGATGATCTCCGATGCCGCAGCGACTGCTTCGCGACGGACATCGGTCGCCTCAGAGACGTGCAGACCCACGTACGTCATGGTACCGCTTTACAAGGGAAAGGTGCTACGCCGCGATCGCTTCGGGGTCAGGATCGCCGCTCTCGGTGCCCTCTGCGGCCGCCTCGATGCGCCCGACCTCCTCGCGCGGGCGCACCACGCGGAACGCCTCGACCGTCCGCGGCCAGTCGCCGAGCAGCAGCGCCGCCCGCTTCGACCCGGTCAGCTCTGCGTGCCGCTCGAGCAGGTCGCGGAGGCGCTCGGCCGAGGCCGCGTCGAGCTCGGCGGCCTCGACGAGCTGCGCGTTCAGCCGCACCGGCAGGCGTCCGTCCAGGTCGTGGACGTAGAGCTCGCCGCCGGTCATGCCGGCCGCGACGTTCCGGCCGAAGTCGCCGATGACGACCACCGTGCCGCTCGTCATGTACTCGCAGAGGTTGCTGCCGGCGCCCTCGACGACGGCGGTCGCCCCCGAGTTGCGGATGGCGAGGCGCTCGCCCGCCGAGCCGGCGCAGAACAGCTCTCCGGCGGTGGCCCCGTAGAGGACGGTGTTGCCGACGAGACACGGGTCGCCCGCATCGGAGGCGGGCGGGCGCACCACGATGCGCCCGCCGCTCAGGCTCTTGCCGACGTAGTCGTTCGCCTCGCCCTCGAGGACGAACTCCACGCCGGCGGGAAGGAACGCGCCGAAGCTCTGGCCGGCCGTGCCGGTGAACCGGACCGACGTCGACTTCCAACTATTGGGCGGCCCGCCGTCGCGGGCGAGCCGCCCCGCCAACCGTGCGCCCACGGCGCGGTCGCGATTCGAGATCGGGTACGAGCCCTCCGGCTGCGCTGCGACCGTCTCGCCGAGCTCGCCGCCGTGTACGTCCGGGAGGTCTGAACGCTGGAAGCGCGCCTCGCCGGGAGCCGGCGCGAGCAGGGCGTCGAGGTCGAGCAGCCCGGCGCGCCCGCCGACGGCGCGAGGGCGGAGCAGGTCGCTGCGCCCGACGGCCTCGTCGAAGCTGCGCAGCCCGAGCGCGGCCAGGTGACCGCGCACCTCCTCGGCGACGAGCAGTAGGTAACTCTCGATCATCGCCGGCGTCGCGGTGAACTTGGCGCGCAGCTCCGGGCGCTGCGTGGCGATGCCGACGGGGCAGGTGTCGACGTGGCACGAGCGCACCATCAGGCAGCCCTCGGCGATCAAGAGGGCGGTGCCGAAGCTGACCTCGTCGGCGCCGAGCAGCGCGGCGACGATCACGTCACGGCCGGTCTTGATGCCGCCGTCGACGCGCAGCCGGACGCGGCCGCGCAGGCCGTTCTCGGCGAGCACGTGCTGCGTCTCGGCGAGGCCGACCTCCCACGGCAGGCCCGCGCTCTTGATCGAGCTGAGCGGGCTCGCGCCGGTGCCGCCGTCGGCGCCCGCGATGTGGATCACGTCGGCGAGCGTCTTGGCCACGCCGGCCGCGACCACGCCCACGCCGGCCTCGGCCACGAGCTTCACGGAGACGTCCGCCTGCGGGTTGACCTGGCGGAGGTCGAAGATCAGCTGGGCGAGGTCCTCGATCGAGTAGATGTCGTGGTGGGGCGGCGGCGAGATCAGCGCCACGCCGGGCTGGGTGTGCCGCAGGCGCGCGATCTCGGTCGTGACCTTGTGGCCGGGGAGCTGGCCGCCCTCGCCGGGCTTCGAGCCCTGGGCGATCTTGATCTGGAGCTCCTCGGCGAAGGCTGCGTACTCGTTGGTCACGCCGAAGCGGCCCGAGGCGATCTGCTTGATCTTCGAGTTGCGCTCGGTGCGGAAACGCGCCGGGTCCTCGCCGCCCTCGCCGGAGTTCGAGCGCGCGCCGAGGTTGTTGAACGCCTGGGCGATTGCCTCGTGGGCCTCGGGCGAGAGCGCGCCCAGCGACATGCCGCCGCTCGAAAAGCGGCGCACGATCGCCTCGGCGGCCTCGACCTCGTCAAGGGGAACAGGCTTCGCGGCGGCAGCGAGCTCGAGCACGTCGCGCAGCTCGATCGGCTCGCGGCCGTTGACGAGCGCCGCGAAGGTCGCGTAGCCGTTGCCGTTCGGCTGCTTGACCGCGCGGCGCAGCGCGTGGGCGGCCTCGAGGTCGTTTGTCTTGACCGCCTGCTGCAGCGCCTCGACGACGTCCGGGTTCGTCGCGTGCGGCTCGCCGCCCTTGCGGAACTTGACGTAGCCGGGGTTCTCGAGCCGCGGCCGCGCGGCCGCGGCCGCCTCGGCCCGCGCGAGCGCCTCCTCCTGGAGCTCGGCGAGCCCGATCCCGCCCGTCGCGGAGGCCGTGCCGGGAAACCACGTCTCGACGAGCTCGTGGTCGAGCCCGAGCGCGTCGAAGATCTGCGCGCCGCAGTAGCTGGCGACGTCGGAGATGCCCATCTTGGACATGACCTTGAGCACGCCGTCCTCGATCGAGCGCCGGAAGCGCGCCTGCGCCTCGGCCGGGTCGGGCCGGTCGCGGCCGAGCCGGTCGTTGGCCGCCAGCGCCGCGACCGTCTGCAGGGCCAGCCGCGGGCTGATCGCCTCGGCGCCGAAGGCGAGCAGGCAGGCGAAGTGGTGCACCTCGCGCGGCTCGTCGCTCTCCACGACGAGCGTCGCCATCGTCCTCAGCCCGGCCCGGACGAGCCGGTGATGGACGGCCGAGGTCGCGAGCAGGATCGGCACAGGTGGGCGCTCGGGGGACGCGTCGGCGTCGGTGAGGAGCAGCATCCCGTGTCCGTCTCGCACCGCCGCCTGGGCCTCCTCCGCGAGGCGGCCGCACGCTGCGGCGAGGCCCTCGCCCGGATCGAATGTGGCGTCGAGCCGGACGAGGGCGAGCTCGCCGAGCGCGGAGGGAAACAGGAAGAAGCTCTCGAGTTCGATGCCCGCCGCCGCCTCGGGCACCTCGAGGAGGAGCGGCGCGCGGCCACCCAGCAGCGTTCCCAGCGACATGACGAAGCGCTCGCGGATGTGGTCGATCGCCGGGTTCGTCACCTGGGCGAAGCGCTGGCGGAAGTAGCTCGGCAACGGCCGCCCGCGGCCGCTCAGGAGCGGCAGCGCGGTGTCGTCGCCCATCGACGAGGTCGGCTCGTGCCCGCCTGCAGCGGACGGGCGGACGATCACCGACAGCTCCTCGCGCGTGTAGCCGAACAGCACGTGCCGCGCGGCGATGTCCTCGTCGCCGGGCGCGACCGGCTCGCCGGCGGAGCCCTGGCGCCGCCAGGTGCCGAGCCAGCGCCCGTACGGCGCGCGCGCGGCGAGCTCGCGCTTCAGCTCGCGTTCGTGCAAGAGGCCGCGGTCGGGGTCGACGAGCAGCAGCTCGCCCGGGCCGAGGCGGCCTCGCTGCACCTGCCCGTCGGGCAGGTCGAAGAGGCCGGCCTCTGAGCCGCAGCACACGAGGTCGCCGGCGACCGTGTAGCGCAGCGGCCGCAGCCCGTTGCGGTCGAGCCCGGCGCCGACGACGCGGCCGTCGCTGAAGACGATCCCGGCCGGCCCGTCCCACGGCTCGACCAGCCCGGCGTGGAAGCGGTGGAACGAGCGCACGTCGTCCGGCAGCTCCGGGTCGTCCTGCCACGCGGGCGGGATGAGCATGGCGAGCGCATGCTCGACGTCGCGGCCGCCGCGGACGAGCAGCTCGAGCGCGTTGTCGAGCATCCCGGAGTCCGAGCTCGTCTCGTCGAGGAGCGGACCTTCCGCGAAATGGTCGCGGCCGAGCGCGCCCGTGCGGGCGCGCATCCAGTTCACATTGCCGCGGATGGCGTTGATCTCGCCGTTGTGGCAGAGCATCCGGAACGGCTGGGCGCGCTCCCAGGACGGCGCCGTGTTCGTCGAGAAGCGCTGGTGGAAGACGCCGAACGGCACTGCGAGCGCCGGATCGGCGAGGTCGAGATAGAAGGCGGCCAGCTGGTCGGCGGCGCAGAGCGCCTTGTAGACGACCGTCCGGAACGACAGCGAGGCGACGTAGACGTCGTCGCGGCCGTCGAGGCGGCGGCGGGCGCGGAAAGCGCGGAGCTCCGGGTCCATGCCCGGGCGCGCCTCGAGCACCGCCTGGTCGATCCTCGGCGCGCTCGCGCGCGCCTCCCGCCCGAGCGCGTCGGGATCGACCGTGACGGAGCGCCATGAGCGGACGCGGATGCCCTCGGCGACGCATGCCTCCTCCACCGCCGCCCGGGCGCCGACGCCGCGCGCGAAGACCATTGCCAGCCCGAGGCCAGAGGGAGCGAGTGCCTCGGGCAGAGGCAGGAGCACGCCCGCACCGTCCCCGGTGCGGTGGTCGGCGGCGACGGCGCCCCGGTGCCTCACCCGGGTCAGCGCCTCGAGCACGCGGTCGAGCACTGCGCGCGACGGCTCGCCGCCGATTGAGGCGACGAAGCCGATGCCGCAGGCATCGCGCTCGAGGTGGTGCGGAGTATCGGTGAGGCTGCGTGACATGCACGCCTTTCCTGTGGAGGTCTGCCGCCCGTTTGCGTTTCAGCTAGCCGGCGTGGGCGAGGCGACTCGCCGGCTAGCGCGCAAGAACGCGCGCGGCCGTAAAGACCGAAATCGACGAGACGCGCGTCGTGGGCATGCGTCCAGAGTAGTGGCCCCGGCGGACGATCGCAACCGCAGATACCGCTTGGACACAAATTTCTGTTCTCGGTAAAGCGACTTGACAGAGTAAAGCCCTATCCGTCACGATGGGCCCACGATGCGAGACGAGCTGAGCCGCGACGCAGTGCCGGTGCGAGTCACCAATGACTCGCTCCTTTCGCTCGTGCTCATCTCGATTCTCCCCCTCTAGGGGGAGCACGCGAACACGCGCTTCGGGCGCACACGCAGACCGTCCCCACCACAAGTGCGTCCTCGTGCCGAGGCCGCAGAGGAGGAGTGCCGTGAGTTCGCGCAGGATCGCAGTCTTCGACACCACGCTTCGCGACGGCGAGCAATCGCCGGGCATCGCCCTGCGGCCGCAGGAGAAGGCCGAGGTCGCCGTCCAGCTGGAGCGGCTGGGCGTCGACGTCATCGAGGCCGGGTTCGCGGCCGCGTCGCCCGGCGACGCCGAGGGCGTGCGCGCCGTCGGCCGTGCCGTCCGCTCCGTGACCGTCGCGTCGCTCGCCCGCACGCGCCGCGAGGACATCGACGCCGCCGTGGAGGCGCTCGAGGAGGCGCCGCGCTCGCGGCTCCACGTCTTCCTCGCCACCAGCCCCATCCACATGGAGAAGAAGCTCCGGATGACCCCGGACGCGGTCGAGGCCGAGGCCGCCGCCTCTGTCGCCTACGCCCGCGGCCGGGTCGACGAGGTCGAGTTCTCCTGCGAGGACGCGACCCGTTCGGAGCCCGCCTTCGTCGCCCGCGTCTGCGCCGCAGCCGTCGACGCCGGGGCCGACGTGATCAACCTCCCGGACACGACCGGCTACGCGCTTCCGACCGAGTACGCGGCGTTCCTCCGTGAGGTCGTGCGCCGTTGCCCATCTCTACGGAACGTGACGCTTTCGGCCCACTGCCACGACGATCTCGGCCTCGCGGTGGCCAACTCGCTGGCCGCCGTCGACGCCGGCGTCGGGCAGGTCGAGTGCACCGTGAACGGCATCGGCGAGCGTGCCGGAAACGCCTCGCTGGAGGAGATCGCGATGGCGATGCGCGTCCGTGAGCCGCTGCTCGGGGCGATCACGGGGGTGCGCCCGGCCGAGATCGCGCGCACCTCGCAGCTTGTCGAACGCTTAACGGGATACGCAGTTCCGCCGAATAAAGCAATCGTGGGCGCAAATGCTTTCGCGCACGAGGCCGGGATCCATCAGGACGGCGTCCTGAAGGACGTCTCGACGTACCAGATCATGGATCCCGGCGAGCTGGGCGTCGCGATGACGCTGCCGCTCGGGAAGCACTCGGGCCGCCACGCGTTCGCGCGGGCGTGTTCCGAGGCCGGGCTGGAGCTGGACCGGGATGCGCTCGCCACGGCATTCGCCCGCTTCAAGGCGCTCGCCGACCGCGGCGATCGCGTAACGCTCAACGACGTCTTCGTGGGGGTGACCGCATGAGCCGCAAGCGCTACTCCGTCGCCTTCCTCGCCGGTCACGGGATCGGCGCGGAGGTGACAGCCCAGGCGTCGCGGCTCGCCGCGGCAGCCGCCCAGATGCACGGCTTCGTCTTGGACGACGAGCACGTTCCGTTCGGGTCCGGCGCCTTCGTCCGCTACGGGAACCCGTTCCCGCCGTCGTCGCGCCGCGCGGTGGCGAGCGCCTCGGCGGTGCTCGTGCCCGCCGACGACGAGGGTGCGGTCGAGGCACTGCAGCCCGAGCTCGACCTGCGCGCCGTGATCGTCCGCGTGCGCGTGGATGCGAAGTCCCAGATCACGCTGATCGCGCCGCTCGACGACGGGGGCGCGGCGTGGACGGTCGAGCGGGCCTTCGAGATCGCGCACCACAGCCGCGCCCGGGTCACGCTGGTCCGCGCCGACGACGACGTCCGCCGCCTCGCGGCCGCGGCCGCGCTCGAGGCGGACGGGATCCAGTTCGAGCGCATGGGGCTCGGCGACGCCGTACGCCGGCTCGTGGAGTCGCCGGGGACCCTCGACGTCGTGGTCTGCCGGCTCGAGGACGTCGCCACGGCCGCCGAGGTCGCCGGCTGCACGTCGACGGCCCGCATCGCGGCGTGGGGCCGGGTCGGCCCGCACGCGCCCGGCGTGTTCGGACCGACGCACGGCGCCGCCATCGACATTGCCGGCCAGGGCGTCGCCGACCCGCGGTCGATGCTGCTGGCCGCGGCGCTGATGCTCGGCGAGGGGCTCGGCGAGCGTGCCGCAGCGGAGACGCTCGCCGGCGCCGTTGCGCGGACGCCGTCCGAGCAATCGACGGCCGACGTCGGTGACCGCGTGCTCGCGGAGCTTCCGCACGGCCTGCGCTTCGAGTTCGGAGGTGCCGTCGCGTGAGGATGAACGGCGCCGACGCGATCCTGCGCTCGCTCGAGGCCGAGGGGGTCGAGGTCGTCTTCGGCCTGCCCGGTGGCGCCATTCTCCCGACCTACGATGCGTTCGCGCGCGGCACGACGATCCGCCACGTGCTCGCCCGGCACGAGCAGGGCGCGGGGCACATGGCCGAGGGCTATGCGCGCGCGTCCGGCCGCGTCGGCGTCGCGATCGCCACCTCGGGGCCGGGCGCCACCAACCTCGTCACCCCGATCGCCGACGCGTGGATGGACTCGACGCCGCTCGTCTGCATCACCGGCCAGGTGCGCTCGCACCTGATCGGCACCGACGCGTTCCAGGAGTGCGACATCACCGGCATCACAATCCCGGTGGTCAAGCACTCGTGGCTCGTCTCGGACGTGCAGGAGATCCCGCACGTGATCAAGGCCGCGTTCCACGTCGCACGCACGGGCCGCTGCGGCCCGGTGCTCGTCGACATCCCGCGCGACATCCAGGAGGCCGAGCTCGAGTTCGAGTACCCGAGCTCGGTCGACCTGCCCGGCTGGCGCCCGCCGCGGCGCGGCCACCCGCGCCAGATCCGCGACGCCGCCACCGTTATCGCGGAGGCGCGGCGCCCGATCCTCTACGTCGGCGGCGGCGTGCTGAACGCCGACGCCTGCGAGGAGCTGCGCGAGCTCGCCGAGGTCGGCCGGCTCCCAGTCGTCACCACGCTGATGGCGAAGGGCGGCTTCCCCGAGAGCCACGCGCTCCATTTCGGGTGGCCCGGCATGCACGGCCCCAAGTGGTCGAACTACGCGCTCAACAAGGCCGACGTGGTCGTCGCCGTCGGCGCCCGCTTCGACGACCGCGTCACCGGCAAGCTCTCGGCGTTCGCGCCCGGTGCGACCGTCGTGCACCTCGACATCGACGCCGCCGAGATCGACAAGCTCCGCCACGCCGACGTGCCCGTGGTCGGGCCGCTCAAGGACGTGCTCGCCGGGCTCGCGGCCGAGCTGTCGCAACTGCGCCGCGACGGCGCGACCGAGGCGTGGCTCACCGAGATCGCCGGCTGGCGCGAGCAGTTCCCGCTGCGCTACGGCAACGGCGGCGGCATGCTGAAGCCGCAGGCCGTGCTCGAGGCGCTCCAGGCGCTCACCGCCGGCTCCGACGTCGTCTGGACGACCGGCGTCGGCCAGCACCAGATGTGGGCGATGCAGTACCTCGAATGCGATCGCCCGCGCTCCTTCATCACGTCGGGCGGGCTCGGGACGATGGGCTACGGCATCCCTGCCGCCATCGGCGCCAAGGCCGCGCGCCCGGAGGCCACGGTCGTGTGCGTCGACGGTGACGGCTGCTTCCAGATGACGTGCCAGGAGCTGGCGACGGCAGTGCTCGAGCAGCTCCCGATCGTGATCGTCATCGTCAACAACGGCCACCTCGGGATGGTCCGCCAGTGGCAGGACATGTTTTTCGACGAGCGCTTCTCACAGGTCAACCTGACGCACCACGTCCCCGACTACGCGGCGCTCGCCGACGCCTACGGCGCGAAAGGCTTCGTCGTCGAGGACGAGGGCGCGCTCGGCCCCGCGCTCGAGGAGGCGATCGGCTGCGGGCGCACGGCCGTCGTGGACTGCCGCGTCGACCCTGCCGAGCACTGCTTCCCGATGATCCCCGCCGGCGCGTCGGCGCTCGAGCTCGTCGAGTACCCCGCCGACGACGAGGAGGCGGTCACGGCGTGAAGCACTGCCTGTCCGTCCTCGTCGAGAACAAGCCGGGTGCGCTGACGCGCATCACGACGATGTTCGCGCGCCGCGGCTTCAACATCGACAGCCTCGCCGTCGGCCCGACGGAGCGGCATGACATCTCGCGCATCACGCTCACGGTCGACGCCGACGAGCATTCGCTCTCCCAGATCCAGAAGCAGATGCACAAGCTCGTGAACGTCCTGCGCATCACCGAGCTCCCGCCCGGCGAGCGGCTCGAGCGCGAGCTCGCGCTCTTCAAGGTCGCGTCGCCGCCCGAGCGCCGCGCGGAGCTGACCGCCCTGCGTGACGTCTTCCCCGTTCGCGTCGTCGACGTCGGCAGCGACGCGCTCGTCTTCGAGATCTGCGCCACGCCCGAGGAGGTCGACGCCTTCGAGGAGCTCGTCCGCCCACACGGAATCAAGGAGGTCGTGCGCACCGGGCGTGTCGCGCTCGCCCGCGCCTCGACCACTTCCAGTCCCCGCACGCAGCTCGTCCTGCACTGAAAGGAGTCACCGCATGGCCACGATCCACCGCGAAGGGAACGTCGAGCTGCTGAACGGCAAGGTCGCCGTCATCGGCTACGGCAGCCAGGGGCACGCGCACGCGCTGAACCTGCACGACTCGGGCGTCGACGTCGTCGTCGGCCTGCGCGAGGGCAGCTCCAGCCGCGTCGCCGCCGAGGTCGCCGGCCTCGAGGTCGCGTCGATCGGCGACGCCGTCCGCGGCGCCCGGCTCGTCGCGGTGCTGCTCCCCGATCACGTACAGAAGGGCGTCTGGGACGCCGAGATCGCACCGAACCTCGAGCCGGGCGCGGCCGTCCTGTTCGCGCACGGGCTCAACATCCACTTCGGGCGCATCGTCCCGCCGGCGGATCATGACGTCGTCATGGTCGCGCCGAAGGCGCCGGGCCATCGGGTCCGCGAGCTCTTCGAGGTCGGGGCCGGAACGCCCGGACTCGTCGCGGTCGCGCAGGACGCGAGCGGACAGGCGCTCCAGCTGGCTCTTGCCTACGGCACGGCGATCGGCTGCGGCCGCGTCGGCATGCTCTCCACGACGTTCGCGGAGGAGACCGAGAGCGACCTCTTCGGCGAGCAGGCGGTGCTCTGCGGCGGCGTGACCGCGCTGATGAAGGCGGGCTTCGAGACCCTCGTCGAGGCGGGCTACCAGCCGGAGATCGCCTACTACGAGTGCATCAACGAGCTGAAGCTGATCGTCGACCTCATCTACGAGGGCGGCTTCGAGTACATGCGCTACTCCGTGTCCGACGTAGCCGAGTACGGCGATCTGTCACGAGGGGAACTTGTGATCGATTCCCACGTGCGTGAGACGATGCGCGGCATGCTCGAGGACATCCGCTCTGGTGCCTTCGCGCGCGAGCTCTTCGCGGACGACGACGTCGGCCGGCCGGGCTTCGCCGCGCTCCGCGCCCGCCACACGGGCGGGCAGCTCGAGGAGGTCGGCGCGCAGCTGCGGGCGCTCGCGGGCAAGCAGGGTCTGCTCGGGGCGGAGCCGCAAGAGGTTGGCTGACCCCTACTCGCGTCCATCCGATCCGGCGAAGCGCCATAGCGCTGCGCTGACGGACGGCGTCGCCCGCGCGCCCGCGCGCGCGATGCTGAAGGGCACCGGCTTCACCGACGAGGACCTCGCGCGCCCGCTGATCGGCGTCGCGACGTCGTGGATCGAGACGATGCCGTGCAACCTGAACCAGCGGAAGCTGGCGGTGGATGTGAAGCGCGGCGTCCGGGCCGCCGGCGGGACGCCGGTCGAGTTCAACACGATCGCGATCTCGGACGGCGTCTCGATGGGCAGCGAGGGCATGCGCGCGTCGCTGGTGTCGCGCGAGGTGATCGCCGACTCGATCGAGCTCGTCGCCCGCGGCCACCTGCTCGACGGGCTGGTCATCCTGGTCGGCTGCGACAAGACCATTCCCGCGGGCGTGCTGGCGCTGGCGCGGCTCGATCTCCCGGGGCTCGTGCTGTACAACGGCTCGATCGCGCCGGGCCGCTTCCGCGGCCGTGACGTGACCATCCAGGACGTTTTCGAGGCGGTCGGCGCGCACGCCGCCGGGTCGATGTCGGCCGAGGACGTGCACGAGCTCGAAGGCGTCGCGTGCCCGGGAGCCGGCGCCTGCGGCGGGCAGTTCACGGCGAACACGATGGCGCTGGCGCTGGAGTTCCTCGGCATCTCGCCGGGCGGGCTCGGCGACGTGCCGGCGCTCGATCCGGCGAAGGCCGGCGCGGCGGAGCGAGCGGGGACGATGGCCGTTCGCCTTGTCCGCGAGGACGTGCGGCCGTCGTCGATCATCACGCGCGAGGCGCTGGAGAACGCGGTCGCGGCGATCGCCGCGACCGGCGGCTCGACGAACGGGGTCCTGCATCTGATCGCGATCGCTCGTGAGCTGGGCCTGCCGCTGGAGCTGGACGACTTCGACCGGATCGCCTCGTCGACCCCGGTCCTGGCCGACCTGAAGCCGGGCGGCCGCTTCGTGGCCGTCGATCTCCACGCGGCCGGGGGCGTGCCGCTGGTCGCGCGCGAGCTCGTGCGGGCCGGCCTGGCACACGGCGACGCGCGGAACGTCGACGGCCGGACGCTCGCGGAGATCGGCGAGGCGGCCGTGGAGACGGCCGGGCAGGAGGTCGTGGTACCGGCCGAGCGCCCGCTGAAGCGGACGGGGGGCCTGGCGATCCTGCGCGGCAACCTCGCCCCGGGGGGCGCGGTCGTGAAGCTGGTCGGCCACGAGCGGACGCTCCACCGCGGCCCTGCGCGGGTCTTCGACTCGGAGGAGGACTGCTTCGCAGCCGTGTCCGCGCGCTCGGTCCAACCGGGCGACGTGGTCGTCATCCGCTACGAGGGCCCGGCCGGCGGCCCGGGCATGCGCGAGATGCTGCACGTCACGGCCGCGCTGGTCGGCGAGGGCCTGGGCGACTCGGTGGCGCTGGTGACGGACGGACGCTTCTCGGGCGCCACGCACGGCCTGATGGTCGGCCACGTCGCGCCGGAGGCCGCCCACGGAGGCCCGCTGGCGGCGCTCCGCGACGGCGATACTGTGGCCGTCGACGTCGACAATCGTGAGCTCCGCGCCGAGCTGCCGGACGGCGAGCTGGAGCGGCGGCTCGCCGAGTGGACGGCCCCGAAGCCGCGCTACGAGTCGGGCGTTCTGGCGAAGTACGCGGCGCTCGTCTCGTCCGCCTCGGACGGGGCGATCACCCGCGTGCCCTCTTAACAGGGACAGTCCCTGTTACGACGGGCGGGTCAGTAGACCACGAGCCGGTCGCGGTGCACCGCTTCGAGCCCGCGCGGCTGTCCGGCCAGCTCGGAGGCGCCTGCGCTCGCGATGCCCTTGGCGAACACCTCGCCGTCCGGCCCGGCGAGCTCGACCGCGTCGCCCGGCACGAACGTCCCCTCGCAGGCCGTGACGCCGACGGCCAGCAGGCTGCGCCCGTCCTCGACCAGCGCCTTGCGCGCCCCGGCATCGACGACGATCCGCCCGGTGGCCGGCTTGGCGTGCCGGAGCCAGAGCCGCCAGGCGCTATCGCCGCTCTCATCGGCGTTGAACCGTGTCCCGCGATGCTCGCCCGCCGCGATCGGGCCGAGCACGTCGGCGCCGCGGCCCGACGCGACCACCGTCGGAACGCCCGACCCGGCCGCGAGCTGCGCGGCCGCGATCTTGCTCGCCATCCCGCCGCGGCCAAGGCCCGTCGCCGGGCCGATCGCGGCATCGGCCACTGCATCGCCCTCGGCCAGTAGCGTGGCGCCCTCGGCCGCCGGATGCTCGCTAAAGACGCCCTCGACCTCGGTGAGCAGCACGAGTAGCCGCGCCCGCACGAGGAGCGCTGTGTGGGCCGCGAGCGCGTCGTTGTCACCGAACGTGATCTCGTCCGTCGCGGTCGCGTCGTTCTCGTTCACGATCGGCACGCGTCCGAGGCGGAGCAGCGCGTCGAACGCGTTGCGCAGGTTCACGTAGCTCGCCCGGTCGGCTACGTCGCCCGCCGACAGCAGCACCTGCGCAGTGCCGAGGCCGTCGCGCGCAAACGCCGCCGCCCACGCCGCCTGCAGTCGGGCCTGCCCGACCGCCGAGGCCGCCTGCAGCTGCGGCGTCGCCTTCGGGCGCCGCTGGAGCCCGAGCTCGGCGAGGCCCAACGCGATCGCTCCAGACGAGACGACGCAGACCTGCTCGCCGCCCCGAATCAGCTCCGCGATCTCCTCCGCCCGCGCTCGCAGCAGCGAGCGCCGCACGCGGCCGCGCCCGTCGACGACGAGCGTCGACCCGAGCTTGACGACGACGGTCACCGGTGCTGTGTGCCGTCGCCGACCACGCGGTACTGGCGCAGCCAGAGATCGCGGTACGTGACCGGGCCGCGCGGCCCGGGCGTCGAGTCGACGTTGATGCCGGTCTCCGGCGTGCCGAGCAGCGCGAACCCGTCGGTGAACCGCGTCGGCGCGTTCCAGAACGCGGCCGTACCGCGATAGCCGTCGAGGAACGCGCGCGCAGCCGCCTCGTCCTCCGTCACGATCGTCGCGGCGAGCCCGGAGGTCTCGTCGTTCGCGATCCGCAGCGCGTCCTCGAGGCCGTCCACGACGTCGAGCGTCACGGTGCTGACGCGGTCGGGGTCGCTGGCCCACTCGTGCCCGATGCGCGTGTCGAGCGGCGCCACGCCGTCGAGCCCGCGCCGCGCGCTCGGTGGCGCGCACCTCGAGCCCGTGCTCGGCGAACACCGGAAGCAGCGCTGCCGCCTGTTCGCGTGAGTCGGCGAGCGCGAGGTTGAGCCGGTTGCAGACGCCGAGCCGGTCGAGGCTCGCCCGCGCGAGCGCCACCGCCTTCTCCGGGTCGGCAGCCGAGTGGACGTAGAGCACGCCACCGCCCTCCGCGTGCGCGAGCGTCCGCACGCCGTGCTCCGCCGCGCGCCGCGCGAGCGCCGCCGTCGACGGGCCGCTCCCGCGGAGGATCACGAGCGGGATCAGGTGCGGCAGCGAGACGAGGGTCTCGGCGCCCGCACGCTCGGGCGTCCGCACGAGGCCGACCGCAGTCGGCGGGATGCCCGCCTCCTCGAGCGCGGGCCGGAGCGCGTGGTCGACCAGCGCCGTCACCGTGCGCAGCGCGGCGCCGCCCGTCCGCAGGACGACCGTGTTGCCGCTCTTCAACACCTGCGAGGCGACGTCGGCGGCGACGTTGGGGCGCGCCTCGAAGTTCGCCCCGATCGTCCCGACCGGCACGCGCCGCTCGGTGATCTGGAGGCCGTTGTCGAGCCGCCACGAGCGCACGTCGCGGTCGAGCGGCGGGAGCGACGCCGTCTCCGCCAGCGACACCGCGATGTTCTCGACCCTCGCGTCGTCGAGCCGCAGGCGGTCGAGCGAGCCGGCGTCCAGGCGGCCTTCCCCGGCAGCGACGTCCTCGGCGTTGGCGGCGAGCAGGTCGGCGCGGCGCTCGCGCACGAGGCGGGCCGCATGCCCCAGGGCCACCTCGACCGCGGCGTCCCCGACGCCGGGGAGCGCCTGCCTGGCGGCAGCTGCCTCCCCGGCGACGAGGGTCGCCACGTCGTCGTAGGTGGTCATGCGCTGGGTCGCTTTACTTTATACTGTTTTGGCACAGGGCGGGCTAAATCCCCCGCTCGGCATCGAGAGAGGTCGAGGGAACCGGCCCGATGACGCCTCGGCAACCGGCTCTAGCAGGAGCACGGTGCCAAGCCGGCCGAGCCCCGGCTCGGACGATGGTGAGCGAGTTAGAACACGAAAGGGAGCCTATGCCAGCCACCCACCTCCGCTGTACACAGTGCGGCACCGAGACCGCACTCGAGGCCGTGTCCGCCTGCGAGCGCTGCTTCGCGCCGCTGGAACCGGTCTACGACCCCGACGTCGTCGGCCGCGAGGCGACCCGCGAGCGGATCGCCGCAGGGCCGCCGTCGCTGTGGCGCTACGCGCCATTGCTGCCCGTCGCACCCCCCGAGCCGGCGCTGCTCGCGCCCGGCTTCACCCCGCTCGTCGCCGCGCCGCGTCTCGCCGCCGAGCTCGGCGTCGGCGAGCTCTACCTCAAGCTCGACACCGCTAATCCGACGCACTCGTTCAAGGACCGCGTCGTCGCCGTCGCGACCGCCAAGGCCCAGGAGCTCGGCCTCGAGGCGCTCGCGTGCGCGTCGACGGGGAACCTGGCCAACGCCGTCGCGGCCCGGGCCGCGGTCGAGGGCATGCCCGCGGCGATCTTCTGCCCGGCGGACGTCGAGCGCGAGAAGCTCCTCGCCAGCGCCGCGCACGGCGCGACCATCTACGCCGTCCGCGGCAACTACGACGCCTGCAGCCGGCTGACGATCGAGCTGTCCTTCGAGCTGCCGTGGGCTTTCGTCAACGTGACGCTCCGCGCCTACTACGCCGAGGGCTCGAAGACGCTCGCCTACGAGGTCGTCGAGCAGCTCGGGTGGGAGCTGCCGGACGTGGTCGTCGTCCCGCTCGCCTCGGGCTCTCTCCTCCAGCGCACCGAGCGGGGGTTCGAGGACTTCCGCTCGCTCGGGCTGGCGGACGGGCCGCCGCCGCGGCTGATCGGCTCGCAGCCGGACGGCTGCTCCCCGGTCGCGACCGCGTTCGCAGAGGGCCGCGAGGTGCAGCCCGTGCGGCCCGACACGGTCGCGCGGTCGCTTGCGATCGGCAACCCGGCCGACGGCGACGCCGCGATCGCGGCGGTGCGGCGCTCGGGCGGCACGATCCACGCCGTGGCCGAGGACGCGATCGGCGAGAACATGCTGCTGCTCGCCTCGACCACCGGCGTGTTCGGCGAGACGGCGGCGGGCGTCACGCTCGGCGCACTGCGGGCCGCGGTCGAGAACGGCGACGTCGGGCCGCGCGACCGCGTCGTGCTGTTCGTGACCGGGGACGGGCTGAAGACACTCGAGCCGGTCGGCCACCGCCTGCGCCCGGTCGAGATCGAGCCCGACGCCGATGCGGTCCTGGAGGCGCTGGCCGTCACGGCGTGACGATGATGCGCCGGTGGCCCTAAGGATCGTCACCCTCCCCGGCGACGGGATCGGCCCCGAGGTCACGGCTGCCGCCGTCCGGGTGCTCGAGGCGCTGCCGCTCGAGGTCAGCGTGGAGGAGCACCCGTTCGGCGGCGCCGCCATCCACGCCACCGGCAACCCACTGCCGGAGGAGACGCTCGAGGCGTGCCGATCGGCCGACGCTGTCCTGCTCGGCGCGGTCGGGCTGCCCGAGTTCGACGGCGCGCCCATACGCCCGGAGCAGGGGCTGATCCGCCTTCGCGGCGAGCTCGACGTCTACGCCAACCTGCGGCCGACGCGCGGGCCGGGCGTCGACCTGCTGATCGTCCGCGAGCTGGTCGGCGGGCTGTACTTCGGCGCCAGCGGGCGCCGCGAGGACGGCAGCGCGTTCGACACGTGCGAGTACTCGCCGGCGCAGGTCGAGCGCATCGCGCGGCGCGGCTTCGAGCTCGCGCGCGAGCGCGGGGGACGGCTGGCGTCGGTCGACAAGGCGAACGTCATGGAGACGTCGCGCCTCTGGCGCGAGGTGGTCGTCGGTCTCGCGCCCGAGTACCCGGACGTCCAGCTCGAACACGTCCTCGTCGATACAGCGGGGCTGCTGATCGTCCAGGACCCGGCGCGGTTCTCGACGATCGTGACCGAGAACACCTTCGGCGACATCCTCTCGGACGTCGCCGCCGGCACCAGCGGCGGCCTCGGCCTCGCCGCCTCGGCGAGCCTCGCCGACGGCGGGCCCGGCGTCTTCGAGCCGGTGCACGGCTCGGCGCCCGACATCGCCGGCCGCGGGATCGCCAACCCGGCCGCCATGCTCCGCTCGGTCGCACTGCTGCTGCGCCACGGCGCAGATGAGCATCGTCTGGCGGCTGCGCTCGACGAGGCGGTCGACGCGGCGCTCGAGTCGGCGCCGACGCCGGACCTCGGCGGCAGCGCCACCACGGCGTCCTTCACGGAGGTCGTGCTTGACCGTCTCGCAACATAACTTTACTCTGTACAGCGTGAACGGAGCCGCGCCCCAGACCGACGCCAGGGCCGATCTCTGCAGCTGCGACCGGCCGATCCCGCGCGAGCGCGCCGAGCACAAGTGGGCCGCACGAACCTACTGCGCGAAGTGTGGCCTCGACATGCCGCTCCGCTGGAGATGACCTCGGTTGCATACGCAGGCGGTGCCGGCGCGCACAGCGCCGCGGCCGCTGAGCGGCTCTTTCCGTTCGCGTCCGCGCTCGTCGGCGTGGACACGTTCGCCGATGTGATCGAGGCGACGGTCGAGGGCGAGGTGGCGTACGGCGTGCTGCCGATCGAGAGCTCGCTCGCGGGGCCGGTGAACGAGACGCACGACCTGCTCTACGAGACGCCGGTCTCGATCGTCGCCGAGACGTCGATCCCGATCCGGCACCACCTCGTCGCGCGCGAGCCGTTGACGCTCGAGGACATCCGGGTCGTGAAGTCGCACCCGGTCGCGTTCGAGCAGTGCCGCGAGCTGCTGCGCTCGCTGCCGAGCGTGAAGGCAATCGCCACGTCGACGACCGCGGAGGCCGCCGCCCAGGTCGCCGAGTCCAGCGAGCGCGGCGAGGCGGCGATCGTCGGCGAGCGCGCGATGCGGCTGCACCCGCTGCACGCCGTCGTCCGCGACGTGGGCGATCACCCGGAGGCCTACACGCGCTTCGTCTCGCTGGCGACGCACACGCGCATCGACCGCGTGCACATGGACTGGCGGACGGCGTTCTCTTTTGTGACCGATCACCGCGCCGGCGCGCTGCACCACGCGATCGAGCCGTTCGGCCGGCACGAGATTGACCTCGTGCAGCTCGTCTCGCGGCCGATCCCGAAGTCGCCGTGGCGCTATCGCTTCGACGCGGTGCTCGCCGGGCACCCGCTGGATGCCGAGACGCGGGGCGCGCTCGCCGAGTGCCGCCAGCGCGTACGGCAGCTGCGTGTGTTCGGCTCGTACCCGGCCGGCGTCTAGAGCTCGAGCGTGTCCACGCGACCCGCGGTCGCGTGCTCGTAGCGGTCGATCTCGCCCGAGCGCCGCAGCGTCAGCGCGATCTCGTCGAGCCCCTCGAGCAGGCATTCGCGCGAGAATGGATCGATCTCGAAGGCGAGCTCCCGGGCGTCCGGATCGACGACGACCTGGCGCTCCAGGTCGACGGTGATCTCGGCGCCGCCGGCGCATTTCTGCATCAGCGCGCGCACCTCCTCGGCCGATAGCTGCACCGGGAGCAGCCCGACCTTCAGGGCGTTGTTGCGGAAGATGTCGCCGAAGCTCGGCGCGATGACGACGCCGAAGCCGTAGTCCTGCAGCGCCCACGCCGCGTGCTCGCGTGAGGAGCCGCAGCCGAAGTTGCGGCCGGCGATCAGGATCTCCGCCGTCACGCACTCGGGGCGGCGCAGCTCGAACTCCGGATCCTTCATCCAGTCGAAGAACAGGAACTGGCCGTAGCCCGTGCGCTCGATCCGCTTCAGGAACTGCTTCGGGATGATCTGGTCGGTGTCGACGTCGACGCGGTCGACGATCGCCACGGTCGCGGTCAGCCGGCGGAACGCCCTCACGTGAGCGCCCTCGGATCCACGAAGTGCCCGGCGACGGCCGTGGCCGCGGCCACCGCAGGCGACACGAGGTGCGTCCGTCCGCCGGCGCCCTGGCGGCCCTCGAAGTTCCGGTTCGACGTCGAGGCGCAGCGCTCGCCCGGCGCCAGGATGTCCGGGTTCATGCCCAGGCACATCGAGCAGCCGGCGCGCCGCCACTCGAAGCCGGCCGCCGTGAAGATCCGGTCGAGGCCCTCCTCCTCCGCCTGGCGCTTCACCGTCGCCGAGCCGGGGACGACCATCGCGTGCACGGACGGGTGCACCTTCCTGCCGCCGGCGATGGCGGCCGCGGCCCGCAGGTCCTCGATGCGCGCGTTCGTGCACGAGCCGATGAAGACGCGGTCGACGTGGATGTCCTCGATCCGCGTCCCGGGCTCGAGCGCCATGTAGGCGAGCGCGCGCTCGACGGCGCTGCGCTCCTCCGGGTCGGCGAACGCCGCCGGGTCCGGCACCTCGCCGAAGACCGGCGCGACCATCTGCGGGTTTGTCCCCCAGGTGACCTGCGGTGCTAGCGCGGAGACGTCGACGGTCAGCTCCCGATCGAACGCGGCGCCCTCGTCCGTCGGCAGCGCCCGCCACTCGTCGAGCGCCCGCTCCCAGTCGCGCGGCACACCCGGGCGCCCCTCCAGGTACGCGAACGTCGTCTCGTCCGGCGCCACGAGCCCCGCCCGGGCGCCCCATTCGATGGACATGTTGCAGACGGTCAGGCGCTGCTCCATCGAGAGGCCGCGCACGATTTCGCCCGCGTACTCGACCACGTGGCCGACGCCGCCCGAGACGCCCACCTGGCCGATCAGGGCCAGGATCGCGTCCTTCGCGGTCACGCCTCCGGGCAGGTCGCCCTCGAACGTGACGCGCATCGTCTTCGGGCGCTGCTGCGGCAGCGTCTGCGTCGCGAGCACGTGCTCGACCTCGGACGTGCCGATGCCGATCGCGAGCGCGCCAAGTGCGCCGTGCGTGGACGTGTGGCTGTCGCCGCACACAATCGTCATGCCGGGCTGCGTGACGCCGAGCTCCGGCCCGATGACATGCACGATGCCCTCGCGCCCGCTGCCGGTCGCGTAGAGCGGCACGCCGAACTCCTCGCAGTTGCGGCGCAGCGCCTCGAGCTGCTGCTGTGCCAGCTCGTCCGGCGGGCCGTCGGTCGTGGGGACGTTGTGATCCATGGTCGCGAGCGAGCGGTCCGGCCGGCGCACGGGGCGGCCGGCCAGGCGCAGGCCTTCGAACGCCTGCGCCGACGTCACCTCGTGGATCAGGTGCAGGTCGACGTAGAGGAGCGTCGGCTCGCCGGGCGGCTCGGCCACGACGTGGCGCTCCCAGATCTTCTCGAACAGCGTCCGGGCCACGGGCAAAACTGTACAAGGGAAAGCTTCGACCCAGGCAGAATCCCAGCAACGTGATCCCACTTCGCCGCATCCCCGATCTGCCGCCCTACGCGTTCGCGGAGATCGACGCGCTGAAGCTGCAGCTGCGCCGGGACGGTGTCGACGTCATCGACCTCGGCTTTGGCAATCCGGACATCCCGTCGCCGCAGATCGCGGTGGACAAGCTGACTGAGGCGGCGGCGAAGCCGCGCAACCACCGCTACTCGGCGAGCCGCGGGATCCCCAAGCTCCGCGAGGCGATCTGCGACCTCTATGCGCGCCGCTTCGGCGTCGAGCTCGACCCGGAGCGCGAGGCGATCACGACCATCGGCGCGAAGGAGGGGCTTGCGCACTTGCTCTGGGTGCTGGTCGAGCCGGGCGACGCCGCGCTCGTGCCCGCGCCCAGCTACCCGATCCACATGTTCGCGCCCGCCTTCGCCGGCGCGACAGTCGCGCAGGTGGCCATGGGCCCGGAGGAGGACGTGCTCGCGAACCTGGACGCCGCCTACCAGGCCACGCGGCCGCGGCCGCGCGTCGTGATCGCGTCGTTCCCGCACAACCCGACGACCACGGTCGTCGAGGCGGACTTCATGCAGGCCCTCGTCGACTTCGCCCGGGCGCGCGACATGGTCGTCGTCCACGACTTCGCCTACGCCGACATCGCGTTCGACGGCCACCGGCCGCCGTCGATCCTCGCGGCCGAGGGCGCCAGGGACGTCGCCGTCGAGCTCTACACGCTGACGAAAGGCTACTCGATGCCCGGCTGGCGGGTCGGCTTCCTCGTCGGCAACGCCGACATCGTCGCGGGCCTCGGCCGTCTGAAGTCGTACCTGGACTACGGCACATTCCAGCCGATCCAGATCGCCGCCACGGTGACGATGCGCGACGACGAGTACCCCGTTGAGGTCTGCGAGCTCTACCGCTCGCGCCGCGATGCGCTCTGTGACGGGCTCGCGCGCATTGGCTGGGACGTGCCGCGCCCGCGCGGGACGATGTTCGTCTGGGCGCCGATCCCGGACGAGCTCGAGCTGCTCGGCTCGCACGCGTTCGCGCTCCGCCTGCTCCAGGAGGCCGGTGTGTCAGTCAGCCCGGGCGCCGGCTTCGGCCCCGGCGGCGACGGCTACGTCCGCTTCGCGCTCGTCGAGAACGAGCAGCGGATCGGGCAGGCGATTCGCGGGATCCGGCGCGTGCTCGAGGGCGCCGGCGCGAGCGCGGCGGTCGGTCACGCAGCCAGGGCCCGCTCCTTGTAGGAGCGAATCGCGTCGACCGCCATGTCGATGTCCATGTCCAGGCCGTCGCCGCCTGCGCACGTGTCCGCGTCGATGTCGTCTCGCCACACGACCGCACCGGCGTCTCCCGGCGGTGGCTGCGCGACGGCCGGGATCTCGAAGCCCCAGGGGTCGTAGAAGCGCAACCGCTCGTCGACGCTGTAGCGGCCTTCGTGGAGCATGCGGTGGTGGCGCCGGCAGAGCAGGACGAGGTTGCTCAGCGAGGTTGGCCCGCCGCGGGCCCAGTGATGAATATGGTGCGCGTCGACCCAGCGGTGGTTCTCGCAGCCCGGGAAGCGGCAGCCGTGGTCGCGCGCGCGTAGGACGCGTCTGACTGCGGGCGGAATGGTGCGCGTCTTGCGCCCGATGCGCACCGGCTCGCCGTTGCGCTCGCTGATCGTCACGACGGATGCGTCACAGGCGAGGCGACGCAGGGTCTCGGGCGCAAGCGAGGGGCCGTCCTCGAGCGCGCACTGGCCCTCCGCGTCGTGGCCGGCGAGCGTCTCGTGGTCGACGTGGACGACGACCTGATGGCGGTCGCCTGCCGTCGGCGCAGTGGCGCTGAGCGCGGTGTCCGCGATGTCCACGAGCGCCTCGGCATGTGTCCTCGGCGGTTCCGCGGAACCGCCCCGCTCCCACCGGACACGGCCCTGGAAGACATGCAGCGCCCGCATGAAAAGCGCTCCGTCCTCGGGCGCGAGCCGACCGTTGATGATCACGCAGCCGTCGTTGTCGACCCAGGCTGAGAGGTAGGTGCCGAAATGCAGCGCTTCCGACTCCTCGGTCGTCACGCGTCGATAGGCGCGCACGGCCCGCTCGAGCTGCGCGGCGGTGAGGCAGCGCGCGAGCCCGAGCAGCTCTTCCTCCGACTCGGCATCGGCGATGCGCGTGATCGCACGCACCTTCGAGTACGAGAGCTCGCCGCGGGCGAACGCTGCGTGGATCCGCGGGAGCTCCGGCAGGCTCCGCGCGACCCGAACGTGCTCGCGCGCGGTGCGCGGCAGCAGGGCACACCGCCACGCCAGCCAGTCCGCGCATGAGCCGCCGCCGTACTCGTCCCAGTCGCCGCGCCGGTCGAGCTCGCCGACCAGCTCGAGGAAGCGGCACGTACCGGCATAGAGGTGCGCCGCGAGCGCCGCGAGCTCGTCCTGCAGGTCGCGAATGGACATGTCCTCTGTTGTCATGTCAGCCAACAAGAGGAACGGTACCGGAGCCGCCGGACGGACCGGGGGCGGCCTGAGCATGACCTAGCTGACGCCGGCCGCCAGGTCTTGGTAGGCGGGGAGAAGCTCCTGCCACCGCGCCTCCGCGTCGTCGGAGCGCTCATGCCCGGCGATGTGGGCGGCGAGGTCTTCGACGTGGATCTGGATCCCGGCCCCGTAGGCGGCCAGCAGCTCCAGGGGCATGCCCCGTTCCTCCCAGACCAGGATCGTCTGGTCGCCCTCGGCGATGAGCATGGCTTCGATGGTGTGCTCGGCCGGCGCGTCCGGCGCGTCCGCATCTTTGGTCAGCACTAGCAGTCGCCGCGGGGGCTCGCACGCTTCTATGCGTCCCGTGCCTTCCCAGCCGCTCGCAACGAAGTGTGCGCGGAACTCGCCGCCAAGGCGCAGGTCGCCCTCGACCTCGCCGAGCCAGCGGGCGAGACGGCCGGGATCCGTGAGTGCCGACCACAGGTCCTCGATATCGGTGTCGAAGCGGTCTTCCATGCGCACGACGCCCTTGCCGTCAGCCGATCGCAGGCTGCCCAGGATGCGGCGCCCCGCGCGTGCGTTGCTGGTCATCTGATCCTCCTTCGTTGGCGTTTCCCCCGGGCTACCTCGGTGTGGAGGGCGTCCAGCCGCTGCTCCCACAGGGCCCGGTAGGGGCCGAGCCATTCGTCGACCTCCGCGAGCGGCTCGGGGCGAAGCCCGTAGACCCGCCGCTGTGCCTCCTGGCGAACCTCGACAAGGCCGGCTTCCCGCAGCACTCGCAGATGCCGCGATACGCCTGGGCGGGCAATCGGGAGCAGCGCCGCCAGGTCGCCTGCGGTGGCCGGCCCGTCAGCCAGGGCCCCCAGCAGCGTCCGCCGGCTCTCGTCCGCCAATGCTCGCAGAACAGCCTCCATGGTGGAACCTAGCGTACCAAAGCGGTTACGTAACCGTCAAGGTACATATCCGTCGCCCAGCGGCTATTCCTCAATGACGGGCGACACCACGACGCCGTAACCCTGCCCCTCGAGCAGCTCGGCCGCACGCGCCGCCTGGGCCGCGCCCGAGACGAGCAGCGTGACGGTGCCGCCGCGCTCGGGCGAGATGTGCTCGAGCTCCATGTCCTCGATGTTGATCCGCTCGGCGCCGAGCGCCTGTGTGATGCCGGCCAGCACCCCCGGCCGGTCGGTGACGTGGACGATCACGCGCTGGAGCTCGCCCGGGTCGTCGAACGCGCCGGCCAGCATCCGCCGCCGGTTGGCGCCGGCCTCGCCGATCCAGCGGGCGAGGAAGCCCGCGTCGCCGGCCTCGAGAGCGCGCTCGAGCCGCTCGAGCTCGCGCCGCTGCTCGGCGAGCAGCGTGCCCACCACATCGGCGTTGTCGAGCAGGATGTCGACCCAGATCCGCGGGTTCGCCCCGGCCACACGCGTCATGTCCCGGAAGGAGGCGCCGGCCGCGGCCAGCGGGTCGTTGCCGTCGATGCGCGTGCCGCCCGCCTGGTTGACGAGCACATTGGCGAGCACGTGCGGGACGTGGGAGACGATGGCGACAAGGCGGTCGTGCGCGTCCGGGTCGATCGCAAACGGCGTCGCGCCGAGCTCGCCGACGAAGCCGTGGACGAGGCGGTAGCGCTCGGGATCGGTCTCGGCGAGCGGCGACAGGTACCAGGTGGCGCCGTCGAAGAGCGTCGCCGTTGCGTGTTCCGGCCCGTGCAGCTCGGCGCCCGCGATCGGGTGGCCGCCGACGAACCGCGCCGAACCGCCGGCGGCGGCGCACACGGCCGCCTTGGTCGACCCGACGTCGGTGACGGTGCACTCACCGCTCGCACCGAGCGCCTCGCGCACGAGCCCGGCCAGCGACGCGACCGGGGCGGCCACGACGGCGAGGTCGGCCCCGGCGAGCGCGTCGCCGAGCGCCGGCGCCTGCTCGTCGACTGCGCCGCGTTCCGCGGCGACCTCGAGCGCCCGCGCGTTCGGGTCCCACCCCGCCACGACGGCGACGCCGGCACGCTTCGCCGCGAGGCCGACGGACGCCCCGATCAGGCCGGTGCCGACGAGTGCCAGCCGGGAGGGGGGCACTCAGCCGATCTGCTTGCCCATCAGCGCGGCCAGCTCGCGGATCGCCGCCGCGAACTCGCCGAACGCCGCGGCGGGGATCTGCTGCGGCCCGTCGCAGAGCGCCTCCTCGGGCCGCGGGTGCACCTCGACGATGATCCCGTCGGCGCCGACGGCCGCGGCCGCGCGCGCCAGCGGGAGCACGAGCGCGTAGCGCCCGGCCGCGTGCGACGGGTCGACGATCACCGGCAGGTGCGTCTCCTCCTTCAGCACCGCGACGGAGCCGAGGTCGAGCGTGTACCGGGTCGAGCGCTCGAACGTCTTGATGCCGCGCTCGCAGAGAATGATCTGCTCGTTTCCTTCCTTCGCGACGTACTCCGCCGCCATCAGCAGCTCCTCGACCGACGCCGACGGCCCGCGCTTCAGCAGGACCGGCTTGTTCGCGCGGCCGACCTCGGCGAGCAGGAGGAAGTTCTGCATGTTGCGGGCGCCGATCTGGATCACGTCGGTCGCATCGAGCACCTCCTCGACGTGGCGCGGGTCCATGAGCTCGGTCACGACCGGCAGGCCTGTCTCCGCGCGCGCCTCCTGGAGGATCGTCAACGCCTCGGCGCCGAGCCCCTGGAAGGAGTAGGGCGACGTCCGCGGCTTGAAGGCGCCGCCGCGCAGCATCGTCACGCCCTCGGCCGCGACGGCGCGCGCCGTCTCGAGCGTCTGCTCGCGCGTCTCCACCGTGCACGGTCCGGCGATCAGGCCGAAGTACCCGTCGCCGATGCGGTGCCCTTCGACCTCGATCACGGTGCCCTCGGGCACGAACTCGCGTGAGACGAGACGGTAGGGCTTCACGATCGGCACGACCTGCTCGACGCCGGGGTACGCCTCGAGCGGCAGCGTGGCGAGCAGCTCGCGCTCGCCGATCGCGCCGATGACGGTCGCCTCGCGGCCGCGGGTCAGCCGCGCCTCGGCGCCGGCCTCCTGCAGCCGTTCGACCACGTGCTCGGCTTCGGCCGGGGACGCTCCCCGGGCCATGACGATGAGTAGCTCGGGCGAGCCGTTGACGGCCATTGGGCGAGTGTAGAGAGAACTCGACTACCCTCAGGAGGTGAGCGAGGGCCAGGACTCCGATCCCGTCATCCGCCAGATGCGCGCGCAGATCTCGGATACCGATCGCGCGCTCGTCGAGCAGATCAACAAGCGGCTTCGTCTTGTCGCGCGGCTCAAGGAGTACAAGGAGTCGCGCAAGATCGACTTCGTCGACCCGGCGCGCGAGGCCTGGATGGTTCAGGACCTCCAGCGCGCGAACCGCGGGCCGCTGTCGGCGGACGGCCTCAAGGAGATCTACGAGGAGATCCTCGCCATGACGAAACGCGAAGTGTCGTAACTACGCTCGCGGCATGAAGCCGCCTGCCGACGGCGCCGTCTCGACGTTCCCGGAGCACTTCGCGGACGCGCTCCTCGTCGTCTCGTTCGGTGGCCCCGAGGGGCCGGACGACGTGATGCCGTTCCTCGAGAACGTGACGCGCGGGCGCAACGTCCCGCGCGAGCGGCTCGAGGAGGTCGCGCACCACTACATGCGCTTCGGCGGCGTCAGCCCGATCAACGCCCAGAACCGCGAGCTGGTCGCGGCGCTCGAGCGCGAGCTGGCGGAGCACGGGATCGACCTGCCCGTCTACTTCGGGAACCGGAACTGGCACCCGCTTCTGCCGGACACCGTTGCGCAGATGACGCGTGACGGCGTTCGCCGCGCGCTCTGCTTCCTCACCTCGGCGTTCTCGAGCTACTCCGGCTGCCGCCAGTACCGCGAGAACCTCTTCGTCGCGCAGCTCCGGGGCGGGGCGGACGCGCCCGAGCTGCCGCGCCTGCGCATGCTCTTCAACCACCCGGGCTTCATCGAGGCAAACGCCGACCGGTTGCGCGCCGCGCTGGCCGAGAGCGCGGGCGAGCCGCACGTCGCCTTCACCGCGCACAGCATTCCGGTCGGCGATGGCCGAGCGCTGTGCCTACGAGGCGCAGCTCGCTGAGGCCGCGCGGCTCGTTGCCGAGGCAGCCGGCGTCCGCGAGCACGCGGTCGTCTATCCAGAGCCGGAGCGGGCCGCCGCACGTGCCGTGGCTCGAGCCGGACATCCTCGACCATCTGCGCGAGCTGCACGCGCGCGGGATGAGCGATGTCGTCGTCGCGCCGCTCGGCTTCCTCTCCGACCACCTCGAGGTGCTGTACGACCTGGACGTGGAGGCGGCCGAGCTCGCCGCCGAGCTCGGCCTCGGCTTCGTCCGCGCGAAGACGCCCGGAACGCACACGCGCTTCGTCGCCGCGATCCGCGAGCTGATCCAGGAGCGGCTCGACCCCGCCGCGCCGCTCTTGACGGTCGGCGGTCTCCCGGCGAACCCCGACAGCTGCGTACCGGACTGCTGCCGGCCGGGAACGGGGCGGCCGAGCCCGTGGGAGGAGACGGCCGCCGCCGCTTGACGTATCGACGATCTTCGATATATTGAAGGTTGTCGATGGATGCCAGCTGCTGCGAGCCGCTCTCCGCCCCGGTCCTCTCGGACGAGGCGGCGTCCGCCACGGCGGACCTGTTCAAGGCGCTCGCCGACCCGGCCCGCGTCCGCATCGTCAACGTGCTCGCCACGAGCGGCGGGCCCGTATGCATCTGCGACCTGATCGAGCCGCTCGGGCTCTCCCAGCCGACGGTCTCCCACCACATGAAGAAGCTCTCGGACGCGGGGCTCGTCTCGCGCGAGCAGCGTGGGCGCTGGGCCTACTTCAGCCTGCGCCGTGACACGATCGAGACGCTCGCGTCCGTGACCGACCTGAGAGGAGCGTGCTACTGATGTCCACCACTGCCGAAGCGCTGCGCGAGGAGGTGCGCCGCCACTACGCGAACGAGGCGCAGGCGTCCGGATGCGGGTGCTGCCAGAACAGCTTCGCCGAGTCCGGATACACCGCCGACCAGCGTGAGGAGCTGCCGGCGGCGGCGGCCCTCGCCTCGCTCGGCTGCGGCAACCCGACCGCCGTCGCAGACCTGCACGAGGGCGAGACCGTGCTCGACCTGGGCTCGGGAGGCGGCATCGACGTGATCCTGTCCGCCAAGCGGGTCGGCCCCAACGGCACCGTGTACGGGCTCGACATGACCGACGAGATGCTTGCGCTGGCACGGCGTAACGCCGCCGACGCCGGCGTCCCCAATGTCCATTTCCTGCGCGGCGAGATCGAGCAGATCCCGCTTCCGTCCGCGTCCGTCGACGTCGTGATCTCCAACTGCGTCATCAACCTCTCCGCCGACAAGGCGGCGGTGCTGGCCGAGATGGCGCGTGTCGTGCGCCGGGGCGGCCGCATCGGCATCAGCGACGTCGTCGCAGACGACGAGCTCAGCCCGGCCGAGCGCGCCGAGCGCGGGAGCTGGGCGGGCTGCATCGCAGGCGCACTGTCTCGCGAGGAGTACGTCGCCGGTCTCGAGGCCGCCGGGTTCGAGCGCATCTCCGTCGACTACACGCACGAGGCGGTGCCCGGCATGCACGGCGCGATCGTCAAGGCCGTGCGGGCCGCGTGAGAGTCCTCTTCGTCTGCGTCGGGAACCAGGGCCGCAGCGTGATGGCCGAACGGCTTTTCCGCGCTGCGGCTCCTGACGATGAGGCGCGCTCGGCGGGCAGCCGGCCGGGCGATGCGGTGCACCCGGGCGTGCTGGAGGCGCTGGCCGAGCTCGGCATCGACGCGTCCGATCACGTGCCGCAGCGCCTCACCGATGAGCTGATCGACTGGGCGGACACCGTCATCGCCACGTGCGACGACGCCTGTCCCGTCGTGCCCGGCAAGCACTACGAGAACTGGCAGATCCCCGATCCGGTCGGGCTCCCGGTCGAGCAGGTGCGGCCGATCCGCGACGACATCGCCGGCCGCGTGCGCGCGCTCAGCGAAGCAGCTTGAAGACGTTCGGCTGCACGGTCACGCCGGTATTCCGGCGGATCAGCTGTGCCAGCGTCGTGCGGTAGTCGATGCCGTATCGCTTCCGGATGCGCGCGAGCTCCGGGTCGTTGGCGTAGAAGAACCGGTCGCCGTCGCGGAGCGCCGTGAACTGGCGCTTCCACGAGGCGAGCTGGAGCGGGCCGAATTCGGTGCCCTTGACGTGCGGCTCGGAGACCATGCCGACGTAGGCGTCGAGCCGGCCGACATCGCCGTAGACGGCTTCGAGCCGGGACGCCAGCGTCGTTCGCCGAACGCCGCTGACCGCGTCCTCGATCGCCTGCTCGGTGCCGGGCGCGATCCCCGTGCCGTCGCGGCTGCGCAGGGTGACGAACTGGAGTGACGCCGGGTCGTCGATCCAGTCGGGCTCCGACGGGAGCGCGGCCTCGCGCTCGCCGGTGACCGCCGCGAAGGTCGTCTGCGGCGACAGCCCATACGCGTGGCGGAGCGCGTTGTAGGAGGGGATGCCGTGGTCGCGCGACCGCTCGAGATCGATGGCGGCGAGGTCCTCGACGCCCGAGAAGCACTCGGGGTTCACGAAACGCGGGTCGCTGCATGCGGCGGTGACCGTCTTCGGCACCTGGAAGAGCACGCTGCGCAGCGCGTCGTCGACCTGCTCGTCGTTGCGGTACTCGCGCTCGTTGCCGAGCCCCTGGAGCACCGGGCCGACCCCGATCGCGTGCAGCAGGTCCGGATTGCCGAACGTGAGATCGAGCGGGACGTCGAGCAGGTACCGCCCACGGGCCGCATCGACCTGGATGCCCGAGCTCCGGAAAGAGGTGAGCTGCGCGGCCGACCAGCGTCCCGCCGGCGCCGAGATGTCGAAGTTGCCGTGCACCATGCTGTGCCCGCGGTAGCCGACCGTCGCGAACTCGTTGGTCATCGCGGCGTCCACGGCCGGCCGGTAGCCGCGGTAGGGCGCGAGGTGCACGCCGAACGCGTGCAGGAACTGGCCGTACGTGACGTACTGCTCCTCGGCGCCGACGACGCGCCGCGCGATCTGGAACCGGGTCTCGTCCGACAGGGCGCGGGGGAGCAGCCCGACGATGCGGTTGTGCTCGCGCGCCATCAGCGTCTGGATCGCCGTGAGCGCGATGTTCTCGTTCGCCCGCACGTCGCCGGCGACCATCGCCTTGCCCGGCGTCGCGGCGAGCGGGCCGAAGAGGTCCATCGGCGGCGCGGACGTGCGCGCGCTCGCACGCGGCAGGTACCTGTCCGGCGTGAGGAGGAGCCGGGCGCCGTCGCGGAGCCAGGTGAGCCGCCCGCGCGTCGTGCCGTACACGTTCGACGCGTCGATGTAGCTGCTCACCGTGTTGAGCTGCTGGCGCGGCGAGGTCAGGCCTGTGCCGGGCGCGGCCGGCGTGCGCGAGAAGCCGATCAGGCCGAGGTCGTCGGTGAAGCGCTCGAGCGGGTCGGTGGCGCTGAACGCGATCGGCGCGTCCTCGCCCATGCGCTCGTCGGCGAGCCCGATGTCGTGGTCGACGAACTGCGCCCAGGCCCAGCCCCACTGGGTGACGTCGTGCTCGGAGAAGAGGTTCTGGCCGACGTCGTTGAAGATCCGGTTGCTGACGTAGCGCGGCGACGGCCCGGCGACCATCGATCCGATGCCGTCGGCGTAGTCCGGCGGGGCGATGCGCGGATAGCATCGTCCCGGCGGCGCCCCACGTCGGATGGCGGGCGTTGTTGCCGCTCCCGTCCAGCGTCCGCGACGCCGCCGCGGCCGGCGCGGCGAGGGCGAGGGAGGCGATGACGGCCGCGAGCACCCGCATCCGGCCGTTCTAGCGGAAACGGCGGGCCCGCCTGGGCCCGCCGCACCTTGAGGGGAGGATGGGGGAGGAGCTACGAGGCCTGAGCGGGCCTCGTCCCGAGCGTGACCGTCACGCTGCGCGAGGAACCGTTGCGCGTGACCGTCAGCCGGACCTTGTCACCGGGCCGATGTGCGTCGATGAGGCTCTGCAGCTCGGCCGCGGTGGAAACGGACTGCCCGTCGACGGAGGTGATCACATCGCCGCCCGTCGCGTACTGCTGGCCGTTGATCGTCCTGGCGCCGGTGGCGGCCTTGAGGCCGGCCTTCTGCGCCGGAGTCCCGGTGATGTTCCGGACGGCGACGCCGGCGGACTCGCCCAGCTGGCCGGATACCGAGGAGGGGATCTCGGAGATCTCGACGCCGAGGTAGGCGTGCTGGACGTTGCCGCTCTGGATGAGCCGGTCGGCGATCGACTTCACCGTGTTCGAGGGGATGGCGAAGCCGATGCCGGCGTTGTCGCCGGAGTCGCTCTGGATCTGCGCGTTGACGCCGACGACCTCGCCGCGCAGGTTGAAGAGAGGGCCGCCGGAGTTGCCGTGGTTGATGGCGGCGTCGGTCTGGATCGAGTCGTTGATGGTGAAGCCGTTGGGGGAATCCATCTGCCGGTGCAGCGCGCTGACGATGCCGGCCGTGACGGTGCCGTCGAGGCCGAACGGGCTGCCGACGGCGACGACCGGGTCGCCGACGACGAGCTTGCTCGAGTTGCCGACCGGGAGCGGCTTCAGCAGCGACGCGGGCGCGTTCACCTTGATGACAGCGATGTCGGTCGACGGGTCGGCGCCGACGACGGTCGCCTTGTAGGCGGCGCCGTTCGGGAAGTTGACCGTGACCGAGGAGGCGCCGCTGACGACGTGGTCGTTCGTGACGATGTAACCGCTCTTCGAGTACACCCAGCCGGAGCCCTGGGCCTCGCCCTGCTGGCCGAGCTGCGACGTCGTCTGCACCTTGATGTCGACGACCGAGCTCTTCGCGCGCGTCCAGACGCCGTTCACGCTCAGTGCGCTGGCCGATGACGTCGGCTGCGCGTTGGTGACCGTCACGTTCCGGGTGACCGTCTGTCCACTCGAGGAATCGAGGGTCGCCGTGACGACTGCCGCCGTGGTGGCGCCCACCGCCGCAGCAGCGAGCAGCGCGGTCACGGCCGTGCGAAAGCGGATGCGTTTCTCGTTTGCCGGCGCCGCCGGCGGTGCCGGCTGCGCGGGCGGAAAGGGGGAGGGCTGGGACGGTGGGAACATGGTCGGCTTCGGTTTCCTCTCGTTCTATCGGCGCGGTCTACTGCATAGTGGAGCAGCCACCGTTAAAGCAACGGTGAACTGCACCTAAGACCCGGGTAAGACTTGCCCACCGGCGCGCCGTCTTAACGCAGGTTCACAATCGGGCGGCAGACTGCGTGTCATGCGGATTCTGGTCGTCGACGACGAGCGTGCGGTGCGTGAATCGCTCCGGCGTGCACTCCAGCTCGAAGGGTACGAGGTGGAGCTCGCAGAGGACGGCGCGGACGCGCTCGCGAGGCTGAACGGCGGCAATCCCGACGCCCTCATCCTCGACGTGCTCATGCCGACGATCGACGGTCTGGAGGTCTGCCGGCGCATCCGTCGCGACGGCAACTCGGTGCCGGTGCTGATGCTGACCGCCCGGGCCGAGGTCGAGAGCCGGGTCGCCGGGCTCGACGCCGGGGCGGACGACTACCTGCCGAAGCCCTTCGCCCTCGAGGAGCTGCTCGCGCGCCTGCGCGCGCTCCTGCGCCGGTCGGGCGGCACCGACGAGGTGCTGCGCTTCGAGGATCTCGAGCTCGACCCGAGCACGCGCGAGGCCCGGCGCGGCGGAGAGCTGATGGAGCTGACGCGCACCGAGTTCAACCTGCTCGAGCTCTTCATGCGCAACCCGCGCCAGGTGCTGACGCGCTCCACGATCTTCGAGCGCGTCTGGGGCTACGACTTCGGATTCGCGTCCAACTCGCTCGACGTCTACATCGGCTACCTGCGCCGCAAGACCGAGGCAGGCAACCGCCCGCGCCTGATCCAGACCGTGCGCGGCGTCGGGTACGCGCTCCGCCCGCAGTGAGCTTCCGCGTCCGCATGACCCTGCTCGCGACCGGTGCGGTCGCGATCGCGATCGTGTTCGCGTCGGCAGGGCTGTTCGTCGTCGTCCGCGACCAGCTTTATTCCGGTGTGGACAACGCGCTGCACAACGATGCCGAGGCGCTAAACGCCCGCGATCCCAGCGACCTCGAGCACGCGGTCACCGGCCCCGATTTGTCTCTGCTCGGGACCTATCCGCAGATCGTGTCCGCAACCGGGGGAACCGAAGGCGTCAAGCTTCCCGTCACCGCGCAGACACTGAAGGTCGCTAACGGCGGCGCCGGGTCGTACTACACCAGCGCGACCGTGAGCGGGATCCGTGTCCGGATCTTCACGTTCCCGTACCACGGCGGGTTCAGGGGCATCGCCGTCCAGGTCGCGCGGCCGCTGGACGAGGTCGACCGCGCCGTCAAACGTACGCGCACGATTCTCCTCATCGCCTCGGCTGCCGGGATCGGCCTCGCCGCCATCCTCGGGCTGCTCGTCTCCGGCGCGGCGATCGCGCCGATCCGCCGCCTGACCCGAGCGACGGAGACGGTCACCAAGACGGGTGACCTCTCGCAGCGCATCGAGGTGCACGGCAAGGACGAGCTCAGCCAGCTCGCCACCCGCTTCAACGAGATGCTCGGCGCGCTCGAGGAGTCCACGCGCGCCCAGCGTGCGCTGGTGGCAGACGCGTCGCACGAGCTGCGCACGCCGCTGACGAGCCTGCGCACCAACATCGAGGTGCTCGCCCGCGACCGCCCCCTCCCGCCGGGCGAGCGCGAGCGGCTGCTCGACGACGTCGTCGAGCAGCTCGGCGAGATGACCGAGCTGATCAACGAGCTGATCGAGCTGGCACGCGGCGAGCAGCACGCGAGCGAGCCCGAGGACATGCGGCTCGATCTCGTCGCCCTGGCCGCTCTCCAGCGCGTCCAGCGCAACCGTCCGACGGTCACGTTCCTGACGCACTTCGAGGAGTCGCCGATGGTCGGAGTCCCCGCGTCGCTCGAGCGGGCGATCGGCAACCTGCTGGACAACGCGGCCAAGTGGAGCCCGCCCGGGGGGATCGTCGACGTGACCGTCCGGGACGGCGAGGTGCTCGTGCGCGACCAGGGGCCGGGGATCGCCGACGAGGATCTCCCGTACGTCTTCGACCGCTTCTACCGATCGACGGCCGCGCGCGGCATGCCCGGCTCCGGGCTCGGCCTCGCCATCGTCCGGCAGGTCGCGCACGCCCACGGCGGCGAGGTGACCGCCGAGCACGCCGAGGGCGGCGGCACCCTGATGCGGCTTCGCCTGCCGGTCTCGGCACCGTTGGAACCGGTTCACAGCGAAGTCACAGTCCGTGTCTTAAGGGCGACTTACCCCGCCCCGGTTAGCTGCTGTCCATGGCAGGCAGCAACCAACACGGAGGTGTTAGAACATGATCAAACGTCACAAGCGGTCGGTGGCCGCCGGCGCGGTCGCGCTCTTCGCGATCGCGGGCGGCGGAGCAGCGGTCGCCGCCACCCAGAGCAACTCCCCTCAGGCGCAGAGCAACGCGATCGTCGCGGACGCGGCGGGCCAGCTCGGCGTCAGCTCGACGCAGCTGTCCGACGCGCTCAAGAAGGCGCTCGAGAACCAGGTCGACGCGGCGGTCAACGCCGGCCGACTCACCCAGGCCCAGGCGACCGAGCTGAAGGCCGCGCATCGCGGCCGGCGACGTCCCGCTCGTCGGGCTCGGCCCGGCCGGCGGCGGCGCACCGGCGGTCGGCCACCACTGGCACCGGCCCCGGCCTCGACGCCGCGGCCACCTACCTCGGGCTGACCCAGTCGCAGCTCATGACCCAGCTGCAGTCGGGCAAGTCGCTCGCCGACGTCGCCAAGGCGAACGGCAAGACGGTCGACGGCCTCGTCGCCGCGATGGTCGCGGACGCGAAGCAGCACATCGCCGCCGACGTCAAGGCCGGTCGCCTGACCGAGGCCCAGCAGACCCAGATCCTCTCGGACCTGGAGCAGCACATCACCGACATGGTGAACGGCACCATGCCGCAGCGGCCGGACTTCGACGGTCCGCCGCCGGGCGCGCCGCAGCAGTCCTCGTCGGTGGGGACGGCCGCCTGATGGAACCCGCCCGCCCCTCACGGATCGAGGAGGCGCGGCAGCGCGCGTCGAGGGCCAAGAGGGCCCTCGGCGCGGGCGCCGCCGTCGCGTTTGCCGCGGCGGCCGGGCTCGCCTGGTCGGGCCACTCCGGCAACGACCGCGAGCACGTCGTCCTCGGCGAGCACCTCGTCCCCGGTGTCCTCGTCGGACGACGGCAGCTCCTACTCCTCGAACGACGACAGCGGCTTCAGCTTCGGCTCCGGCTCGGTGAGCCCGAGCTCCGGCTCGCAGCCGCAGGTGGGCACGAGTGTCTCCTGACGTCTTCGGCAGCATGGGCGTCGACGTCGTCGTCGGCGGCGCCACCGCGGGCGAGCTCGGCCGCGTCCGGCGCCTGTTCGACGAGTGGGATCGCGTCTTCAGCCGGTTCCGGCCCGCGAGTGAGCTCAGCCTCGTCAACGCCGTCGCCCGCGACACCGTTCTCGTCTCTCCCCTCTTCGCGCATGTCGTTCGCGTCGCGCTGGACGCTGCGCGGAGCACCGGCGGCCTCGTCGACCCGACCCTCGGTGGGGCGATCGAGGCGGCCGGGTATGACCGCGACTTCGCCGCGCTGCCGCATGACGGCGCGCTCGGCAGACCCCAGCGCGGTCGCCCCGACGTCGTGAGCCTTGCCGGGCGAATCCTCTCGCGCCCGGTGGGGCTCCGGCTCGATCTCAACGGTGTGGTCAAGGGCATGGCCGTCGATCGCGCCCTCGCGCTCATCTCGCGTGACGGGTACGTCTCGGCCGGCGGCGACGTGGCCGCGCGCGGCGGCGTGATCGTCGCGCTCCCGGGCAGCGGCTCGGTGCGCCTCGACGCCGGCGGCATCGCGACGAGCGGCAGCTCGCGGCGGCGCTGGATGCGCGGCGGCGAAGAGCAGCACCACCTGATCGACCCCGGAACCGGGCGTCCGGCCAGCGTGCCCTGGGACGAGGTGACGGTCGCGGCCGGCAGCTGCGCCGCGGCGGACGTCGCCGCGAAGGCGGCGTTCCTGCTCGGCTGGGACGGCCCGGCGTGGCTCGACGAGCGCGGGCTCCCCGGGCGGTTCCTCACCGGTGACACCGTCGTTCTCGAACGACGCCTGGCGCGCCTCGATCGAGTGGCGTGTGGCGGCGTGAACCTCGCCTGGTACGTCGCGCGCTCGGGCGGGATGGTGGCCTTCGGGCTGCTGACCGCCTCGGTGCTGCTCGGCATCCTGCTCGCCGGCCGCAAGACGCTGCCGCGCTGGCCGCGCTTCGCGGTCGAGGACGTCCATCGCTTCGCCGGCACGCTGACCTGGACGTTCATCGGCGTGCACGTCGCCGGGCTGCTCCTCGACACCTACATCGGCTTCTCGCTGCGCCAGGTGCTGATCCCGTTCACGTCGTCGTACCGGCCGGCGGCCACGGCGGCGGGCATCGTCGGCGCCGAGCTGCTCGCGGCGATCGCGATCACGAACCAGCTGAAAGACCGGATCCCGCATTCCTTCTGGCGGCGCACGCACTACCTCAACTTCGCGGTCTGGGCCCTGTCGCTCGTCCACGGCGTGACCGCCGGCACCGACACGCATGCGGGCTGGGCGCAGCTCCTCTACCTGGTGTCCGCGGCCTCGGTGACGGGCGCGATCGCGTGGCGCGTCGCGCGCCGCCGCGCCGCGGGGCCGTGGGCCGTCCGCCTCGCGCCGGTGATCGGCGGCCTCGTCGCGGCGGAGTTCACGCTCGCGCTGATTCTTATGTGATTCCCAGCGTTTTCTTAGGCAACCGTGATTCCCTTCGGGTTGTGAGGTTGCAGAAGGGGACCCTCCTCGTGATCGGCGCCGCCGTCCTGGCTGTCGCTGCCGGCGGCGGCGCCATCGCTGCGACCAAGTTCAACGACCCGAAGGCGACCCAGCAGGCGATCATCGCCGACGCCGCGGGCCAGCTCGGCGTCACGCCCGCGAAGCTGAGCGCGGCGCTGAAGCAGGCGGTCGAGAACCAGATCGACGCCATGGTCAAGGCCGGCACGATCACCCAGGCCCAGGGCGACGCGCTGAAGGCGCGCGTCGAGGCGGGCGACCTGCCGCTCTTTGCCGGCCCGCACCGCGGCTTCAACGGCCCGCACGGCTTCGGCCATCACGGCGGCCCGTTCGCGCGCGGTCTCGACGCCGCTGCCACGTACCTCGGCATGACGGAGCAGCAGCTCCACCAGGCGCTCGAGGGCGGCAAGACGCTCGCGCAGGTCGCGAAGGACCAGGGCAAGACGGCCGACGGCCTGATCACTGCGCTGACGAACGACGCGAAGCAGAAGCTGAGCACAGCGGTCACGAACGGCCGGCTCACGCAGGCGCAGGCCGACCAGATGCTGAAGGACCTGCAGTCGCGGATCACCGACCTGGTGAACGGGCGCTTCCCGGATCCCGGTCACTTCGAGCACCGCGGCTTCTTCCGCGGCGGCGGCATGATGCCGCACCCGCCCGCATTTCGTCACGCCTGATCGCTAGCGTCCCGCGGTGGTCATCGGCGGCACCCGTGAGTTCGCGGCCGCGCGCGAGCGCGTCTGGGAGCTGCTCGTCGACCCGGAGGTGCTCGCCGACTTCCTGCCCGGCGTGCAGTCGCTCGACGTCAAGGACGACGTGCACTGGTCGGCCGAGATGCGGCTGCCCCATTCGCCGGTCTCGCTCACGCTGGACTTCGAGCTCGTCGAGCAGACGCCGCCGGAGCACGCGCTGCTGAAAGCGAAGGGCAAGCGGCTCGGCGCCTCGGTCGCCGTGCGCACCGCGTTCGACCTCACGGACGCGGGCGGGCGCACGGCGATGGCCTGGTCGGCCGACATCGACCTGGGCGGGATGCTCAACCGGCTCGCGCCGGCGATCCACCCGGTCGCGGAGCGACAGGCCGCGAAGTTCCTGGACGACCTCGAGCGGCGGCTCGACAGCTAGCGCAGGATCTCTGTGAGCGCGCGGTCGCGCACGTCGCCGCGGGCGAGCATCGCCGCGAAGCGCGCCTCCTCGAGTGGCTTCGCGAAGTGGAAGCCCTGGCCGGCGCGCACGCCCATGCCGACGAGCGTCCGCGCCTGCTCGGCGTCCTCGATGCCCTCGGCGATGACGTCGAGGTGCAGGCTTTGCCCGAGCTGCACGATGCTACGCAGCAGGTCAACGCTCGACGACGACGGCCGTGCGTGCTCGACGAACGACCGGTCGATCTTGAGCATGTCGATCGGGAAGCGCTGGAGGTAGCTGAGCGCCGAGTAACCGGTGCCGAAGTCGTCGACGGCGAGCCGGACGCCGAGCGCGCGCAGGCGCTGGAGGCGCATGCGCGGCGCCTCGCTCTCGTCGGCGAGGAAACTCTCGGTGATCTCGAGGACGAGCCGGTCGGAGGTCACGCCGGCGTCCGCGAGCGCGTCGCGGACGTGCTCGACGACCTCCGGGTCCTCGAGCTGGCGCATGGAGAGGTTCGCGCTGACATAGAGCGGCAGCGCGGGGTATGCGTCCTGCCAGCGCCGCAATGCGCGCGTGGACTCCTCGAGCACCCAGCGGCCCATCGGCGTGATCAGGCCGGTCTCCTCCGCGAGCGGCAGGAACGCTGCGGGCGGCAGGAGCCCGCGCTCGGGGTGCCGCCAGCGGATCAGCGCCTCGGCGCCGAGGATCGCGTTCGACTCGAGCGCGATGATCGGCTGGAAGTGCAGCTCGAACTGGCTCTCGTCGATTGCCCGCTGGAGCTCGCCGCCGAGCTCGAGTCGGGTCAGCGCGACCTCGTGCATCTCTTCCTCGAAGAGGCGTGCCTGCGCCCCGCCCCGGCGCTTCGCGTCGTACATGGCGAGGTCGGCGTTGCGCATGAGCTCGGCCATGGTCTCGCGGCCGCCCAGCGCCGGCGCCACGCCGATGCTCGCGGTCACGGCCAGGTGCCGGCCGTCGACGTCGAACGGCGGCTCGAGCGAGGCGAGCAGCCGCTGGGCGGTCTGGAGCGCAGCCTGCGGGTCGGGCACGCCCTCAAGCAGCAGAGCGAACTCGTCGCCGCCGAGCCGGGCCGCCGTGTCGGACCCGCGCAGGCCCTCGCGGAGCCGGTCGCCGACCGCGCGCAGGAGCACGTCGCCCACCGCGTGGCCGAGGCTGTCGTTCAGGGTCTTGAAATCGTCGAGGTCGACGAAGAGGACGGCGACGCCGGCGCCCTGGCGGGCGACGCCCGACAGCGCGTGCTGGAGGCGGTCCTCGAACAGGGCGCGGTTCGCGAGCCCGGTCAGGCTGTCGTGGAAGGCCAGGTGGCGGAGCTCGCCCTCGAGCCGTTTGCGGTCTGTGATGTCGCGGCCGGTGAGAATGCAGCCTGCATCGTCCGCGAGCTCTCCCCGCACCCACTCGAGGACGACCCACGAGCCGTTGCGCGTGGAGAGGCGGCACTCGAAGCGGCTCGCCGGCACTCCGGCGGAGGCCTCGCGCAGGGCGTCGGCGTCGTCGGGGTGCGCGAGCTCGAGCAGCCGCCGGCCGACGAGGTCGCTCGCCATCAGGCCGAGCATGGGCAAGGCGGAGTCGGTCGCGTAGGTGACGGTGGTGTCGGGCTGCACGACGACGATGAGCTCGGAGGCGTTCTGGACCAGCTCGCGGAACCAGCGCTCGCTCTGCCGGAGGGCGCGCTCGTCCGCGTCGGCGAGCGAGCGGCGCGCGCCCTGGAAGGCGCGCAGGAGCAGGATGCTGAAGAGGGCGGCCAGGGCGACGAGGACGCCCGTCGCGGCCGTTGCCCGGAACGACGCCGACTGGGCCCTTGACGCCGAATCGTCGAGCGTCCGGCGCAGGACGCCCTGGAAGCGGTTCAGGCTCGGGTCGACACGCTGCTCGCCGACGGTGAGTGCTGCGTCGAGCCGGCCTTCGGCGAGCAGGCGCAGCTCGTGGCGGAGCGCCTGCTGGTGGATCGTCGCTGCGTCGACGAGCTCCGGATCGGGTCGCTCGCCGAGCGCGGACAGGCGCGCGAGCTCGGCGTCCATCGAGCGCCCGCGCGCCCCGATCTCCCTGGCGAGCACACTCGCCCCGGCGCCGTGGGCGGCGACCGCCTGCCACTCGAGGCTGCTCTGCTCGTTCGTGAGCGAGCCGAGCCGCTCGAGCGCGAGCTCCTGGCCGCGCGCGAGGTCGGCCTGCTCGCGCAGCTTGAGCACGCCGACGACGGCGCCTCCGGCGAGGGCCAGGACGGCGAGTGCGGCGAGCCAACCGGGGAGCGACCGGCGCACGGGCTGCCTCACCCCGCCTGTGCGACTGGTTGCACCAGGCCGGAGATCGAGAGGTTCTGCGCCTTGGCGGCGCTCGGGTCGAAGACCTCCACGAGCGTGTTCGAGCCCCGCGCGGCGATGTAGACGCTCGTGGGGCGCGAGGTGCGCCAGACGGCGACGCGCCCGTCGGTCAGCTTCACGTGGCGCGCCCCGCGCTCCTGGGCAGCCTGCTGCGCGACCTGCCAGGCGTCCGCGACCGGGTACGTCGCAATCGTCAGCGTCTTCGCGTGGGAGCCGGCGTTTGTCGCCGGGGGCAGGTAGCGGACGAACGAGCCGCTCCTCGTGGTCGTGACCTCGAGCCGGCGATCGGGGAAGGAGCCGGCCCAGTAGATCGGGGCGGTCGCGCCCGACAGAGAATCGAGGTGGTCGGCGGTGACGACGACCGGGACGCCCGGCTTCAGGAGCGTCCTGGCAGTGCCCTCGCCGCCGTGGACGAGCAGCACGATGCCGCCCACCGTCGCGCCGAGGAAGAGCGTCACGGAGAGGACGAGCGTGCGGACGGTGATCGTCATCCGGTCACCGCCTCGGTCGTCGCGTTGTCGACCTGGACCGCGATGATCTTCGTGCCGTGGGCGAGGTAGTTGCCCTTGCCGGTGTCGCGCGTGCAGCGGAGGACGATCGAGCCCGGCGCGGCGAGCGTCACGACCAGCTGCATGTTCAGCGTGGCGCGGTTCGCGTGCGGATCGGTCTCCGCCGTGTCGGTGCTGCCGCCCCCGGCGTCAAGCGTGCAGCTCATCGTCGGATTGGCGCCGTCGCCGCCGTTGAGCCGGACCAGCGTCGTCTTCGCGGTCACGACGTAGGCACCCGCTGCGACGTTGGTCATCGTCGCCAGCGTGACCGTGGTCGCGTCGGGAAGATTGACGTCCGCGTCGCGGTGCATCTCGCGTGCGTCCGACGGCCCGCGCGGGCCCTGTGCCCCTGCGGGCCCTTGCGGGCCGGCCGGGCCCTGCGGCCCCTGCGCGCCGTCCGTACCGGCGGGGCCTTGCGGGCCGGTCGCACCCTGTGGGCCGGCTGCGCCCTGGGCGCCGGTTGCGCCCTGCGGCCCCTGCGCGCCGGTCGTGCCCGGCGCGCCCGCCGGACCGGCGTCGCCGGTGTTGCCGTTGAGGCCCTGAACGCCCTGCGGTCCGGCGGGGCCCTGTGCGCCGGGCGCACCCTGCGGACCCTCGGGCCCGCGCGGGCCTTCCGGCCCGGTCAGGCCCTGGAGCCCCCGAACGCCGGGCGGCCCGTCGACACCTGCGAGGCCCTGGACTCCCGGATCACCCTGAGCTCCCGGCGCGCCGTCGTGGCCCGCAGGCAGCTGCCCGTCGGCGAAATCCGCGGCGGTCAGCGAGCCGTCCTCGACCTTGGCGGAGGTGACCGCGCCGTTCGCGATCGCGTCCGTGCCGACGGCGCCGTGCGCGATCGAGCCGGCCTTCACCTCGCCGGGCTCGAGCTTGTTGGCCTGGAGGACGGCCTGGCGGATGTCGGCGCGCGCGACGGTCGCGGAAGGCTGTCCGGCACCGAATCCCGCTGCGCCTGCGTTGGCCGGCGGTCGGTCCAGGGGCGACATGACCGCGAATGAACCGGCTCCGACGGCTGAGGCGGCGGCCAGTCCCGCCGCTGCTTGCGCGAGCTTGAATGTCATGCCGCAATGCGCGCGGGTAGGGGTCCGCGCACAGGCTGTATCGGCCGCGCATGCCGCTTCCTGTCGCCCGATTGGGTGATGCGGGCTAGAGCTCGAGGTGGCGGTCGGCGGCGCAGGAACGCGCCCAGTGCTCCGCCGTCGCGATCACGCGGGCGCGCAGGTCCTCGTCGAGCGAGGCGCCGTCGAGCTCGATGCGCACCTGGTGCACCTCGGCCTCCGAGTGCGGGCCCAGCTCGAAACGCTCCTCCGAGATGACCGACACCTCGCCGGCCTCCGCAACGAGGCGGCGGCCGAGCTCCTCGAGCTCCGCGGGCGTGGCGGTGCGGCCGGCCAGGACGCCGAAGTTGACGCTGACCTGAAGGGCGCCGTCTGCGGACGGCTGCACGAAGGCGATCGCTTCTTCCATGTCCACGAACGCGGCTTGTACCCGGCCGCCGCTCAGGTTTAACCCCGCCCGAGGACTAGTGCTCCGACGGCTCCCAGCGGAAGCGCCGCACGGCGAGGATCAGCCCGAACAGCCCCCACGCGGCGACGATCGAGAGGTCGTCGAGCACGTTCCACACATGCGCGTGCTGGACGATCACGTCGCGGACGAGCCGGATGAAGTGCGACAGCGGCAGGACGTCGGCGAGCCAGCGCAGCACCTGGGGGAACGACTTCGTCGAGAAGAACGCGCCGGCGAGGAACGCGGCCGGCAGGTAGATGGCGTTGATGACCGCGGACGACCCCTCGGCGGTGCGGATGAACGTCGACGTCGCCACGCCGAGCGCGGTGAACGACGCGGCGCCGATCAGCAGGACGACGAGGAGCGACAGCCAGCGCGTCGGCACGCCGACCCCCCAGATCGTCCGCGCGAGCACGACGAGGATGACCGCCTGGAGCAGGTAGACGAAGACGAACGAGCCGAACAGCCCGGCCAGGTACGTGGCCCCGGGCAGCGGCGTCGCCCGGATCCGCTTCAGCGTCCCCGCCTCGCGCCGCAGCACGAGCAGGATCCCGAGGCCGGCGAACGTCGTCGCCGCGGCGCCATAGCCGAGCAGCCCGCTGAGCAGGTACGTGTAGCCGCGCACGCCTTCGACCTTGTCGTTGCCGTAGGCCGCCCCGAGCAGGACGAGGAAGATGATCGGGAACAGGAAGGTGAAGAAGGCGAGCTCGCGGCTGCGCCAGAAGAGCAGCTGCTCGACGCGGAGCTGGTGGCGGAGGAGCCGCATCACGTTCCTACTCCTCCTCGGTCAGGGTCAGGTAGATCTCCTCGAGCGTCGGGCGGCGCACCTCGAGCTCCTCGAGCGGCGTGCCCGAGGCCAGCGCCTCGCCGGTCAGCTCGTGCAGGAACCGCGTCGGGTCCTCGGTCTCGGCGACGACGAGCTCGCCGTCGCGGCGGTAGCGGATCTCGGTGGCGGAGCCGGCGCTGATCAGGTCGGCCGGGGTGCCGGAGGCGACGATCTCGCCCTTCGCGAGCACGGCGACGCGGTCGGCGAGCTGCTGCGCCTCCTCGATGTAGTGCGTCGTCAGCAGGATCGTCTTGCCGAGGTCGCGCAGCGACCGGATGGTCTCCCAGGCCGTGCGGCGCGCGGCGGGGTCGAAGCCGGTGGTCGGCTCGTCCAGGAAAACGAGCTCCGGGTCGCCGACGAGCGCCACGCCGAGGTCCAGGCGCCGCCGCTGGCCGCCCGAGAGCGTGCGGTAGCGGGCGTCGCGCTTGTCCTCGAGGCCGACGAGGCGGAGGACGTCCTCGGGGTCGCGGGGGTGCGGGTAGTAGGCGGCGAACAGCCGCAGATGCTCGATCACGCTCAGGTTCGGGAAGAGGTCGCCGGTCTGCGGGACGACGCCGAGGCGGCCGCGCCACTCGTCGGGCGCGTCCGCCGGGTCCGTGCCGAGCACGGTCACCGTGCCGGCGTCACGGAGCCGGTAGCCCTCGAGGATCTCGACCGTCGTCGTCTTGCCGGCGCCGTTGGGGCCGAGCAGGCCGAACACCTCGCCGGCGGCGATCTCGAAGCTGATCCCGCGGACGGCCTCGTTCCCGTCGTACGACTTGCGGAGCCCGCTGACCTCGACGGCGTGCAACTCAGAGCTCGACGGCGACGATGCCCGCCGGCGGGAAGTCCGGCGGCGGCTCGCCGGTCAGCTGCGCCGCGATGCGCGGCAGGTCGGGCTGGTGGCCGACCGCGAGCACCGTCTCGCCCCGCCCGTCGACCGCCTCCGCGACGCTCTCGACCGTTGCGCCCGGGCCGAGCCGCTCGTCGATCTCCACGGGGACGCCCACGGCGAGACTGACTGCGTCGGCGGTCTGCCGGGCCCTTACGAGCGGGCTGGTGAGGATGACTTCCGGCCGGATGCCGTTGGCCGCGAGCTCCATGCCGAGCGCACGGGCCCGGTCCAGGCCGGCGGGCGTGAGCTCGCGCAGCGCGTCCGGCTCACCGGGCGCCGCCTCGGCATGGCGGACGAGGAAGAGCCGCATCGGCGGAACCTTAGGCGCTGAGCGCCCGGGCCAGCGCCGCCCCGGCGTCCTCGGTCACCGGCTCTCCGTGCCCGGGGAGGATCAGCTCGACCGGCAGCTCGAGCAGCGGCGCGAGCGCTGCGCGGACATCGGCGAGCGTGACGCCGCGCGACAGCCACGAGGCGGGGAAGAGCCGCGGGCCGCCGTTGGAGGAGAGGATGACGTCGCCCGTGATGAGCGCCCGGTGCTCGGCCGACCAGAGGACGACCTCCGGCTCCCCGCCTGCCCCGAAGGGAACGAGGCCGCCGGGCAGCGCGTCCCCGTCGGTGAAACGGTCGGTGACGAGCTCGACATCGCCGGCGCTGGGCTCGTAAACCCAGACGCGCGTGCCGGGATAGCGCTGCACGACCTCGGCGGTCGAGCGCACGTGGTACGGGACGGTAAGCACCACGTGCGGCGCCCCGTGGTGCTCGACGTCGCGGTCAACCGCGCGCCAGAACCGCTCGGCGTCCTCGCCAGGCGGCGCGAGCGGGTCGACCAGGACGAACTCCTCGCTGCGCACGATCGCGGCGCAGGCGACCTCCTGGTCCCAGTCGGCCCGGGGGCTCCACTCGGGATGCGGGGCCGTCCAGCGCCAGAGGTGGGGCCGAAGCTGCTCGAGCTGCATCGCCGCGGAGCGTAATTGCCCGCCGCGGCCCCTCCGTAGTTTCCCCCTTCCGGATTCAGCCCGCCCCCTGATTCCGCGGCGCCGGGCCGGCGCGAAGGTGAGGCCATTACGGAGAGCAGCCCGGCGCCTCGCGGAGAGGCGCCGGAGAGAAGGAGGAGTCATGAAGAAGTGGATCCAGTGGGGCGGCGTCGCAGCCAGCATCATCCTGATGGCATTCGGCATCGGCGCGCTCGCCATCGGCCTGCAGGGCCGCAGCGAGGTTCGCTCCGACGTCTCCCGCGAGGCGATCGTCGGCACGTCCGACATGACGCCCGAGGCGATCCAGGCCGAGATCCAGAACGCGAAGCTCAAGAACGTCGAGGCGCCCTCGTGCTCGGTCGCCGGCCAGAAGATCGACACCGGCGCCGAGGCCAAGTGCTTCGCCTCGTACATGCGGATCCACACCCTGGAGTCGACGGGCGGCCAGACCTACTCGCAGATGGGCCGCTACGTCACCGCAGCCGGCAAGGCCACGAACGACCCAATGCAGGCCGCGCTGGTCAACGGCCAGCCGAAGGAGAACCCGCTCCGCAACCTCTGGGTGACGGAGACCGCGCTCAGCACCGCGCTGAACACCTCGTTCTTCGCGGAGCAGGTCGCACTCTTCTCGGTGGTCATGGGCATCGCGCTCCTGCTGACCGGGATCGGCTTCTTCATCCTGACGCTCGGCGGTGCGCTCGGCGCCTTCGCAGTCCCGCGCCGGCAGCAGCAGCCCGAGCCCAGCACAAAGCTGCTCTCCGCAGGGGGCGAGTCCTAGCCGAGTCGCACTCGGCACGGGGCTCAGCCTCGATCCACCCGCGGGCCCCGCTTCGGCGGGGCCCGTGTCGTTCTATGGGTAGGCTCGGCGGGGTGCCGACCCTGCGCTATGTGCTCGCAGACGTCTTCACCGACCGCCCGCTCTCCGGCAACCAGCTCGCCGTCTTCACCGATGCGCGCGAGCTCGGCGAAGACCGGATGCAGCCGCTCGCGCGCGAGCTGAACCTCTCCGAGACGGTCTATGTGCTGCCGGCCGAGGGCGAGGGGCACGCGCGGATTCGCATCTTCACGCCTGCGCGCGAGCTGCCGTTCGCCGGCCACCCGGTGCTCGGCACGGCGTTCGTCCTCGCTGCGCCGCTGCAACTGGACGAGATCCGGCTCGAGACGGGCTCCGGCATCGTGCCGGTCCGGCTCGAGCGCGATGGACCCAGGGTCGCGTTCGGGCGGATGGAGCAGCCGATCCCGAAGGTCACGCCCTTCGACGGCGACGAGCAGGCACTGCTCGAGGCGATCGGCGTCGAGCGCTCGGAGCTGCCGGTCGAGGTCTACGACAACGGCGCGGTGTTCGCGTACGTCGCGCTGCCGAGCCGGGAGGCGGTCGCCGGGCTCACGCCCGACTTCAACGCCCTGGCGGTGCTCGATGTCGTCGGCGTGATGTGCTTCGCCGGCGAGGGCAGCTCCTGGAAGGCGCGGATGTTCGCTCCGGGCTCGGGCGTGGCCGAGGATCCCGGCACCGGCTCGGCCGCCGGGCCGCTGGCCGTTCACCTCGCGCGCCACGGCCGGATCGGCTTCGGCGAGGAGATCGTCATCGAGCAGGGCGCCGAGGTCGGGCGGCCCTGTGTGCTGCACGCCCGCGTGGACAGTTCCCCCGACGCGATCGAGCGCGTCGAGGTCGGCGGCTCGGCCGTGATCGTCGCGCGCGGCGAGTTCCGCATTCCCTAACGGATCTCGAGAGCCTCGATCTCCGGCAGCTCGAGCGCGAGCGCGCGCCAGAAGCGGCCGCCGTCCTCAGAGACGTAGAGCCGGTTGCGCGCGGCGAAGACGACCAGGTCGGGATTGTCGACGCTCAGCGCCACGGCACGGCCCTCGGGAAGCCCGCCGCCGGCCTCGCGCCACGTCGAGCCGGCGTCGTGCGAGACGACGAGCGGCGGCCGGCGGTCGACGACGGCAATCACCGTCGATCCCACGGAGGCCGCGGCGACGACCAGCGGCAGCTCGACGCGCACGGCATCGACCTCGACGGTGCCGAGCGGGTCGTGCTCGACCCACTCCTGGTCGAGGTCGACGACGAAGACGCCGTCGACGGTTGCCGCCGCGACCCGCGTCACTCGGCGCGCAGGCGCGCCGGCGCGAATCGGCGCTCCGCTGCGACCGCGAGCCCGGCCAGCGCGAACGAGGCGGCGAAGCTCGGCAGCGACGCCGTGAAGTCCCACGGCGCCGGATGCGTGCGGTCGACGATGTCCAGCCACCAGTTCGGCCCGACCGGCGACAGCCACTGGTAGAGCGCGAAGCCGGCGACCCAGGCGACGATCATCGCGGGCCGCACGCGAGGCGCCCGGAAGATGTCGTCGCGCGAGTAGTGGCGGCCGCCGAACAGCCAGTCCGCGAGCAGCACGCCGAAGAGGGGGACGAAGAGCGAGCCGAGCAGGTAGAGGAACGTCTGGTAGCTCGTGAAGTCGAGCACCAGGGCCCCGATCGTCGCCACCACCGTGACGGCCACGACGAGCAGCCGCTGCGAGACCTGCGGGAAGAGGTTCTGCAGCGAGACGGCGCCCGAGTAGACGTTGGCGAACGCCTCGTCGCTCTCGTCGACGGTCAGCGCGAAGAGGGCGAGCAGGCTGGCGATCCCGCCCGCCGCGACCGCTGCCGGCAGCGCGGCCGCGTCGGAGATACCGCGGTCGAGCAGGAGCACCGCGCCGAGGCCGAACATCCAGACCGTCGGCACGAAGTAGCCGCCGCCCGCGCCCCAGAAGGCGGCGGTCCGGTTGCGCGAGAAGCGCGTGTAGTCCGCGGCCAGCGGCGTCCACGAGATGATGCTCGCGATCACCAGATCGACGGCCTGCCAGAAGCTCGGGAAGCCGCCCTTGCCGCCCGCGTTCCAGAGCTGGTGCAGCGAGGCGGCGTGCAGCGCCCACCAGGTCAGGTAGACGAGCGAGGCGAGCACGACCCAGCCGGCGAACTTGCGGATGTAGCGGCGGATGAACCCGACCGGCCCGAGGAAGGCGAGCGCGATCGTGATGCCGGCGAAGACCAGCGTCCAGAGCCATTTCGCGCGCACGCCGAAGAGCTCGTCCGAGAGCGCCGCGGCCGCCGTGGCGATGATCAGCAGCTCGAACGTCGCCCAGCCGACGCACTGGATGATGTTCAGGCCGGTGGCGAGGTAGGAGCCGCGCCGCCCGAGTGGGGCGCGCAGCAGCACCATCGCCGGGACGCGCGCGTCGTTGCCGATCAGCGCGGCCGCGCCGAGCATCACGTTGCCGAGCGCGGCGCCGACCACGATCGCGAGCAGCGCCTCCGGCAGCGACAGCGCGGGCACGAGGATCGCCCCTGCGACGATGACCAGCAGGCTGACCGAGAGGTTCGCCCAGAGCAGCCCCGTATCGAAGAGGCCGAGGACGCGAAGGCGGTCCGGGACGGGCTCGATGCCCCAGGCGGGCGTCTCGGTGTCCAGCACGGCGGGGGCAGCCTAGCCCGGGCGGCCTGAAACGACCCGCGTGCCCGTGGCCTTGAACGTCGCGAACGCCTGGCGGCCCGGCTCGAGCCCGAGCCGCTCACGCGACTCCGCGGTCACCTCCGCGGTGACCGGCCCGATCGTGATCCGCACGCGGTTGCCGAGCTCCGTCACGTTGCGGATCGGCGCCTCGATGACGTTCAGCGCCGAATCGTCGGGCTCGACCGCGGCCACCGTGATGTCCCACGGGTACACCGCGACGACGACCTCGCCGTGGGCAGGTTCGGTGGTGACGATCGTGCCGCCGCCGGCGAGCCGGACCCGGGTGTTGGCGCCGGCCGGCTCCGCGTGGCCGTGCAGCAGGTTGGCGCCGGTGAACGAGGCGACGAAGGCGTCGGCGGGCGCGGCGACGAGCTCGGCCGCGGTGCCGAGCTGGCGCAGCTCGCCGTCGACGAGGACGCCGATCCGGGCGGCGAGCGCCGCCGCGTCCTCGAAGTCGTGGGTCACCAGCAGGACGGGGATGTCGAGCTCGGCGAGCAGGTCGTGCAGCTCGGCGCGGACGGACGCCTTCGTGTGCGCGTCGAGCGCCGACAGCGGCTCGTCGAGGAGGAGGACGGCCGGATCGCGAGCGAGCGCGCGCGCGACCGCGACCCGCTGGCGCTCGCCGCCGGACAGCCGCGCCGGCCGCTCCTTCGCGAGGTGCGCGATCCCGAAGCGCTCGAGCAGCTCGCCGGCGCGCGCCTTGCCGCCGTACTCCACGTTGCGCTGAACCGACAGGTGCGGGAAGAGCGCGTAGTCCTGGAAGACGAGACCGGCCCGGCGCTGGTCGGGCTCCAGGTCGATCGCCTGACAGGGCGTCGAACCACGTCTCGCCGCCGGCCGCGATCCGCCCGGACTCGGGCCGCGCCAGCCCGGCGACGGCGCGCAGCACCGTCGTCTTGCCGGCCCCCGACGGCCCGACGAGCGCGACGGTGCCCTCGACCTCGAGCGTCAGCCCGACGTCGAAAGCCCGAAGAGGGAGCGCGATGCGGTCGAGGACGAGCGCCACGACAGGGTGAGGTGGAGGGCGGCAAGGAGGAGGATGCTGACGCCGACGAGCACGCCGCCCATCGCGAGCGCGGCGTCGAAGCCGTCCGGCAGGTTGAACTCGGCGTAGATCGCGAGCGGCAGCGTCTGCGTGACGCCCTGGAGGCTGCCGGCGAACATGATCGTTGCCCCGAACTCGCCGAGCCCGCGGGCGAACGAGAGCGCGAGGCCCGCGATCAGCCCCACGCGGGCCAGCGGGAGGACGATCCGGAAGAACGTCCGCGCCGGCCCGGCGCCGAGCGTCCGCGACGCCGCGACGACGTTCGGGTCGACGCCCTCGAAGGCCGCGATCGCCTGGCGGATGTAGAGCGGGCTCGCCACGTACGCGACGGCGAGGGTCACCGCCGTCTGCGTGAACGGGATGCTGACGCCGAACGCGTCGAGCGTGGAGCCGAGCAGCCCCATGCGCCCGAACGCGGCGAACAGGCCGAGCCCGGCGACCGCCGGCGGCAGCACGAGCGGCAGCTCGACGAGGACGACGGCGAGCGGCCGCCCGCGGAAGCGGCGGGTCGCGAGCAGGTAGGCCGTCGGCGTCCCGAGCAGCAGGATCAGCACCTGGGCGACGCCGCTCGTCTTCAGCGTGACGACGAACGCGTCCTGGACGACCGGGTTCGAGAGCTGGTCGAGCAGTGCGCCCGGCCCGGTGCGGACGAAGATCGCCGCGATCGGCAGGAGCAGGAAGCCGAGGGTCAGGGCCGCTGCCGCGAGCGGCACCCAGCCGAGCGCGCGCCGCCGCATTACTTCTTCTTGACGCGCGGGAGAAAGCCGGCCGCGACCAGCTTTGCCTGGGCCGGCTTGGCGAGCAGCCGGCTTGACGAACGCCTGCGCCGAGGACTTGTTGCCGCTGCTCGAGACGACGCAGACCCCGTACTGCACCTTGGGCTGCGCCCAGGCGGGCACCTTGACCACCTTCACCTTGCCGGGCACGGTCTTCGCATCGGTCGCGTAGACGAAGCCGGCGTCCGCCTCGCCGAGCGCAACCTTCGCGAGCACCTCGCGGACGTCCGTCTCCTGGCTGACGACGTTCTTCGTCACCGCCGCGGTCAGGTTCATGTTCCTGAGGATCTGGAGCGTGTAGCTCCCGACCGGGACGCCCGGGCCGGCGATGACGAGCTTGATGCCGTTCCTCGTCAGGTCGTAGACGCCGTGGATCCCCGCCGGGTTCGACGACGGCACGACGATCACCAGCGTGTTGCGCGTGAAGACCACGGGCTTCGAGCAGAGCCCCTTCCCGTACAGCTGGTTCGGGAAGCGTCATGTTCGCGGAGGCGAAGACGTCGGCCGGCGCGCCCTGCTGGATCTGCGCCGCGAGCGTGTTCGAGCCGCCGAACGAGTAGCGCTCGCCGGCGTCGATCCTGGGAAAGACGTCCGTCAGCGAGGCGGCCGCGTACACGGTGATCTGGGCACGCGGCGCGGCCGGAGGCCGCGGCGGTGAGCGCGCCCGCGATCGCGGCCAGGGCGAGAACGCGGCGCATCAGTCGGACACCATCACGTTGGTCGCCTTGACGATCGCGGTCGCCGGCATCCCGGGCTTCAGGCCGAGATCCTCGACCGCGTCGCGGGTGACGACCGCGACGAGCCGCATCGGCTCCCGGACGACGATCTCGACCTGCGCCATCAGCCCGTCGGTCTTGACCTCGGTGACCGTCCCGGGGAAGCGGTTGCGCGCGCTGATGTGAGAGCTCTCGCCGCGCAGGCGGTCGATCTCGGCGGCGGCGACCACACGATGGTTCGCGCCGTCGCGGGCGACCTCGATCCGGCCGGCCTTGTCCCAGCGCCGCAGGGTGTCGAGGCTGATGCCCAGCGCCCGCGCGGCCTCGCTCGCCGTGTAGGTCTCCCTCGGCATCAGCTCTCGTACCCGTCGAGGGCGGTGGAGACGGCGTCGATGGAGAGCGCCGGCGCGAGCGCCGGCCCGATCAGCGGGCCGCCGCGCCAGTGGGCGACGGTGCTCGCGTGCTGCGCCTCGTTCGCAGCGATCTGCGCGAGCGGCAGCCGCAGCTCCGGCGCCGCCACCGACGCGAGCGCGCCGATGTATGCGCCGACGAGCAGCGCCTCGATCCGCGTCGCCTGCCGGAGGATCGCGGCGGCCGAGGAGAACGTCTTCGCGGGGTAGGTGAAGTCGATGTCGCCGCCCGTCGCAGGCGTCTGTCCGGCGGCGGTCAGGAGGTCGCCGAGCTGCCCGAGGTGGCGCTTCTCGTCCTGGACGATGCGCGTGAACGCTCGTGCCGGCCGGGGCGGGAGCTTTCGCTGCGCCTGCACGCTGAAATCGACGGCGAGCAGCTCGGCGCCGACCAGCAGGCGAAGGTACGCGAGGTCGCCGTCGGTCGGCGCCGCCTGCGCGGCGCAGGGCAGCAGGGCGAGCGGCGTGGTGGCGACGGCGAGCGCCAGCCCCCCGCCGGCGCCGCGGCGCACCAGCGCCGCCCGTGTAAGTCCCTGCGTAGGCATTGCCCACGCGTGAGGCTACACGGAGCGGCTAGTCGACGGTGCAGTCCTGGGTGTCCGTGCGCTCGCCGCCCGGCAGCCGGGCGATCAGCCCGGACAGCGTCGCGAGCTCCTTGCGCGTGAAGCGGCCGGTGAACTGCGAGGCGATGCCGGCGAGGTGCGTGCCGGAGGCCTCGCGGAGCTTGTCGCGCCCCTCCGGCGTTAGCCGGGCGTACGAGACGCGCTTGTCGGCCGCACAATCGACGCGGCAGACGTAGCCGGAGCGCTCGAGGCCGGCGAGGAGGCGCGTGATCCCCGACGGCGTCAGCAGCACGCGGGCCGCGAGCTCGACGGGCTTGAGGGTCTCCTTCGGCGCCTTGGCGAGATGGAGGAGCACCTCGTAGTCGTTGATGGTGAGGCCGTGCTCGGCCACGAGCTGCGCGTTGAGCTCACGCGTGACGGCCGCGTGCGCGCGCAGCCACTGCACCCAGGTTTCGAGTTCGGTACTCTCGGGAGAAAGAACTTGCGTGCTCAACATTCACCTGCTACTGTAGTTGACGAGTCAAGTATATCTAAACCACACCCAGGAGGAAATCATGACGGAGCTAGCAACCCAGTCCGGCGTCGCGGGCCTCATCCCCGCCGGCACGTGGAATGTCGACGGATCGCACTCGACGATCGAGTTCGGCATCCGGCACCTGCTCATCACCACGGTCAAGGGCACGTTCGGCAACTTCGAGGGCACCATCGAGGTCGCGCCGGACGGCGCCGCCAAGGCGACCGGTGTCATCGCGTCCGAGAGCATCGACACCCACGAGCCGCAGCGCGACGAGCACCTGCGCTCCGCAGACTTCTTCGATGCCGCCACCTTCCCGGAGATTCGCTTCGAGTCGACCGAGATCGGCAGCGTCGACGGCACTGCGTTCACGGTCGCCGGCGACCTGAGCATCCGCGGCATCACCCGCGCGATCGAGCTTGAGGCCGCCTTCGAGGGCGCCGCCAAGGACCCGTGGGGCAATGACCGCATCGGCCTGACCGTCAAGGGCCACCTCGACCCGAACGACTACGGCGTCGACTGGAACCAGGAGCTCGAGGCCGGCGGCAACCTGCTCGGCGACCGCGTCGACTTCACCGCGTCCATCTCGGCCGTCAAGGCAGCGTAGAGACGATGCGCGTCCTCGGGATCGCCGGCAGCCTCCGCAGCGCGTCGTACAACCGTGGGCTCCTGCGCGCCGCGCAGGAGCTCGCCCCGGACGGCATGGAGCTCGAGCTTTATGACCGTCTAAGCGACCTGCCGTACTACGACGGCGACGTCGAGGCCGCCGGCGTTCCCGAGCCGGTTCAGCGCCTCCGCGACGCGATCCGCCGCGCCGACGCGGTCGTGTTCACGACCCCCGAGTACAACCGCGGCACGTCGGGCGTGCTGAAGAACGCCATCGACTGGGCGTCCCGCCCGCCGCGGCAGTCGGTGCTGGACGGCAAGCCGGTCGCGCTCATGGGCGCGACGACGGGCATCAGCGGCACCGCCAACGCCCAGCGCCAGGTGCGCGAGGCGCTGCTCTTCCCCGGTGCGCAGACGCTGCCGGAGGAGGTGCTCGTCGCGCGCGCGGGCGAGAAGTTCGACGAGGACGGCGGCCTCACCGACCCCCAGGTTCGCGCCGAGGTGCGCGTGCTGCTCGAGCGGCTCGAGAGCTGGGCCGCCCAGGTGCGCGAGGCGCTCGAAGTCGCCGCATAGCTGCGCCGCGGGCGTGAATCGCTACGCAGATGCCGCGTTGGCGGCGACCTTCGGCTCGGGCTCGAGCTTGTACCCGACGCCGTAGCGGGTGTGGATGAACACGTGGTGCGGCGCGCGGCGGTCGACCTTCTCGCGCAGCTTTCGGACGAAGACGTCGACGGTGCGGTCGCGCCGCGTCTGGCGGCGGCCCCAGAGGCGCTGCATCAGCTCGTCACGGGTGACGACGCGGCCGCGCTCGCGCGCGAGCGTGTAGAGCAGGCGGAACTCGGTGGGCGTGAGCTCGGCGCTCTCGCCGTCCACGAACGCCTGCACGACGGCCGGGTCGATGCGGAGCTCCTCGACCTCGATCGCGTCGCCGCGCGACACTTGCTCCGCGCGAACGCCGCGCCGGGCGGCGACGCGGACCCGGGCGACGAGCTCCTTCATGGAGAAGGGCTTCACGAGGTAGTCGTCGGCTCCGAGCTCGAGCGCGTGCACGCGGTCGTGCTCGCTGCCGCGAGCGCTGATGACGACGATGGGCGTGCCGATGCCCTCGTTGCGCACGGTCTCGATCAGCTTCCAGCCGTCGAGGCCGGGCAGCATGAGGTCGAGCACGCAGACGTCCGGCTGCTCGAAGCGCAGGCGTGCGAGCGCGAGGTTGCCCCGGTCGACGCGAACGGCCTCGAATCCCGCGGCCTGGATGTGCCCCGCGATCGCCTGCGCGATGACGGCGTCGTCCTCGACGATGAGCACTTTTGCCATCCCGGCCATCCTGACCCCCTGCGACCCGTGCCTGGGTACCCCGGTGGTGAAGATCACGTCTCCGTCTGGTGAACGCTGGCCCATGGGATCGCGGCGGGCCCCACGTACGATCCGGGGATGGCCCCGCACACCCAGCTCGAGCGCGAGCGGAAGCTCCTCGGCGGCGCGGAACTGCTCGACCTGCTCGGCGGAGAGCCGATAGAGAGTCGTGTGTTCATCTCGACCTACTTCGACACGGCCGACCGCCGACTGCTTCGCCGTGGGGTCACGCTGCGGCGGCGGGTCGAGCACGGCCGCTCGCAGTGGCAGCTCAAGCTGCCGGAGGAGAACGGGCGGCTGGAGATCGAGGCCGACGGCGGCCCGGTGCCGCCGATCGAGATCTACGAGCTCCTGACGGCGTATCTCGGCGGCCGGAAGCTCGGGCCGGCGGCGACGACGCGCACGCGGCGTCAGGGCGTGCGCGTCCGCAACGGCCACGGCGAGGCGGAGGTGTCGGCCGACCGGGTGGCGATCCTCGAGGGCGAGCATGAGGTGGACGTGTTCGACGAGCTCGAGGTCGGGCTGGTCGACGGCGACGACGCGCTGCTCGACGCGCTCGAGCGCCACCTTCACGAGGCGGGCGCCTCGAGCCTAGACAGCGACGTGGAGCTCGAGCGTGCGCTCGGCAGCGTGCCGCCCATAGCCGAGGTGCGGCCCGCCCACGACGCACCGCCGCTCGAGCATCTGCTCTTCCAGACCCGCACCCAGTACGAGGCCATCATTCGCAACGACCCGGGCGTGCGACTCGCCATCGATCCGGAGGCGGTGCACGACATGCGTGTTGCCACGCGGCGCCTGCGCGCGATGCTGCGTGCCGCGGCCGACATGCTCGAGCCCGAGTGGAGCGAGCCGCTTCGCGGCGAGCTCAAGTGGCTCGCCGGCGAGCTCGGCCCGCTGCGCGACGCCGACGTGTTCCTCGAGTACCTCCGCGCCGAGACGTCCGGTTTCGGGGAGGAGGACCGCACCGGAGCTCGCCGGCTGGTCGAGCTCGTCGAGGAGGACCGTCGCGCGGCCCATGCCCGCGCGATCGCGGCGCTGCGCGGCGAGCGCTACCTCGCGCTGCTCCAGGAGCTCGAGCGGGCGGCGCGGGCGCCACAGGTCCGCTCAGCGGATGTGGCGCTCGAGGGGATCGCGCGGGCCGAGTTCCGCAAGCTCCGCAAGGCGGCGCGCCGGATCTCCGCTGACTCGTCCGACCACCAGGTGCACGCGCTTCGCATCCGGGGCAAGCGCGCCCGGTACGCGGCCGAGCTCGCCGAGACGGCAGTCGGCGAGCCGGCGCGGGATTTCCTCAGGCACGCGAAGCGCTTTCAGGACGTCGTCGGCGAGCATCAGGACGCCGTGGTCGCCGAGGAGCACCTTCGTCAGCTGGCCGGGCGGGCCGGCCACGAGGCTGGGTTCGCCGCCGGACGGCTCGCCGAGCAGCAGTGGATCCGCCGGCGCCGCGCGCGCGCCGAGCTGGACGACGCCTGGGCCGAGCTCGACCGCGCCGGCCGGCGCGCCTGGCGCTGACCGTTCGCGCCGCAGGCGGCGTCGTCGTGCGCGGGCACGAGGTGCTGCTCGTGCACCGGCCGCGCTACGACGACTGGGCGTTTCCCAAGGGCAAGTGCGCGGGCGGCGAGAGCGACGAGGCGTGCGCGCTCCGCGAGGTGGAGGAGGAGACGGGGCTACGCTGCCGGCTCGGGCGCGAGCTCGGCTCCACGTCGTACACCGACGGGCGCGGGCGCCCGAAGGTCGTGCGCTACTGGCTGATGGAGCCGCTCGGCGGCGAGTTCACCGCAAGCGACGAGGTCGATGCCGTGCGCTGGGTCGATGCCGAGACCGCGCGGAGCCTGCTGTCGTACGGGCGCGACGACGCCGTCCTGCGCGACGCGCTGGCGAATTAGGCGGCGAGCCGCTCGGCGAGCAGTCCACGGACGGCGCCCTCGCGGATGCCGCCCGTGCCGAGCCGGAACGGGACGGCCAGCCGGCGCTGCACCTCGGCGAGGATGATCGTGCCGGCGAGCAGCGTCTCCGCCCGCTGCGGCGCGATCCGGAACCGTGACGCGACGTCCTCGCGGCTGCGGAGCGAGAGGATCTCGATCGCGCGCTCGAGCTCGTCCGCGCCGAGCTCCGTGCCGACGATCTTCGCCACCGCCCGCGCGCTGCCGCCCACCGCGAGCGCCGCCTTTGCGGCTGGCGGGGTCAGCCAGTTCAGCCCACGCTCCGCCTCCATGCGTGCGGCCCGGATGCAGGCCGTGTGCGGCGGGTTGCCGGCGAGCGAGCGCCGAGTCAGCCGCAGGGAGCCGATGTCGAACGACCGCGCCCAGGCCACGCCCCCGTCAGGGGTGCCGACGACCACCTGGGTCGAGCCGCCCCCGACGTCGCACACGGCGACGCTCTTCGGCAGCTTGCGGCACCCGTCGACCGCGCCGGCGTAGCCGAGCACGGCCTCCTGCTCGCCGCTCAGGAGCCGCACCGGCGCGCCGGTCGCGCGCTCGAGCGTCTCGACGATCGCGTGCGGGTCCTCGCTTTGCCGTCCCGGCGAAGTGAGCAGCACCTCGAGCCTGTCGCAGCGCAGCTCGCGCGCCCGCTCCGCCTGCGCCTCGGCCTCGACCTCGAGCTCGGCAAGCTTCGCGTCCGAGAGCCGGCCGAACTGCTCGATCTCCTCGCCCATGCCGAGCCGCACGCGCTCCTCGGCCACGGTGGAGAGCTCGCCGCGCTTCTCGCGCACCACCAGCAGCCGGAGGGTGTTGGCCCCCGCGTCGATCACCCCGACCCGCATCGCGCCGGATTCTGGCGCTGCGGTCGGCCGACGCTCCTCTGCGACCGCCGTCACGCGGGCCGGCGAACCCTTCTCCGCCGCTTCGCGCGCGATGCCGCGGCGCGCATGAGCGCGCCCTGTGCCGTCACCGCTCTGCGGCCCTTGGCGGGCTGGAGACGCGTCCAGAGCCCGTCGCCGTTCAGCTCCCATGCCTGGGCGTTGTCCGACTGGAGCGTGTCGAAAACGTTGGTGAGCTCGGCCTGGGCACGCGAATCCCCGACCGGTGCGAGGATCTCGACGCGATGATCGAGGTTGCGCGGCATCAGGTCGGCGCTTCCGATGAAGAACGCGCGCTCGTCGCCGGCCTCGAAGGCGCACATGCGGCTGTGCTCGAGGAAGCGGCCGAGCACGCTGCGCACGGTGATGTTCTCGCTCATGCCTTCGACGCCCGGACGCAGAGCGCAGATGCTGCGGGCCACGATCTCGACCGCCGCGCCGTCGCCCGACGCGGCGTAGAGCTCGTCGATGATCGCCGGGTCCGTGAGCGCGTTCACCTTGATGCGGATGCGGGCGTGCTTGCCGTTCCGCGCCGCCTTGCCGACCGCGCGGATCTCCTCGATCAGCCGCTTGCGCAGGTCGAACGGCGCCGCGAGCAGCTTGCGCAGGCGCTGCGGCCTCCCGTAGCCGGTCAGGTAGTTGAAGAGGTCGGCGATGTCGGCGCAGATGTCAGGGTCGGCGGTGAAGAGCCCGAAGTCCTCGTACAGGCGCGCGGTGACGGAGTGGTAGTTGCCGGTGCCGACATGCGCGTAGCGGCGCAGCGTGTCGCCCTCGCGGCGCACCACCAGGGTCGTCTTGGCGTGGATCTTCAGGTTGGGGAACCCGAAGACGACGTGGACGCCGGCCTGCTCCAGCGCCCGTGACCACTCGATGTTCCGGTGCTCGTCGAAGCGAGCCTTCAGCTCGACGAGGCAGACGGTCTGCTTGCCCTCCTCGGCCGCCGTGATGAGCGCCGGGATGAGCGGCGACTCGTCGTTCGTGCGGTAGACCGTCGTCTTCAGCGCGGCGACGTCGCGGTCCGCCGCGGCCCCGCGCACGAAGGTCTCGAAGCTGCCGGCGAACGAGTCGTACGGGTGGTGCACGAGCAGGTCGCCGCGCTTGATCTGCTCGAAGATCGACTCCGCGTCGCGCGCCGCGGCGAGGCGCGCAGGCGCGCTCGCCAGCCACGGCTCGGCCTTCAGGTCGGGGCGCGGGAGCGCCTCGAGCTCGCCGAGGTCGGCGAGGTCCATGAGCCCCTCGACGAGGTAGACCTCTTCGTCCGGCAGGTTCAGGCCGTGCTTGAGCACGGTGAGCATCCGCGACGAGATCGCGCGCGAGGCCTCCAGCCGGACGGGCTCGCCGAAGCGCCTCCGGCGCAGCTCGTCGCGCACGGCCTCGAGCAGGTCCGCGGCGTCGTCGTCGACCTCGAGGTCGGCGTCGCGCGTGACGCGGAAGAACGCGCACTCGACGATCTCCATCTGCGTGAACAGGCGCGGCAGAAAGTGCCGGATCACCCGCTCGAGCGGCACGAGGCAGCCACGCGTGCCGACCCGCAGGAACCGCGGGAGCAGCTCCGGCACCTTGACGCGCGCGAAGCGCTCGTCACCCGTGTCGGGGTCGCGCACGAAGACGCCGAGGCTGAGCGAGAGCCCGGAGATGTACGGGAACGGCTGGCCATGCCCGACGGCGAGCGGCGTCAGCACCGGGAAGACGTCCGTGTCGAAGACCCGCTCCAGCTCGAACATCTCGTCCTCGTCGAGGTCCTCGATCGCCGCGACGATGATCCCGGCTTCGGCCAGCGCGGGCCGGAGCTCGCGCTTCCACAGCCGGGACTGGCGCGCGGTCAGCTCGAGCACGCGTGCGCGAATCTCCGCGAGCGCCTCGTCCGGCGTGCGGCCGTCGGGGGAGCGGACCGACAGGCCCGCCTCCGCCTGCTCGGCGAGGCCCGCGACGCGCACCATGAAGAAGTCGTCCAGGTTGGACGAGAAGAACTTGCACACCTTCACCCGTTCGAGCAGCGGGAAGGTCGGATCGTCGGCCAGCTCGAGCACGCGTGCGTCGTACTCGAGCCAGGAAAGCTCACGATTGAGGAGGCGCGACGGCGCCCGCTCCGAAGTCGCAGTCGCGGTCATCGGGGTTTTCATGCTCTCACTATGCGCCCCTGCGTGGGTGAACGGCTGGCGTCGAAGTGGTGACCGGGCCGTCAGGCGGCCAGCTCGGCCCGCGGGTGGGCGGAAAGATGGTGGCTGCGGCGTATCCATCCTGTGAGCGCCGAGACGGTGAACACCTGGTGTCCGCCACTTGCAGAAACCGCTGCAAAGACGCATGCTTCACGCCCCATGTTTGCGATCGTCGCGCATCGGCTGTCGGTCACGAACGCCGCGCTGCTCGCCGCCGTCTGGCCGGGCGAGCCGGCGGCCCAGCTGACGCCGGACGAGGCCCTGTCGATCATGCGTCCGGGCGACGTCGTGCTGGGACGGCTCGACGTGCTGCCGTCGGTCGACGGCGTGGAGCCGGGGCTTGAGGCGCTGCGCGCGCTCGAGGCCCGGGGAGTGATCGTGTTGAACGGCCCCGAGGCGCTGATGCGCGCCCACGACAAGCTGCTCACGGCGCAGGTGCTCGCCGCCGCCGGGCTGCCGCACCCCGAGACGCGGCTCGCCGTGCCGGGCGCGCCGCTGCCGGTCGTGGACGGGCCGGTGGTCGTCAAGCCGAGGTTCGGCAGCTGGGGGCGGGAGGTGATCCTGTGCAGCGACCGGCGCATGCTCGCGGCCACGCTGCAGGACTTCGGCCGGCACCCCTGGTACCCGCGCACCGGCGCCCTCGTGCAGGAGCTGATCCCGCCGTGCGGGCGCGACCTGCGCGTCCTCGTCGCGGGCGGACGGATCGTCGGCGCCATCCAGCGCGTCGCCGCGCCGGGCGAGTGGCGGACGAACGTCGCGCTGGGCGGGCACCGCGTGGCCGTCTCCGACCCGTCGGCCGACGCGTGCGAGCTCGCGCTCCTCGCCGCCGAGGCGTGCGACGCCGACCTGGTCGGGGTCGACCTGCTGCCCCGCGACGACGGCTGGGTGATCATCGAGCTGAACGGCGCCGTCGACTTCACCGCCGAGTACGCCGCGGGCGACGTGTACGCCGAGGTCGCGCGCGCGCTGGCGGCGGTCGCCGAGCCGCCGCTCGAAGCCGTTTCCTAGCTCTTAGGGACGGGCTCGAGCGAGTAGCCGACGCCGTAGCGCGTCTGGATGAACGTGTGCCGCGGCGCGCGCCGGTCGACTTTGTCGCGCAGCTTGCGCACGAAGACGTCAACCGTCCGGTCGCGATGCCCCTCGCGGCGCCCCCAGATCCGCTGCAGCAGCTCGTCGCGGGTGACCACGCGGCCACGGTCGAGCGCCAGTACGTAGAGCAGCCGGAACTCCGTCGGCGTGAGGTCGACGCTCACGCCGTCGACGTAAGCCTGCACCTCGCGGGGATTGATGTGCAGCTCCTCGATGTCGATCGGCTCGCCCCGCTCGATCCGCTGCGCGCGCGTGCCGCGGCGCGCCGCGGCCTTCACGCGCGCGACGAGCTCGGCCATCGAGAACGGCTTGACGAGGTAGTCGTCGGCGCCGATCTCGAGCGCGTGCACGCGGTCGTGCTCGGTGCCCCGCGCGCTGACGACGATGATCGGCGTGCCGATGCCCTCGGCGCGGGCGGTCTCGATCACGTTCCACCCGTCGCGACCCGGCAGCATCAGGTCGAGCACGCACACGTCGGGACGGTCGAAGCGCAGCCGCGCCAGCCCCTGCTCGCCCTTGCCGACGACGACCGGCTCGAAGTCCGCGGCGGCGAGGTGCCGCGCCATCCCCTCGGCGATGACGTCGTCGTCCTCGACGATCAGCACCTGCGGCACGGCCGCGTACCATAGCCCCGTGAGGCTGCGGCGTCGTCCCCCGGTCGCGGAGGACCTCGCGGAGCTCCAGCTCGAGGCGGCCCGAGCCCACCACCTCGTCGAGGAGAGCCGCGAGATCGTGATCGTGCTCGACGGCGACCGCCGCGTGATCGCGGCGAGCCGCCGCGCGCGCGAGTCCCTCGACGGGCTCGACGAGGGCACGCCGTTCTCCGAGGCTGCCGCGCGCACCGGCGGGCGGACGCCGCTCGAGGTGCCGTATGCGGTCGACGGGCGCCTCGAGACGCTCGTGTACCTCAGCGGCCCAGGTGACGTGGCGGCGTACGAGGAGCTGCGCGCCGGCTTCACGGCCGCCGTCTCGCACGAGCTCCGCACGCCGCTCGCACGGCTGCTGGCGCTGCTCGAGTCGGCGACGCTGCCCGGTACCGACCCGCAGGCGCTGATCGGCGAGGCGCGCGAGGAGGTCGACCGCATCCGCGAGCTGATCGACGACGTGCTCTTCGTCAGCGAGCTCGAGAGCGGACGGGCGGTTGTCGCGCTCGGGTCGATTCGGGCGTTGCCCGTGCTCGAGACTGTCTTCGCCGAGCTCGCCCCCGCTGCGGAGCGCGCGGGCGTGCAGCTGCGGCTCGACTGCACGCCGAGCTTCGCGGTACCGCTTCGCCAGCGGATGCTGCAGGTCGTCGGCGAGAACCTCGCCGGCAACGCGATCCGTTACGCCGGCGAGGGCTCCACCTTCACGCTCACGTGCCGTGACGAGCTCGACGCGCACGTGATCGTCGCCGAAGACAACGGCGTCGGCGTGGCCGCCGAAGACCTGCCGCGGTTGTTCGAGCGTTTCTACCGCAGCGACCGGGCGCGCGCCTCTCGCGGCACCGGCCTGGGGCTCGCGATCGTCAAGCACATCGTCACGGCGGCTGGCGGGACGGTGGACGCGAGCGGCACGACCGGTGCGGGCCTGCAGATCGAGTGTCGCTTTCCCCGAACGTGAAAAAGTGCGCACATCCGCCGGATCTCCTTCACCCCCCAGCGGCGCGAGTTCTTCGTGCTGCTCAAACGAGCGTCGACCAATGCGGTCGACATCTCGCGCTTGCTCGGGCAGCTGCTCGACCGCTTCCCTGACGGCGGCGCGGAGCTGATCGAGCAGATCAAGGCGCACGAGCACCGCGGCGACCAGCTGACCCGCGAGGTCATCGACCTCCTCAACCGCACGTTCGTCACACCGTTCGACCGCGACGACATCTACGACCTCGCCGGCGCGCTCGACGACGTCTGCGACAACGTCGACGAGGCGGCCGACAACCTCGGCTCGTACGGTGCATCGCAGGTGCCGGCGCGCGCCCGGGAGCAGGCACAGGTGATCCTCGAGGCGGCGATGCAGCTCGACGAGGCGGTCGGGCACCTCGAGGGCTTCCGGGACTCGGACGAGGAGCTGGCCGCGCTGCGCGCGCTCGAGGACGAGGGCGACCGCCTGCTGCGCGACGCGGTCGGCGAGCTCTTCCGGAACGAGCCCGACCCGGTCGCGATCATCCGCTGGAAGGACATCCATGAGCGCCTCGAGGAGGCCGTCGACGCCTGCGAGAACGCTGCGGACGTGCTCGAGGCGATCTACGTCAAGAACCGGTAGTGGGTGGCGACACCCTCCTCGTCGCCGTCATCCTGACCGCGCTCGCGTTCGACTTCACCAACGGCTTCCACGACACGGCCAACGCGATCGCGACGTCCGTGTCGACGCACGCGATGTCCCCGCGCCAGGCGGTCGCGCTGGCCACGATCGCGAACCTGCTCGGCGCCTTCGTCACGACCGCGGTCGCGAAGACGGTCGGCAAGGGCATCATCGACGTGGGGCTGGTCACCGAGCAGACGCTGCTCGCGGCGCTGCTCGGCGCGATCACGTGGAACCTGCTCACGTGGCGGCGCGGCATCCCCTCCAGCTCCTCGCACGCGCTGATCGGCGGGCTGATCGGCGCCGCGCTCGTGCAGTCCGGCATCGAGGGCGTCGAGTGGTCGGACATCTGGCACAAGGTCGTCATCCCTGGGATCCTCTCGCCGATCATCGGCTTCGCCGGGGCATTCGTCCTGCTGCTGATCATCTACTGGGGCTTCATGTGGATGACCGCGCACCTGGCGAACCGGTCGTTCCGCCTCGGCCAGCTCGCGTCGGGCAGCTTCTTCGCCTTCACGCACGGCGCGAACGACGCGCAGAAGACGATGGGCGTGATCGCGCTGGCGCTCTACGCCAACGGCTCGATCGACACCTTCTACATCCCGAACTGGGTCAAGGTCGCTGCCGGTGCCGCCATCGCCGGCGGAACGTACGTCGGCGGCTGGCGCATCATCCGCACGCTCGGGCAGCGCATCTACAGCATGGACCCGGCCGGCGGCTTCGCCTCCCAGGCGTCGGCGGGCGCGACCCTCTTCGTCGCCACCCACTACGGGTTCCCGGTTTCGACCACGCAGTGCATCTCGGGCGCGGTCATGGGCGCGGGCGCGACGCGCCGGCTGTCCGCCGTCCGCTGGGGCGTGGCCGGGAACATCGTGGTCGCGTGGATCGTGACGATCCCCGCAGCGGCACTCGTGGCCGGGCTCCTCTACTGGCCCATCGAAGCGATCTTCTAGGCCCTCCGCGGGGCTTCACCACTTCGACACCACAAGTTCACGGCGCGGCGCCCCACTGCGCGAACGAGCGGCCGTACGCTCGCGGCGCACCGGATGGGAATCCGACAAAGGAGATCTCGGGACATGCGCACAACGCGCTACGTCATCGCTGCCGTCGCGACGGGGGTCATTGCGGCCGTCGCATTCGCGGCCGTCGCCGGCGCGCAGCCGGCAAGGAAGCAGGCCGACTCGTTGAGCGGGGCCGGCTCGACGTTCGTCGCACCGCTGATCGCGCAGTGGCAGCAGGCCTACAAGGGCGCGTCCATCACCTACAACCCGGTCGGCAGCGGCGCCGGCATCACCGCGATCCAGAACCGCACGGTCGACTTCGGCGCCTCCGACGCGCCGCTGACTGTCGATCAGTTCACGTCCTGCCACGGCTGCGTCATGGTGCCGTGGGCGCTCGGGGCGACGGCGGTGCTCTACAACCTGCCGGGCGTCAAGAACAACCTCCACCTTACCGGCACCGTGATCGCCGACATCTACCTCGGGAAGATCGCCAAGTGGAACGACAAGCGGATCACGAAGCTGAACCCCGGCGTGAACCTGCCGTCGACCGACATCACGCCCGTGAACCGCAGCGACGGGTCGGGCACGACGTACAACTTCACCGACTTCCTCTCGGCGGTCAGTTCCAGAGTGGGCGAACAAGGTCGGCCACAACACGGCCGTCGACTGGCCGAGCCCGAAGGCCGTCGGCGCCCGCGGCAGCTCGGGCGTGTCCGGCGTCGTCACCCGGACGCCGGGGGCGGTCGGCTACGCCGACGTCGCCTACGCGCTGGCGAACAAGCTCCAGTTCGCGGCCGTGCAGAACAAGTCCGGCAAGTGGGCGCTGCCCGGCATCCGCGGCATCCAGGCCGCGGCTGCGAACGTGCGGTCGTTCGACTCGCGCAACTCCCTCTCGATCGTGAACCCGCCGAAGAGCAAGCCGACCGCGTACCCGATCTGCACGTACACGTACGTGATCCTGCCGCTGCAGTCGTCGAAGGCCGCGGCGCTCAAGGCGTTCGTCAACTGGGCGATCACGAGCGGCCAGCCGCTCGGCAAGAAGCTCCTCTTCGTGCCCATTCCCAGCTACGTCCTGGCGCGCGACAAGGTAGTCCTGAAGCGGATTTCTTCCTCGACCTGACCCGGATCGCGCTGGGTTGACGACAGCAGCAAGATCCGCACCGACCGGCCCCGCCGCCCTCCAGCGGCGGGGCCGCTTCCGCTTCGGCGACACGCTCCTCTACGGAATCACGCTCGCGGCCGGCTTGACGGCCGTGGTCCTGCTGATCCTCATCACCTGGAAGGTGTTCGCGGGCGCGAAGCTCTCGTTCGACACCTTCGGCCTCGGCTTCATCACCGGGACGACCTGGAACCCGGTCACCGACGTCTACGGCGCGGGCACGTTCATCTTCGGCACCGCGCTGACGTCGTTCTTCGCGCTGCTCGTCGCCGGCCCGATCGCGATCGCGATTGCCCTGTTCCTGACCGAGCTCGCGCCGGGCTGGATCCGGGCCCCGGTCGGCGCGCTCGTCGAGATGCTGGCCTCCGTGCCCAGCGTCGTGCTCGGCCTCTGGGGCATCCTCGTCATGGGGCCCTGGGTCGTCTCGACGCTCAGCCCGATTCTCAGCACGCTGTTTGGCTGGACGCCGTTCTTCGACGGCTCTCAGACCGTCGGCTCCAGCCAGCTGTCCGCTGTCCTGATCCTGACGATCATGGTCGTCCCGATCGTCTCCAGCATCTGCCGCGAGCTCTTCCTGAACGTGCCGGCCGAGCTGAAGGAGGGCGCCCTGGCGCTCGGCGCGACGCGCTGGGAGATGATCCGCGGGGTCGTCTTCCCCTACTCGCGCGCCGGCATCGCCGCGGCGCTGATCCTCGGCCTCGGCCGCGCGGTCGGAGAGGCGATCGCCGTCACGCAGGTGATCGGCAACACCACCAACATCAGCTTCAACCTCTTCCACACCGGCGACACGCTTGCGAGCCGGGTCGCCAGCTCGTACCAGAGCTACACGAACAATCTCAACAAGTCCTCGCTCGTCTACCTCGGCGTCCTGCTCCTGATCTTCTCGCTCATCGTCAACGTCATCGCGCAGGTCATCGTCCGCCGCGTCGCCCGCCGTCAGCAGGGGCGCACATGAGCGTGCACGCCGAGCCGCCTCGTCCGCTGACGAGCGAGCGCCTCCGCCGCCGAAAGGCGGTCAATCTGGCCATGGAGGCGCTTGCCACGGTCGCGGCGATGCTCGCGGTCGCCGTGCTCGTCATCGTCGTCGTCTCGGTGCTCAAGAAAGGAATCGGCGCGATCAACCTCGACTTCTTCACGAAGACGACGTCGTTCGCGTTCACGTTCGGCGAGACGCCGCACTCGGGGATCGCGAACGCGATCGTCGGCAGTATCGTGATCGTCTTCTTCGCCGTGCTGATGGCGCTCCCGGTCGGCGTCGCGGCGGCGATCTACCTCAACGAGTTCGCATCGCCTCGCGTCCGTGCGCCGCTGCAGCTGGCGCTCGACGTCCTGAACGGGATCCCGGCGATCGTCATCGGCATCTTCGTGTTCGTCCTGCTGGTCGCGGGCAGCGGCCAGAGCGCGCTCAAGGCGTCATTCGCGCTCGCGATCCTGATGCTGCCGCTGGTCGCGCGGTCGACCCAGGAGGTCCTGGCGCTCGTGCCCAACTCGCTGCGCGAGGGCAGCCTCGCGCTCGGCGCGCCCAAGTGGCGGACGACGCTCAGCATCGTGCTCCCTCAGGCGATGGGCGGGATCATCACGGGCGCGACGCTCGCGACCGCCCGCATCGCGGGCGAGACGGCGCCCCTGCTCTTCACCTCGTCGCTGGTCGGCACGCAGACGAGCTGGAACCCGACGCAGCCGCTCAACTCGATGCCCTACTTCATCTTCAACGCGGCCGAGCAGGCCGACCCCGCACCTGCAGGAGCAGGCGTGGGCGACCGCGTTCGTGCTGATCACCTTCGTGCTCGTCGCGAGCACCCTCGCGCGCTACTTCGGGCTGCGGAGCCGCCGGCGCCGCTCCGGCAAACGCTAGGGAGGAGAGACCCGATGGATTACCCTTCCACCGAGATGGCCGAGGGCACCGAGCAGACCGGTGACGGCCTCGCCAAGGCGATCGACCCGACGCAGCTCGGCCCGGCCGCGCCGAGTTCGGCGCCGCTTGCCGGGCCGACCGTCTTCAAGATCGAGGACCTGACCGCCTACTACGGCAAGTCACCTGCGGTCAAGGACGTCAGCTTCGACGTCCCAGGCAACCAGGTGACCGCGATCATCGGCCCGTCCGGGTGCGGCAAGAGCACGTTCATCCGCTGCCTGAACCGGATGAACGACGTCGTCCCGAACTTCCGGACCGAGGGCGCCATCTACTTCCACGGCATCGACCTCCAGGGCAAGGACGTCGACCCGGTCAACGTCCGTCGCCAGATCGGGATGGTGTTCCAGCGCCCGAACCCGTTCCCGAAGTCGGTCTTCGACAACATCGCCTACGGGCTGCGGATCCTCGGCATGAAGGACAACCTGCACGACCGCGTCGAGGCCGCCCTCAGGCGCGCGGCGCTGTGGGAGGAGGTCAAGGACCGGCTCAAGGACAGCGCGCTCGCGCTGTCGGGCGGCCAGCAGCAGCGCCTGTGCATTGCGCGCGCGATCGCGATCGAGCCCGAGGTGATCCTGCTCGACGAGCCCGCGTCGGCGCTCGACCCGATCTCGACGGCGAGCATCGAGGATCTGATGCACGAGCTGAAGTCGCGACTACACGATCGTGATCGTCACGCACAACATGCAGCAGGCCGCGCGCGTCGCCGACATGACCGCCTTCTTCTCGCTGAGCGAGGTCGTCGACGGCCAGCGGTCGGGCGTCCTCGTCGAGTACGACCGGACGGACAAGATCTTCACGACGCCCGGCGACAAGCGGACGGAGGACTACGTCACGGGGCGGTTCGGCTGATGCCCATGCGGATCCCGCTCCAGGAAGACCTCAACACGCTGCAGGCGACCCTCATGGAGGAGGGCGACCTCTGCGCCCGCGCCATCCGCGGCGCGATGCAGGCGCTGCGCGACCGCGACCCGGAGCTCGGTGACGAGGTGATCGCGTTCGACGACGAGGTCGACTCGCGCTACCTGTCGATCGAGGTGGCGGTCGAGTCGCTCCTCGCCCGGCAGACGCCGGTGGCCTCCGACCTGCGGCTGGTGCTGTCGATCATCCACATCAACCTCGCGCTCGAGCGCATCGCCGACCTCTGCGTCACGATCGCCAAGCTGACCAAGCTGGTCTACGCGGTCCCACCCGACATAAAGCTCATCGAGGCGTTCGACGAGATGGCCGTCCGCGGCGAGGAGATGCTGAAGCTCTCGCTCGACGCGTTCATGAACCGCGACGTCGAGGCGGCCGAGTCGCTGGTCGAGCTGGACGAGCTGATCGACCGTGCGAACCGGCGCGCCGTGCACCATCTGATGGCGCTCGGGAGCAACCCGGAGATGCGCGAGTGGGGGCTGCGCATGATCATCGTCTCGCGCTGCCTGGAGCGCATCGGCGACCACTGCGTCGACATCGGTGAGCAGGTCGCATACCTCGTCACCGGCGAGTTCCGTGAGTTCACGGATGCGTCGACCGAGCTGCGCGGCTGAACACTGCTTAACACCACCGACGTAGGCCGTTAAGCGCGCCGGGCTATAAGGACCGTCGTGCGGCCTCAACGCACGGGACTCCTCTTTCTCGTCGCGAGCGCCGCGCTCGTCGTTGCCGCGATCGCCGGTGGGGCGGTTGCCTTGACGGGTGCGGCGCTCCTCTGGGGAATCGGGGCGAGCTCCTCGGCCGCACCGGCGCAGCCGCTCACGACCGGCGACGCCGCCGTCACGACCGCACGCTTCCGCCAGGTCGGGCACCCGCTGACGATCGGCCAGATCTACCAGCGCTCGCGTCCGGGCGTCGTCCGCGTCTCGACCGAGACGGTCGTCCGCGCGACCGACCCGTTCGGCGTCTTCCCGACCATGGCCCAGGAGCAGCGCGGGCTCGGCTCCGGCTTCGTGATCGACAAGTCCGGCTACATCGTCACGAACTACCACGTGATCCAGGGCGCCCAGCGGATCAGGGTCAGCTTCTCGAACAACGAGAGCATGGCCGCCAAGCTCGTGGGCCGCGACCCCTCGACCGACGTCGCCGTGCTCAAGGTGAGCGCCGAGTCGCGCGCGCTGCGCCCCCTGGAGCTCGGCGACTCCGACGGCGTCCAGGTCGGCGACGCCGTCGTCGCCATCGGCAACCCGCTGGGCTACGAGCGCACCGTCACGTCCGGCATCGTCAGCGCTACCGGGCGGGCGATCCAGGCGCCGAACCAGTCGCTGATCGACCAGGTCATCCAGACCGACGCCGCCATCAACGAGGGCAACTCGGGCGGCCCGCTGCTGTCGAGCGACGGCCGCGTCATCGGGGTCAACACCCAGATCGCCACGGAGAACGGCGGGAACGTCGGCCTCGGCTTCGCCATCCCGATCAACACCGTGAAGGACGTCGCCTCGCAGATCATCGACAAGGGCAGGGTCGAGCACGCGCAGCTCGGCATCTACGCGCAGCCGGTCGACGCCGGCATCGCCAGGCTCTTCCACCTGCCGGCCAGCACAGGGCTGCTCGTGGCCGACGTCGACCCCGGCAGCGGCGCGGCCAGGGCCGGCATCAAGGCCGGCACCCAGCACGTCACCGTCGACGGCGAGACCTACGTCATGGGCGGCGACCTCCTGGTTGCCGCGGACGGGCGCCCGATGCAGACGGTCGAGGCGCTGCGGGAGGTCGTCGCCGCCAAGAACCCCGGCGACGCAATCCGACTCGACCTCTTCCGCGGTACTACAAGGCACACCGTCCACGTGAAGCTTGGGCGGCAACCCTCCTCCCCTCGCGGGTAGCCGTCCTTCCCTGCGGGCCGCCGCCGGCGGCTCGCAGGGAAAAAGCTCTACGGACTACCGGAGCGCCGCGAGCACGACCATGCGGATGCGCGCCGCGATCGGCTGCGCCCACTCGGGCAGGATCACATCGTCGTCCTCGACGATCACCGGGTCGACGTGCCCGTGCGCGTAGACGCGGTCGACCTCGCGGCCGCGGCTGATGCGCGATACCTCGTCGCCGAGGGCGTTGCTGACCGCGGCGGTTATGTGACCGCGGCGCATTGCGGGCCGTGCGAACACAGACCCCCTTCTCCCGTGGGGCGCCGACCCTAGCGGGTTCCGGGCTTCCGTACCAGCCCGGTCCTCCGTTCGCGATCATGGCGCGATGCAGGAGGAGGCCCGCTGGGGGAAGAGCACGCCGTGGTCCGTGGGGGCGGAGGAGGAGCTCATGCTCGTCGACGCCGAGACGCTGCTGCTTGCGCCCGCCTCTCCGGAGATCGTCGCGGCCGCGGAGGCGGAGCTCGGGCCGGGGCGGATCAAGACCGAGCTCTTCGCCTGCGTCGTCGAGTCGAACACCGGCGTCTGCGACTCCGCCGGGGAGGCGTCCGCGCGGCTGCGCGAGCTGCGCGAGGTGGCCGCGCGGCTCGCGGGCGAGCGCGGCCTCGAGGTCTTCGCCGCCGGGGCGCACCCGATCAGCCGGCCCGAGGAGCAGGCGATCGTGCCGGAGGCCCGCTACCTCGCGTTCGTCGAGTACGCCGGCATCTCGGCGCGGCGGCAGGGGGTCAACGGGCTGCACGTCCACGTGGGCATGCCGGATCCGGAGACGTGCTTCCGGGCGCTCGAGGGGGCGCTGCCCTGGCTGCCCGCCGTCCTGGCGCTCTCGGCCAACTCGCCCTACCTGTCGGGCGAGGAGACCGGGCTCGCCTCCAACCGGGCCGAGATCCTCGCGCAGCTGCCGCGCAGCGGCGCGCCGCCGGCCTTTCGGGACGCCGCCGACTGGGGGGCGTTCGTCGACCGGCTGGTCGGGCTGGGCGTCATCCCGGACTACACGATGCTCTGGTGGGACATCCGCCCGCACCCGCGCTTCGGGACGCTCGAGGTGCGGATGCCGGACCAGCCGACGTCGCCGGAGCGCTCCGCGAACCTGGTGGCGCTGATCCAGGCGCTCTGCATCGCCGCCGCCGAGGGTGAGGCCCCTCCCTACGACCCGCCGGCGCGGGCGCTCTACCAGCAGAACCGCTGGGCGGCGCTGCGCGCAGGGCTCGACGCCGAGCTCGTGCACCCCGACGGCGACCGGATGGCGCCTGCCCGGGAGCTCGTGGAGGAGCTCGCAGAACGGGTGGGCGTCGGCGTCGACGCCGCCCGGACGGAGGCCGAGGAGCAGCTCGCGATCGGGCGGGCCGAGGGGCTCGAGGCGCTGACGGCCGCGCTCGTCGAGCGGACGCTACGCTAGGCCGCAGTGCCCGAGCAGACCGACATGCTCCAGGTCACCGGCATCCGCTGCGAGCGCTGCGTGAACCGCCTCGCGGTCGCCCTGCGCGCGGAGGAGGGCCTCACGGGCGCCTCCGCCAACCTCATGGGCCAGGTCACGCTGACGTGGGACGACGACGTGACCGACAGGGAGACGCTCGTCGCGGCCCTCTCGCGCGCGGGCTTCCGCGAAGACTCGCTCGTCTAGCGGCTAGCTCTCGTAGGCCTCGCCGGTCTCCGGCGCGCGGTCCTGCCGGTCGCGGTCGCCGAGCAGCGCGGGCTCGCCGGCCTTGAGCTCGTGGTCGTCCACATCGACGTAGCCGTCGATCGGCGGCGACTCGGCGAGGCCGTAGTACTGCGCCGCCGCCTGCTCGTCGAGCTGGCCCTTCGTGACCTGGGGCGCGTCGTAGACGATGTCGTGGGCGAGCGTCGTCACGACGCGGCCCGAGGCCTCGTCCACGTCCGCGAACTCGAGCGGCAGCGGGTTGTGCGACTTGCGCAGATGGCCGTGCTCGACGATGAGAAAGTCACCGACACGCCCGGAGACGTGCCCGATGCGCTTGTCGTCCAAGACCGAGATGACCTCGTACCCGTCCATACCTTCCTCCTCTGCTCGGGGTCCAAATACGATGTACCCGCGCGGGGCGATCCTCAAAAGTCGGGAATACCAGCCCTTCCGCGCCCGTTTTGTCCCTCCGTGAGCGTGCTGCTAGGTTCGAGCGATGGGCGAGCCCTCGCCGACCGAGACGCGGCAGCTCGCCGACGACGCCCGGGCGCGTGTGCGCTTCGAGGAGGAAGCGCTCGAGCTGGCCGACCAGGTCTACCAGGTCGCCCGGCGGCTGGTCGGCTCGCGTGAGGAGGCCGAGGACCTGATGCAGGAGACGTACGCGCGCGCCTTCCGCAGCTGGCGCTCCTACCAGCCGGGCACGAACCTGCGCGCCTGGCTCCTGCGCATCCTCACGAACCTGAACATCGACCGCGCCCGTGCGCGGCAGCGCCGCCCGCAGACCGAGCCGCTGGAGGAGGGCGACTACTTCCTCTACAACCGGCTCGCCGGCTCGGGCGGCGACCAGCAGCCCGAGGAGGAGGAGCGGGTGCTTGCCCGGCTGTCGCAGGACGGCGTCGTCAACGCCCTTTCGGAGGTGCCGCACGACTTCCGCGACGTGGTCGTGCTCGTCGACATCGGCGGCTTTGCGTACGCCGAGGCCGCCCAGATCCTCGACATCCCGGTCGGCACCGTCATGTCCCGCCTGCATCGTGGTCGCCGGATCCTGAAGCGACAGCTCGCCGAGGAGGCATCCGATGACGTCCCATGAGCTTCGTGACGACCCGTGCGACAACTGCGAGGAGATGCTCCAGCCGTACCTCGACCGCGAGCTCACGGTGATGGAGCGCGCGGAGGCCGAGGCGCACCTCGACACGTGCGAGTACTGCCGCCGGCGCTACCGCTTCGAGGTCGAGCTACGGCGCTTCGTGCGGCAGTCCGTCGTCGAGCCGATGGCGCCGGAGCTCAAGCAGCGGCTGTCCTCGCTCAGAACGCCGCTTTAACAGCCACCGACGGTCGCCGGCCCGGCGATCACGACGAGCCGGCGGCGGTCCGTGCCGTGCGGGAGCGGCTTCGTGCCGACGCAGAGCGACTTGGCGAGGCGTGCGGCGATCGCCTCGGCGTGGGGCGGGTAGTACACGGACGTCTCGCGGTAGCTGAACGTCCCGGGCACGCGGCGTGTGTGGCGGAGGCTGTAGCCGAGCGCCGTCACCCGGTCGGCCACGCTCCGCGTGAACGTCATGTCGCCGGCGCCGTTGTAGACGTCGACCTTGATGCTCTCGGTCGGCGGGAGCTTCGCCGCCACTCCGTTTCCGGTGCCGCTGCCTCCCCCGGTGACCTTCGAGCCGATGCCGATCGCGGCCACGAGCAGGAGCACCAGCGCCGCAATCCCGCCGCCGACCATGATCCGGTACCGCCGCGTGTCCTTGGCGAGCGGCGGCACCGGCCGGCCGGCGAGCTCGAGCGCCTCGTGGTGGTCGACGCCGAGCGCGGCCGAGTACGTCGCCGCGGCGGCGACCGCCTGGTGTGCGGAGCGGAAGCGGTAGAGCCGGCCTTCCTCCAGCCAGGTGATCTCGTCGACGCCGAGCGCGCTGCGCGCCGCCGCCTCTTCACGCGTGAGGCCGCGCTTCGCCCGCGCCGCTTCGAACGGCGAAGGCCCGGCGTAGTGCTCGAGCGCCCGGATCGCGTTCACGGCCAAATCATTCACCGCACGTCGGCCGGTACCTCTCCGGGAGGTCGGCGGGGACGTCGACGTCGCCCGGGAAGCCCAGGTCATCACAGGGAACGGTGAGCGCGGGCAGTGCACGGGCGCCCTCGTCGGGCACCGACTCCCACGCCGCGCGGCCGATCAGCACGGGATGGCCGCGGTTGCCGCCGTAGGTCGCCGCGACGAGTTCCGCGCCGCTCTCTCGCCACACCTCGATCACCCGGTCGACGGCGGCAGGCGAGATGTCCGGCCCGTCCGCGAGCGCGACCACCGCCGCCTCGACGCCGTCGGCGAGTGCGGCCAGGCCGCAGCGCAGGCTGGCGCCGGGGCCGCGCTCCCAGTCCGCGCAGCGCACGAGCGGCGCCGCTGCCTCGAGCGGGTGGGCGCCGGTGACCACGACGATCCCGTCCACCGAGGACCGGCCGAGCGCGGCGACGACGTCGCCGACGAGCAGGGTCTGTTTCGGCCCGCCGAAGCGGGTCGCTGCGCCGGCCGCCAGGACGACACCGGCGACCATGGCCCTACTCCTTGACAGTGACCTTGCTGATCACGACGTTCTGGGTCGGCTGCTGGTTCGCGTCGCCGAGCTTGCCGATCCGCTCGACGACGTCGAGGCCGTCGACGACCTTGCCGACGATGGCGTAGTCGGGCGGCAGCCCCGAGTCGGCGGGCGTGACGACGAAGAACTGGCTGCCCGAGGTGCCCGGCGCCTCGGCGCCCGTCTTCGCCATCGCGACCACGCCCTTCGTGTAGCGGGCGTCGGCCGGCGGCTTGTCGACCGTCTTGTAGCCGGGCCCGCCCGAGCCGCTCTGCGTCGGGTCGCCGCCCTGGATGACGAAGCCGGGGACGATGCGGTGGAAGATCGTGTCGTCGTAGAAGCCGCTCTTCGCGAGCTTCACGAGCGAGGCCCCGGTCTCCGGCGCCAGCTTCGGGTCGAGGCGGACCGTGAAGCTGCCGCAGTTCGTCGCGAAGGTCAGCTCGGGGTGCTCGTTCGGGCCGAGCGGCTTGTCCGGCGGCTTCTGCCCGCCGTTCGGCTTCGCGGCCGGCTTGTCCACCTGCGTGCACCCGTTGTCTCTGGCCACCGAGCTCGCACCTCCGCCTGTCGTCGTGGTCGTCGCCGTGTCGCTGCCGGACGAGCTGCTGCCGCACGCGGCGCAGGCCGCCACCAGGAGTGCGAGAACGAGCACGCGGACGGCCATTCGGCCGCCGATGCTAGCCGCCGCCGACCGCGGCCCGCGCGCGGCGCACCAGCGCGCGCGCGATCTCGACCTTGTAGACCGTGCCCGGCAGCGGCGTCGCGGCGTCGAGATCGTCCTCCCCCGACAGCGCCCACGGGATCGGCGCGACGCCCGCCAGGCCGAAGCGGAGGTTGCCGTCCGTGCGCGCCGCGGCGACGCCGACGATCGGGAACGCCCAGCGCCGCCGGTCCATCGCCTTCAGGTAGACGGACGCCTCGGGCCGCGGTACCTCGAGCTCGAGGATCAGCTCGTCCGGCTCGAGCGCGACCACGTCGCGGTCGTCGTCCGTCGGCAGGCGGTACAGGTCCGCGAGCGGAAGCTCGCGCTTCGACGTGACGGCGTGCGCCCCGAGCGCGAGCAGCGCGGCCGCCACGTCGGACGGGTGCGCAGACGCGCACGGCTCGTTGGCGAAGATCGCGTGCTCGCGGTGCTCGCCTTCGCGCGCATGGCAGACATCGCCGCCGTGCAGGTAGCACGGGTACTTGAGCCGCCAGTACCAGCAGCGCGTGGCCTGGCGGAGGTTTCCGCCGATCGTGCCCATGGCGCGCAGCTGCGGCGAGGCGGCGAGGCGGCAGGCCTCGCGCAGCGCCGCCGGGATCTCCGGATCGGCCTCCAGCTCGCCGAGCGTGGTCCCGGCGCCGATGCGCGTCCCGTCCACGCCGCGCGGGACGGCACGCGACAGGTCGACGAGCGTCTCCGCCGTCACGATGCGGTCGCGCGTGAGCGGGACGATCTCCGTGCCGCCGGCGATCCCGACGCTGCCGTTCCCGAGCGCGGCGACGGCCTCGGGCAGGGTGTCAGGCCGGAGTAGCTGCAAGCCTCTCCCGCTCGCGGGCCTCGCGCAGCGCGCGGAGCATCTCCTCGCGGGTGATCGGGAGCGACTGCACCTCGGCGCCCGTCGCGTCGCGGATCGCGTTCGCGATCGCCGCCGCGGTCGGGACGATCGGCGGCTCGCCGAGCCCCTTGGAGCCCAGATTGGTCAGGTGCTCGTCCGGGAGGTCGACCAGCTCGGTGACGATCTCGGGCACGTCGGCGATCGTCGGCATGCGGTAGGCGTCGAGCGTCTGCGTGAGCACCGTCCCGGTCGCCGGGTCGAGCAGCCGGTCCTCCGAGAGCGTGTGGCCGACGGCCTGGATGACTCCGCCCTCGACCTGACTCGAGGCGACGAGCGGGTTGATCACCCGGCCGACGTCATGGATGGCGGCGACGCGCTCGACGCGCACCTCGCCGGTCTCGACGTCGACCGCGACCTCGGCCACCTGGACGCCCCAGGTGAGCACCTGCATGCCCGTCGGGTTCGGGCCGCGTGCGCCCCTACCGAGCAGCTGCGCGTCCTCGAGCAGGCCGACGACCTCTTCGATCGGCCACGAGCCGCCGTCCGAGGCCACGACGTTGCCGCCCTTCAGCGACAGGACGCGCTCCTCGCGGTCGTAGCGCTGCGCGGCGATCTCGATGATCTGCCGCGCGGCGTCCGCGGCCGCGGCGCGCACCGCCGGCCCCATCGAGGGCGTCGTCGACGAGCCGGCCGAGATCGAGGCGTACGGGCCGCGGGCGGAGTCGCCGAGAACGACGTCGACGCGGTCGAGGGGAAGGCCGAGCTCCTCGGCGGCGATCTGCGCCATCGCGGTCGTTGTTCCGGTGCCGATGTCCTGCATCGCCGTGATGACCGTCGCCCGCGCGTCAGAACCGAGGCGCACCCAGGCGTAGGACGGCGGGCCGCCGCCGCCGTACCAGGTCTGGCTGGCGAGGCCGACGCCGCGCTTCCACGGGCCCTCGCTGCGGGCGCGCACCTCGTGGCGGCGCTCCCAGTGCGGCTCGGCGAGCCGGTAGCACTCCATCAGGTACTTCGAGGAGTACGTGTGGTCGTCCAGGGAGTGGGCGTAGTTGCGCTTCCGCAGCTCGAGCGGGTCGATGTCGAGCTTCGCCGCCAGCCGGTCGAGCAGAGACTCGAGCCCGAAGGTGCCCTCGACGAAGCCGGGAGCGCGGAAGGCGAGCATCGGCGGCGTATTCAGCTTCGCGCTGTAGGTCAGCGTGCGCACGTTCTCGCAGGCGTAGAGCATCTCCATCGGCCCGTATGTGGGCGCCGTCCAGCCGCCCCAGCCGGTCGAGTTCACGAACTCGCCGTTCAGCGCGACGAGCGTGCCGTCGGCGCGGGCGGCGGCGGTCAGCCGCTGGATGGTCGCGTTGCGGTTGCCGGTGGCGAGGTTCTCCTCGCGGCGCGTGAGCGCGCAGCGGACCGGCCGCCCGGTGCGCTTCGCCAGCTCGGCGCCGATGAACGTGTAGTCGCCCGGGCCGTTCTTCGAGCCGAAGCCGCCGCCCATGAACTCGCAGACCACCCGCACCTTGTCCGGCGGCAGCCCGAGCCTCCCCGAGATCGCGTCGCGGACGCCCCAGATGAACTGCGTCGAGATGTAGACGTCGAGCCGGTCGCCGACCCACTGGCACACGGACTGGTGCGTCTCCATCGAGCTGTGCAGGACCGTCTGGGTGCGGTACTCCCCCTCGACCACGACGTCCGCCCCGGCAAGACCCTGATCCACGTCGCCGCGCTCGAAGCGGCGGGGCTGGCCGTGGAGCTGCCCGCGGCTCACCGCCTCCTCCGGGTCGACGAGCGGCTCCAGGATCTCCCACTCGACGTCGATCAGCTCGAGCGCTGCGCGCGCCTGGCCCTCGGTGTCGGCGGCGACGGCCGCGACCGCCGCGCCCTGGAAGCCGGCGTGCTCGTCGAGCACGTGCACGTCGCCCGGCACGACCGCGGCGCGGACGCCCGGCGCCTCGAGCGCGCGGGACACGTCGATTCGCTGCACGCGCGCGTGCGCGTGAGGCGACCGCAGCACGGCCGCGTGGAGCATCCCCGGAAGCCGGATGTCGGCCGTGAACCGCGCCTCGCCGCGCGCCCGCTGCGCGCCCGTCTTGCGCGTCGCGGGCTGCCCGACGACGTCACGGGCGCCCTGCGGCCACTGGTCGAGCGCGTCCTCCTCGACGACGAGCCAGACCTCCTCGTACCGGCCCTCGACTTCCTTCTCCGTCCGGATCAGTCGCGCCACGTGGCTATCGCCTCCTCGATCTTGGTGTAGGTGCCGCAGCGGCAGAGATTCCCGGCCATGGCGTGGCGAATCGTCTCGGCGTCCGGGTCGGGCGTTGCGGCGACGAGCGCCGCGGCCGAGACGATCTGGCCTGGGGTGCAGAAGCCGCACTGGAGCGCGTCGGCGCGGACGAACGCGTCGACGAGCGGGTGGTCGCGCAGGCCCTCGATCGTCGTGATCTCCCGGTCGCCGACCAGGTGGGCGAGCGTGATGCAGGAGAGCACGGGCACCCCGTCGAGTTGCACGGTGCAGGCGCCGCAATGGCCCTCGTTGCAGGCGATCTTCGTCCCGGTCAGGCCGAGGTCCTCGCGCAGCACGGTCGCGAGCGAGCGGCCGACCGGCGCCGCGACGCGGTAGCTGCCGCCGTTGATGCGCAGCTCAAGCGCCAACCGTCACCGCCAGCACGTCTGCGAGGTACACCATCCGGAACGTGGCGCGCATGTGGTCGCGGCGCTCGTCGGGGTCGGCGATTGCGGCCATCTCGTCCCAGAGCGCGCGCGCCACCGTGAGCAGCTCGCGGATGCGGTCGCGCTCGTCCTGGTAGCCGTCGCGCTCGAGCGTGGCGTTGAGAGCGAGCCCGATCACGCCGACCGTGTCCTGCTGCCGTGTCCAGAGCAGCGGCGCCGCCATCGAGAGGTACTGGTGGATGCGGGCGAAGGCGATCGGCTGCGAGAACACCCGCTCCATGCGTGGGGGCGTCAGCTGCGGCGCCTCGCCGTCGTCGGCGATGCGCGCGGCATTGCCGCCCAGCATCCCGCGGATGCCGTCGTCGTCGAGCCCGGCCGTGCGGGCGACGCGCAGCGCGATGATCATCGACCCGGGATGCTGGCCGTAGGGGTAGTCCGACGCGTAGAGGATCTGCTCGGGCGACACGTGGTGGAAGAGCGCCAGCAGGTCGAGCGGGCTCCACACCGAGGTGTCGAAGTACACGCCTTCGCGGCCGGCGAAGTGGCTGAAGAGCGCCGCCTGGTCGGCGATGCCGGCGTGGGCGATGATCAGTTGCGTCCCCGCGAAGCGGTCGACGAGGTCGGAGAGGTGATCGGCGATCGGCGGCAGCCCGCGGCCGCCGTGGATCAGTATCGGCACCTTCCGGTCGGCGGCCAGCTCGAAGACGGGGACGAGCCGCTCGTCGTGGAGCTGGATGCGCTGCGCGCGCGGGTGCAGCTTGATCCCCTGGGCGCCGGCGTCGAGGCAGCGCGTCGCCTCTTCGATCGGCTCCTCGTTGATGTCGAGGCGGGCGTACGGGACCAGCCGGCCGCCCGCGCGGGCGGCGAAGGCGAGCGTGCGGTCGTTGGCCGCGCGAAAGGCGGGATGCCGGTCGGGCTCGTCGAGGCAGAAGACGTTGCAGCGCGCGATCGCGTAGCGGGACTGGATCTCCTCGAGCTCGGTGTAGGCGCCGCGGAAGCCGTCGATGTCGAGGCCGAGGTGGACGTGCGCGTCGAAGATCTCCGAGCCTGCGGGCAGCTGGCCGCGCAGTTCCGTGTCGTACTCGGCGATCAGGGCCCGCTCCTGCTCGAGGGCATTCACGGGGCCTGAGTCTACGGGCGAGTCCGTCCTCAATGGGGGTCAGGCCCCCTAGGGGCGGTCCCATCATGCCGAAGGCGCGACGACGGTCGAGCTGGCCCCGGAATGACGGGTTTCCTTGCTGGCCTCGAGGCGCCTGCTCTCGCGCGGGTTCGTGCTAACGGGCGACGCGCTGAACGTTCCGATGTTCAGTGAGGCGCTATAGCCGCGCTCGACTTTGTTCGCGCGCCTGCGCGATGCGATACGCCTGCTGTGTAGCGCCGCGCTGCGGCTGGGGAGAGATCAGCCTCGAGTACCAGCAAAGTGCGGCTGCGCACCCGCAGGTCCCGCGATGACGGCGATGACTCGTACAGCTGTGCTTGACGCCACAAAAACAAGGGAGGCAAGCCCGTATGTGCACCGTACGCGCGCGGAATGCCGCTCACGCCGAGCCGTCCGGCACTCGCGGCTGCGCCGTTGCGTGGACCTTGCCGGCGGCCTGCAGGGCGACGCTGACTGGTGCCGTGGCGACCGTCGGCCTCGGCCACTGGAGGCGTCGCGACAGCCAGAGTGCGACGTAGACGAGCCCGACCAGCACCGGGACTTCGATCAGGGGCCCCACTACGCCGGCAAGCGCCTCGCCAGAGGCGGCACCGAAGACGCCGACGGCGACCGCGATCGCCAGCTCGAAGTCGTTCGATGCAACCGTGAACGACAGGCTGGCCGTCTGCGGATAGGGGAACCCGATCAGCTTGCCGATCGAAAACCCCGCCACCCACATGACCGCGAAGTAGGCGAGCAACGGCAGGGCGATCATGGCCACGTCCTGCGGCTGCGAGGTGATCGTGTCGCCCTGGATTGCGAACAGCACCACGATCGTGAACAGCAGCCCGTACAGGGTGATCGGGCCGATCCGCGGCAGGAACTCCTGGTCGTACCAGTCGCGCCCTTTTCGCCTCAGCCCCACCCGGCGCGTAAGGAACCCGGCCGTCAGCGGGATGCCGAGAAAGATCAGCACGGTGCGCGTGACCTCCCAGATGCCGACCTCGAACCCCTGGGTCTCGAGGCCGAGCCAGCCCGGGAGCACGGTGAGATAGAAGTAGCCGAGCAGCGAGAATGCGGCCACCTGGAAGAGCGCGTTGAAGACGACAAGGACTGCGGCGCGGTCGCGGTCGCCCCTGGCGAGGTCGTTCCAGATCAGCACCATTGCGATGCAGCGCGCGAGCCCGACGATGATCACCCCGGTCCGGTACGCCGGGTGGTCGGCGAGGAAGAGCCAGGCCAGGGTGAACATGAACAGCGGCCCGACGACCCATGACAGGAACAGCGACACCCCGAAGAAGCGCCGGTCGGAGACGCCGTCCGTCCTAGCGTGGCCGAGCTCCTCGTAGCGAACCTTCGCCAGGACCGGATACATCATCAGCAGTAGGCCAAGCGCGATCGGCAGGCTGACCGTTCCGACGCGGAGCTTGTCGAGGTCGTCGTTGAGACTCGGTATCAGCCTGCCGAGCCCGAGCCCGGCCGCCATCGCGAGTGCGATCCAGAGCGGCAGGAAGCGGTCGAGCGTCGATAGCTTCCGGAGCACGGCAGCCTGCTGGGCCACGGGCACGGCCGCCCGTGTCGCAGGGCGGGGTCGTTCCGCGACGGCCATGCCTGCCTGCGACTCCTCAGTCGCACGCAAGGCGCCGGTTCTCCGTTAGCTCAGCCGCCTCGTCAAGGAGTCCGCCGACGAGGTCGTGCAGCTCCGCCAGCCGCTGGCGGCTCGCGCAGTAGCAGATGCGCAGCCCTTCGATTTCGCCCACGATCAGGCCGGCGTCCTTGAGCACCTTCAGGTGCTGCGAGACGGTCGCCTGCGCGAGGTCGAGCTCGAGGACGAGCTCCCCGCAGTAGCAGGCATCGTGTGCGAGGAGCAGGCGCATGACGCGAACGCGGGCCGGGTGACCGAGCGCCTTCGCGAGAACCGCGACCTCCTGATCGACCGTGGTGCCGAGCGTTGTCACGAGACGCCGACGGCGCTGTGATGACGCGCCGTAGCAGCGATGCCGGCGGGAACGCCGCGGAGAGGCTTCGTCCTCGGCACCTTGTGGGCGCAGGTGTAGACCGTGCCGCCGACGCGCACGCTGCGCGCCTCGACCAGATGATCCAGGCAGAGACCGACGCCACAGTGCTGGCAGATCGCTACGGCCGGAACGGTGTCGTTGACTTTGGCGCACTCGAAGCACTGCATGACGCTCGCCTCCTCGAGCCCGAGCCGGGCTGATCGTTGATCGCAGATCAACGATCGCCCACCGGACGGTTGGCGCCATCCGGACGTGTCCGCACCGCGCGAACGGTGAACTACCGAGCCACTTCCGAGCTGGTCCGCGGCGCCGTGGCTAACGATCAACGCGTACCGGGACAGCACGCGTCGAGCAAGCCGCTCGCGCAGCACCCGTTCGGCTACGAGCGCGCGATCGTCACGTTGCTTCACCTCGTGGAAGAGCTTGCCCACGCGCCAGTCCGGCCGAGCGAGTTCGCCGACCGACGTGGCCCCATCACTGGGGACGGCCGCGCTTCGCGGGACAGCCCCTACAATCCGCGACTCATGCCCGACGTCCTGATCTTCGGCGAGACGACCACGTCGCCCGCGATGCGGCACGAGGTGCCCGTATCGATCGGCGACGACTTCGTCTACGTCGAGCGCAACGGGACGAAGCTCGTCGCGGTCGCGTCGCTCGAGACACCGCGGCTCGGCGGCAACGGCCTCGACGTGCGCGCGTTCGAGGACTTCGGCTACGACGACCTGCTCGCACAGGGCCTCAATCGCGAGCAGGCGCTGATCGAGATCGCCCTGCGGGCCTGCCGCGAGACCGGCGTGTCGAGCGCCGCGGTGCCGCCGGACTTCCCGGTCTCGGTCGCCGACCACCTGCGCGCGAACGGCATCGAGCTCTCGCCCGACTCGGAGCTCTTCATGCAACGCCGCCGGGCGAAGAACGAGGCCGAGCTCGCCGGCATCCGGCGCGCACAGCGCGGGACGGAGGAGGCCATGGGCGCCGCGCGCGACATGCTCCGGCGCGCCGAGATCCGCGGCGAGGCGCTGCTGCTCGACGGCGAGCCGCTGACGAGCGAGCGCATCAAGGCCGTCATCGCGCGGGTCTTCACCGACAACGACCTGATCGCCGATGACTTCATCGTCTCGCACGGCGCGCAGACTGCGGTCGGCCACAACGAGGGCTCGGGCGCGATTCTCGCCAACGAGCCGGTCGTACTGGACCTCTTCCCGCGTGACCGCGAGTCCGGCTGTTTCTCCGATATGACGCGGACCTTCGTCGTCGGCGAGCCCTCGGCCGAGCTGCGCGAGTGGCACCGGCTGACCGAGGAGGCGATCACGCGCGCGCTCGCGCTCGTTAAGCCGGGCGCGGTCGGCCGCGACATCCACGAGGACACGTGCCGCTTCTACGAGGAGCACGGCTACCCGACCCAGCTCTCGAAGGAGCCCGGCACCGTCCTGCTCGACGGGTTCTTCCACGGGCTCGGCCACGGCGTCGGCCTCGAGGTGCACGAGGCGCCGAGCCTCGGGATGAGCGGCCACAGCGACCGGCTGGTGCCCGGCGACGTCGTGACACTAGAGCCCGGCCTCTACAAGGGCGGCGTCGGCGGCTGCCGGCTCGAGGACATCGTCCTCGTCACCGCCGACGGCGCCGAGAACCTGACCGGCTTCCCGTACGACCTGACGATCTAGCCCCGTTAGGGTCGCTCGGGTGATCGACCCGAACGACCGCTGGAAGGCGTACGGCGAGAAGCCCGACTACGCCGGCCTGCTCACCTTCGGCGGCCTGCCGTACACCGAGGACGAGGCCGAGCTCGAGGGGCTCCACGCCGCGGTCGTCGGCGCGCCGTTCGACGACCTCGTCTCCGACCGGCCAGGCGCCCGCTTCGGCCCGCGCGCGATCCGCGCCGCCTCGTGCCCGCCCGGGCCGCATCTCGAGGCGGGCATCGACGCCTTTGCCGAGCTCCGTCTGGCCGACTTCGGCGACGCGCCCGTCGTCCCGGCCGACCCGGAGCTGTCGCACCGGGCGATCGAGGAGACGGTCGGCACGGTGCTGTCGGCCGGCGCCGTCCCCCTCGTCCTCGGCGGCGACCACTCGATCGCCGAGCCCGACATCCGCGCATGCGCGCGCGCAAAAGGGCCTGTCGGGCTGATCCACTTCGACACGCACACCGACACCGGCACCGAGGTGTTCGGCGTCGAGCGCTCGCACGGGACGCCGATGTACCGGCTCGTCGAGGAGGGCGCGGTGGCACCGCGCCGCTACGTCCAGATCGGGCTGCGCGGCTACTGGCCGGGCGAGCGCGAGTTCGGGTGGCAGCGCGAGCGCGGCATCACGAGCTTCTTCATGCACGAGGTGCGCCGCCAGGGGATCGAGGCGGTCGTCGAGCGCGCGCTCGCCGCGGTCGGCGACGGGCCGGTGTTTCTGTCCGTCGACATCGACGTGCTCGATCCCGCCTTCGCGCCGGGGACGGGCACCCCCGAGCCGGGCGGGATGACGAGCGCCGACCTGCTCTGGGCGGCGCGCACGGTGGCGGCCGGCGTCGACCTCGTGGGCGCCGAGGTGGTCGAGGTGTGTCCGACGGCGATCGGGACGGCCGACCCGACGGCGCTCGTCGCGGAACGCACGGTGCGCGAGATCCTCACCGGTCTCGCGCTGCGTGTAAAGCTGACGTAGGCGGAAATGGAGGTAGTAGCGAGTGGCCACTGAGACCCACCAGGCGATCGAGACGATCTTCCTGGAGGAGCGGCGGTACGCGCCGCCCCCGGAGTTCGCCGCGCAGGCGAACGCCAAGCCGGATATCTACGACCGCGAGCCCGACGAGTTCTGGAAGAGCGAGGCCCGCGAGCGGGTCACGTGGTTCGAGCCCTTCACGGAGCTCTGCCGGTGGGAGCCGCCGTACGCGGAGTGGTTCGTCGGCGGCACGCTCAACATCACCTACAACTGCGTCGACCGCCACGTCGAGGCCGGCCGGGGCGGCGCCGTCGCCTACTACTGGGAGGGCGAGCCCGTCGGGGACCGCCGCGAGCTCACCTTCGCCGACCTGCAGCGCGAGACGACGAAGCTCGCCAACGCGCTGAAGGCCCTGGGCGTCGGCAAGGGCACGCCGGTCGGCATCTACATGGGCATGGTCCCGGAGACGCCGATCGCCATGCTGGCATGCGCGCGCATCGGCGCCCCGCACACCGTGGTCTTCGGGGGTTTCTCGGCCGACTCGCTGTCCGACCGCCTCCACGACATGGGCTGCGAGGTGCTGATCACGCAGGACGAGGCCTGGCGGCGCGGCACGACCGTCCCGCTCAAGAAGACCGCCGACGAGGCGCTCGCCGACTCACCGTTGGTGCAGAACGTCATCGTCCTGCGGCGGACGGGCGGCGACGTGCCGATGCAGGACGGCCGCGACCACTGGTGGCACGACGTCGTCATCGACGAGAGCGAGTGCCCGTGCGAACCGATGGACGCCGAGGACCTGCTCTACCTGCTGTACACGAGCGGCACGACCGCCAAGCCGAAGGGCATCGCCCACACGACCGCCGGCTACCTCGTCGGCGTAGCGACGACGCACTACTACATCTTCGACGTCAAGCCCGACTCGGTGTACTGGTGCGCCGCCGACGTCGGCTGGGTCACGGGCCACAGCTACATCGTCTACGGCCCGCTCTGCAACGGGACGGCGGGCGTCATGTACGAGGGCACGCCCGACTTCCCGGACAAGGACCGCTGGTGGGACATCGTCGAGCGCTACAAGGTCGACATCCTCTACACGGCGCCGACGGCGATCCGCACGCACATGAAATGGGGGCCGGAGTACGCGCAGCAGCACGACCTGTCGTCGCTGCGCCTGCTCGGCTCCGTCGGCGAGCCGATCAACCCGGAGGCGTGGATCTGGTACCAGGAGCACATCGGCGGCGGCCGCTGCCCGATCGTCGACACCTGGTGGCAGACCGAGACGGGGATGATCATGATCACGCCGCTCCCGGGCGTGACCACGACGAAACCGGGCTCGGCCACGAAGCCGTTCCCGGGAATCGACGCGGCGGTCTTCGACGAGCAGGGCAACGAGGTCGGCCCCGGCGGGGGCGGCTACCTGGTGCTCCGGCGGCCCTGGCCGGCGATGCTGCGCGGGATCTACCGGGATCCCGACCGCTTCGTCGAGACCTACTGGTCGAAGTACCCGGACGCCTACTTCGCCGGCGACGGGGCGCGGATCGACGAGGACGCCGACTTCTGGCTGCTCGGCCGCGTCGACGACGTCATGAACGTGTCCGGCCACCGCATCTCGACGATCGAGGTCGAGAGCGCGCTGGTCGACCACCCGAAGGTGGCGGAGTCGGCAGTCTGCGGCCGCAACGACGCGCAGACCGGTCAGGCGATCGTCGCCTACGTGACGCTGAAGGGCGGCGAGGAGGGCTCCGTCGAGATGCTCGAGGAGCTCCGCAACCACGTCGCGCAGAAGATCGGCCCGATCGCGAAGCCGGCGAACATCGTCTTCACGCCGGAGCTGCCGAAGACGCGCTCCGGGAAGATCATGCGCCGGCTGCTTCGCGACGTGGCGGAGAACCGGCCGCTCGGCGACACCACGACGCTCGCCGATCCCGCCGTCGTCGACGAGCTCCAGACCCGCGCGGTCGCCGAGACTTCGGAATAGCCCGGATTCCGGTGATCGAGTGTGAACGGCTGCAACTGCGGCCGTTCACGCTCGCCGACGCGCCGGAGGTGGCGCGGCTCGCCGGCGACGCGCTGATCGCCGAGACGACGCTCAACATCCCGCACCCGTACCCGCCCGGCGCGGCCGAGGCGTGGATCGGCCGCCATCGCGAGGACGCCGAGCGCGGCAACGCGCTCAACCTCGCGCTCGACCGGCGCGAGGACCGGGCGCTGCTCGGCGCGATCGGCCTGGGGATCGTCCCCGAGCACGGCCGCGCCGAGATCGGCTACTGGATCGGCGTCCCGTACTGGGGCAAGGGCTACGCGACCGAGGCGACGCGGGCGCTGATCGGTTACGCGTTCGACGAGCTCGGCCTCAACCGCGTGTATGCGTACCACTTCACCGGCAACCCGGCCTCGGGCCGGGTCATGGAGAAGGCGGGCATGCGGCTCGAGGGCGAGCTGCGCGGGCACGAGCGCAAGGGCGACGAGTACCGCGACAGCCGGCTCTACGGGATCATCCGCAGCGACCGGTGAGCCGCGCGTCCTGATGTGCCGGCCGGTCCTCGAGGCGCGACGCGCCGCCTCGTTCGGGCGGCGCGTCGCGCGTCAGCTGTGATGACCGGCGGCTACTTCTTGTGGTGCTTCTTCGCGTGCTTCTGCGGCTTCATGGAGGTCGAGGCCTCGGTGCGGATCGGAGGCGCCTTCGGCGCCGGCATCGCGCCCGGGTCGGGGAGCACTGCGACGGCCGGCGTGACGCTGGTGAGACCGCGCGCCGGCATGGTCGAGCCGGAGGCCGCGCCGGCGCCGGCGAGAACGGCAGCCGCGGCCGCGCCCGTTGCGAGCGCCTCCTTCAGGAGGTGAGCCTCGACATCGTCGTCGTACGTGGTCGGGAGATCCTCGTCGCACATGGTCGGCTCCTTGCTCGAGATCGTCTGGACGTAGGACGGGGCCGGGGCCGCCGATCTTCCGCGGTCAGGCCGCGCGGAGGCGCCACACGCGCCCGCCGTGGCACGTGACCCAGATGTCGCTCCCGCGGGCCAGCACCATGATCGGGGCCAGGTCGACCGTGACGGTCTCGGTGACCGCCGCCCGATCGGGGTCGATGCGGGACAGCGTGCTCTCACCGCCGTTCGGGATCCAGACGCCGCCGTCCGCCGCCAGCGCGCCGATCACCGGCCCGAGCCCGACGTGGACGAGGGCCGTCTCGCCATTCGTGTCCGGGTCGACCCGCGAGACCGTGCCATCGCCGCGGTTCGAGACCCACATCGAGTCGCCGGCCACCGTGAACGAGCTCGGCCCGTCGTGACCGGTGGTCACTCGCGTCACGCGGTTGGTCGCCGGGTCGACGCGCACGAACCAGGGCTCGTGGTTCATCCCGACCCAGAGCGTGCCGAACGCAAAGCGGAGGTTGGCCGGGTCGTCGCCGACCATGATCTTCTTGACGACGCGATTGCGCGCCGGGTCGATGCGCGTCACGGTGCCGTCGAGCTCGTTGCCCGCCCACACCGCGCCGCCGCCGACGGCGATGTCCCACGGGTTGGCGCCGACCTTGATCCGCCGGGTCACGCGCATGTGCCGCGGGTCGACGCGGTCGAACAGGCCGGCGCTGTAGCCGTCGACCCAGATCGAGCCGCCGAGGGCGGCCACGCCGCAGCCGCCGTACTCGATCGGCACGGTGCCGACAACGCGGTTCGTCGCGGGATCGATGCGAACGAGCCGGGTGCCGAGGTTGTTCACCACCCAGATCGAGCCGAAGGCCTGCGTGATGCCGCACGGCCCGCGGCCGGTGGGCACGCGGGCGAGCACGTCGGGTGCCACGTCCGCCCGCGCCAGCCCGGCCGCAACGGCGAGCAGGACGGCTCCAGCGAGCGCGACTCGCATTCAGAAGATGCTACCAAATGGTAGTACTTTGACCAGTCTGCATTCACCCGTTCGAGGGAACTGCGCAAGTTTTTTCCGCCGACGTGGTCTCTGGGACGAAACCACCGTTCTCTCTCCTCGGTACGAAAGGACAGGCATGAAGAAGCTCCTCCTCCCACTGGCCGCCGCGGTGGCGGTCGTCATCCCGGCCACGGCAGGCGCCGCGAGCTTCGGCGGCGTGGTCGTCGCCAAGCAGCCGGCGCGCCACGCGGTCGTCGTCTCCGCGGCCGGTGTCGTGCGCACCGTCCATACCCACCGGACCGGCCTCGCGGTCGGCACGCGCGTCGCCGTGAAGGCGAAGCTGCTCGGCGACGGCACGTTCAGCGCGACCTCGATCGTCACCCGCGGCCGGGCCAGGACCGCCCGCATCCGCGGCGTCGTCGCGCGCCAGCTCAATACCGGCTACATGGTCGCCGCCGGGCACAGCATGCTCGCCGTCCGGACGCGCAGACTGGCCGACGCCGGCGCCGGCGCGACGGGCCCCGCGACAGGAACGATCGTCGACGTCACCGTCGACACCAATGACAACGAGCTCGACCAGCAGGAGGTCTCCGAGGAGGGCCACGCCCAGCGGCTCGAGCTCGAGGGCACGATCTCGGCGATTACCTTCGCGACGGCGACCGATGCGGGCGACCTCGTGCTCACGGTCGGCAAGTCGACGATCGATGTCGTCATCCCCGCGGGCACGTCGCTCCCGGCCACCCTCGCCGTCGGCGACAAGGCCGAGGTCAAGGTGACCCTGGCCGGCGACACGTTCACGCTCGCCACGTCCCACGAGGAGGACAACAACCAGGGCGACGATGGCGGCGACCACGGCGGCGGCGACAACGGCGGTCATCACGACGGCGGAGGCGGCGACGGCTAGCGCCGCATTCGACGCACGGCGCGCGGGCCGCCCCGGGGCAGGGCGGCCTGCGCAGCATCTGGCCGAGCTCTTCGAGGCGCACGCTGCGCTGGTGCTCGGCATCTGCCGCGGCATGCTCCGCAACGCGCACGACGCCGAGGACGCCGCGCAGCAGACCTTCCTGTCGGCCTACACGAGCCTGGCCGGCGGCACGACGCCGCACGAGCCTGCTGCGTGGCTCGCGACGATCGCGCGCAACGAGTGCCGGACGCGCGCACAGCGCCGCATGCGCGAGCCGCTGCCCGGCGAGGACCTCGAGGTCGCCGCAGGCGGCGATCCGGCTGAGCAGGCCGTCCGCTCCGAGGAGGTCGAGTCGCTCCGGCACGCGCTCGCGCGGCTGCCGGGCCAGCAGCGGCACGCGTTCCTGCTGCGGGAGTTCTCGGGGCTCTCGTACGAGGAGCTGGCGGACGAGCTCGGCGTCACCCGCCCCGCGGTCGAGTCGCTGCTGTTCCGCGCGCGGCAGCAGCTGCGCGTCTCGCTGCGCACCGCGCTCGCAGCCGTCACGTCCGCTCCGATGAGCTTCCGCGACTGGCTCGCGCAGCTCTTCGGCCCCTCGCCGGAGACGCCCGCCGCAGCCGCCAAGCTGGGGGCGCTGGCGGTGGTGGCCAAGATCGCGGCGGCGACGGCGGGCACCGCGATCGTCGCCGCCGGCGTGGTCGCGGTGGCGCCGCATCATCTCGGGGCCGAGGCTGCGCCGCCGCAGCGCGCCCCTGTCCGCCACGCGAGGCCGCGGCCCGCGCATGTCGTCCACCGGATCGCCTGGACGCCGGTTCATGAGGCCGCCGTTCGAACGTCGGCGCCGCCCCGCCCGGTCACGACCACGCCGGCGCCCGCGACGGCGCGGCGCGACGGCCGGTCGGGCGAGCACGGCTCGGGCGACGGAACCAGCTCCTCCGGTCGCTCCCTGCCGTCGTCCGGGTCAGGCGGCGGCGAGGTTCGCACCGTGACCGAGCCGGCGCCCGAGCATTCCGACAGCTCGTCGGGTGGCGGGCCGGGCCCGTCCGGTGATCACACGACCACGACGACGGCGACAACCACGACGACCTCCTCGTCCGGCGAGGGCTCACACGGATCGGATGGCGGCACCGGAAACGGGGACGGCGGCGGCGGAAGCGGGTCAGGCGACGGCGTGTCGGGCGGCGACGGCGGCCTCGACTCCGGCGGCGGGCACTAGTCCAGCAGCTTCTCGAACCGCTCGGCGTCGTCGAACGGGCCGACGACGGCGAGCCGGAGCGCGTTCGAACGGATCACGTCCTGGGCCACCCGCTGGACGTCCTCGCCGGTGACCGCCTCGATCGTGGCGAGCACCTCTTCCGGCTCGACAGCCTGGCCCTCGAGCACCTCGCGGCGGAGGCCGAACATGATCAGCCCCTGCGGGCTCTCCAGCTGGAGCACGAAGCGCCCCTTCGAGAAGTTGCGCGCCTTCTCGAGCTCGGCCGTCGGCACCGGCTCGTCGGCGATGCGACGCAGCTCGCCGACGATGGTCGTGACCGCCTCGTCGATTCGCGCGATGTCGACGCCGGCCTGCGAGTAGAGCGTGCCAGCGTCGGTATAGCTGTGGTTGACGCCGAAGACGTAGTAGCCGAGGCCGCGGCGCTCGCGCACCTCGGTGAACAGGCGCGACGACATGCCGCCGCCGAGCACGGTCGCGACCATGTTGAGCGCGTAGCGGTCGGGATGGTCGATCCGGTAGCTCGGCGCGCCGAGGATCAGGTGCGCCTGGTCGGACTCCTTCGTCTTCAGCTTGACACGCCCGTTCGCGAGGGGCGCGACCGGCGCGGGCCCGTCGGCGCCGGGGATGTCCTGAAGGTCGCCGAGCAGCTCCTCGATGCGCTCGTCGAGGCCGTCGCCAATTCTTCCGCCGAGCCCGACGACCATCCGCGAGGGCCGGTACCAGTGGTCGATGTACTGCCGGAACGTGTCGTGCGTCGCGTCGCGGATCGTCTCCTTGCGGCCGACGATGTCCCAGCCAAGCGGCTGGTCGCCGAAGAGGAGCGACTCGTACACGCCGCTGATCGAGTCGCGCGGCGTGTCGAAGTACATGTTCATCTCCTCGATGATCACGCCCTTCTCGCGCTCGATCTCCTCGGGGTCGAACTTCGAGTGGCGGAGCATGTCGACGAGCACGTCGAGCGCGACGTCGCGGTGCTCGGCCGCGCACTTGACGTAGTACCCGGTGTACTCCTTGCCGGTGAACGCGTTGAACTCGGCGCCGATCGAGTCGATCTCGCCGGCAATGTCGCGTGCGGTCGGGCGCCGCTCGGTGCCCTTGAAGAACATGTGCTCGCTGAAGTGCGCGATGCCGTTCGTGTCCGCCGTCTCGTAGCGCGACCCGGCGGCGAGCATGATGAAGCAGGTCACCGACTGGGCGTGGTCCATCGGTGCGGTCAGGACCCGCAGGCCGTTCGGGAGCGTCTCGCGCCGGAAGGTCATGCGCTCACCGGGCCCGGGCGCTCGAGCGCGTTGCGCCAGTCGTCGGGGACCTCGCGCGAGCGGCCGCGCTCGTAGTCGTACGAGGCGAGCACGGTGCTGGCCTCGGCGAGCAGCTCGCCGCCCTGCTCGAGCCGGTAGTCGAGGGTGAAGCTCTTCCGGCCGACCGACGCGGGGCGGACGCCGATGTCGACCAGGTCGGGCTCCGGGTGGCCCGGCGCGCGGAAGTCGATCTCGATGCGTGCGAGGATCATGCTCTCCGCGCCCTGGTCGTAGACCGGTCCGTCGAGCACGTTAAGCGAGGCGAGGTACTCGACGCGCGCCTGCTCGATGTACGTGGCGATGACGGCGTTGTTGATGTGCCCCATCGCGTCGAGGTCGCGGAAGCGCACGTGCTCCGAGTGCACGAAGGCGTAGCCGTCCATCCGGGCGATGCTAGCGGCGCCACTGCGCCAGGAGCTCCCGCTCGCGCTCGGGCTTGAGCCCGACGGCATCGTTCCAGCCGTCCTTCGTGCGCGCCCAGGCCAGCGTGTCGTCGACCGTCTCGGAGAGCGGCCGGAACGTGAGGCCGGCGGCGCGCGCGCGAGAGACGTCGGCCTCCTGCATGTGCCCCCACTCGGGGTCGCTCTCGGCGATCCAGAGCGGCAGCTCCATCCACTGGCCGACCTCGCGCTCGAGCAGGAACGGCTCGTCCACCCAGGTGAAGGTGGCGTCGCTGCCACTTACGACGCGGCAGGTCTCGAGCACCTCGTCCATCGTCAGCCCGTCCCGCGTCGCGTTGAAGGCGCCGCTCGTGCGCTGCTCGGCGACGGTGACGAGCCAGGCGCCGAGGTCGCGCACGTCCACGAACTCGACCGGGCGGCCGGGCCGCCCGGGCGCAAGCACCTCGCCGCCGCGCGCGACGCGCACCGGCCAGTAGGTGAAGCGGTCGGTGGGGTCGTGCGGCCCCACGATCAGCCCGGCCCGGACGCTCGCTGAGCGGCCGGGGAAGACCTCGGCGACGACGTCCTCGCAGAGCGCCTTGAGCCCGCCGTAGTACTCCATGACCTCCTCGACCGCCGAGTCCTCGAGCTCGATGCGCGGCGCCTTCTCGTCGAAGTGAGCGCGCGAGAAGTCCCGGTACACGGAGACGCTCGAGACGAAGACGTAGTGGCCGACGGCGTCCTGCAGCAGCTCGGCGGAGGCGCGCACGACGCGCGGCACGTAGCCGGACGGGTCGATGACGGCGTCCCACTCGCGCCCGCGCAGCGTGTCGAGGTTGCCGTCGCGGTCGCCGTGCAGATGCTCGGCCTCCGGGAAGAGGCCGGCGTTCGTCTCCCCGCGGTTGAAGAGCGTGACGTCGTGGCCGCGGCGCAGTGCCTCCTCGGCGGCGGCGCGCCCGAGGAACTTGGTGCCGCCAAGGACCACGAGCCGCACTTCGACACCCTATGTTGCGCGCAGCGCCGCACGGCGGTTGGATGACGACACCTGATGATGTTGCAGCCGAGCGGAACGGTGACACTCGTCTTCACTGACGTGGAGGGGGCGACGCGGCTGCTCCAGGAGCTCGGCGCGGCCGCGTACATGGACGCGCTGAACGCGCACGGTCACGCCGTCCGCGGCGCGTTCGGCCGTCACGGCGGCTTCGAGGTCGACAACCAGGGGGACAGCTTCTTCTTCGCGTTCGCGTCGGCGCGCGCGGCGCTCGACGCGGTCGCCGAGGCGCTGGCCGCGCTCGAGGGCGGCCCCATGCGCGTCCGCGTCGGCGTGCACACGGGCGAGCCGTCAGTCGACCCGCCGAAGTACGTGGGCGTCGACGTGCACCGGGCGGCGCGGATCATGAGCGCGGCGCACGGCGGCCAGGTCGTGATCTCGCAGTCGACGCACGACCTCGTCGCCGGCGAGGTCGAGGTGCGCGATCTCGGTGAGCACCCGCTCAAGGACTTCCCCGACCGGCAGCGGCTGTGGCAGGCGGGCGGCGGCGACTTCCCGCCGCTCCGCACCCATCGCCAGACGCAGCTGCCGCCGACGGCGTGGCCGCTGCTCGGCCGCGAGCGCGAGGTCGCCGATCTCGTCGCGCTGATGTCGAACGGCGCGCGGGTGGTGACGATCACCGGACCGGGCGGCACGGGCAAGACCCGGCTCGCGATCGATGTCGCCCACGAGCTGGAGGACCGCATGACGGACGGCGTCTTCTGGGTGCCGCTCGCCGGCCTGCGGCAGGCCGACCTGGTGCTCCCCGCGATCGCGCAGGCGGTCGCGCCGACCGAGGGGCTGGCCGAGCACCTGCGCGAGCGGCAGGCGGTGCTCGCGCTCGACAACTTCGAGCACGTGCTCGACGCGCGGCGCGCGCTCAGCGAGCTGCTCGCCCAGGCGCCGCAGCTGAAGGTGCTGACGACGAGCCGGGCGGCGCTGCGCATCACGGGCGAGCATGTCTATCCCCTCGAGCCGCTCGAGCTGAAGAGCGCGGTCACGATGTTCGTGGAGCGGGCGGCGGCGGCGGGGCGGCACCTCGAGGCGGACGGCACGGTGGCGGAGATCTGCCTGCGGCTGGACTGCCTGCCGCTCGCGCTCGAGTTGGCGGCCGCCCGCGCCCGGCTGCTCGAGCCGGAGTCCATGCTCGGACGGCTCGAGCGCAGCCTCGCCGTGCTGACCCGCGGGAGCGCGGACGCGCCGGAGCGCCAGCAGACGCTCCGTGCGACGATCGAGTGGAGCCACGACCTGCTGCAGGAGGAGGCGCGAGTCCTGCTCCGGCGACTGTCGGTGTTCGCGGGCAGCTTCTCGCTGGAGGCGGCCGAGCAGGCGGCGGGCGGTGACCTCGACGAGCTCGAGGAGCTGGTCGATCTCAGCCTGCTGAAGGCGCGCGACGGCGGCCGCTTCCTGATGCTGGAGACGATCCGCGAGTTCGCGGCCGAACGGCTTGCCGAGAACGGGGAGGAGGCCGCGCTCAAGCGCGCGCATGCGGAGTTCGTGGTCGAGCTCGCGGAGGCGGCGGAGCCGCATCTGCGCGGCAGCGGCCAGGAGCGGTGGCTGCTGGCGATCGACGACGACTACGACAACGTGCGTGCGGCACTCGGCTGGGCGCGTGACACCGGCGAGCGGGAGGTCGCCGGCCGGATCTGCGCGGCGCTGGGCCGCTACTGGCGGGTGCGGCCGCTGACCGCGGAGGGGCGGGCGTGGATCGCGGCGAGCCTCGCCGCCGTGGACGAGCTCGAGCCGGCGACGGCGGCGCGGCTCGTCCGTTCGGCTGCGCACCTCGCGGCGCTCGCGGGCGACTACGAGGAGCAGCGCGTGCTCGCGGAGGACGCGCTGGCGCGCTGGCAGGCGATCGGCGACCAGTCGGCGATCGCCGCGGCGCTCGGCGACCTCGCCGTCGCCGCGATGTTCGGCGGCGACCTCGACCGGGCAGCCGAGTACTACGAGCGCAGCCGCGCCGCCGCCAGGGCCGGCGAGGACGATCCGGTGCTGGCGCTGGTGACGCTGAACCTCGCCGACCTGCAGATCATCCGCGGCGACTACGCGCGCGCCCGGGAGCTGGCGGAGGAGTCGGCGGCGCTCTCCCGGCGGCTGGGCATCGGCGACGTGGCGGCCATGTCGCTCCTCAACCTCGGGCTCGCCACGTACTTCCAGGGCGAGACCGAAGCTGCGTTGGCTGCCATGCGCGAGGCGGCCGAGGCCGCGCGCGCGCTCGGCGGTGACATCGTCAGCCAGGTGTTCGAGGCGCAGGCGGCGGCGCGGCTCCGGCTCGGCGATCCCGAGTCGGGGGCGCTGCTGCTGGGCGCGGCGGACGCGCTGCGCGGGGTGAGCGGGTCGGCGGAGCAGCCCTTCTATGCGGCGATGAACGGCGAGACGCGGGCGGGGATCCAGGCCGCGCTCGGCGACGGGGCGGAGTCGGCGTTCGAGCGCGGGCGGGGGCTCGAGCTCGAGGAGGGGCTGGAGCTGGCAACCGGCTAGCGGGACCCGCGCGAACTCCGCGCCACTGCCGCACGTCCTAACAAGTGTGAGTGCGACCGCGATCGGCGCTGGGACTTCCAGCCACCGGACGATGGCGGCGAACAGCCGCTCGCCCACCGCGGGCTACTGCAGCCGCGTCAACTCCTCGAGGAGCCGATCGACCTCGTCGCCGGTGTTGTAGTGGACGATCCCGGCGCGCGATCTCGGTCGTTGACCGGCACTGCGTAGTACCGCGAGCGCTGCCACGAGAACGAGAGCGCGTCCCGTTCCCCGCGTGGAACTCGGGCTGCGGCGGGTGCTTCTCCTTGCCCATGCCGCCCATCCGGAGCAGCGTCTCGTGTGCCCGCATCGTGTCGGCCAGAAAGGCGTGCAACGCGTTCTCAGCCGAGTCGGTAAACCCGGCCGGGTGAGCATCGCGCTGTCGTAAATCGCCGTGCTCGACTGGCTGCCGTCGGCGCGTTTCTTGATGATCGCGTACTCCGAAACGGACGAGACCAATTGGAAACCAGACGGCGACCGGCCGCGAGATCGGACACCGCGGAGCCGTCTGATTCAGCGCGGCTGGGCCCGCGGTCAACAACCGGCGTCAGGCGGCGGGACGGAGGCCCCGCCGCCTTGCAAGCCGAAGCTCGCCGGTTCGAACCCGGCACGCTCCATCGCTGGATGGCGCTTACTTCACGAGCTCCAGCGCCGGGAACGTCTGCGGGATCACCCCGAACTCGGCGAAGGCGTCGATCCATGGCTGTGCCAGCGCCGGCCGGAGCCGCACTGCGAAGTTGGTGCGCGCGATCCGGCCGACGAGCTTGGAATCGAGCGACGCCTGGCCGGCCAGGATCTTGCCGGCGGCGGCCTTGTTCTTCTTCTGGTCGGCCCACACGGCCGCGGCCTGGATCGCGTTGCGGAACCGTGCGGCGAGGCCGGGATCGACGTCCTTGCGCGCGATCCAGCCGGTGATCAGGCACTGGGACCGGCAGGTCGCGTCGAAGACCATCGCGACGCGGTGTGAGCCACGCCCCTGCGCTTGCGTGACGTAGGGCTCGGGCATCACCGCGGCGTCGATCTGACCCCGCTTGAGCGGGCCGAGGATCGGCGCGAACCCATGGAACTCGATCAGCGTGACGTCGCCGTCCGAGACTCCGCCCTGCTTCAGCCACTTGAGCAGGCCGATGTGCGCGATCGTGTTCTTGGCGTCGATCCCGATCTTTTTGCCGACCAGCTGACTTGGCCGCGTGAACGTCTTGCCCGGCGCGGCCATGAGCGCGGTCGTCGCAGTGTGCGGCTCGTACAGCGCCCCGGCGGCGACGATCTTCAGGGGAGCGCCGTGCGCCCTGGCGTTCGCAATCCCCCCGACGTTGAAAGCGGAGAACGTCACGTCGCCCGACACCACCGCAGCGGCGACAAGCGACGGATCGGTGAAGGGCTTCAGTTCGGCGTCGATGCCCTGGGCGGCGAAGAACCCGCGCGCCTGCGCGTACGCCGCCTGCATGGCGGGCTCGACGTTGAGGAAGCCGATCGTCACGGTCGCCTGGTTGCGGCTCCGGGCGGCCGGCCTCGCCACGGCGGTACTCGCCGCGACGAGCGCCGCGAGGAGGACAATGACGGCCCCTAGGCGTTTGGAGTTGCTAGCAATCATGATCGAGCCTCCTTGGCTTCGATGATCTGGTGGATGTGGTTGCGGATGGAGAGAAAGTCGTTGGAGCTCCGCGTCGCGGTCTGCGCACGCGGCCGGGGGAGCGGAACGTGGATGGCCGCCACGATGTGACCCGGCGCGCTGCCCAGGACGAGCACGCGATCGGCGAGGTACACGGCCTCGTCGATGTCGTGCGTGACGTGGACGATCGTCGTCGCGCCGTGCTCGACGCCCGTGTGAATGCGCAGGAGCAGATCCTGGAGCTCTGTGCGCGTCAGCGCGTCGACCGAGGCGAATGGCTCGTCGAGCAGCAGCACCTGCGGCCGCGAGACGAGCGCGCGGGCAATCGCCACACGCTGCTGCATCCCGCCGGAGAGCTTCCAGGGGTATTTCCGCGAGACGCCTTCCAGCCCGACTTCGGCGAGGGCGGCTTCGGCGCGCGCAGCGCGCTCGGCCCGGGGCAGGCCCATCGTCCGCAGCGGGAACGAGACGTTGCCCATGACGTCGAGCCACGGGAAGAGCGAACGCGTGTAGTCCTGGAACACGACGGCAAACTCGCGCGGCGGGCGCCGGACCGGCCGCCCGTCGTACAGCACCTCGCCCTCGCTCGCCTCGCTCAGGCCGCAGAGGATCCGGAGCAGCGTCGTCTTGCCGCACCCGGACGGGCCGACGATCGCGAGCAGCTCGCCTGCACAGACGTCGAAGGTGATCCCGGAGAAGACGAGCGGCCCGTCCTCGGCGTAGCGCTTCCCGAGCCCCAGCACGCGCAGCGCGGGGCCGCGGGCGGAAACGCGGTCGAGCAGGGGCATCATGGGCTCAGCGAGCCGAGTCACCGGTGGCCTCGTAGTGCCAGGCGAGGGCACGGCGCTCGCCGGCGACGAACAGGCGGTTGAGAACGACGCCGAGCACGCCGAGGAAGAGCAGGCCTGCGTACAGCGCGTTCACGTCAAGGTTCCCGTACTCCAGCCAGATGTAGCTGCCGAGGCCGTCCCCCTCCCCGACGAACTCGGAGAGGACCACGGCGACGAGCCCGAGCGAGACGCCGATCCGGAGGCCGACGGCGATCGACGGGAGCGCGGCGGGGAGCTCGATGCGGAGCATCCGCTCGATCGGCCGCACGTGCAGCATCGAGGCCGTATCGCGCAGCTCGGGCGGGATCGCGCGGACACCATCCATGGTGTTGATCAGCACGGGGAAGCAGACGGCAAACGCGATCAGGCTGATCCGCATCGCACTGCCGGGGCCGAGGACGATGATCGCCGCCGGAACGATCGCGATGAGCGGCGTGGCCCGTCCGAGCTCGACGAGCGGCTCGAACAGGCGCCTGGCGCCGATCGACGAGCCCATCAGCAGGCCCAGCGCGATGCCGGTGCCCGCTCCGATGACGAAGCCGACGGCGAGCCGGCTCAGACTGGCGGCGACTGCGCCGAGGAAATAGCCGGTCGGCCAGACGTCGGCCGCGGTGCGGAGCACCGCGCTCGGCGCGGGAATCACGAACGATCCGGCCGAGCGCGCCCACAGCTCCCACGCGCCGAACGCGAGGACGAGCACGGCGACGCCGAGCAGTGACCGGGCGGCCCGCGCCATCACCGGCCGGCCCTCCGCTCTTCGCCGCCCCAGAAGATCGCCCGCCGTTCTGCTGCGCGCAGCCCCGCGTTCACGAGGTACCCGAGCAGCGCGGCCGCGAGGATGGCGCTGTACAGCTCCGGGATGCGGAAGGCGTTCTGCTGCACCGCCATGTAGGAGCCGATCCCGCCGCCGCCAGCGGTTCCGACGACGAACTCGGCCGTCACGCAGACGAGCAGCGCGAGCGAGGCGCTGATGCGGATCCCGGTGGCGATGCTCGGGAGCGCCGCCGGCAGCGTCACGCGCACGAGGCGCCCGACGGGCCCGACGCCCGACGTTCGCGCGACGTCGTGCAGGAAGCGGTCGGTGCCGCGAACGCCGTAGATCGTGTTGATGAGAATCGGCCAGAGGGCGGCGAAGGCCACGACGTTGCGGTGCATCGAGGTGCCCAGGCCGAACAGCACGAGCGAGAGCGGGATCAGCGCGACGGCCGGGATCGGCCGCAGGAGCTCGATCAGGACCGACGTGGCGTCGCGAAGCGTGCGGGACGTGCCGATGAGCACGCCGGCCGGGACACCGATCGCGATCGCCAGGAGCAGGCCCTCGGCGTAGGTGTGGAGCGTCGTGCCGAGCTCGCTCGACAGCGAGCCCGACCAGATGCCCTCGGCGAGTGCCGCGACCGCGGACGAGGGCGCGGCGACCGAGTCCCCGAGGTCGAACGCCCGGACGGCCACGTCGGCGGCGAGCGCCAGGAGCAGGACGAAAGACCAGCCCGGAGGTTGACCCGCTTCACAAGAGTCCGACTATGCCGGGTTGTCACGATGGCCACAAGCGCGCGAGCCGGAACGGCAGTCACGGCGAACCCCATCCGTTGGCTCCCTCGGGGATCACAGCCGAGAGCCGCTCGAAGGGGATGCCGGCCCGCGCGTACGTCTCGCGCACCAGCTCCTCGGTGGCCGCCTCGATCACGCACAGCAGCGCCTCGTCCGTCGGGACGATCGCCGAGCTGACGTAGCGCACGTCCTTGCCTTCGCGCTCCAGCTCGGCCGCGCTCGCGCGGATCCTGCAGGCCCACTGCCACAGCTCGTCGGCCGTCTGTCCGGGCCGGTAGTGCTCGACGAGGTACGTCTGCCGCTGGGTTTCGCTTGCTTGCTGTGCCATGGCTCCACCGTACGAGCGCGGGGGCTCCACGCGAAACCGGGCGTTTCCCTACGTTTGTTCGCGAGCTACGACGGCAGCCTGGCGGCGAAGAGGCGTCGCGCGCCCTCGATGCCCTTGAGCTCGTGCTCGCCGCGATCGTCGAACTCGAGGCCGGAGCCGGCGACCAGGTCCCGCGTCGTGGCACTCACGAGCACCTCGCCGGCGGCCGCCAGCGCCATGATGCGCGCACACGTCGCGACGGCGATGCCGCGCGGCTTGTCGGCGGTGCGCTCGACCTCGCCGGTGTGGACGCCCGAGCGCACCTCGAGCCCGAGCGGCTCCATCGCGTCGCTGATCGCGAGCGCGCACTGGACGGCGCGCGCGGGGCCGTCGAAGACGGCGAAGACACCGTCGCCGGCCGTGTCGATCTCCTCGCCGGAGAACCGTGCGAGCTCGGCACGCAGCGCCTTGTTGTGCTGGTCGAGGAGCGCCGACCAGGCCGCGTCGCCGAGCGCCCGCGCCTTCTCGGTCGAGGACACCAGGTCGGTGAAGAGGATGGTGGCCAGCCCGCGGGTGTGAGCCTGTTGCCGCGGCGCCGCCTCGGCGGCCTGCCCGGCAATACGCGCACCGAGCTCGGCGCGGGAGTGGATGCCGAGCTTGCGGTAGACGCGCGCGAGGTTCGCCTCGACGGTCTTGGGGCTCATGAACGCCTGCGCCGCCACCTCCCGGTTCGTCATTCCGGCGGCGGCGAGCTCTGCGACGCGCAGCTCCGTACTCGTCAGCTCCTTCGGGGCGCGGCGCAGCCCGACGCGCTCGAGCTCGGAACGCGCCTGCTCGGCCCAGTCCGGCGCCCCGAGCCGCTCGAAGACCTGGAGCGCCTGCTCGAGGTCGTCCGCTGCGGCGCGGCGCTGCCGCGCCCGGCGGTTCAGGCGCCCCCGCGTGAGCAGCGTCAGGCCGAGATCGAACGGGAGCTTCGCGGCCTCGGTCTCGTCGAGGGCGTCGAGGGCGGCCAGCGCGCCCGGGACGTCGCCGTCGGCGGCCAGCACGAGCGCACGCGCGCGAGGCAGCGTGACGTCGATCCACAGGCGCGGGAAACGGCGCCCGCGCTCCTCCAGACGCTCGAGCACGCGCCTCGCGCCGTCGAGGTCGTCGAGCGCGATGAGCGACTCGATGCGGAGCGGCTCGCTCCGGTCGGGGAAGCACTCGCGCGCGCCGATCGCGGCGATGTGCTCGTCCATGCGGGCGAGCGCATTCTCGACTTCCCGGTACCGGCCGGCCGAGAACTCGACGAAGGCGAGGCTGGACAGCATCAGCGCCTCCCACCAGCGCGCGGCGGGCGCACGCGCTGCGTCCTCGATCAGGGGCTCCAGCGTCTCGCGCGCCCGCTCGACCCTCCCGCGGCCCGCATCCACGATCGACCGGAAACGGAAGACCATCGCCCACGGCCCCGGCCGTTCGACTTGCGCGATCGCCGCGCTGCTCTCCTCGAGCAGCTCCTCGGCGAGGTCCCACTCCCCCGCCCGGAACTCCGCGTAGGCGCGGTGCGCGCGCCGTTCGGCGCGCCAGTCGTCCTCGCCGCGCAGGCGGTACCACTCGTCCTCGACCGCATGCCGTGCCCTCGCCGCCTCGAAGTCGTCGATGGAGTGGAAGTAGATGAGCGGCAGCACGTTCTTCGGCGACTCGGGGCCTGCACGCTCCTCGAGCTCCCGCCATTGCTCCAGCAGCTCGGGCCGTGGAGCGTCGCCGAGCACCAGGCTCGCCCACATCCGCGAGATGACCACCGTGGCCAGCGCGCCGGGAGCCCGCTCGGGATCGAGCATCTCGATCGCCGCGTCCGCCAGCTCGACCGCCCGCGCCGGGTCGTGCGCAGCGTTGAAGTAGACGAGCTTCGGGTAGAGGCGCGCTGCGAGGGCCTGGTCGTCGGGCGCAGCCTCGAGGGCTCGCTCGAGGTGCGTGCTCGCGCCCACGAAGGTGCCCGCGACCCACAGGATTTCGCCCATCACCTCCTCGGCGGCGGCGCGAAGATCCGGAGTCGGAGCGTCGGCGGTCGCCTCCTCTGCCAGCACGCGGGCGGCCTCGACGTCTCCCGCTGCGAGCTGCGCGGACGCCTCGGCGAGCACGGCGACGTGCGCGATCCTCGACCTGGTCGCCCGGCGTGAGCCGGATCGACGCGGCGAACAGCTCGGCGGCGGCGCGTTGCGCGCCTCTGCCCGCTGCCTGCCGGGCGGCTTCCTCGAGCTCGGCGGCGATCGTCGGATCCGGCTCCGTCGCACTGAGCGCCAGGTGACGCGCGCGCTGCTCGGTGTCCGTGACGACGGTCGCGAGGCGGCGGTGGAGCTGCCGGCGACGCTCGTGCGACGCGGAGCGGTAGATCACCGAGGCCAGCAGCGGATGCGAGAACCGGATCCGGCTGTCCTCGACAGTCAGGACGCCGGCCTCCTCGGCCTCGATCAGCCCGGCGCTCATCGTCTCCTCGCCGAGCGCGCCGGCGAGCAGCGTCGAGGTCGGGTGCGACGTGCTCGCAGCGGCCAGCGCAACCTGGCGCGCCGCGTCGGACAGCGTGCCGGCATGGGCGGCGACGACTTCTTCGACGCTGGGCGGGACCGGCAGCGGCTGGCCAAGGTCGTGGTCGTCGGGCCGGCTCGCGTACGCACGCGCCAGCTCGATCGCGAAGAACGGGTTGCCGTCCGTCGCCTCGGCGAGCCGGATCAGCACCGGACGCGGGAGCGACAGGTCTAGGCGGCTCTTTATGAGCTGGTACAGGGCAGCGAGCGAGAGGGGCTGGGGCGCGATCCGCTCGAGGCTCTCGTCGGGGAACGCCCGCGACAGCCCGAGGGGAAGCTCGCCGCCGGGCTCCGCACGCCTGGCGAGGAGCAGGCCGAGCTGCGGCGGAAGCCGGCGAAACGCGAACGTCAGCGCCTGCTCGGTGGCGGGATCGAGCCACTGCACGTCGTCGATGGCCACCAGCACCGGCTCCCGTTCGGCGAGCGCTGCGAGCAGGCTGACGAGGGCCGTGCCCGTGAGCCGGCCGTCGGCGCCGGCGCCTGGCTCGGCGCGCAGGAGCGCGGAGGCGAGCGCCCGCTCCTGAACGGCCGGGAGTGAGCTCCGCGTCTCGTCGAACGCGGCACCGACGAGGTCGGCGAGCGCGGCGTACGAGAGGTCGGCCTCGCTCTCGGCCGGGCGGGCCTTGAGGACGCGGAGGTCACGCTCCTCGGCGAGCCGCAGCGCCTCGAGCCAGACCGTCGTCTTCCCGATTCCCGCCTGACCTTCGATGACGACCGCGGACAGCCCGTGCGGGAACCGCTCGAGGAAGCCCTCGAGAGACGCGAGCTCCTGCTCACGGCCGACGAACGTCGCGATGGTCACGTGCCTCCGTCGATCCTACGGCGACAACGCTCGGCCTCATAACCCGCGCCCGCCACTTGGACGGTACGACCTGCGGCCACTGGCAAGCTGTTGGAGGGTCATGCCGGGCGCACCCGAGCTGCCGAGGCTCGAGGCGGCGGCGGCGGGGCGGGCAGGTCGCCGGCGCCGGCCACTCGGGCCTGGCCGTCGCCCTCCTCGCCGCGCCGGATCGCTCGCCCTGGCGGCTGCTGTGGCCGTGCCGTATGCGATCGGGCGTCGGCGTTCGCGCTCCGCCGAGACGGACTACTGAGAGGAATAGGTGCCTGTCAAGCGGCAGGCGACGACGAGCGCTGCCATTGCCGCGTGCGGCCGCACGAACCGCGCCACCAAGCCAGTTCGCGGCCGCCGGCGGCTTCTCGTCAGCCACCGCTAATGCAGTCGCGTCAACTCCTCAAGGAGCCGGTCAACCTCGGCAGCGGTGTTGTAGTGGACGATTCCAGCGCGGACGACACCTTCCGGCAAGCCGAGCCTTTCAATGACCTCGACGGCGTAGAAGTCACCGTGGCCGACCGCGATGTCCGCGCGTCCAAGGGCAGCCGCGACTTCTGCGGGCGAGTATCCCTTTGCGGTGAAGGCGAACGTCGAAACCCGCTTGTCCATGCCGTTTGGGCCGTACAGACGGCAGTGATCGGGCAACCCGGCGAGGAAGCGTGCGCCGAGCGCCGTCTCCTGCGCATGGATCGCTTCCCACCCGATCGACTCGATGTATTCGACGGCAGCGATGAAGCCTGCGAATAGCTCGTGCGGCGCGGTGCCCGTCTCGAACCGGCGACCGAGCGGCTCGTTCGCGGCAGGCCTCACCTTGTACGGTCGCCACCGCTCCGCGACCTCCGATTTCACGTACGCGAGGCCCAGGTGCGGCCCGTAGAACTTGTACGGCGAGCACAGGAGCACGTCGACCCCGAGCGCGGCGACGTCGATCGGCGCGTGGGGCGCGAAGTGGACGGCGTCGGCCCACGCGAGGGCGCCGGCGGCGTGCGCGAGCTCCACCACGCGCGTGACGTCCGTGACCGTTCCGATCGCGTTCGAGGCGAGCGGGAAGGCGACGACACGGGTGCGGTCCGAGAGCTGCCGCTCCAGGTCGGCGAGGTCGAGGCTGCACTCGTCGTCGACGTCGGCGAAGCGCACGACGAGGTCGAGGTCGCGGGCGAGCTCGAGCCAGGGCGACACGCTCGCGTCGTGGTCGAGCCGGGTGACGACGACCTCGTCGCCGGCGCGGAGCTCGCGGGCAGCCGCGCGTGAAAGCGCGAAGTTGAGTGTGGTCATGTTCGCGCCGAAGACGGTGTCGTCCGCGGCGCAGCCGAGGAAGCTGCCGGCGACATCGTGGGCGTGCTCGACGAGCTCGACGGTCTCGCGCGCGGTGTCGTAGTCGGGGGTGCCGAGGTTCGCGTTGGCGTGGCGGAGGTAGCCCGCGATCGCGTCGATCACCTCGTCGGGCGCCTGCGTCCCGGCCGGGGCGTCGAAGAAGGCGAGCGGGCGGTCGAGCGCGGAGAAGCGCGCGCGCACGGCGGCAACCTCGAAGGCGGTGAGGGTCACGCGATGTCCACCCCATTGACACGCCAGTGGTACGTCGGCTTCGGCACCAGGGACGCACCGACGAAGCAGCCTTCCTCCGTCCGGGCGATCAGGCCGGCGAGCTCGGGCGGCGGCGGCTCCGGGTCGAGGGTCACCTCGAGGGCGCACGTGAGCTCCACGAAGCCCCAGCTCCCGTCCTCCCGCCGGTTCACGTGGCCGGACGCCGACGCCGTGAGCCCGGCCGAGACCGACTCGCGCTTGGCGTGGTACTCGAGCGCCAGCAGTGTGCAACGTGCGAGCGCGGCGAGCACGAGGTGCTCGGGTGTCCACGCGGGCGGCGCGTCGAGCGTCCGGCCGCGGTCTGTGGCGAGCGTGCCGTCGCGGGCGAGGTCGACGCGGTAGTCGCGGCGCGGGCGGATCACGGCGGCGAACGCTACTGGTCGCTCCGAGCGGCCGTCCCCGTCTTTCACGGTTGCGCTTGCCCCCAGACCGGCATACGCTGCCGCGCGATGGCGACCAGGCTGCGGGTGCTGAGCGAGGCGGAGGCGTACGCACGCTGCTACGCCGGTGCGACCGAGGAAGTGCGCGTTGTCAAGATCCCGCGCCGGCCGCGCTACCAGCTCGAGGTGAGCGGGGAAGACCTGCGGGTCGCGTTCGCGGAACGCCTGGAGCGACGCGAGCCGGAGGTCGAGCCGGATCTCGGGGAGGCGGCGGCGCCCGCGGCGGAACCGCCGCCGGAGCCGCGCGCCGCGGCTGAGGAAGCGGCGTAACACAGTCACACGCGCGCCGGGGCAACCCGGCCCACTTCGCTGCGTAGTCGAGCATCTGGCCAACGACCTCACGCCTGATCCGCGTGTCGCTGCTTCGCTTGACCTCAACGAGCGTCGGCACCGCCTCTTGGTCGATGAAGAGGTGATCGACCGACCAGCGGCCAGCACCGTCTTCCTCGGACGGCAACGAGGTTTCGCGTCCGACGAGCAGCCACCGCCTGGGCGCGACCCCAATCTGGTCTCCTGCGAGCAAGCTCGGGTACTTGGCGAGGAGTGCCTGGAGCAGATCCTCGGAGTCGTACGGCTGCTCAGTCATCTCGACAAGCTGCCCGTCGTCCCGGATCAAGTAGATGCCTTTACCCAAGCTGCTTGCCTCACCTCCGCGGAAGATCCTGTCATCTCGCCTCGCGCTTGTTCATATCGCGTCGCGCCATTGGACGACGACTCCAAGTCACCACCCGATCCAGGCGCAGACTTCCGCCCCGCACATAGGCGGTGGCCTTGCCACAGCGCGGGCATTCGCGACCCTTGCGTTACGTGGCCACTCACGATGAAGTGCCCCCGCAGACAGGGCTCTTGAACGATGCATTGTTTCCGTACCAGTCTTCGCCGTCACTGAGAGCTTGCGGATCTAGCTCGCGCTTCTGCACTGGGGGAGGAATCTAGGGGAAGCAAGCGCCTTGCGTTACTCCGAGGATCGTTCCTCGGTGATGACGAGTGCCTGTCTTGCTGCGGGAATCTCCGGAAGCGCTTCTCGCCCTCCTCCTCCTGCTAGGGAGTGAGCCCTGTGTGCACCCGCCGCGCCGAGTGCGGCGTTAGAAACTTTCACCCCTTCCGCATGAGGCGGGTGCTGAGGTCATCCGGATGATGCCTTCCACAGGCATAGCGACGCTGCGGCAGGGGGTGGAAGGCCGACGGATGCGAACCGTGCATCGGTGGCCGTTTGATCGCAGTGAAGCGTTGGACCTGAGCACCCTCCTGACGAGCTTCGCTGAACCCGATCCGAGGAGCGGACAATCCGCGCCCGGAGGAAACACGGAAGGAGGCTCGTAATGAAGTCACGATCGGCGAAGCTGCTGGCGGCGGCTGTGATTTTGTTCGCCGCGGTTGCCACGATCGCTTCAGCCAGCGGCGCTCCAAGGCCGGGCGTCCACAATGGCGTCATCACGGTGTGTGTCGAACCGCTCACGAAGGGCAATCGGCATACGTCCGGCGACCTGAACATGTTGATCTGCGCGAAAGGCGCGAGGAAGCTCTCGTGGAACGTCAGGGGGCCGAGGGGACCAGCGGGCGCGGCGGGTGCGCAGGGCGCCCAGGGCCCGGCTGGTCCGGCCGGATCGCCGGGCGCGAAGGGCGACACCGGGGCTGCTGGTGCGACCGGCGCTCAGGGGCCGAAGGGCGACACCGGGCCTGCTGGGCTCAGCGTTCCCGGCGTGGTCGTAACACACGTCACCGGCCTGGACTCCAGCCACTGCGGCGACAACTGGGCGAACGACGACTACAAGCGGACGCTTCAGTTCATCCCGCAAGACGATGGGACGATCCAAGTCGTTCGTACCTACGACGGAACGTTCACGACCATCGCGGGCGCCTCACAGCCCAATCCCGGCGTGTGCCCCGGCACACTGCAGACGGGTGGTGTAACGGGAACGATCAAAGGCTTCGATGTCGCGGTCGTGACGGGCGGTGTGTTCACTCCGAACGCGGCCTGTCCCGATCCATGCACCACAACCGCGATGCTCGCGACGTTCTTCCCGGCTCGCGGTGGACCTGCGGCGACCTCGACGGTCAACAACGGGTGGGAATATCAGTACGACGCGGGTGCTAACGGCCTCTGGGTCAACCGCTCAGCGGCGCGCGGCGGGGACATCGGCAACATCACCGGCTGAGGTGGAGAGATGGGGGCGGGCTTGACCCGCCCGCCCCCGAACCGTGACGCCGTAGGTTGAGGCGAAAGACTGCCAGCACAAGTCCGGTTGATTGACCGGCGCTTGCTGCCGGTCGCCCTCGCTCAGGTTGTCGTAGAGAGCACCGCTCGGAGTGATGTCGGACGCCAAACGGAACCTCCTCGCGGCGTCGGTACCCCTTCAGCATTGAGCCTGTCGCAGATTGCCTGGAGAGTGAGCCCACGATTCCGCATCGTTCTGATGCGACCTGCGAGCTTGGGAGAGATCGATTGAGGCCGACCCAACCGAACTCCCTGCCGCTTCTTGACGGCCAATGCATCCCGCGTCCGCTGGCCTATCAGCCGCCGTTCGAACTGAGCGAAGGTCGCGAGCACGTGCGCCATCGCTTCGCCTGCAGGCGTCGTCGTATCGACCGCGCAATCGAGCGCTACGAGCGCCCAACCCTCCTTCTGAGCCTTGGCCATCACCCCTGTGAAATCGAGCATCGACCTGGAGAGGCGGTCGATTTTGGCCACGACGAGGCCATCTGCCCGTCCCCGCTCAAGCTCCTCCAGCGCCGCACGCACACCGGGACGCTTTAGATCCTTGGCGCTGTACCCGGCGTCCTCGATGATCGCGACAACCTCCCACCTACGCCGCGCGCACTCCGCGCGGATGGCGGCCTTCTGAGCTTCCAAGCCTGCACGACTGTCTGCTTGTTCTTCGGTACTCACACGGCAGTACGCTACGACCCGCATGGGGACTCGCCTCCCTATGTCACGACCCCGGCGGTGACAGCCGCGCGGGGTCAATTATTGAGCCACGTTACACGAAACGGCCGATTAGTGTAAATGGTGCATAGCGAACGCCACAGCCTGAGGCGAGAAGACATGGCGTTGTAGGCTCCACCGCGTGATCACGCCAAGCCAGCCAGCCCGCTCGGGTCTTCGGACGCCGCTAACTCTCTTTCGACCGGGCGCGCAGGCTCCGCTTATGCGTGCCTTCGGTGCGGCACTATTGAAGCCGACTGCGCATAGCTAAGCCGGGCTGTCTCCACGCCCACGGTCGGGCAAGGCGACGAGTCCCGTCGCTCCGTATTTCCCGTGGGCGAGCTTGACGCTGAGGTCGGCCTACCGGGCCGCGCTGTAGCTCGCGACCTGCTCGCTGTGAGAGTGATCGGCCAGCCACGCCAGGCGGGCAAGCATTGACTCGACGCTGTGCTCCCCGTCCACGCTGAGCGCGGCTTCGGCGCGGCACCGATGAAGCCAACTGCACACAGCTAAGCGCTCGACTCTCCGCGAGACAGCGCAACGACACCACACCTCTTCTTCCTCACTTCGCGCGATGTGGCTGAGCACGCGCGGTAAAGCTTCGTCTCAATGGACGCCTTCGACGTACCGGATGTGCTCCCGCGAGCCGGGGACACTGGACTGCCGAAGTTGAGAATCCTATTCTGCGGAATCAATCCCGGACGCGTGTCGGCCGCGGCGGCTGCCCATTTCGCCAACCCGCGCAACGACTTCTGGCGGCTGCTGCGTGCCGCGAGGCTGACGCCGCGGGTGCTCGAGCCCTCCGAGCAGTGCGAGGCGCTTCGCTTCGGCATCGGCCTGACGAACGCCGCGCCGCGCACGACGCGGGGCTCGTCCGACTTGCGGCGCGCTGACTTCGCGGGGGCGCGCGAGCGGCTCGAGGGCATGGCGGCCGAGCTCAAGCCGGGGTGGATCGGCTTCGTCGGCAAGGAGGCGTACCGCGGGGTCTTCGGCGAGCGCACCGACCACGGCGTGCAGGAGCGGTCGTTCGGCGAGACGCGCCTGTTCGTGCTGCCCTCGACCTCGCCGGCGAACGCGGTGGTCCCCTGGGACGAGCGCCTGCGCTGGTTCGACGAGCTGGCCGGGCGCGCAAGCGGGCTCCCGCTCCGGGACGCCGTCCGCGCCGTCCTGCTCGATCCGCTGGACAGGCTGCTGCTCGTCCGCTTCGTCTTCCCGGACCGCGAGGTCTGGGCGCCGCCGGGAGGCGGCGTCGACGCCGGAGAGCCCGACGAGCGCGCGCTCCGGCGGGAGCTCGTCGAGGAGTGCGGCCTGCACGAGTTCGACCTTGGCCCGCAGCTCTGGTACCGGACGCACTGGCAGCTCGGCGAACGCGGCGACCGAGCCGGGCAGACCGACCGCTACTTCCTCGTCCGCGCGGATGCGTTCGAGCCGGCGCCGGTCTTCACGCCGGAGCAGCTGCGCGCCGAGGGCGTCGACGGAATGCGCTGGTGGACGCCGGAGGAGCTCGCCTCGAGCGCCGAGCGGTTCGCGCCACGCACGTTGCCCCAACTCGTTGCGCGGGTTCTCGCTGCCGGCCCGCCGGCAGCGGCGTACGATGCCGCGGTCTGACCGCCGGCCCTCGGTCGAGGGACGACGGATCCACGACCGCTTCCGATGAGAGGCCCATGCGGACGCCCCTCCGAAAAACCGCCTCGATCGTCGTACTTGTCCTGGCGGGCGCGGCCGTCGCCCTCGCGGCGCCGCCCGCCTCGCAGCCGGCGCTCGGCGATTGCACGCCCGGCACTACCTGGCCCGCGGCGCGCAGCGACCTCGCCGACGCCGTGCTCGCGGCCGTCAATGCGCACCGCGCAACCGTTGGCGCGCCGGCACTGGTCGCCTCGCCGTCGCTGAGCGCCGCCGCGGTCTGGAAAGCGCGGCACATGGCCATGTACGGCTACCTGTCGCACGACGACCCGGCCCCGCCCGTGTCGCGCACCACGGCCGACCGCCTCGCCGCCTGCGGCTACTCGGGCGGCGGCTGGGGCGAGAACATCGCGGCCGGCTTCTCGACCGTCTCAGCGGTCATGCAGGGCTGGCTCGACTCGCCCGGACACCGCGCGAACATCGAACAGCCGGCCTTCCTGGCGACGGGGATCGGCGTCGCCGTCGCACCGAACGGCGTCGCCTACTGGGCCGAGACCTTCGGCAGTTCGACCGCCGGCGCTCCGCCGCCGCCTCCGCCGCCGCCTCCGCCTCCGCCTGCCGCCTCCGCCTCCGCCTCCGCCTCCGCCAACGCCCCCGCCGCCGCCGCCTACGCCTCCGCCCCCGCCGCCTACGCCGCCGCCAGGGCCTCCTGCGCCACCGGCCGCGCCGCCTGCCCGCCACGCCCCGGCGGCGGAGCAGCCGATCGCGCCACGCATGCGCGTCGTCGTCGGCGCATCACCGGACCGCCGCCTCCCGCACGCCGACCGCCGGTTCGTCCTTCGCTTCCCCGTCTCGCTGTCCGCGCGGACGGCCCGGCGCGGCGTTACCTGCCGGGCGCACGTCGGCCGCGTGCTCGCCGCCGGCTTTGTCGGGCGCTATGCGCGCTGCATCCTGGTCGCGCCCCGCGGCTCCCGCGGACGGCACGTCTGGGGCACCGTCGAGGTCCGTGCCGGCGGGCTCGCGACGCGCCGCTGGTTCTCGCGGCTCGTGCGCTGACGCAGATCCCCCGTTAGGGGGATGCCGGCAGATCTGAGCGGCCGATGGAAGATCGCATGCGGACGCCCCACCGCACGCCCTGGCTCTTCGTCCCGGCTATCGCCGCGGCCGTCGCCGTCGCCCTCGTCGCCCCGGCGGCGACACGCACCGCGGTCAGTGGCTGCACCGCCGGGAGCGACTGGCCGGTCGACCGTCCGGCGCTCGCCGACGCCGTCCTCGCGGCTGTCAACGCACACCGGGCGCAGATCGGCGCGCGCCCCCTCGCCGTCTCGCCGACCCTCGAGGCCGCAGCCGTCTGGAAGGCTCGCCACATGGCCAGGTACGGCTACATGAGCCACGACGACCCCGCCCCGCCCGTCTCGCGCAGCGTCGCCGACCGCTTCGCCGCGTGCGGCTACTCGGGCGGCGGCTGGGGCGAGAACATCGCCGAGGGCTTCCCGACCGCCCAGGCCGTCGTGCAGGGCTGGCTTGGCTCGCCCGGCCACCGCGCCAATATCGAGCAGCCCGCCTTCGTCGCCACCGGCATCGGCGCGGCGGTCGCGCCGGGCGGCGCCGTCTACTGGTCGCAGACCTTCGGCACCTCGGGTGGCGGCTCGCCGCCGCCGCCGGCGCCTGCCCCCGCCCCGGGCGCGCGCCCCGAGGCGCAGACCGTCCGGCCGCAGACCAGCCCGCTCGCTGTCGGCCGCTCGCTCGATCGGCACGCGCTGAAGGGCGACCGCCGCTTCACGCTGCGCTTCCCGGTCGTCCGCCGCGCCGGCAGCCAGAACGTCACGCACGGCGGCGTCGGCTGCCACGCAAAGGTCGCGGGCCGCCGCCTCGCCGTCCTCGCCGCGGGCTTCCACAAGGGCCTCGCCCAGTGCATCCTCGTCACCCCGCGCGGCGTCCGCGGCCGCCACGTGGTCGGCATGTTGCGCATTGTCGCGTCGCATGCGCACGCGCGCCGCTGGTTCTCGCGCCTCGTCCGCTCCTAGCCGGGCCATCGGTTCGTGATCGGGATCCGCCGGTCGCGGCCGAACGCCTTCGGCCGCAGCTTGACGCCGGGCGGCGCCTGCCGCCGCTTGTACTCGGCCCGGTCGACGAGCGCCAGCGCGCGCTCGACCACGTCCGGGTCGAACCCGTTGCCGGTCAGGTCGTCGCGCGAGCGGTCGAGCTCCACGTACGCCTCCAGCACCCGGTCGAGCGCCGGATACGGCGGCAGCGAGTCCTCATCGAGCTGGTCGGCCCGCAGCTCCGCCGACGGAGCGCGCTCGATCGTCGACACCGGGATCAGCTCGCGGCCCGCGCGCTCGTTCAGGTGCCGGGCCAGCCGGAAAACGTCGGTCTTGTAGACGTCCTTCACCAGCGCGAACCCGCCCGCCATGTCGCCGTAGAGCGTCGCGTAGCCGACCGACAGCTCCGACTTGTTGCCCGTCGCGACCAGCAGCCAGCCGAACTTGTTCGAGAGCGCCATCAGCAGGACACCGCGCGTGCGCGCCTGGATGTTCTCCTCGGTCAGGTCGTGCTCCCGGCCGGCGAACGGCTCCGCGAGCGTCGCCTCGAACCCGTCCACGACCGGGCCGATGGGCAGTTCCAGGAACGACGCGCCCAGGCTCTCGGCTACGCGGCGCGCGTCCGCGCGCGTCTCCTCCGACGAGTAGCGGGACGGCATCGAGACGCAGTGCACGTGCTCCGGCCCGAGCGCCTCGACGCACAGCGCGGCGGTCACTGCCGAGTCGATCCCGCCCGACACGCCCACGACGACATCGCTGAAGCCGTTCTTGCGCACGTAGTCGGAGAGCCCCAGCTCCAGTGCGAGCCGCATCTGCTCCAGCTCGCCGTCCAGCGGCACGATCGGCGGCGCCTGATGGAGGGGCGCCTCGCGCTCGGCCGGCGGCGACCCGAGGTGCACGACCGGAATGTCCTGCGGGTCGAGCTCTGCGGCCAGCGAGCGGCGGCGCACGTCGCGCAGGCGCCGCGCGACCGCGATCGTCGGGTCGACGTCGATGACGAGCAGGCACTCCTCGAACCCCGGTGCTCGCGCCAGCACCTCGCCCTCGTCGTCCAGCACCAGCGAGTGACCGTCGAAGATCAGCTCGTCCTGGCCACCGACAAGGTTGCAGAAGGCGATGAAGCATGCATTGTCGCGCGCGCGCGTCTTCAGCATCTCCTCGCGCTCGCGCTCCTTGCCGACGTGGAACGGCGACGCCGAGATGTTCGCGACGAGCTGGGCGCCCGCGAGCGCGAGCTCGGTGGCCGGCGGGCCCGGCTGCCAGATGTCCTCGCAGATCGTCGGCCCGATGAGCACCTCGCCGTGCTCCAGCAGGACGAGGTCGCGCCCGGCGGCGAAGTAGCGCGCCTCGTCGAAGACGCCGTAGTTGGGCAGGAAGCGCTTGCGGTAGAGCGCGCGAATCTCGCCGCCGACGCAGACCGCGCACGCGTTGTAGAGATCACGGTCGAAGTGCGGCGTGCCGACCAGCGCGGCGATGCCGCGGCACTCCCGCGCGATCTCGTGCAGCGACCGCTCGGCCGCGCGCAGGAACCCCGGGCGCAGCAGCAGGTCCTCGGGCGGGTAGCCAGTGACCGCGAGCTCGGGGAAGAGGACGAGGTCGGCGCCGCGCGAGCGCGCCTCGTTCACGCGCTCCAGGATCCCGGCGCGGTTCCCGTCGAGGTCGCCGACGACGGTGTTGATCTGGGCGAGCGCGAGCCTCACAGGTTTTTGCCTCTCAGTCGAAAACTTTAGCGGGTGCGGGCTCGGGCACGATACGGGGCCGTGCACCAATGTTGTGTCGTCATCGACAGGCGCTTCCGCGGCCCCGCGACATCGGGGAACGGCGGCTACTCGTGCGGGATCGTCGGCGTCGCTCACCGGGGACGGGCCCGCCGAGGTCACCCTCCGGCTGCCGCCCCCGCTCGAGCGCCCGCTCGGCGTCGCCGGCCCGGCGGAGGCGATCGAGGTCCGCGACGGCCAGGCCCTCGTCGCCGAGGCGCGCCCTGCGGAGCTCGACCTCGCTCCGCCCCGCGCGGTCACGGTCGACGAGGCGCGCGCCGCCGAGACGCGCTACTCGGGCGACATCGACCATCCGTTCCCCGAATGCTTCGTCTGCGGTCCGGCCCGCGTGCACGGCGACGCGCTCGTCCTGCGCCCCGGCCAGGTCGACGGCGAGCAGCTTGTCGCCACCGTCTGGACGCCGGACGCGTCCCTCGCCGGCGACGACGGGCTCGTGCGCCCGGAGTTCGTCTGGGCGGCGCTCGACTGCCCGGGCGCGTTCGCGGTCGAGCTCGTCGGCCGCGGCACGCGCGTGCTCGGCCGGCTCGCCGTCCGCATCGACGAGCGCCCGCGCGCCGGCGAGGAGCACGTCGTGATCGGGTGGCCGCTCGGTGGCGAGGGCCGCCGCCAGGAGGCGGGCACGGCGCTGCTCGGCGCGGACGGGAGCCTGCTCGCCGCCGGCCGCGCCGTCTGGATCGAGCCGCGCGCCTAGCGGCGCAGCCGGATCGCGTTCAGGTCGTCGCCGCGGATCGCGTCGGCGCGGGCGATCAGATCGTCGATGTCGTCGTGCTCGGCGTGGAGGTACCGCCCCGCGAGGGCGTCCGCCCGGCCGGACAGCAGCACGCGCACGAGCCGCGGCGCCAGCTCCGGCGGCGTCCAGGGCGCGTCGTCCGGGAAGTCCGCGCCGGTCATGTCCGTGCGCACGAGCCCCGGGCTGAACAGGAAGACGCGCACCGGCGTGTCCGCCAGCTGGTTTGCGAGCGTCTCGGCGAAGCGGCCGAGCGCCGCCTTGCTCGAGGAGTACGCCGTCGAGCGCAGCCCGGGCAGGTAGGAGGCGCCCGAGCCCGTGTTGACGATCCGCCCGCCGCCGCGCTCGAGCATGCTCGGGATGACCGCGCGGGCGCACAGGTAGGCGCCGAGGACGTTCACCTCGAAGACGTGCCACCAGTCGTCCGGGTCGGCCTCCCATGCGGCCGGCTCACGCAGGTTGATGCCGGCGTTCGAGACGAGCCCGTCGATCGGGCCGAGCTCGCGCTCGACCTCGGCGACCATCGCGTCGACCGCAGCCCGGTCGCTGACGTCGGCCTCGACGGCCAGGCCACCGACCTCGCCTGCCACCTCCTCCACCTGTGCTCGCGTGCGCGCGGAGACCGCTACCCGCGCGCCCGCCTCGGCCAGCTCGACGGCGATGTGCCGGCCGATCCCGCGCCCGCCGCCCGTCACCAGGACGACCTGGCCATCGAGCCGGTCGCTCACGCCACCGCCCGCTCGATCTCCTCGAGCGCCTCCGGGTTCTCGAGCGACGACAGGTCGCCGGGGTCGCGGCCGAGCGCTTTCGCCCGCACCGCTCGGCGCATGATCTTGGCGCTGCGCGTCTTCGGAAGCGCCGTCACGAAGACGACGCGGTCGGGCTTGAACGCGCGGCCCAGGTCGGTGCCGACTGCATCCGCGACCTCGGCGGCCAGCGCCGCCGTCGGGTCGTTGCCGGGCGCGAGGATGCAGAAGACCCAGGCGACCTCGCCCTTGACCTCGTGGGGCACGCCGATCGCGGCGGCCTCTCGGACGGCGGGATGCGCGACGGCGGCGGACTCGATCTCCGCCGGCCCGATGCGCTTGCCGGCGATGTTGAGGGTGTCGTCGGAGCGCCCGTGCAGGAACCAGAAGCCGTCCTCGTCGACCGACGCCCAGTCGCCGTGCACCCAGACACCGGGGAAACGGCTCCAGTACGTCTCGATGTAGCGCTCTGGGTCGCGCCAGAAGCCGCGCGTCATCCCGGGGAACGGCTTGTGGCAGACGAGCTCGCCCACCTGGCCGCGCACGGACCTGCCCTCGGCGTCGACGACGTCCATCGCCATGCCGAGCGCGGGGCCGCCGAGCGAGCACGCCTTGATCGGGCCGGCCGGCGTCGGCGACAGGAAGCAGGCGCCGACCTCGGTGCCGCCCGAGCAGTTGATGATCGGGCAGCGCCCGCCGCCGACCTGCTCATGGAGCCACAGGTAGGGATCCGGGTTCCACGGCTCGCCGGTGGTCACGATCACGCGCAGCGACGAGAGGTCGTACTGCGGGGCGCCGTGCGGGATCAGCGCTCTGATCAGCGTCGGCGAGCAGCCGAGGATGGTGACGCGCTCGTCCTCGATCGTCCGCCAGAGCCGGTCGGCCGGCCAGTCCGGCGCGCCCTCGGCGAGCACGATCGCGGCGCCGCACGCGTGGCCGCCGACCACCGTCCAGGGGCCCATGATCCAGCCCATGTCGGTGGCGAAGTGGATGCGGTCGCCCGGGCGCGCGTCGGCCTGGTAGGCCACTTCGCGCGCGATCGAGACGAGGAAGCCGCCGTGCACGTGCACGATCCCCTTCGGCCGCCCGGTCGTCCCGGACGTGTAGGTGAGTAGGTAGGGGTGCTCGGCGTCCAGGTCGAGCGGCGGCAGGTCGCCGGGCGACTCCGCGACCGCCTCGTCCCACGCCAGGTCGCGCCCGGCCGTCATCGGCACCTCGGCGCCGAGCCGGCGCCACACGATCATCGCCTCCAGCGACGGTGACTCGGCCGCCGCCTCGTCGGCGATCTCCTTCATCGGCACGACCCGGCCGCGGCGCAGCGATCCGTCCGCCGTGATCAGCACCTTTGCCTCCGCGTCCTGCAGCCGCGCGGCGACTGCCGGCGCGGCGAACCCCGAGAACACCGGCACCTGGACCGCACCCACGTGCGCGCACGCGTGCGAGGCGATCGCTGCCTCGGCCGACATCGGCAGGTAGAGCGCCACGCGGTCGCCCGGCTCGACGCCGAGCGAGACGAGCGCCTCCGCCAGGCGCGTCACCTCGTGCGACAGCTCGGCGAAGGTCAGCTCGGCGCGCGACCCGTCCTCGCCGAGCGAGATCAGCGCGGGCTCCTTCGCGAGCTCGCCGCGCGTCCAGCGGTGCACGCAGTTCCAGGCGATGTTGAGCCTCCCGCCCACGAACCACGTCGCCCACTCGGGGCCGCGCGATAGATCCATGACCTGATCCCAGGGTTTGGAGAATTCGAGGCGAAGGTCCTCGACCACCGCCGGCCAGAACCATTCCGGGTCGTCCTGCGACCGCTGCTGGAGCGCGCGATAGTCGTCGAACCCGTGGCGCCGCATCAAGCGGACGACATTGGCGCGGTCGAGCACCTCCTGGGTCGGCTCCCACACGACGTCGGCCACGCGGGAAACCCTACTGCTGCTACTACTCACGACCTGTGCGCTCCCTGATCTACGACCCCGAGAAGCGCAAGTGGTTCACGCTGGCGGCCGTCAGCTTCGGGCTGTTCATGATCATGCTCGACAACACGGTCGTGAACGTTGCGCTGCCCGCGATCCAGCGCGACCTCCACATCGGCCTCTCGGAGCTCGAGTGGATCGTCGCCGGCTACGCGCTGACCTTCGCCGCGCTGATCCTGACCGGCGGCAAGCTCGCCGACCGCTACGGACGCAGGCGGGTCTTCGTGCTTGGCATCGTCGTCTTCACGCTCTCGTCGCTCGCGTGCGGTCTCGCCTCGGGCGGCAACGAGCTCATCGCCGCGCGCATCCTCCAGGGCGTCGGCGCGGCGCTGATGAACCCGGCCACGCTCGCGATCATCTCGGCGACGTTCCCGCCGAAGCAGCGCGGGATGGCGATCGGGATCTGGGCCGGGGTCTCGGCGCTGGCGCTCGCGATCGGGCCGCTCGTCGGCGGGCTCATCACGGAGCACGCCTCGTGGAACTGGATCTTCTTCATCAACGTCCCGATCGGGATCGTCGGCGTCGCCGCGAGCTACCTGCTGATCGATGAGTCCCGCGACATGCGCGAGGACCAGCGGCTTGACGTGCCCGGCCTCCTGACCTCGGGGCTCGGCCTGTTCGCGCTCGAGTACGGCCTGATCGAGGCGAACACATACGGGTGGACTTCGGGACGGATCCTCGGCGCCTTCTTCCTCGCGGCCGTTCTGCTCGCCGCCTTCGTGCTGATCGAGATCCGCGGGCGCCACCCGATGCTCGACGTCTCGCTCTTCCGCAACACCACCTACACCGGCGCGAACATCGTGATGCTGCTGGTCGCCCTGGCGATGTTCGGGGTGTTCTTCTTCGTGTCGCTCTACATGCAGAACGTGCTCGGCTACTCGGCCGTGCAGGCGGGCGCCGCGTTCCTGCCGATGACCGTGCTCATCGTCCTGGTCGCACCCGTGACCGGCCGGCTCTCGGACAAGTACGGGTCGCGGTGGTTCCTGACGGGCGGGCTGACGCTGCTCGGCATCCAGCTCGTCTACTTCTCCCAGCTCGGCGGCTCGGCGACCTACTGGGAGCTGCTCCCCGCCTTCCTGATCGGCGGCGTCGGCATGGCGATGACGATGACGCCGGCGACGGCGGCCGCGATGCGCGCGGTGCCGGTCGATCGCGCGGGCGTCGGGTCAGCGGTCCTCAATGCCGCGCGCCAGGTCGGCGGCTCGCTCGGGATCGCGCTCATGGGCGCGATCGTGGCCGCCTCGGTCTCGATCAGCCTCCAGGCGGCCCAGAAGTCGCACAACCCCGCGGTCCTCCAGCGTGCCCTCGACGAGTTCGTCAACGGATTCTCGAACGCGTTGATCGTCGCCGGGTGCATCGCGTTTGCGGGCGCGGTCGTCGCGGCGGTGCTCGTGCGCCACGAGGTGCACGAGGAGCCGCTGCAGCCGCCGGCGACTGTCGAGCGCGTCCCCGACCTGGTCGGCTGAACCCGTGAGGGAGCCAGGCAGGTGGCTCCCCCGTTTCCTAGGTTCCCCCGATACCCAGGTCGCTCAACTCGAGGCCGTCGGCCCTTCCACGACGACGGCCCGAGGGCTTGGCTCTGCGGCCCAGCCACGCCCTCGGGCCTTCGTCGTAAAGGGTGTCACTGGCCTCGTTTCCGATCCTGGCGGTGACCGGGTGGCGAGGTTGGACTGACCTTACGACGCCTGTCCGAAGAAGTCAAGTAACTCGGTCAAGTGATTTTGAGAGATTCCACTTCACTCTACTTTTCTTTTAGACATGCCCCTTCTGGGGGGTGTCCCGCGCGGACATCTTGCGTACTGGTGAAGTGTGGTAGAGACTTCCGTGGAGACGACCATGCACATCCCCGCCACGCCCACCGTCCGTCCGCGCTCCGGTGACGGGGCTCGCCCGGCGAACCGCGTCGGCGAGCGCCTGCGCCAGCTGCGCGTCGCCTCCGGCCTGACGCAGAGCGAGCTCGCCGGCCAGCGCTTCTCCAAGGAGTACGTCAGCCAGATCGAGCGCGGCAAGACGCGCCCGACGCAGGACACGATCGACTGGCTCGCCGCCCGCCTGGGCACCGACCCGGGCTACCTCGCGAGCGGTGTCTCCTCCGACGAGCGCGGCCGCGTCGAGGCGGCGCTCGCGCGTGCGGACGCGCTCACGCTCGCGTACCGGACCGACGAGGCCCTGGTGGAGTACGAGACCGTCTCGCGCGTCGTGCGCTCGACCGGCTCGGTCGAGCTCGAGGCCCACGCCCTCTCCGGTGAGGCCTGGGCGCGCCAGATGGCCGGCGAGATCCGCCCGGCGCTCGACCTGCTCGCCCGCGCGCGGTCGCTCGTCGAGGGCCCCGGCTTCTCCGACCTCGACCGGGCCGACGTGCTCTACCGGCTCGGCGTCTGCCGGTACAAGCTGCAGAGCGTCGCCACCGCGGTCGGCCTCTTCAACGAGGCGCTGGCCCTCGCGGAGCGCTCCGAGCTGCCCAGCGACCAGCTGCGCTCGGAGATCCTCGGCTGGCGCTCTCGCTGCTACCGCCGCCAGCGCGACCTCGAGGCCGCGCGGGAGGACGTGGAGCGCGCGCTCGAGCTCTCGCAGGGGATCGAGGACCGGCGTGTGCTGGCAAATACGTACTTCCAGGCGTCGCTCGTCTCCGAGCGTCTCGGCCACCTCGTGCAGGCGCGCGCGCACGCCGAGAAGGCCAAGAACCTCTACGAGCAGCTCGACGACGAGGTGCACGTCGGCCGGCTGCTGAACAACCTCGGCGGGCTCAACCACATGCTCGGCCACTCCGAGCGGGCTGTCGAGTACCTCAAGACCGCGTTCGCGGTCGCGCTGGAGCACGACACCGACACCGACGCCGCGACGGCTGCCGATTCGCTGGCGCGCGTCCACCTCGATCGCGGCGAGTACGCCGACGCCGAACGGCTCGCGACCGAGGGACTCAAGCTTCTCGCCGACCGTGCCGACTACGCAGTTGAGATCGCAAGTGCACAGCACGTGCTGGGCCGCGCTCTCATGGAACAGGATCGACTGGACGAGGCGGACGAATGGCTCACCAAAGCAGATGCGACAGCCGAGCTGGCCACGTCGCCGAGCCATCGAGCCGCAGTCTGGGTTGCCCGCGGAGATCTCGCGGGACGCAGGGGGGAGGACCGGACGGCCGCGCGGTACTACCGCCGGGCCGCAGAAGCGCTGCAAGACGTCCGGTTCTAGCGAAAGGAGGCTCCCACATGAAGGTTCGCGTCGCATTCGCGATGCTGGTCGCGTGCTTCGTCACGGGGCTCCTGCCGACGGTGGCAGGCGCCGCGATGCACGATGGCAACGGCCATTGCGTCGTTCATAACGCCCCCTAGTCCCCGGCTCCGCTGCCACTGCGGAGGCCGCACCGGAGGGCCTGTTACGGAGCCGGGGGCGCAAAGGCGCCCCCGGCTTTCCCTACACTCGCCGACGTGCGCGCACGTGTCGCCGCCGCGCTCCTCGCGCTTCCCCTGATCGCCGCCGCCTGCGGCGGATCGTCCGGCCCCGGAGCCGGCACGCTCGGCCGCCTCGCCGGCACGGGCCAGGAACTCGGCCTGCTCCCGGGCTCAGCCGACTTCGGCCCCGGGCCCGTGCGCTACTCCTTTCTCTTCCTCGACCAGCACGGGCAGTCGATCGATCACCCATCGCTCCGCATCTGGGTCGCCCGTGCGAAGGACGGCGTGCCGCTCGATGACTCGGTCCCGTTCCTGAAGACCACGGCCCGCATCGAGTCGACCGCGCCGCCCGGCGATGCCGGCGAGGGCCAGATGCAGTACGTGCTGCACGCGCGCATCGACCGGCCGGGGAAGTTCTGGGTGCTCGCGCGCCCGCCGGGCTCGAGCGACGTCCACGGGGTCGGCGACTTCATCGTCCAGCCGACGGCCCACTCGCCGGCGGTCGGCTCGCGCGCGCCCGCGTCGCAGACGCCGACGCTCGGCACCGAGCCGATCCGGAAGCTCACGACCAAGGTCCCGCCCGACCGCGCCCTGCTCCGCACCTCGGTCGCGGGGAGCCTGCGTGCGCACGCGCCGTTCGTGGTCACGTTCGCGACGCCGGCGTTCTGCACGAGCAAGACGTGCGGGCCGGTTGTCGACGTCGTCGACCATGTGCGGAAGGAGTTCGCCGGCTCCGGCGTTCGTTTCATGCACGTGGAGATCTACAGGGACAACAACCCGGCCAGGGGCTTCAACCGCTTCGTGCGGCAGTGGCACCTGCCCACCGAGCCGTGGACGTTCGTCGTCGGGCGCGACGGCCGCATCAAGGCCAAGTTCGAGGGCGCGCTTTCGGTGGGCGAGCTCGCCGCGGCGGTCAGGCGCTATGCGCTCTGAGCAGGCCGTCCGGCTCACCGACTTCACCTCGTGCGGCGGCTGCGCGGCCAAGTACCCGGCTGCGCGGCTCGAGGAGCTCGTCGCGGGTCTTGTCCCGCACCAGGTCGCAGGGCTGCTCGTGGGCCTCGCGCCGTCCGACGACGCGGCCGTCTACCGGCTCGATGACGAGCGGGCGCTCGTCGCCACGGTCGACTTCTTCCCGCCGCTCGTCGACGACCCGGCCGACTACGGCGCGATCGCGGCGGCAAACGCGCTCAACGACGTGTTCGCGATGGGCGGGCTCCCGCTCGTCGCGCTTTCGGTGGCGGCCTTTCCGGAGGCGCTGCCGGGCGAGGCGGTGGCGGCCGTGCTCGCGGCCGCGGCCGAGACCGTGCGCAGTGCCGGCGCCGTCCTCGCGGGCGGGCACACGCTGCGGGACGACGAGCCCAAGTTCGGGCTGGCGGTCGTCGGCACCGTGCACCCGGACGCGGTGTGGACGAAGGCGGGCGCGCGCGCGGGCGATGTGCTCTACCTGACCAAGCCGCTCGGCACCGGGCTGATCGTGCACGGCGCGAAGCGCGGGCTCGTCGAGCCGGCCGCGCTCGACGGCGCGATCGCCTCCATGCGCCGCCTGAACGCCGATGCTGCGCGGCTCGTTCGCGCCGTCGGCCCGAACGCGGTTACCGACGTGACCGGGTTCGGGCTGCTCGGCCACGCGTGGGAGCTGGCAGACCGCAGCGGCGCAGCGGTCGTCCTGGAGGCGGAGGCGCTGCCGCTCCTACCCGGCGCCCGCGCCGTCGCGGCCGCCGGCGAGCGGACGGGCGGCGACTCGCGCAACCGTGATTTCGCCGGCCCGCACGTCGCGCACGACGGCGTCGCGGATGATCTCGTGGCGCTGGCGTATGACCCGCAGACCGCGGGCGGTCTGCTGATCGCCGTGGACGAGGCCCGGGCGCCCGCGCTCGAGTCGGCATTCGCGGCGGGCGGCGAGCCGCTCACGCGCATCGGCCGGGTCGAGGCCGGGGCCGGCGTCACCCTGCGTTAAGGCAGGCGGCACTACACTCGCGCACGTGGAGGCGGGTGCCCACCGGCTGCGCCTGGCGCGGCGGCTCGAGCTGTCCCCGGCCGCGTTCCAGCGGCTCGCGATCACGTCGGCGGTCGCGCTCTACGTCATTGTCGTCACCGGCGCGCTTGTCCGGCTGACCGCGTCCGGGCTCGGGTGTAACAACTGGCCCGGCTGCCAGCAGGGGAGCTTCTTCCCGGAGCAGGGCTACCACGGCGCGATCGAGTTCTCGAACCGCGCCGTCGCGCTCTTCCCGATCGGCCTCTCGCTCGCGACCGCCTGGTGCGCGCGGCGGGTCGACGGCGTCCCGCGCTGGGCCGTCTGGCTGGCCTGGGGGGTGCTCGGCGGAACGGTCGCCCAGGCCCCGCTCGGGCTGATCACGATCAAGACGGGCCTGAACCCCCTGATGGTGATGACGCACTTCCTGCTCGCCCTGGTCGTGCTCGCGGGTGCCGTCGTGCTGGCGCTCGCGCCGTGGCGGCCCGTCGCCGAGCCGGCGATCCCCGAGCGCGTCCGCTGGGCCGGGCTCGCGCTCGTGGGCGCGGCGCTCGCACTCGTCACCAGCGGCGCCGTCGCGACCGCCGCGGGGCCGCACCCGGGCGACAGCGCGAAGGTCGAGCGCGTCTGGTCACTGCACTCGGCGGTCTACGTGCACGTGCGGGCGACCGCGATCTTCGGGACGCTCTTCCTCGTGCTGCTCGGCTGGCTGTTCTCACGCCGGGAAGAGCTGCCGCGGCTGTTCCGCGCGGCGCTGATCCTGCTGGGCGTCCTGATGGCCCAGATGATCGTCGGCGAGATCCAGTACCGCACGCACCTGCCCTGGGGCGTCGTGCTCGTCCACGTCGCGCTCGCGGGCGCGGTGTGGGCCGGAAGCGTGGCGTTCATCACGCTCCTGTGGCGCGCGCGGCGGTTCATGCCGCAGGGCGCGACGTAAACTGGCCGGATGGCCGGCGAGCTGCGCGTAGTCCACCGCCCCCGCCTCGAGCGGCCGGTGATGATCGCCGCGTTCCGCGGCTGGAACGACGGCGGTCAGGGTGCCTCGCTCGCGGGCGGCTACCTCGCGCGGGAATGGCAGGCCGAGCGCTTCGCCGACATCGACCCGGAGAATTTCTACGACTTCCAGGCGACGCGGCCGCTCGTGTCGCTCGAGGACGGCGAGACGCGCACGGTCGAGTGGCCGGAGAACGCCTTCTATTTCGCGCGCCCGCGCGAGCTGGGCCGCGACGCGATCCTGCTGCTCGGCATCGAGCCGAACCTGCGCTGGGGCACCTTCTCGAGCCTCATCGTCGACTTCGCCAAGGACCTGGGCGTCGAGATGGTGATCACGCTCGGTGCGCTGCTCGCCGACGTCCCGCACACGCGGCCGAGCCCGGTGACCGGCAGCGCGACCGACCGCAAGCTCGTCGACGAGCTCGGCCTCTCGACCTCGCGGTACGAAGGCCCGACCGGCGTCGTCGGCATCCTGCACGACGCCTGCCACCGAGCCGGCATCCCGTCCGTGAGCCTGTGGGCGGCCGTGCCGCACTACGTCCAGTTGACGCCGAGCCCCCGCGCGGCGCAGGCGCTCTGCGAGCGGCTGGCCACGCTCCTGGGCGGCCGCATCGACGTCACGGAGCTCCGCCGCGCCGGGCGCGGCTACGTGGAGCAGGTGAGCGAGGCCGTCGCGGGCGACACCGAGACGGCCACGTACGTCGAGGAGCTCGAGCAGCGCTCCGACAGCATCGACCCCGCCGATCTCCCCTCGGGCGACGCGCTCGCCGCGGAGCTCACGCGCTACCTGCGCGAGCGCGAGGACGACGGCGAGGACGCCGCGACCGAGCAGTAGCCTGACCCGCTCTTAACAGGGACAGTCCCTGTTAAGGACGGGTCGATTCTCTTAACAGGGACAGTCCCTGTTAAGGCGTGTGGTCTAGGCCGCGGCCGCGTCTGCGGCCGGCTCGTCGGCCGGCGGCTTCTCGGCCGGGGCCTCCGGCTCGCCGCCATTCTGCGCCGCCCCGCCGTTCTGGGCGGCCTGCGCGCCGCCGCGGCGCCTGCGGCGGCGCCGGCGCGACCGCGACGGCTTCGCCTTCGGCGCGGGCAGGTTCTCGCTGAGCGCCATCGCGACCTCGGGCAGCGCCCCGAGCCGCTCGCGAGCGGCCTCGATCAGCTTCGTGGCGCGGGGCGTGTACCCCTCTGCCGATGCGAGCAGCGCGGCACCGACGTGTAGCGGCAGCTCCATGGCCGCGTTGACGAGCTTGGCCGCGTTCTCCTCGTGCCGGTGCCCACGCGAGTTTGCGAGCGCACCGAGGAGGCGCTTCGCCTCCGGGAACTCTGCGCTTGCACGCCGGTCCTGCGCCTTGCGCGTCGCGCGTGCGAGCTTCCACGTCCAGCGCGCCTGGATCTGCTCCGGCGCGTCGACCTTACCGTCGCCGAGCGCCCGCAGCAGCGTGCGGATCCCCGGCAGCCGGTCCTTCTCCCACGTCGGCGCCTGGGTCACGATCGTGACCAGGTCGTCGTACGCCTCGCGGTCGATGCCCATCGAGACGCGGTCGGCGAGCGCCGTCATGCGCAGCCGCCGGTTCGGGTTCTCGGCCGCGCACGTGAACAGGAACTGCTCCAGGCAGACCCTGGACGTGTTGCTCTCGGTGAGCTTCTTGACGATCTCGGTGCGGTCCTCGAAGCGCACCTGGCGGCCGGCGATGGTCGCCCAGTAGCGCTGCTCGTCCTCGTCCAGGAAGCGCGGGTCGATCCGCTGCCACTCGCGGCCGATGACGGCGAGGCGCCGGCGGACGTCCGGCGTGACCGGGACGAGCCACGCTGCCGGCGACAGCCGCCTGCGGGCGCGGCGCTGCGGCCGGCGGCGCGGGGCGGGCGTGACGCGGGCGCCCTCGCGGTAGAAGTCGGAGTCGAGCAGCGCGTGCAGCGTCATGACGCGGTCGTTGTGCGTCGCGCCCTTGGGCACGAAGTCGACGACGATGCCCGCCTCCTTGCGCGGGTGCGTGCGCATGATGCGGCCGATGCGCTGCTGGTAGACGCGCTTGCTGGCCGTCGGCGCCAGGTGCATGACCACCGTCGCGCGGGGCGAGTTCCAGCCCTCGGCGAGCAGCATCGCGTTGATGAGGATGTCGATCTCCCCGCGCTCGTAGGCGGCCAGGATCTCGGCCAGCTTGACGGGCGGCGTGCGCCCGCTGACCGCCTCCGCCTTCAGGCCCGCGGCGCGGAACTCCTTCGCCAGGTTGTACGCGTGCTCGACGCCCGCGGCGTAGACCACGCCCGGCGTCGAGTCGAAGCGGTCGCGGTAGAGGCTCGCGGCCGCCTGGTTCAGAGCCGTGTGGTCGAGGAC
>CAVWIN010000012.1:0-38161 GCA_963755085.1 uncultured Thermoleophilia bacterium | reverse complement strand
TCGACCTGGTCGACGAAACGGGCGGGTACGACCGCACGATCCTGTCGCGCGTCGAAGGGCTCGAGGAGCGGCTGCCCCGGCTAGACCGCATCGACGCCTGCCTGGGCCAGGTCGTTCGTGCCGGGCTTCCCCTGGTCGAGAATGCGACGGTCGTCGTCGGGACGATGGACGCGTGGGGCAACGTCTACGGCTCGGGCATCGTCGCGCACGGGCAGGCCATGGAGGTGGCCGGCACGTCCGAGATCGTCGGTGTGCTCTCGCGCGAGCGGCACCCGGCCTCGGGCGTCGTCAGCTTCACCGCCGTCGGCGGCTTGCATCTGCACGCCGGGCCGACGCAGGCGGGGGCGCCGCTCTCGCGTGGTTCGCGGAGCTCGTCCGGCTCTCGATCGGCGAGGCGCTGGCCCTGGCCGAGCACGTCGAGCCCGCGCCGCTGCTCTTCCTGCCGCATCTGCTCGGTGAGCGCGCGCCGCTGTGGGACAGCGACGTCCGCGGCGGCTTCGTCGGCCTCGGCAGCGACCAGTCGCTCGCGCACCTGTGCCGGGCCGTCCTCGAAGGCGTCGCCTTCTCGCTGCGGCATCTGCTCGAGGAGCTGGAGAGGGCGGGGGGCGTCGAGCCGGTCGAGCTGCGCGCGAGCGGCGGCGCCTCGCAGAGCGACCTCTGGTGCCAGATCAAGGCCGACGTGATCGCACGGCCGGTCGCGCGGCTCCAGGTGCAGCAGTCCGGCTGCCTCGGCGCTGCCTTGATGGCGGCCGCGGGCGCGGGGCTCGTCGACGACCTGGCCGGCGCTGCGGCCCGGGCCCCCGCGTTGAGCGCGTCTTCGAGCCCGCAGCCGGGGCCCGGCCGTACGACGAGCTGTACGCGATCTATCGCGACCTCTACCCGGCACTCAGCCCGGCGCACGCCGCGCTCGCGCAGCTCCGCCGGCAGCCCGTCCCGACGACCCAGGAGAGATCAACGTGAGACGAGGACTGGAGGGAGGAACAGCGATCGTGACGGGCGGTGCCACGTTGATCGGCCAGGCCGTCGTGCGCGCGTTCCACGAGGCCGGAGCGATCGACACATTTGCCCGCTTGCCGGAGGTGGTCAGCGTGATGGAGCGCGGTGAGCGGCGCGCCGTCGGCGTGACCGTGGACGGGCTGCCGGTCGAGCTCGTCGTCGCCGAGCCGGGCGCCTTCGGCACCGCGCTCGTGCGCGCGACCGGCTCACACGCGTACGTCAAGGCGCTCGAGCCGCTCCCGGAGGCTCCGGACGAGGACGGCGTCTACGCGGCGCTCGGCATCCCGTGCTGCCGCCGGAGCTGCGCGAGCAGCGGTTCCGCGGAGAACCGCCGCCGCTCGTCGCGCTGGAGCAGATCCGCGGCGACCTGCACTGCCACTCGACGTGGTCGGACGGGAAGGCGAGCGTCCGCGAGATGGGCGAGGCGGCGATCGAGCTCGGCTACGAGTACCTGGCGATCTGCGACCACACGCGGAACGTGCGCGTTGTGCCGGGGCTCAATGCCGAGGACGTGCGCTGGCAGGCCGAGGAGATCGCGGGGGCGAACGAGCTGCTGGCACCGTTCCGCCTCCTGCACGGGATCGAGTGCGACATCCTCGACGACGGGTCGCTCGACCTGCCGGACGAGGTCCTCGTCGGGCTCGACTGGGTGATGGCGAGCGTCCATGCAGGGCAGCGCATGCCACGAGACGAGATGACAAAGCGCGTGCTGACGGCGATGGAGCACCCGTCCGTGTCGGCGCTGTCGCATCCGACCGGCCGGCTGATCAACCAGCGCCTGCCGAACGCCGTCGACCTGGAGCAGGTCGTCGAGGCTGCCGCCCGCACCGGGGTGGCGCTCGAGGTCAACGGCCTGCCGCCCCGGCTGGACCTGAAGGACGAGCACGTCCGCCTGGCGGTGGAGGCGGGCGCGGACATCGTCTGCTCAACGGACGCCCACTCGGTGCGCGGGCTCGGGAACATGCCGTTCTCGGTTGCAACCGCGCGGCGCGGCTGGGCGCCGCCTGAGCGTGTGGTCAACACACGGCCGCTGGCCGAGATCCTGGCGCGCCGGAGGACATAGGGGCAGTCCCCGCAGGGGGCTGTCCCCGGTGTCAGGCAGCGCCGGTCGCGGAGGCACGAGGGACAGCCTCCTTTGGGGCAGCCCCGCTCGGGTCAGGCGCCGGTGCCAGGCCCGGTGGTCGACCACTCGCCGACCTCGTACCAGTGCGTGTCGCGCAGGGCGCGCGCGACCGAGGGGTCGGTGTGGGCCGCGAAGAAGACGTGGCGCTCGCGGTCGCAGCAGATCTCCGCTTCGTTGGCGAGCACGCCCTCGAGGAGGACGAGAGCCTCCATCGGCAGCTGCGCCTCGGCAACCGTGTAGTGCTTGAACTGGAGGTCGGGGGCGCGCTCGAGGAGCTCGGGCCAGTCGGGACACGTGCGCGCGCTCATGCGGACACCGCGCTGGCGTCGCCGGCCGGGGACCAGCGGCCGTCGAGCCGTACGAGGCCCGGCGCCCGCTCGTCGGCCGGGTAGACGGTGAAGGCCGCAGCGGCGAGCCAGCGGTGGTACGCGTGGCCGCCGCCGGCATCGACCAGCGAGACGGCGACCTCGAACTGGCCGTCCGCGAGCGGCAGCGCCCCGGTCTCGAACCGGATCACCCCCGTGCCGACAGCGTCCAGGCCGAGGCTCTCGAGGTCGTGCGACGACGACGCGATCACCCCGCTCCCGACCTGGTGAACCTCGAAGACGACGCGCAGCCCAGAAACGGGCCGGTCCACCTCGAGGTCCAGCAGCGCGACGAGCGGCTCACCTGCGAGGTACTGCTTCCGCTCCTTGCCCGCATCGTCCTCCAGGCGGACGCGGGTCACACGCGCCTCGCCGCTGCCCCATTCCTGCAGGCCGGCGTTGCGCTCCTCCGGATCGTCCTCCTCAGCGAGCATGGCCCGGTAGCGGGTGATCGCCTCGCGCGTCGCCCCGTCGTACTCAAGGTTCCCGCCGCGCAACAGCAGCGCACGCTCGCACAGGTTTTCGACGGCCGCCGCCGCGTGGGAGACGAACAGGATCGTGCCGCCGCGCTGCTTGAACTCGAAGATCTTCCCGAAGCACTTGCGCTGGAACGACTCGTCGCCGACGGCGAACACCTCGTCCAGGAGCAGCACGTCGGCCCTCAGGTGCGTCGCGACGGCGAATCCGAGCCGTGTGTACATCCCGGCGGAGTACGTGCGCACCGGAACGTCGATGAAGTCCTCGATCTCGGCGAACGCGACGATCTCGTCCATTCGCTCTCGAACGTACTGCCGCGGCAGGCCGTGGAGCGCCCCGTTCAGCAGCACGTTCTCGCGTCCCGTGAAGTCCTGGTGGAAGCCGGCACCGAGACCGAGTAGCGAGCCGACCGAGCCCCCGACCTCGATGGTGCCCTCGGTCGGAGAGAAGATCTCGGCGATCAGGCGCAGGAGCGTCGTCTTGCCCGACCCGTTGCGCCCGACCACCCCGATCGACTCGCCCGGCGCGGCCGTGAAATCGACGTGGCGGACCGCCCAGATGTCGCGGCCGCGCGACTGCCGTCGGCGCACGATCGCCTCCTTGAGCGTACGCCGCCCCTCGGGGTTGATCCGAAAGCGGCGGCCCAGGTCGGCCGCGCGGAGCGCGCCACGCTGCACGCGAGTCAGCGTAGCCGCCGACCTTTGGCTAGATGATCCGCCCACACAGGTTGTGAACGGCTGAGGGAAACATCCGGCCCTCCTTTGAGGGTGTGCGGGTTCTGCCAAGGACCCGTGTCCCAAAGGAGGGCCGTGATGGATCTGCACGCTAACGCCAAGCTCGGATTGGCTGGTCGGCGCGAGTTGGTGCTCGCGATTGAGTCCGGTTTGTCGTTGAAGCGGGCTGCAGTCCGCTTCAGCGTGTCGCCGGCGACCGCGCATCGTTGGTGGCATCGCTGGCTGGACGGCGGCCGCACGACGGCCTGCCTGGCTGATCGCTCGTCACGGCCGCTCAAGCAGCCGCGCCGGCTGACGGCGGCCGAGGAGGCGCCGATCCTCAAGGCCAGGCGTGAGACCAACCTCGGGCCCGGCCGGCTGGCCGGGATCGTCCGCCGCGCCCGCTCGACGATCTGGAAGGTGCTCTGGCGCCACGGGCTCTCGCGGCGTATGCGCGGCCCCAGGCAGAGCTTCCGCCGCTACGAGTGGTCACGTCCGGGGGCGCTCTTGCATATGGACGTGAAGAAGCTGGCTCGCTTTCGCCATCCCGGCCACCGCGCGACCGGCACGCGCCTGGTCAAGGACCGCAACCGCGGTGTCGGCTACGACCATCTGCACTGCGTCGTCGACGATCACAGCCGCCTTGCCTACGTCGAGCTGCACCCGTGCGAAGACGCCGACACCAACCTGCGCACGCTCGAGCGCGCGCTGCGCTTCTTCGCCGAGCTGGGCCTCGACCCGCCCGATGCGGTCATGACGGACAACGCGATGGTCTACCGCAACAGCCGCCGTTTCCACGACCTGCTGGCCGACAGCCAGATCAAGCACATCCGCATCCCGCCCTATACGCCTCGCTGGAACGGCAAGGTCGAGCGCTTCATCCTCACGCTCGAGACCGAGTGGGCCTACAGCCGCACCTGGCCCGACTCACACCAGCGCGCCCGCAGCCTGCAAAGCTTCATCCGCTACTACAACCGGCACCGCCCGCACAGCTCACTCAAAGACCGGCCACCCATCAGCCGCGTTCACAACGTCCGTGGGCAGGACAGCTAGACGAGGGCCTCGACGGTCGCCGACTTCACGAACTCGGCGAGGCGTCCGAGCGCGCCGGGGTCCGTGGCGGGAAGTACGCCGTGCCCGAGGTTGAAGATGTGGCCGGGCCGCCCGCCGGCCCGCTCGAGGACGACCCGGGCCTCGTGCTCGACGCGCTCCCACGGGCCGAAGAGCACCGTCGGGTCGAGGTTGCCCTGGATGCCGCGGTCGGCGCCGCTTACGCGCCAGGCCTCGTCCAGCGGCAGCCGCCAGTCCACGCCGATCACGTCCCCGCCGGCCGCCGCGAGCGACGGGAGCAGATGCGCACTGCCGACGGCGAAGTGGATCGTCGGCGCGGGCACAGCGCCGAGGATGCGAGCCGAATAGCGCGCTGCGAACTCACTGTAGTCGTCGACCGACAGCGCGCCCGCCCACGAATCGAACAGCTGGATCACGTCGGCGCCCGCGTCGACCTGCGCGGCCGCATAGCGGGCGAACGTCTCTGCGAGCTTGTCGAGGAGCGCGTGCCAGGTCTCCGGCTCGCGGTACATCAGCGCCTTCGTCTGGGCGTAGTCGCGGCTCGGCCGGCCCTCGACGAGGTAGGCGGCAACGGTGAACGGCCCTCCGCAGAATCCGACCACGGCGCGCTGTTCGTCGAGCTCGGCGCGGAGGATGCGCAGCGTCTCGAGCACGTACGGAACGCTGTCGTCGGGCTCCGGCACCCGGAGCGCGTCGACGGCCGCCCACGTGCGGATCGGCGCGTCGACGACCGGCCCGACGCCCTCGACGAGCTCGACGTCGATGCCCATGCCGAGAACCGGGAGCATGATGTCGGCGAAGAGCACGGCCGCGTCGACGCCGTGCCGGCGCACGGGCTGGAGCGTCACCTCCGCGCAGAGCTCCGGCTGCCTGCAGATCTCGAAGAGCGAGTACCGCTCACGCACGGCGCGGTACTCCGGAAGCGACCGGCCCGCCTGGCGCATGAACCAGACCGGCGTGCGCTCCGTGGCCTCGAGCCGCGCAGCGCGCACGAGGAGCGGATCGGGCACGTTCGTAGACTAGTCGCGTGCGCGTGGCGGCTCCCGAGCACACGGTGCCGGCGGGGCCGCTCGCCGTCCGCTGGCTGGCCTCCGACGTACCGGCCATGCGCGCCGGGCGCCAGGCCGTCTGCGTCGTCGAGCTCGAGAACGCGGGGACGGCGCGGTGGCGCGTCGCCCCGCCGGACGGGATCCATCTCGGCTACCACTGGCTCGACCTGCAGGGCAACCCGATCGTGTGGGGCGTCTACACACCGCTCCCGCTGCCGGTCGAGCCCGGCGCGCGGCTCGAAGCTGCAATGCCCGTGCGCGCGCCCCGCCCGCCCGGGGCGTACCGGCTGGCGTTCGACCTTGTCGACGAGGGGCGGCTGTGGTTCTCCGACGTCGGGAACCCGCGGCTCGAGCGCGACGTCGACGTCTCGCCACGGCTCGCCGGCCGGAGGCTCGGCGTCAGCGTCGGGCGCGGCCTCCCCGACCTCATGCACGAGACCGAGGACGCGCTGGCGCGGCAGGAGGAAGCGGTGTATGCGGAAGACGGCGACGTCGACGCCCTCGCGTTCCTCGTCGCGGGGTGCCGGCCGCGCTCGGACTGGAGCCGCCGGATCCTCGACCTCCACGCCGAGGGCTTCGCGTTCGTCGGCGGCGGGGTCGACCTCGTCGGGCTCGGCCGCGGGCGCCGTCAGGTTGCGCAGGCTCTCGCGCCGTGGCTTGGCACGTTCGGCCGCGCGCCGCGCTGGTCACATCCGCTGCTCTGCCCGTCGACGATCGGCGAGTTCGCCGAGATTCCGCCGTGGACGGACCCGGTCACAAGCCTTCCGGCCTTCGACCCGACGCGGATCCCGGGCGAGCCGTGGCTCTGCGACGGCCGGATCCGCGTCGCCGTTTCGCCTAGAGCTGCACGACAAGCTGGTCTTCGGCCTTCGTGAAGACCCAGACGCCGAGCGCGAGCACCGCGACGCTGACCGCGACCGCGTAGACGACGTCGCCCGCCGTAGGCATGCGCCCGAAGAACAGCGGATCACGGACGATCTCGACCATCGGAATCAGAAAGTTGCCGTAGTGGAGAATCGACACGACCCGCTGGTGCTGCTGGAGCGTGGGGATGCGCGAGAAGGAGTAGAAGATCGGCGTCAGCAGGAACAGCGGCAGCAGGATCGCCGTGATCAGGTGCTCGACGTCCCGGTAGAGCGCATTCGCCGACGCGGCCATGAGCGCGAGGCCGCACGTGAGCAGGATCACCGGCAGGAAGAGCGGCACCGCCATCAGGAAGGTGCCGCGCGTCTCGGGTAGCAGCCACACGGCGAAGGGGACGATGATCAGGAACATCGCACCCGCGGCGACGAGGTTCGACGCCACTACCGACAGCGGCAGCAGCTGACGCGGGAAGCGCACCTGCTTCACGAGCGAGCTGTTCGAGACGAGCGCGGCGGTCGAAGTCTGGACGGACGCCTGGAAGAACACCCAGACGAGCAGGCCAGACAGGACAAACAGCGGGAAGTTCTTGATGTCGCTCGCACCCGGCACCCGCATAAGCACCGAGAAGAGGAGCGTGTACACGCCCATCAAGATCAGCGGGTTGACCAGCGTCCAGGCGACGCCGAGCACGGAGCCGCGGTAGCGGACGCGCAGGTCTCGCCGGAACAGATCCCAGAAGAGATGGCGGAAGGAAACGAGTTCGCGCAGGTCGTTCATGGTCACCCCTTGACCCCGCTCGTCGGGCGAACGGGCCTCTGGCGGCATTGTAAGTAGGGTCGCGTCAGTGTCATCGTTGGCGTATGAACCGGCGTTGTTGCTGTGCCGGTTAGGCTCGGGGCCGGCGGCGGGCTGACCCGTAGGGTCGCTGTCGGCCTGGTGGGCTTGACCAGCAACGGATGTGTCGCTCGCCGCCGGTTCTGGAGCGCCAGCGTGACCTGATAGGAGCGTGGCTAGACGCCCCGACTGAGGCCTGTCCGCTGGCGCCCCGTCAGTGGCCACCTCAGGAAAGGGGACGGGGAGTGATCGTAATCGGAGTGGACCCGCATAAGCAGAGTCACACCGCGGCGGCTGTCGAGGCTGCGACGGGCGTGACGCGCGGTGAGCGCACGGTGACGGCGCGCCGTGTCGGTCATGAGCAGTTGCTTTCGTGGGGGTGCTCGCTTGCTCGTGAGCGGCTCTGGGCGCTGGAGGACTGTCGACACGTGTCGGTCTCGCTGGAGCGCTTTCTGCTCGCGCGTGGGGAGCGAGTCGTGCGGGTGCCGCCGAAGCTGATGGCGGGCGCGCGCCGCTCCGTTCGCGAGCGCGGCAAGTCGGACGCGATCGACGCGGTCGCGGTCGCGCGGGCTGCGTTGCGCGAGCGCGAGCTGCCGGTGGCGGTGCTGGCGGGCGCCTCTCGTGAGATTCGTTTGCTGGTCGATCATCGCGAGGATCTGCTCGGCGAACGGACACGGATCCAGCAGCGGCTGCGTTGGCACCTGCACGAGCTCGACCCCGAGGGGAGCGTCCGGGGTTCTGTGTATGCATGATCCGTAAAGGAGGGTCATGCCCCCGAAGGAGATCCCGGACGAGCTGATCGATCAGTTGCTTGCCGGGCATGAGGGCCCTGAGGCGATCACGGGGCCGGATGGGTTGTTGAAGCATCTGACCAAGCGCGTGGTCGAGCGTGCGGTATCGGCGGAGTTGAGCGGTCACCTCGGCTACGAGCTCGGCGAGCCGCCGCCTGAGGGCGAGCCGAATCGCCGCAATGGCTGGACGTCGAAGACGTTGATCACTGATCACGGGCCCGTGCCGGTCGAGCTGCCGCGCGACCGTGAGGGCAGCTTCGAGCCGCTCATCGTGCCCAAGCACCAGCGCCGCTTCGCGGGCTTCGACGACAAGATCGTCTCGATGTACGCGCGTGGGATGTCGACGCGAGAGATCTCGAAGCACCTGGAAGAGATCTACGGCGTCGAGGTCGGCCGCGACACCGTCAGCCGCGTCACCGACGCAGTGCTCGACGACGTCAAGGAGTGGCAGGCCAGGCCGCTGGAGAAGCTCTACCTGGTCGTCTGGCTGGACGCGATCGTGCTCAAGATCCGCGATCAGGGCTCGGTGCGCAACAAGCACGCCTACCTCGCGATCGGGGTCGGGATCGACGGGATCAAGGAGACGCTCGGGATCTGGCTCGAGCCCAGCGAGGGGGCCAAGTTCTGGTTGCGCGTGATCAGCGAGCTCAAGTCGCGCGGCGTCGAGGACATCCTCGTCTTCTCCGTCGACGGCCTGAAGGGCTTCCCGCAGGCGATCGAGGCCGTCTACCCGCAGGCGATCGTGCAGACCTGCATCGTGCACATGATCCGCAACTCGCTGCGCTTCACCAGCTACAAGGATCGCAAGCAGCTCGTCAAGGACCTGCGCATGATCTACACCGCGGCGACCGAGGAAGCCGCCCAGACCGGCCTGGAGACCTTCGCCGGCATCTGGGACAGCCGCTACCCGCAGATCAGCCAGTCATGGCGCGACGCCTGGGAGCAGGTGATCCCGTACTTCGCCTTCCCGCCGGCGCTACGCCGCGCCGTCTACACGACCAATCAGATCGAAAGCCTCAACGCGGTCGTGCGCAAAGCCGTCCGCGTCCGCGGTCACTTCCCCGACGACGAATCCGCCCGCAAGCTCGTCTACCTCGCGATCAGAAACCACGAGCGCAACTGGAAACGCCCCATGGCCGGCTGGTACGAATGCCTCGCCGCCTTCCACGCCCACTTCCAAGACCGACTAACACGACAAAGCTAACCGCGTACACAGAGTTTCGGACGCTCCCACCCCGAGCTGGAGCTGCCCGCGGGCTGCCTCGACCGCGCCTGCTGGCTCACCCGGCTGGGCCGCCGCCTTGCCCGGCGCGCGCAAACGGTGCAGGTGCGCATCGCGCGCGACCAGGTGCGGCGGATCGTCGAGCTCACGCGGGCGGAGCGGCAGCTCCAGCGCGAGCTGGCCTCGCTGGTCGCCGCCGAAGCGCCAGCGCTGCTCGAGCTTCCCGGCTGCGGCGTGCTCACAGCCGCAAAGCTGATCGGCGAGATCGCCGGCAGCGAACGCTTCGCAAACGACGGCCGGCTGGCGATGCACGCCGGCGCGGCGCCCCTTCAAGCCTCAAGCGGCAACCGACAGCGCCACCGCCTCAACCGCTCCGGCAACCGGCAGCTCAACTGCGCACTGCACCGCATCGCCATCACACAAGGACGCCACCACGCGCCCGCACGGGCCTACCTCGCACGCAAACAAGCCGAAGGCAAAAGCCGAAAAGAAGCCCTGCGCTGCCTCAAGCGCTACCTCGCACGAGCCGTCTACCGCACACTCACACCGACCAAGGAGGACCACATCGCCCCCACAAACCGGCCGGCGATCGCGCCGGCCTTGACATAGGAGCATCCGATGCGGATCGTCGTCGACGTGACACCGCTCTTCAACCCGCTCACCGGCATCGGCAACTACTGGGTCGGGATGCTCGACGGCCTCGTCCAGGCGAGCCACCCGGACACGCACGTCGTCGCCTTCTCGGTCACCGGGCCGCGCCGCCGCCGCGCCGTAGCCGCCGCGCTCGACGGGCTCCCGGTCGAGCGCCGGCTCACGGTCGTCCCACCGTCGGCGCAGACCTGGCGCTCGCTCTGGACGCGCTTCCGCTGGCCACCCGTCGAGCTTCTAGCCGGGAGGCTGGACGTCTTCCACTTCTCGGAATGGCTGCAGCCCAGCCAGCGGCGCGGCGTCCGTACGACCACCATCCACGACCTCGTGCCCCTGCGCTTCCCGCAGTGGGTCTCCCCGGTCACGGAGCAGATGCACCGGCGCCGCGACACGATCGCCGCCCGCGAATGCGACGTGATCATGTGCAACTCGCGGTACACGGCGGACGACGTCCACGAGCACCTCGGCGTCGACCAGGACCGCCTGCGGATCGCCTACCCCGGCCTCCACCCCGTGCTCGGCCCCGACGGCGAGCGCTCGGACCTCGAGCGGCCGTACGTGCTGTCGGTGGCGACCGACGAGCCGCGCAAGAACCTGCACGCGGCGGTCGAGGCGGTCCGCATCCTGCGCGACCGCGGCGCCGACCTGGAGCTGGCGCTCGTCGGCCAGGTCGGATGGGGGGAGCAGGTGCGCGCGGAGCCCGGCGTACGCCGGGTCGGCTACACGCCGCCGGAGGAGCTCCCGCGGCTGTACCGGGGCGCCGAGGCGTTCGTCTACCCGTCGCGCTTCGAGGGTTTCGGCATGCCGATCGTCGAGGCGATGGCCTGCGGCACGCCGGCCGTCTGCTCGACCCACCCCTCGCTCGACGAGGCGGCCGGTGACCTGGCGCTCCGCGCGGATCCCGACGAGCCGGAGGCGTTCGCCGATGCAATCGAGCAGGCGATCGCGCGGCGCGGCGAGCTCCGCGCTCCCGGACTCGCGCACGCCGGCCGGTTCACGCGGCGCGCGTGCGGCGAGGCCGTGCTCGCCGGATATGCACAGGCGCTCTGAGAAACTGCCGACGTGACCGGGCAACTGCGGGCCGGGATCGACGTCGCGCCGCTCGCGCTCACCGGCGCCGGCACCGCGCGCTACATCGTCAACCTGCTCGCCGAGCTGGCGCGGCTCGACGACGTCGAGACGCACCCGTTTCGGTTTGGCCACGGAGGGCGACTCACGCGGGTCGTGCGCGACGCGGTTTGGTACCCGGCCCTGCTCCCAGCAGCGGCCGCGAGGGCGAACGTCGACGTGCTCCACTGCACGACGCTCCGCGCGCCGCTCGTCTCCCGCGTACCGGTCGTGGTGACGGTGCACGACGTCGCCCCACTGCGGCGCCCGGAGTCCTTCAACGCGTGGACGCGCCGGTACACATCCCTGACGCTGCGGCGGATCCTTCGCTCCGCCGCGGCCGTCATCACGGTGTCCGCCTTCCAGCAGCGCGAGCTCGCAGCCCTCACCGGCGTCCCCGAGCAGAAGGTGCACGTCGTCCATCAGGGCGTCGGGCCGCCGTTCAACGCCGCCGGGCCTGCCGCCGACGGCGACTACGTGCTCGCCGTGGCCACCCTCGAGCCACGGAAGAACCTCGGGCGCGTCGTGGAGGGCTTCCACCGGTCCGGGCTTGGCGGCGAGCTGCGCGTCGCCGGCGCCCAGGGCTGGGGCGATGTCGACGTGTCCGGCGAGCGCGTGCGCTGGCTGGGGCGCGTCGACGACGACGAGCTGGCGGCGCTCTACCGCGGCGCACGGTGCCTCGTCTACCCGTCACTGTACGAAGGCTTCGGGCTGCCGGTGCTCGAGGCGATGGCGGCCGGGACGCCGGTCGTGTGCCCCGCCGGTTCGCCCTACGACGAGTTCGCGGCCGGTGTCGCCTTGACGTGCGACCCGCGGGACGCGGACTCGATCGCCGCCGCGATCCGCCAGGCCGCGACCGGCAATCGCACCAAGCTCGTCGAGAGCGGGCGCGAGCGGGCGGCGGCCTTCTCGTGGGAGCGCACAGCCCGGGGGACGCTCGCCGTCTATCGGCTGGCCGCGGGCGCGTCGTGAGCGCGCCGCTCGTCGTCATCGACGCCGACGTGCTCGGCCGCCAGCGCACGGGCGACGAGTCCTATGTCGAGAACCTGCTCCGTGAGCTGGCGCCGATCGCCGACGACATCCGCCTCGCCGCCGTCGTGCGCGACGCATCGCTCGTGCCCCCCGGCGTCGAGCCGCTCGAGCTCCGCGCCTCCAGCCAGGCCCTGCGTATGGCCATCCGCCTGCCGCGGCTGCTCCGCCGTACCCGGCCCGCCCTCGTCCACTTCCTGCACGTCGTGCCACCGGCGTACCGGGGACCGGCGGTCCTCACCGTGCAGGACCTGTCGTTCGAGGCCGAGCGCGGCCTCATGGGCACGCGTGACCGCCTCCTCTTCCGGACGTTCGTCCAGCCGTCCGTCCGCCGCGCAGCGTCCGTGCTGACCGGCTCCGAGCGCACACGCGACGACCTGACCGAGCACTACGGCGTGGCCGCGGAGAAGGTCGTCGTAACGCCGTACGGCGTCGACCGCGTCTACGGCCCCGACGGCCCGTCCGCCGACGGGCGACCGTTCCTGCTCTTCGTCGGCGCCCTCCACGCGCGCAAGGATCCCCTCGCAGCCGTCGAGGCCGCCGCGCTCCTATCCGGCGAGCTGCGGCTGGTGCTCGTCGGGCCCGACAAGGGCCTGGGCGACGCCGTGCACGAGGCGGCGGCGCGGCTCGGGATCAGCGGGCGCGTCGACGTGCGCGGCCATGTCGCGAAGGACGAGCTCGCCGCGCTCTACCGGGGCGCAGCGTGCTTCGTCTTCCCGTCGCGGTATGAGGGGTTCGGGCTGCCGATCATCGAGGCGATGGCCTCCGGAACACCGGTCGTGACCACGGCGGCCGGCGCGACGACGGAGGTGGCAGGGGATGCGGCGATCCTCGTCGAGCCGGGCAATCCCGTCGCGCTCGCTGGTGGTATCGAACGGGCGCTCGCCGATCGCGAGCGGCTCGTTCGCGCCGGGCTCGAGCGCGCCAGGCGCTACTCGTGGCAGGAGACGGCGCGGCGCACGCTCGACGTCTACCGGAGCTTGCTGTGAGCGTCGCCGCAGTCGTCGTCGTCCATGAGCCGCGGCTCGAGCTGGCCACGTGCCTGGCCGCGCTGCAGCCGCAGGTCGAGGAGCTCGTCGTCGTCGCGAACCTCCCCGGGACGATCGACGTCCCCGCCGGGGTGCGCCTCCTGCGCAACGAGCGGCCCGCCGGCTACGCGGCGAACGCGAACCGGGGCATCCGGGAGACGTCGGCGCCGTACGTGGTCGTCGCCAACCCCGACACCGAGGCCGCATCCGACGCGATCGCCGTCCTGCGTGCGTTCGCCGACGAGCACGGCCGCTGCGGGGTCGCCGGGCCGCAGATGCTCTACCCGGACGGGGCATGGCAGCCCTCGCGCCGCCGCTTCCCGACCGTGGGCGGAACGCTCGTGCGCCGCACGCCGCTGCGGCTCCTGGTAGACCCGTACAAGCGCCAGCGCGGGCACTACAACCTCGACGACCGGCCGACCGGCCCGGTGCCCGCCGACTGGATGCTCGGCGGCTTCCTCCTGCTGCGGCGCACGATGCTCGACGAGCTTGACGGCTTCGACGAAGGCTTCCGGCTCTACGGCGAGGACATCGACCTCTGCTACCGGGCGACGAAGGCCGGCTGGGATCGCTGGTACGTCCCCGGCGCCGTCGTGACGCACCGCCATATCGCCGTCACCGACCGGCGGTTCCTCACGCGCCGCACGCTGTGGCACTGGCGCGGGATCGCCCGCTTCGTCCGCAAGCACCCCGAGCGGCTGCGCGCGCTCGTCTAGATTGGGCGCCGTGCGGGTGCCGGGCCGGACGCGAGCGACGCCGCCGCCCCAGGAGACGCCCGGCCTCTGGATGCCGCCGGGGCATTTCTACTCGCCGCTGCCGGACGCGGACGAGGTGCGCGCCCGCGCCGACCGGATCTTCGCGAAGCCAGAGACGCTCCCGGGCGTGGACGTCAACGAGGCGGGGCAGCTGGCGCTCATCGCGGAGCTCGCCCGCTACGCGCCCGACGCCAGCCTCGCGCGCAACCCCACACCGGAGCGGCGGTACTACTCGGAGAACGACAACTTCGGCTACGGCGACGCGATCGTCCTGCAGGCGCTGCTGCGGCAGCTGCGCCCGGCGCGGCTCGTCGAGATCGGCTCCGGCTACTCCTCGGCAGTGATGCTCGACACGAACGAGCGCTTCCTCGACGGCTCACTCGCCTGCACGTTCGTCGAGCCGTACCCGGACCGCCTGCAGGCGCTCCTGCGAGAGGACGACCTCAAGCGCGCGACCCTGATCCAGGCGCCGGTGCAGGACGTTCCGCTCGAGCCGTTCCTCGCCCTCGAGGCAGGCGACGTGCTCTTCGTCGACTCGAGCCACGTGGCGAAGACGGGGAGCGACGTGAACCACATCTTCTTCGAGCTCGTCCCGCGCCTCGCCCCGGGCGTCTTCGTGCATGTGCACGACATCTTCTGGCCATTCGAGTACCCGGACGAGTGGGTGTACGAGGGCCGCGCCTGGAACGAGGCCTACCTGCTCCGGGCCTTCCTCGAGCACAACGCGGCGTGGGAGATTGCGCTGTTCAGCTCCTGGCTGGCCACGTTCCACGCCGGCGCCTTCGCCGCCCTCGTCCCGCCCGGGGACCAGGACAAGCCGGGCGGCATCTGGCTTCAGCGGCGGTAGCGAAACCCGAGGAAGCGGGCGCCGAGCGCGCGCGGGTCCGGATCCGCCGCGCCGAGCACCTGCGCCGGGACGGCGGTCGGCGAGACCGTGAACGTGACGGCGCACCGGCCACCGGACGGACGGAGCGGCACCTTCAGCGTCGTTGCCGGCGCCGCCGGGGTCAGCTTCGCCGTCGCGACCGTCCGGCCGTCCACGTTGGCCGCGATCTTCTGTCCCGCCGGGAACAGCGCCGGGCTGTTCTCGAGATCGACGAGCACGCTTCCGCCGTTGCAGCGGTACCGCGTCCAGCCGACGGTGCCCGTCGACCACGTGTCGTTCGCGTAGAGGCCGGAGACGGAGCTCGAGAGCGCGACGGGGTTGCGGACGCGGTAGAGCGTCGTGCCCAGGTTCGGGTCGCGGGCAACCGGCGTCCCGTCGAGGATCGTCGTGCGGTCGGTAAGCGCGTACGGCGCGTCGACGCGCTTCCCCCCGGCGCCGAGGATCGCACCGGTGCGCGGATCGACGGTCGACGCCACGTCGACGAGATGCAGGTTGCCCGGCGGCGGCGGAGCGAGGTCGTAGATCGTCCGCACGCTCCGGTTGAAGAATTCGTTGTCGAACATCACGTGCAAGTCCGCCGCGCCCGACCAGACGACCGGCACGTCGGCGTTCGAGCCGACCGCGTTGTCGATCCAGTCGCGCCGCGTCTGGATGCCTGCGCCGAGCGAGCCGGACGTGCGCGCCTGGAACCACGCATGGATCGGCCGGGCCGCGGCCGCGAAGTAGAGCGCGACGATGAGCGGCAGCACCAGGCGCCAGCGCGACGGTAGGTACACGACGACGAGCGCGGCGATGATGCCCGCGATGACGACCAGCGCCCCGGGCGGGAAGTCGCGGACGACCGCGAGGCGCAGGTCGAAGAGCGGCATGAGCGCGAGCGTGTGCGCGTTCTCGATGCTCGTCGGCACGAAGGAGTAGAGCGGCAGGATCCCGGGCAGCGCGGCCGCGATGATCACAAACGTCCAGACACCACGCCCGGTGCGCGGGAGGCCGCGGTCGATCCAGACGGCCAGCGCGACGAAGAAGAGCGGTGCCACGTAGAAGAGGTAGCGCTCCTCGACGTAGCCGACGAGCGGTTGCGTGGAGAACGTCGCCACGAGCAGCGTCATCCAGAAGACGATCGAGATGCTCGCGGCGGCAAACGCGCGGACGGCCGGCGAGCGCCGCTCCACGGTGAACGCGCGGAGGAGGACGACGCCGAGCGCGATGAACGGGAACACGCCGAGGTAGAGGTCGAACTCGGCGAGGTGGTAGAGCACCCAGCGCGGGAGCGCGCCGTAGTCGTACGTCTGGTTCGCCGCGCCTTCGTAGGCGCCGAAGACCGCGGTCAGCGGCCGCCCGCGCGCCGCCTGGACGAGGATGACGCCGAAGAGCCCGGCGACCAGCACGGCCCAGGTCACCCAGAACGCCGCCACCCGCCGGAAGAGCGGCCGGACGGACAGACGCCCGTCGTCCGTCCACGTCTCGAGCAGCGCCGCGATGACGATCGCCGTCGCCAGCGCGGCGACAAGCGCGACGGCCTGCACGCGGGTCGCAAGCGCGAGGCCGAGCAGCGCGAGCGCGACCACCTCGCGCCGCAGGGTTCGCCGCTCGAGGACGCGCACGATCGCGAGCATCGCCAGCACGGCGACCGGATAGAAGGCGTTCTCCGTCATGACGAGGCCCGTGTATGCCATCGAGGGGACGGCAACCGTCAGGAAGGCGACGAGGATCGAGAGCGGCGGTGCGAGCAGCCGGCGCGCCAGGAAGTACGCCGGCACCGCGGCAAGCGACATCGCGACGGCGTTGATCGCCTTCACGCTGGCGTACGCCTCCGGCAGCCGGTCGAAGATCAGATAGGCCGGAGCGATGAGGAGCGGATAGACGGGGCCGAAGCCCGGGCTCGGCGCGTCGCGAATCGTCATGTGGCCGTGCTCGGCGAGGCTGCGCGCGAGCTCGGCGTAGATGAGCTCGTCCGGAAGGATCCAGGGGCCCGGGTAGCCGCGCGAGGCGGCGAACCGGATGAGCGCTGACGCGGCGACGATCGCCGTCAGCCAGATCGCCGGACGGGCGGTGATCGCGACCTCGAGCAGGCGCCGGCGAGGCACTGCCACTCCCGACGCGGTCACAGGCCGAGCTCCCGGACGCGCTCTGAGACCCGATCGAGCTCCGGGTCGTCGACGCCGATCCCGACCTCGGCGGCCGCCTCGGAAAGCTCGGCGACGAAGGCGTTCCGAACGGCGTCGCCGCCGACCGACTCCTCGATCGCCGACGCATATTCGTTCGCGACCCCATGCAGCTCGTGCTGCTCCGCGATGTAGGCGCGTGATGCCTCGCTCATCGCCCTCCGCCCCGTCTCGTCTTCCGCAAGCCGCACCAGAGCGTCGGCGAGCCCGCCCTCGTCGCCGAGCTTGACGGCGACGGCGTCGGGGAGCTCCGAGAACCAGCCCACGTCATCGACGACGAGCGGCGTCCCGGCCGCGAGCGCCCGGATCGCCATGCCCGACGTCTCCCCCATCGTCGGGCGGCGGAGCGCGGCGAGCACGTCGCACGCGCGCAGAAGCGCCCAAAGCCGCCCTTCGTCGACGTATCCAAGCTGCTTGACCGCCCCGCTGCCGGCGAGCCCGTGGGCGGCGACCAGGGCATCGAGGTCGAGCCCCGGCGCGGGCGGCCCGGCGAGCACGAGGTGCGCGCCGGGGACGCGCTCACGCACCTGCACGAACGCCTCGAGGACCTGTGGGACGCGCTTGGCCGGATTCAGATGCCCGAAGGCGCCGATGCGGAAGCTCGCCGGCGGGAGCGTCGTGTCCGGCTCGCCCGGCGGCGGCTCCCACGCCGGATGCGCGACGCGCCAGATGGGCCGGCGGAACCCGGCCTCGCGCACCCGCTCCTCCATGTGGCGCGAGTGGACGATCAGCCCGCCGGCCAGGTCGAGGATCTCGCCCGCGAGTGGGAACGCGGTCGGGGCCACCTCCCAGATCGGCGGCAGGTCGCCCTCGATGACGCCGTAGGCGAGCAGCCGACCGGCGAGGCCCGCCTCGCGCTCGAGGGCGCGCGCGTAGCCGTCGCGGTCGCCCCGGCCGAGCGTCACGCCTGCGACGAGATGGTGGAGCACGAACTCGTGCAGCACGACGAGGCCCGAGTGGCGCCGCAGCTCGTCGAGGATCCAGCCGTGCGCCGACGGCTCGTTGCCGATCTGGTACACGACGGCGTCGTACGCGTCGTACGAGCGCGGAGGCCGTTGGGCGAAGACGTCGATCTCGAGGTGGCGCCGGAGCGCAGGCACGATCAGCGCGCTGTAGTCCGCGATCCCCGACCGCTGCGGGGGAAAGGGTGTCTCGAAGGCGACCTTCATGCGAGCAGCCGGTCGATCGAGTGATCCCACGTGACGCGCTCCGCCAGCGGCCTGCCCGCACGGCCCCACGCCCGCGCCTGGTCCCGGTGCTCGGCGAGCCAGCGGCAGGCCTTCGCGACATCCTCCTCGTCAGGCGCGCAGACGAGGCCGTTCTGCTCGTGCCGGACGATCTCCAGCGGCCCGCCCGCATCGTGCGTCGTCACGACGGGCTTCTCGGCGAGGAACGCCTCGTACGGGACCATCCCGAAGTCCTCGTCGATTGGCGCGTAGTAGACGGCGAGGCAGCGCGCGTACAGCGACGCGAGCTCGTCCTCGGGCACGCGGCCCGCAAAGGCAACCCGGCCGTTCAGACGCAGGTCGTCGGCGAGCGACTCGAGCCGGCGCCGGTCGGGGCCGTCGCCCGCGACGACCACCCGGAGCCCGTCGAGGCTCGTCGCCGCGCGCACCAGCAGGTCGACGCGCTTGGCGCCGTCCAGCCGGCCGACGGAGAGCACGAAGTCGCCGTACTCCTCGCAGCGGTACTCGAGCTGCTGCGGCGGGTGCGGCATGACCTCGGCCGTCAGCCCGGTCGACTCGCTGAGCCGACGCGCGTTGTTCTCGGAGGTGGTGAAAAGCTGCTTCGCCTCGCTGAGCGCGAGCCGGTCGAACTGGTGCACCGCACGGCGCGTGGCACGGTCGAAGCCCGACTCGCCGAACTGCCCGATCGGCGTGCGGTCCATGTCGTACGCCTGGCGGAACTGGTGCAGCAGCCAGACGACCTTGTTCGGATGTCGCACCGCGTACGACGGGAACTTGGTCGCGATCACGAGGTCGACCGGCCGCCCGTTCGCCTCCTCGAGGTCGAGCAGGCGCCAGAGGAACGCCTGGCTGAGCACACGCGCCTGCGGGTACCACTTGTACGGCACGGTGACCACGTCCGCCTCGTGGCCGCGCTCGCGGAGCTGGCCGACGAGCGTGTCCGCGAAGATCTCCGCCCCGCCTCGCTCGAACGGGACCTGGGGTAGGCAGACGGCGATCCTCATGCCCTGGCGACGAGCGCGTAGTCCTGGGCTGCGAAGACGACGTCGTTGAGCCGCTCGACGTTCGTGTTGAGCGCCCAGCGGGCCTGCTCGAGCTCCGGGCCCTCGGGCAGCTCGACCGGCTGGAGGCGCGCCTGCGGCGGCGGCTCGTTCATGAAGCGCAGCTCGACGTCGCGCAGCCCCGCCTGGCGCGCCAGCAGGTCGAACGTCTTCGGGTGCACCGGCTGCTCGTGGCTCAGGTCGGCGAAGAAGGTGGGCAGCGCGATGAGCGAGGTCGGGTTCGGCGTCTCGGCGACGAAGACACCGCCCTCGCGCAGCTTCGCCGCGACGAGGTCCAGGAACTGCACGAGCTGCGGCGGCGTTAGGTGCTCCACGACATGCGCGCTGAAGATGCCGCCGAGCGCGCCGTCGTCGAGCGCGGCGAGGTAGACGAACGCGTCAGCCTGCTCGACGTCCAGGCCCTCGCCCTGGCAGTAGGCGACCATGTCGGCGTCGACGTCGACCCCGCGCGCCTCGACACCGGCTTCACGCAGGAGCACGAGAAACTCTCCCCGGCCGCACCCGACGTCGAGCACCGGCCCCGCAGCCCGGAAATCGGGCACGTAGACCGCCTGCTTCTCGCGCACCTCCTCGATCGAGCCGCGCATTGTGCTTTCGAACGAGAAGTAGTCGGGCACCGGCGTGGGAGCGTTCGTCGGCTGCACGGGCGGCGCCGCCTGCACGACCTGCGGCGTCGCGGAGCGCAGCCGGCGCTCGACGCGGGTGAGCCGCTCGTCGTGCTCGCGCTGCGGCCGCTCGACGTCGCGGCGAACGTCCGCCAGCTGGAGCTCGAAGCCGCGCTCGATCTCGGCCCGCGACGACTGGATCGCCTGCTGCAGGATCTGCACGGCGGCTTCGAGCTGCTCGACAGTTGCGTCGAGGCGCGTAGTGGCGGCGAGCGACTCGTCGCGGAGCTGGTCGGCGAGCCGCAGCACGACCGCGTTGAACTGGCGCTGGTCGTGCGCGAGCGGTTCGACGTACCAGCGCATCATCCGGCGCAGAACCGCCTTCGCCGGTGTCAGCGCGAGACCGCGGAGCCGCCCGAGCGTGCCGGGCCGCGCCAGGTACTGCCGCTCTGCCGTGACCGCCCAGAGCGCATCGGCCTCGCGCCGGGCCGGAGGCAGCTGCGTGCCGCCGTTCTCGCCGGCGAGCATGCCGACGTCACGCCGGAGCCGGGCGAACACTGCAGCGAGCTCCGTCTCGTCAATCTGCCCGGGCTCCGCCGCCACGCGCTACTCGTTCGCCCCATCGGCCGCCTCGACCTCGCGCTGGTCGGCCTCGAGCAGCGCCAGCCGCTGGGCCAGGATGCGGTTCTGGTCCGAGAGCTGCGAGATCACGGTCGAGTAATGGAGCAGCACGAAGAGGATGAAGACCATCGCCAGCACGAAGAGCGCCGACGGCGGGTAGGCGATCCCGACGGCGTGTGAGAACTCCCGGAGCGCGCTTCGCCAGACGGCGAGCACCAAGACCGCGACGCCGGTCAGGATCCACAGGAGTGCGTAGCGCTCCTGAAGGCGACGGCTCCGGATCAGCTCGAAGATGATCACGAGCAGGATGACCGCCGCGATCGCTGCGAAGATCGAGACGCGGACCGGTGTCACTGCTGCTCCGGCGTCGAGTAGCGGCGGAACAGGCCGACGAAGAGTGCCAACGTGACCTTGAACATGTAGTAGAACGACCGCAGCGCACTGATCGACGACCGTCCCGTCTCGCGCTCGCGCATCTCGACCGGAACCTCGGTCACCCGCAGCCGGTGGCGGTGGACGAGCACGGTCGCCTCCACCTCGGGGTAGTCGTGCGGATAGTCGTTCGCGAACAGGGTCATGGCACGGCGGTTGACCGCGCGGAAGCCCGACGTGGTGTCCGTGACGCGCTGGTGGACGATCAGCGACACGATCCAGGCGAAGATCTGGATGCCGACACGCCGCGCGACGGGGGCCCGGTAGTCGCCGGCGCCCGCGAAACGCGTCCCGACGACCATGTCGGCGCGGCCATCGAGAATTGGCTGGAGCAGCCTCGGGATCTGGGCGGGGATGTGCTGGCCGTCGCCGTCGACCTGCACCGCGATGTCGAATCCGTGCTCGCGGGCGTACTGGTAGCCGGTCTGGACGGCGCCGCCGATCCCGAGGTTGTACGGCAGCCGAACGACGTGGGCGCGGGTCGCCGCCGCGCGCACGGCCGTGTCGTCGGTCGAGCCGTCGTCGATCACCACCACCGCGAAGTCCGGGTCGGCGGCGCGGATCTCGTCGATGACGCGGGCAATCGACTCGCCCTCGTTGAAGGCCGGCACGATGGCGATGCGGCGCAAGGCGGCGAGCGGCGACGCCGCGGCGCGCGGCGCTTCGGTGACGAGGTATTCGGACACGGTGCGGCTGGAACTCTACGTCTCGGGCGCGTTGCGTCCACTGCGCCACAGCAACTGGTGGAGCGTCGTCTCGACACGGGCCGGAACCGGCCTCGGGCCCCAGAACCACCGGTATGTCAGCCGGCCCGGCAGGCGCAGGTCGCTCTCGCGCGCGAGCCGCGGCGCGTCGGCGTACAGGGCGGCGTGCTTCGCGCGCAGGCGCCGGTAGGCAGCGCGGTAGACGCGCCGGTCCTCGCCGACCTTCGAGCTGCCGTGCTTGCGGTATTCGACCGTGACGGCGTCGACCTTCAGGCCGCGCCATCCGTGGGCGAGTGCGTTGACCCAGAACTCCCAGTCCTCGAGCGCGGTGAACGATTCGTCGAAGCCGCCGGTCTCCTCCCAGACCTCACGGCGCATCAGGCTGGTCAGCCCGATCGTGTGCCGGTAGAGCAGGCGGTACGGGTCGTAGGCCGGGAGCTGGAGGATCCCGCTCCACGCACCGAAGAAGCGCATCGAGCCGTACGTGAAGCCGAGTGCGGTGTCGTGTTCGAGCGGCGGCAGCATCGCGCCGAGCGCCCCCGGCGCGATCCGGTCATCGGCGTCGAGCACGATCGCGTACGGCGTCTCGACCCGGGCCAGGCCAGCGTTCCGCGCCGCGCACACGCCGGCGTTCGCCTGCCGGACGAGCTCGACGCCCTCGAGCCGGTCCAGCACGGCCTGCGTCTCCGGGTCGTCCGAACCGTCGTCGACGACGACGACGCGCGGCCGCTCCGGCTGGCTTGCGGCGCTCGCGACGGCTTCCGGCAGGTAGCGGCCGTAGTTGAAGCAGGTGATGACGACGGTGACGCTCACGCGCGGTGGCCCGTGACGCCAACTGCAACGATGGCGGGCCGATGCACAGCGCAGTCCAGACGATTCGCCAGGCCGCCGCCCGGCAACGCCCCGTCCGTGCACTCGTCGACCGCGGCGTGCTCCCGCGGGCACCGTGGCTGCTCGACGTCGACGTGCTCCAGCGCGGCGCGATCGCCGACCTGCTGCCGAGCGCAAGCCCGCTGCTTGCCGGCCGGGACACGCTGCCATCCGGTTTCGGCGCGGGCCTGAGCGAGCGCGTCATCGAGCTTCCGTGGGCCCTGGCGCGCCTCGCGGCCGGGTCGCGCGTGCTGGATGCGGGGTCGTCGCTGAATCACGAGGAGTACCTGGACGAGCTGCCTGTGCTCGAGGGGCTGCACATAGTGACACTCGCACCGGAGCCAAAGGCGTTTCCGCGCCGCGGCGTCTCGTACGCCTACGCCGACCTGCGCGACCTCCCGTACCGCGACGCGTACTTCGACACGGTCGTGTCCATCTCGACGCTCGAACACGTCGGCATGGACAACAGCGGGTACGGCGCGGCCCGCGGCCGGTCCGACGATCCCGACCGGGAGGTCGCGGTCGTCGTCGCCGAGCTGCGGCGCGTCCTGCGCGAGCCCGGCACGCTCCTGATCATGGTCCCGTACGGGGCGCCGGATACCACGGGGCGTTCCGCCAGTTCGGCCGCGACGCGATCGACCGGCTCGTCGAGGCGGCCGCCGCGACGGTCGCCGACGTCGACGTGTTCCGCTCAGGCGCCGACGGCTGGCAGCGCAGCGACCTCGACGCGGCCGCCGATGCCCACTACGGCGACGGTGTCGCGGCCGAGGCGGTCGCATGCGTGCAGCTGCGCTTCGGCGGCAACGGGTGATCCAGCGCACCGAGCTCGAAGCGGACGCGGAGGTCGCTGTTGGCGGGCGCCGGCTGCGCTCCGACGTCTTCCTGACCTTCGGGTCGAAGTTCTTCGTGCTCGCCGTCAGCGCGGTCGTGACCGTGCTGATAGCACGGAAGCTCGGCCCGTCGGGGCGCGGGTCGTTCTACGTGGCGGTCGGCCTGATGCTGATCCTCACGCAGCTCGGCAGCCTGGGCGTCGGGACGGCCAACGCCTACGTCACGGCGCGCGACCGCCGCGAGTCCGTCGACGCCGCCACCAACTCGCTGGCGATCGCCGCGGTCGTCGGGTCCCGGGCTTGCCGTCCTGGCGTTCGCCGTGCAGGCGATCTTTCCGGGCGCGCTCCCGAACGTCACGACGCTGGACGTCATCGTCACGCTGGCCGCCACGCCCGCGGCGCTTGCGTGCGTGTACCTGCAGGGCGTCTCTGCTCGGCCAGGGGCGGCTCGTCGCCTACAACAGCGTCGACGCACTGCAGGCGGCCGCGACCCTGGTCGCGCTGGTGATCGGGTTCGCCTTCTTCTCGATCGGGACGACCGGCGCGCTTGTGCTCTACGCGGCCGGGTTCTACGTAGCCGCGGCCGCGTACACGGTGTTGGCACTGCGCGGCGCCCGCAGTCTTCGGTTCCGCCCCGAGCTCGCCCGCTCGATGGTCGGGTACAGCATGAAGCTGTACCTCGCCTCGATGGTGATGTTCCTCCTGCTGCGCCTGGACATGCTGTTCGTGAACGCGTTCATCGGGGCCGACGCCGCGGGCCAGTACTCGGTGGCGACGGCGATCGCGGACGCCCTGACGCTCCTCCCGATCGTGATCGGGATCAACCTGCTGCCGCGGGTCGCCCGGGAGGGCGGCTGGCAGCCGACCGCCGAGATCTTCCGCGGCGTCGCCGTCCTGTTCGGGCTGCTCTGCCTCATCTCCGTCCCGCTGGCCGCCGTCGGCATCCCGCTCGTCTTCGGCGAGAGCTACCGGCCGGCGATCGACCTCTACTACTGGCTCGTGCCGGGGATCTTCAGCTTCGGGATGATCAGCATCCTCGCCCACCATTTCGGCGGACGCGGGATGCCACGCGGCGCGGTGCTCATCTGGATCCCCGGGCTGGTGGTGAACGTCGTCATGAACGTGGCGCTCCTGCCGTCCCGGGGCACGTACATCGCGTCGCTCTCGTCGTCGGTCGGCTACACGCTGGTGCTCGTGCTCGCCATAGGGCTCTTCGCGCGCGAGGGCGGCGGCCTCGGTGCGCTGACGCCCCGCTTCGGCGACGCGAGCAGGCTCATCCGGGTATCGCTCAGCAGTGGCTGAGCAGCCGCTCGTCCTGCTCGTGGCCGCGCCCGTGCCGCCGCCGTACGGCGGGATCGCGCGCTACATCCAGTACGTCGTTCCGCATCTCCTCGAGCGCGGGTTCCGGCTGCGGATCGTCGCGCCGCCCGGTAGCTCGACGGACGGCGTCCGCGGACCGGCGACATCGAGATCGCGACGTTCTCGTTCCCCGGCGTGGCCGCGGTTGCGGGCTACGCGCTGCGGCGGCCCCGCGTCGTGGGGACACTGCTGGGCTGGTATGCGGGCGCGCTCGTGCGGCGGCCGGTGGCCGCGCTCAAGCACGTCGTCGCGGCGCTCTGCTGGGCGCGCTCGTCGGAGCAGCTGCTCGCCGGCCGCCGCCCCGATGTTGTGCACGCGTTCGACTGGCCCTGGACGCACGGGGCGGCCGCCGTGCTCGTCGCGCGCCGGCTCGGCGCCCGTTCGCTGCTCTCCACCTTCGGCGAGCTCGTCCCCCACGACAGCGAGGTCGAGCGCCTGGACGCGAGCGGTCGGCCGTTCGTCGGCACGGTCCGCCGGATCCTCGCCTCGGCCGACCTCGTCGCGAGCATGACCGACCACTGCCGGCGGCAGACGCGCGACGTCGGCTTTCCCAGCGAGCGGGTCCGGCTTCTCCGCGTCCTCGGGGACATGGAGCCGTTCCGCGCGGTCGCCGGCCTTTCGCGCGCGGGAAAGCGCCTCCTCTTCGTCGGGCAGCTCCGCGAGCGGAAGGGGCCGCAGGTGCTCCTCGAGGCGCTGCCCGCGATCCTCGGGCGCCACCCGGAAGCGAGCGTGACCTTCGTCGGCCCCGACCACGGCCTCGCGCCGGCGCTCGCCGTGCGCGCCGACGAGCTCGGCGTCAGCGGCGCTGTCCGCTTCACGGGCGCGGTCGCCGACGACGACCTGCCGGGCTTCTACGGCCACGCAGACGTCTTCGTCTTCCCGACGACCACGCCTATCGAGTGCCTCGGGCTCACCTTCGTCCAGGCGATGTTCGCCGGCACGCCCGTGGTCGCGACGAGGATCGCGGCCGCTCCCGAGATCATCAGGCCGGGGGTGGACGGCTACCTTGTCGAGCCCGGAGACAGCCGCGAGCTCGCGGAGCGGGTCGCGGACTTCCTCGACCTCCCGGAGGGACGCAGGATGGAAATCGCGGAGAGCGCACGGACGCGGATCGCCGAGCTGTACGACGAGCATGCCGTGGTCGACGACGCGGCCGACACGTATAGGGAGCTGGCTGGTGGTTGAGCAGCGGCTCCATCTCGGCGCGGGCAACGACATCCTGGTCGGCTGGGTCAACCACGACCTGACCGAGCTTCCGGGCGTCGACGTCGTCCACGACCTCGAGACGACCCCGTGGCCCTGGGACGACGGCACGTTCTCGCGCGTTCGGCTCCATCACGTGCTCGAGCACCTCGCCGACCCGGTGGGGAAGATCGCGGAGCTGCACCGGATCACGGCGCCCGGCGGCATCGTCGAGGTGCGCGTCCCGTACTGGAACTCGCAGGACTTCGCCTCCGACCCGACGCACCGGACGGCGTTCAACGAGCACACGTTCGACTACTTCGACCCTACGACGCGCCACGGGCGCGAGCGTCCGTACTACTCGACCGCCCGCTTCCGGATCCGGGGCCGCACCTTCTGGATCAAGCCGGCCGTCGTCTACATCGCGGTTCACAACGCGACGGCGCAGCAGCTGCTCTCCGCGGCCGCGCGGCATCTCGGCGGGATCATCTGGGTCGTCGAGTGGGAGCTCGAGCGGATCTGAGGCAGCTCCTCGTCGTCTCGCACCGGGCGTTCGACCAGGCGGGCGGCCCCGCCGCACGCTGGCGCGCGTTCGTGCGGCACCTCCCCGCGCACGGGTGGAACGTCGACGTCCTCGCCGCACCCGAGCGCCCGAGCGCCCAGGAGTTTTCGGAGCGGCCCGACGTGCAGCGGCGCGGGACGTCGCGGGCACGCGTCATGGCGCGTGTCGGCGAGATCGCCGACCCCGCCTTCCGCGTGGCCGGCCTCCGTCCCGAGGCCGTGCCGCTGTCGATGCTCTGGCTCCCGCGCGGCGCGGCCGAGCTCCGGCGCCGGCTCGCGTCGGGCCGGTACGACTGCGTGCTGGCGACGGCGCCGCCGACGGTCGCCGCGCTCGTCGCGCGCGCCGGCCGCCGGGCGGGCGGCCCGCCCCTCGTCCTCGAGCTGCGCGATCTCTGGGCCGGCAACCCGCTGTTCGACCGCGGCGGCCCGATCCTGCCGGCGCTCGAGCGTTCCGTCGTCGCGCGGGCGAGCGCGGTCGTCGTCACGACGCCAGAGGCCGCGGCCGACGTGCGTGGGCGTCATCCGGGACGCGAGGTCTCCGTGATCACGAACGGATTCGCGGACGAACTGCTCGACCTGCGCCGCGAGCCCGAGGGCAAGCCGCCGCTGACGATCGTGCACTCCGGCTCGCTCACGGTCGACCGGCCGCTCGCTCCCCTGCTCGACGTGCTGGCCCGTGAGCGTTTTCGCGACGCCTTCCGCCTCGTCGTCCACGGGTTCGTCGCCCCGTCCATTCGGGCGGAGATCGAGCGCGCGCGCGCCGTGGACATCGAGGTGAGGCCCCCGTCGACCTGGCGCGAGGCGGTCGAGACGATCGCGCGCGAAGCCGATGTCGGCCTGGTCTCGCAGGGGACGAGCGCCGGCGATGCCACAGCGGTCGCGGCCAAGGTCTACGAGTACATGGCCCTCGGCAAGCCCGTGCTCTGCGTCAGCGGCGGCGGCGCGACCGAAGCCGTGCTCGACCGCCTCGGCGCCGCACAGGCCGCCGCCCGCTTCGGCGACGAGGAATCGATCGCGGGGGCGCTCGACCGCCTGCTCGCGGGCGAGGCGGGGCCTGTCCTGCCGGAGCGCCTGCAGCCCTACCGGCGCAGCGAGCTCGCGCGGGAGATGGCCGCGCTGCTTGACGACGTCGCGTAGGACGCCGCGAGCACCGAGACGATGCGCTCGGCTGCGTGCCCGTCCCAGCCGGGCGGGATGCGGTGGTCGCGCGGCTCGCGGAGCAACGCCGGCACGTCGGCGATGCGCTCCGGTGTCGAGGCCGAGCAGCGTGTTCGTGCCGAGCTCGATCGTGACCGGACGCTCGGTGTTGTCTCGAAGCGTGAAGCACGGCACGCCCAGGTACGTCGTCTCCTCCTGAATGCCGCCCGAGTCGGTCAGCACGGCGGCCGCGCCGGCGACGAGGCTGAGGAACTCGACGTAGCCGGCCGGCGGCAGAAGCGCCACGCCGGGCACATCGATGCCGAGCCGGTCGAGCGCGTGCCGGGTGCGCGGGTGCACCGGGAAGACCACCGGGAGCTCGCTCGCGAGCGCACCCAGGGCACGCATGGCGTCAGCGAGCAGCGGCCCGTCGACCAGCGCCGGCCGGTGCACCGTCACCACCACGTACCCGCCGAGCTCGACGCCGTGCCGGGCGGGCGCGCCGAATGCCTCGATCCGGCCGCGCATCGCGACCAGGGTGTCGATCATCGTGTTGCCGACGTCGTGGATCCGCTCCGCCGGATGGCCCTCGTCGAGCAGGTTCGTCCGCGCCTCCGGCGAGTGAATGAACAGGAGATCCGAGACCGTGTCGGCGACGATCCTGTTGAGCTCCTCCGGCATCGTCCGGTCGAAGCTGCGCAGCCCCGCCTCGACGTGCCCGACGGTCATCTGCAGCTTCGCCGCCGTGATTGCCGCCGCCAGGGTCGAGTTCACATCACCCGGCACCAGCACCACATCGGGCCGCACCTCCAGGAGCACCGGGCTCGAGCCGCTCGATCACGCGCGCCGTCTGCTCGGCGTGCGACCCGGAGCCGACCTGCAGCAGGTGATCGGGCTCCCCGAGGCCGAACTCCTCCAGGAACACGTCGGAGAGCTCGCCGGTCGTAATGCTGGCCCGTGTGCACGAGCACATGCCGGAACCGGTCGTCGCCCCCGAGCGCCGACGCGATCGGCGCGATCTTCATCATGTTAGGCCGGGTCCCGACGACCGAGAGGACGATTTGGCGCCGGGCCACGGCCGCCGAGGATACTGGGGCCGGGCGGGCCTATGGATACCCTGCGCCCCGTGAAGCAGCTCGTCCTCCGGAAGGGCCGCCCACAGATCGTCGACATGCCGCCCCCGGGCCCGCGGCCCGGCTTCGTGCTCGTCGAGACGGCGGCGTCGGCGATCTCGAGCGGCACCGAGCGCGGGAACGTGGCGTCCGGCGGGTCGCTGCCGATGCGCGCCATCCGCAACCCACAGCTCGTCCGGCAGACGCTCGGCTTCGCGCGCGAGCACGGCGTGCGGAAGACCGCTGCGCTCGTGCGCGACGCGACAGGCGCGGACCTGCCACTCGGCTATTCCGTCGCAGGAGTCGTCCGCGACTCCGGCGGCACCGGAATGGTTCGCGTCGGAGACACGGTCGCGTGCGCAGGGGCCGGGTACGCCAACCACGCCGAGCTCGTCTCCGTCCCCGGGAATCTCGTGACCGTCGTGCCCCCGGGCGTCCCGGTCGAGCACGCCGCCTTCACCACCATCGGCGCGATCGCTCTGCACGGCGTCCGGCGCGCCGGCGCCGCGCTCGGCGAGCGCGTCGTGGTCACGGGCCTCGGGCTCCTGGGCCTGATCACCGTGCAGCTCCTCGCCGCGTCCGGCTGCCGCGTCCTCGGCATCGAGCCGCGCGGCCGCCGACGCGAGCTGGCCGTCGAACTCGGCGCCGAGGAGGCCATCGAGCCGTCGCAGGCGCCCGGCGCCGTCGACGCCTGGACAGGCGGGGTCGGCGCCGACGTGGTGCTCGTCACAGCGTCGAGCAACGCGGCCGGCCTCGTCGACGAGAGCGTCCAGCTGCTCCGGCGCAAGGGCCGCCTCGTCGCGGTCGGCGACGTGCCGCTGCACTTCGACCGGGCTCCGCTGTACGAGCGGGAGGCCGACGTGCAGATCTCCACCTCGTACGGGCCGGGCCGCTACGACCCGCTCTACGAGGAGGGCGGCCTGGACTACCCGCTTGCGTACGTGCGCTGGACCGAGAACCGGAACATGGACGAGTTCCTGCGCCTCGTCGCCGGCGGAGCCGTGCGGCTCGAACCGCTCGTCGACCGCACGGTCCCGTTCGAGGAGGCCCCCGACGTCTACGAAGCGCTGATCGGCGACGATCCGCCGCTCGGCGCCGTCCTCACCTACGCCGGCGGCGAGCCGGTGCGGGAGATCGCGCGTGCGTCGCGCCCGAGCACCGAGCGCACCGACCGCGTCGAGGTCGCGCTCGTCGGCGTGGGCTGCGTTCGCGCGCAGCGTGCATCATCCCGAACCTGCGCGCGCGCGACGACGTCGCCGTGCGGATGGTCGTGAGCCGGCGCGCGACGAACGCGACGGGCGTGGCGCGGTCGTTCGGCGACGCGGAAGCGGAGACGGACTGGCGCGCCGCCCTCGACGATCCTGCCGTCGACCTCGTCGTGGTCGCCACGCGCCACGACACGCACGCGGAGATCGCCGCCGCGGCGCTCGATGCGGGCAAGGCCGTCTTCGTCGAGAAGCCGCTCGGCCTGACCCGCAAGGCGATCGACGCCGTCGCGGCGGCCGGGCGCGAGAACGCCGCGGCTCGCGATCGGGTTCAACCGGCCGTTCGCCCCGCTCTCGCGGGCGCTCCGGGCCGAAGCGGACGCCGTCACCGGGCCGGTTCAGCTCGTGTACCGCGTCAACGCACCGCTGCCCGCGGGGCACTGGCTGAACGACCCGCGTGAGGGCGGCGGCCGGATCCTCGGCGAGGCCTGCCACATGTTCGACTTCGCCAACTGGCTCTGCGGCACGCCGCGGCGCGTGCTCGCGACGGCGGTTCCGCAGCGCGAGGCGGTGACCACGGTCGAGAGGCGACGGTGACGATCGAGTACGCAGAACGGCTCGATGCGCGACCGTGCACTACTCGGGTCGTCGGCCCCGACTCGATGCGCGAAGGAGCGGATCGAGGTCTTCCGCGGCGGCCGCGCCGTGGGTGCTCGACGACTTCCGCTCGCTCACCTCGTACGACGGCGCCGCGCGCACGCGCGAGGAGCGGATCGGCCGACAACAAGGGCCACGCGGCGCTGCTCGCGGGCGTGATCGACGCCTGCACGCGGCCGCGGCGCGTTCGAGCCCGGCCTGGATGCGGCGTACGCCGCCCAGAGCGTCGCGCTCGCGGCGCTCGAGTCGATTGCGTCGGGCGCGCCGGTCGCCGTCGCGCTCGCCCCCGAACGCGTCCTGGAGCCGGTCTAGCCATGTGCGGGATCTGCGGCCTCGTCGCCCATTCGGACGGCTTCGCCTCGGACGAGGACATCGTCGTCCGCGATGCGCGACGCGATGGTCGCACCGCGGCCCCGACGACGCCGGCTCGTGGATCGGCGCCGAGCGGCCGCGTCGCGCTCGGCCACCGCCGGCTCTCGATCGTCGACCTCTCCCCGGCCGGCCACCAGCCGATGGCGAACGAGGACGGCACGGTCTGGATCACCTTCAACGGCGAGATCTACAACCACGTCGACGCTGCGCCCCGAGCTCGAGGCGCGCGGGCACCGGTTCCGCTCGCGCACGCGACACGGAGGCGATCATCCACCTCTACGAGGAGGAGGGCGCCGCGCTGCGTCGAGCGCCTCGCACGGCATGTTCGCGTTCGCGATCTGGGACGCACGAACCGCGCGAGCTCTTCCTGGCGCGCGACCGGCTCGGGCATCAAGCCGCTCTACTACGCCGAGCCGCCGGGCGGCTTCCTCTTCGGCTCGGAGATCAAGGCGCTGCTCGCGCACCCGGCGGTCACGCGCGGACCTCGACGAGGACGCCTTCTGCCACTACCTGACCTTCGTCTGCACGCCCGCGCCGCTGACGATGTTCGCGGGCATCTCGCAAGCTCGCGCCCGGCCGAGCGGATGACCGTGCAGCGCCGACGGCTCGATCGAGCGCGACACGTACTGGAGCGCCGATGTCGCCGGGCCGTCCGCCGAGGAGCTCGCGGCGATCGAGCGAGGCCGAGCTGGAGCGCGCGGCTCGCTCGAGCTGCTGCGCGAGTCGATCGCCAAGCGGATGATGTCCGACGTCCCGTTCGGCGTCTTCCTCTCCGGCGGCGTCGACTCGTCGACGAACGTCGCGCTGATGTCGCGAGCTCGATCGACGAGCCGGTGCGCACGTTCTCGGTCGGCTTCGGCGAGCACGAGCAGCTACAACGAGCTCGAGTACGCCCGCCGCGTCGCGCGGCGCTTCGGCACCGACCACCACGAGGTCGCTGATCGACTGCGAGCGACCTCGAGGCGTTCCTGCCGGAGCTGGTCCACCACCAGGACGAGCCGATCGCCGACTGGGTCTGCGTGCCGCTGCTACTACGTCGTCGAAGCTCGCGCGCGACAACGGCACGATCGTCGTCCAGGTCGGCGAGGGCGCCGACGAGCTCTTCCACGGCTACCAGGGCTACGTCGAGCCGCGCGCTTCCGCCGCCGCTACTGGGAGCCGTTCCAGCGCGTGCCGCGCCCGCTGCGGCGCGCCGCCGGCCGCGCGGCGACCTGCGCTCGCCCGCCGTACGCGGCCGGGGCGACCTCTACGCGCAGCCTACGTCGCGGACGCGGCCGCCGGGCCGCTGCCGTTCTGGGGCGGCGCGATCGCGCTACGCAGGGCGAGCTCAAGGACGAGGTGCTCGCGCGAACGGGCAGCGCGCGCCCGACTCCTACGACGATCGTCGAACGGCTCTGGCGCGAGGCCGAGCGCGAGCGCCCGGCGCCGACCTGCTGCAGAAGATGACCTACCTCGAGCTGAAGCAGCGCCTCGCCGAGCTGCTGCTCATGCGCGTCGACAAGATGACGATGGCCAACTCGGTCGAGGCGCGCGAGCCGTTCCTCGACCACGAGCTCGTCGAGTTCGCGATGGCGCTGCCGCCGGAGATGAAGGTGCGCGACGGCGTCGGCAAGTACCTGCTCAAGCGCGGCGGTCGCCGGCCTGCTCGGCCCCGAGATCGTCTACCGCGAGAAGCAGGGCTTCGGCGCGCCGGTCAGCGAGTGGTTCCGCGGCGAGCTCGGCGACGAGGGCGCAGCAGCGAGATCCGCGCGTCGTCGCTCGCCGAGCGCGGGCCTGCTCGACTACGACCGCATCGACGGGCTGTGGGCCGCGCACCGCGGCCGGCCAGGAGTGGGGCTTCCAGCTCTGGAACCTCTACAACGTCAGCGCCTGGTACGACCACTGGGTCGCCGGCCGCGCACTCGTCTGACGTGCTGACAGCGACTCCGCGAGGGCGTGGCCGCCTGGCGGCGGCTCGGCGTCCGCGACGGAACCGCGGCCGCCGCTGCGCGCAGGCACCGCGCACGGTGCGCGCGCCGGTCGAGCGCACCCGTACGCGCGTACGGCCGCGGCGCGTACGGAGCCGGCGAGTCGCTCGCCGCGCTCGGCGGCGCGACCCCGTCGCGGCCCTGCGCGGCCCGGTGCGCTCGGCGCTGCCCACGGTCGCGGCCTGGGAGGACGAGCTCGACGCCGGTGCGCGCTGATCTCGCAGCGCGCCGATGCGATCTGCGCCCACCGCTTCGACCTGCTCGGGCTCCGGGCCGACCGACCTCGGCCCGCGGATCGACTGGCTCGCCGACTTCAAGACCGGCCGGCGCTGGCCGCTCGACCACATCACGCGCATCCGCCTCGCCTACGGCGACGGCTCCGACATCAAGGTGCCGTGGGAGCTCTCGCGCTGCCAGCATCTGCCCGCTGCTCGCCGCTGCCTGACCGGCTGACGGGAGACGACCGCTACGCCGACGAGCTCGGCGCCCAGCTGACGCGCCTGGCTCGACCAGAACCCGGTCGAGCGCGGCCCGAACTGGGCCTGCACGATGGACGTCGCGATCCGCGCGGCCAACTGGGTCGCCGCCCTCGTTCTGGCCGCGGACGCGACGGCCGACCGGGCGTGGTTCGCCTCCGTGCTCGACAGCCTGCTCGCTGCACGGCCGCTTCATCCGCTCGCACCTCGAGTGGGGCCAGGTGCGCGGCAACCACTACCTCGTCCGACGTCGTCGGGCTGCTTCCGGTCGCCGCGCTCTTCTCCGGCCGGACGCGAAGGCCGCGCGTGTGGCGCGACTGGGCGCTCCGGCGAGCTCGATCGCGGAGATGGCGCACCAGGTACGCGCCGACGGACTGCGACCACGAAGCCTCGATCCCGCTACCACCGGCTCGTCACCGAGCTGTTCGTCTGCGGCGACCAGCCTCGTCGACGCGCTGCGCCCCGGGCGCGTGCCGCCGTGGTATCGACGGCGGCTCGAGCGGATGCTCGAGTTCGTCGCCGACTACACGCGGCCGGATGGCCTCGCGCCGCAGATCGGCGACGCCGACGACGGGCGCTTCCTGCCGCTCGGCGACTACGCCGGCGCCGACCCGCGGTCGCACACGCCACCTCTTCCGGCAGGCCGGGGTCGCGTACCGGCCGGCGACGGCGCCCGCTCGCTACGCGGACGGCGGCTACTACGTCCTGCGCGCGGCCGGCGTCTACGCGATCGTCCACTGCGGCGACGTCGGGGTTCGGCGGCCGCGGCGGACACGCCCACAACGACCAGCTGTCGTTCGAGCTCGCGCGCGGCGCCCAGCCGCTCGTGATCGACCCCGGGAGCTACGTGTACACGTCCGACGCCGCAGCGCGGAACCTGTTTCGCTCGACGGGGTTCCACAGCACGCTGGCCGTCGACGGATGCGAGCAGAACTCGCTCGGGTCTCGCGACCTGTTCGCACTCGGCGACCGCACCCGGGCGGAGGGGACCGAGTGGAGCGTGGACGACGAGGCGGTCACGTTCGCCGGCCTGCACCATGGGTTCGAGGAGGCGGCGGGCGTCGTGCACCGCCGCACGGTGCGCCTGCACCCAGCGTCTGGGGCGCTCGAGGTGACCGACACCTTCACCGGCGGCGGCACCCACGAGCTCGCATGGTCATTCCCGCTGGCCCCGTGTGAGGTCGACGTCGAGGCGCGGAGGGCAACCGCGCGGTTCCGGGCCGCGACACTCGTCGTCACGGCGCCCGAGGACATCACGCTCGAGGCCGAGCCCGGGTGGTACGCGCCCCGCTACGGCGTGCGCGAGCAGACCTGGTTCCTCCGTGCCCGAGCGCGCTCGGCCGGCGCGGGACCGTACGTGTTTCTGTTCGAATCCGAGCCCGCGTGAACGCCCTCTTCAACAGGCTCGCCAATCCGCGCATCAGCGGCGCCTTGCTCGTCGGCGGCATCATCCTGGCCGCAGTCGCGGTCCGGGTCGTGATGGTCGGCCGGATAGCGACGCCGCAGCTCCTGTGCGACGAGTTCATCTACGCGGGGGTCGCGAAGAGCGTCTACCAGCACCACGAGCTCGCCTTCCGCGGGCAGCCGACATACTCGAGCGTCCTCTACCCCGCCGTGATCGCGCCCGCGTGGGCTGCGCGCTCGATGGAGACGACCTACGAGGCGGTCAAGGTCATCAACGTCTTGCTGATGACATCGGCGGCCATCCCGCTCTACATCTGGGCGCGCCGGCTCGTCTCGCCACTGTACGGCGTCGTCGCCGTCGCGTTGACGTTGCTGCTTCCGGCGTTCGTCTACACGGGGATGATCATGACCGAGTCGGCGTTCCTGCCCGCCTTCGTGCTTGCGGCCTTCGCGATCGCCCTCGCGCTCGAGCGGCCGACCTACGCGCACCAGGCCTTTGCGATCGTCGCCATCATCATCGCCTGCGGCGTACGCGTCCAGGGCCTTGTCCTCCTCGGCATCTACCCGACTGCGCTCGTGCTACGGCTGCTCTTCGACGCCCGCGCCTCGGGCACCCCGTCGCTGCGTTCGCTCGCACGGCAGATCAAGGTCTACTGGCCGTCGGGAGCGGTGGTGCTCGCCGCGCTCCTCGGCTACATCGCGCTAAAGGCACTGCGCGGCTCCTCGCTCCGGAGCGGCGTCGGTGCGTACAGCGACGTGACGGGCGCGCACTACGACTACACCGCCGGGTTGCGCTGGGGCGGGTACCACCTCGGCGAGTTCCTGCTCTCGATCGGCGTGTTGCCCGCGTCCGCGCTCATCGTCCTGATTGCGCTCGCACTCCGCCGTGGGGCGACCGCCTCGCCCGCTGAGCGGGCGTTCCTCGCGGTCACCGTCGCGGCGACCGCGTGGCTGACCGTCGAGGTCGGGCTCTTCGCGTCGCGTTTCGCCGGCCGGATCATGGAGCGGTACATGCTCTATGCGGCGCCACTCTTCCTGCTGGCGCTGGTTGTCTGGCTCGGGCGCGGGCGGCCGCGGCCGCCGGTGACGACCATCGTCGCCGTTTGCATCCCGGCCGTGATCGTGATGCTGTTCCCGATCACGCGCTTCGTGAGCGCGAACAGCGTGTACGACTCGTTCACGCTCTACGCGTTCCTGCGGGCGGCCGCGAGCGCCCCATTCGGCCTCGACCTCACCTCGCTCGTCGTCATCGGGGGAATCGGGTCGGCGCTGCTCTTCGCGCTGACACCGCGCCGGGCGGCGCCGGTCGTGATGCCGCTCGTCCTGGCCATCTTCTTCGTCACGTGCACGTCGCCCGTATACGGGTACCTTCGTGGCCTCTCCGTCGGCATGGCCCAGTTCTCGTGGCTCGGCGGCCAGCGCGACTGGGTCGACCGCGCGCTACCGCCCGGCCAGACTGCGACCTACCTGTACTCCGACACGAACGAGGGCCCCAACTCCGCCACCATCCGCCTGCTCCAGGCGGAGTTCTGGAACCCCAAGATCAGCGGCGTCTACGCGCTCGACGCCTCGACTCAGATCTGCCCGCTGCCGCAGTCGGCGGCCTCGCTCGACCAGACCACGGGTGCCGTGGTCTCCCAGGCGACGAAGAAGCCGGTCAGCGGCAACTACGTTATCTCGTCGCAGGAGCTAGACGTCGACGGGAAGGCGCTCGTGCGCCATCCCCCGTATGTCCTCTCCCGGGTCAAGCCACCCGTCCGACTCGTCAGCACGTCGCAGGGCGTCTACGCGGACCGCTGGATGGGCAACCAGGCGTTCCTGAACCGCTACGTCCCCGTCCCGGCCGGACAGGACCTCACCGTGAACGTCTCGCGGGCCGGGTGGCCGCCGCCGCCGAGCGCGACGCGGAGCCGTGTTGCGCTGCGCGTCGTCGCGCTGCGACGGGGCGCCGACGGGCAGATGGCGCGGGGCCGGGTCTACAAGGCGTTCCGTGCCACCCTGCGCGGCCGCGCCGAGCGAACGTTCGATATCGGCTCGCCGCCGGCGCCGTTCCAGGTGGAGATCGACGCCGATCCGGTCTTCTACCCGGGCAAGCTGGGGATCGCGAACGACTCCCGTGGCCTCGGGGCGCTCGTGTCGTTCGGCCTCAAAGCGCGCGCCGAGCCAGCCGCCAGTAGGCGGCCAGCAGCGGGTTCGCCGCGCGCACGAGCGCCGGCACGTCGACGACGGCGGGCGTGAGCTCGGCCGCCAGCAGGCCGGCCAGGTCGGCGTCGCGGACGCGGCGCAACCGCTGCGTCTCGCGCCGGTGGCGGACGAGCCACCGCGCGTGCGAGGCACACCACGCCCAGCCGGCCGCCTTCTCGCGCAGCCAGCGCTGACGGAGCGCGAGCAGCGTGACGGCGGCCTCGGCGGCGACGAGGATCGGGAGCGCCACGAGGAGGAGCCGGCCCGAGTAGGCCGACAGCACGAAGACGAGCCGGTTCCGTTCGAGCAGGTACTGCTTGCCCGGGTTCCGATCGAACGCGTAGTCGTGGTAGACGTCGGCCCGGGGCTCGACGACGACCCGCAGGCCGGCAAGGTGTGCGCGCCACGCCAGCTCGAGGTCCTCCTGGTACATGAAGAGCTCTTCCGTGAAGCCGCCGAGCGCCCAGAAGCGCTCGGCGCGCACGGCCAGCGCGGCCCCGCTGGCGTACGCGATGTCGCGCCGCTCGAAGACCGACTCGGCCGGGTCGCCGTGTCCGCCCACCCACGCGAGCCCGCTGACGTGGAGCACGTTGCCCGACGAGTTCAGCGTGCCCGGCTCGTCGAGGAGGCAGAGACGCGGCATGGCGATGGCGACTGCCGGGTCGGCGACCGTCTCGGCAAGGCGGCGCAGGGCACCGGCCGCCGCCACGGTGTCGGGGTTCAGGAACACGAGCGTCTCGCCGGCCGCCGCACGCGCGCCGAGGTTGCTGCCGGCCGCATACCCCAGGTTGCGGCCCGGCTCGAGCACGCGAACCGACGGCAGGGCCGCGGCCGCCTCGAGCTCCTCGGCGCCGTCGCCGTTGTTCACGACGATCGCCTCCACGCCCTCCTCGCCGGCGACGGCCTCCAGCGCGCGCAACAGCGGCGGGCCGCTGTTGTAGGCGACCGTCACGACGGAGATGTCGGGCTTCACCGGGCCGAAGCGTAGTGCGCGCTCCCTAGACTGGCCGCGTGATTCCGATCGCGAAGCCGTTCTTCGGCGAGGAGGAGCTGCGTGCGGTCCAGCGTCCGCTCGAGACCGGCTGGGTCGTTCAGGGCCCGTATGTCCAGGA
>CAVWIN010000011.1:0-96435 GCA_963755085.1 uncultured Thermoleophilia bacterium | reverse complement strand
GATGCCCAGGAGCTGCGTTCGCGGGCTGCACGAGGCCTCGCCGGCTGGCTCGAGCTGCGCATGCCCACTTCGCCGCGCACGACGAGATCGTCGGCTACCACCTCGAGCAGGCCTACATGCTCGGCACGGAGGTCGGGCGCAAGGACGCAGCGCTCGCGCTGCGCGGGGGCAGGCTCCTTCGTCAGGCCGGAAACGCGGCGCTCGACCGCTCCGAGCCGACCGCTGCCCTCTCGCTGCTCCGCCGAGCGGACACGCTGCTCAGCGACGTTCCGGCGGACCGCGGTGCTGCTCCCGGATCTGGCCCGGGCGGTAGGACACGGGCTCGCTCGCGAAGCGGAGGACGTCTTTGGCGAGGCGATCCGCCTCGCCCGCGAAGTCGGCGACGAGATCGCCGAGCTCCGCGCCGAGGTCGGGCTCGGTCACCTCGCGCACATGCTCGGCACCGCGAGCGGCGAGGAGCTGCGCCCTCGCCGAGCGCGCAATCGCGACCTTCGAGGACGATGCCGACCTCGCCGACGCGTGGCAGCTCCTCGGTACGGCGCACCTGCGCGCCCGCCAGCGCGAGGCTCAGCTCCAAGCCCTTCTCCACGCGCGTGAGCACGCGCTCGCCTGCGGCGATCTACGCCGGCAGATCGACGCCTGGAACCAGATCGGCGGTGCGATGGTCTTCGGCCGGACGCCGCTCCTCGAAGTGCGGGCGTTCTGCGAGGAGCAGATCGCGTGGGCGAAGGAGCGCAACCTGCCCGCCGTCGAGGCGGACGCACTGCTCGTAGGCCCGTACGTCGATGCGAGGCTCGGCAACTTCGAGCTCGCCCGCGAGCGGCTGGCGCGGTCGAAGGAGATCTGCCGCGACCTGGGGATCACATACGGCCTCGCGGAGGCGGGCATGGCCGGCGGCGAGCTAGAGCTCACGGCCGGCGACCTCCCCGCCGCCGAGCGCGAGCTCCGCGAGGCGATCGACATCGCCGTCGGCATGGGAGCCGCGCACTACATGGCCCTCTACCGGGTGCGGCTCGCGCGCATCCTCAACGAGCAGGGCCGCCACGACGAGGCGGGCGCGGTGCTCGACCAGGCGGCAGAGCTGTACGCCCACACGGCGCCGTGGAAGAGCAACCGCGCGCGCGTCCTCGCGGCGAACGGGGCGCTCGACGAGGCCGTCGCGCTCGCCCGCGAAGCGGCCGAGCTGGAGGAGGCGAACGACGATCTCAACGCCGCGGCGCTGACGCTCGTCGACGTGTCCGAGGTGCTGCGCGCCGCAGGCGATCGCGCGGGCGCGGAGGCAGCCCTGATGAGGGCGATCGCGCTCAACGAGGAGAAAGGGAGCGTCGTCCCGGCGCGGCAGTGCCGCGACCGGCTCGCGCAGTGACCGACCCGGTTGTCGAGTGGCTGCTCAAGGGCTACACCGTCCTGCGCGGCCTCGACTACATGCGGCTGACGCCCGCGATCGACGACCCCCGCGCGGCAGACGCCCTCGAGCTCCTCCGCGCCCAGCGCAAGCCGAACGGCCGCTGGCCGCTCCAGAAACGCATCCCCGGGCCGCTGCTCGTCGAGATGGAGAAGCCCGGCGGCGAGAGCCGCTGGAACACACTTCGGCGCTGCGCGTCCTACGATCGGCGCCGTGACGCTCGACGACCTCGATCGGTGGCTCGACACCTACGGGCGGGCGTGGGAGCGCAAGGACACCGACGGCTTCGTCGCCTGCTTCAGCGAAGACGCCCGGTACGCCTGGGGCCCGTGGGGCGAGCCACTACGCAGCAACGGCGCGATCCGTGCCCGGTTCGAGCAGGCCATGGCGACGCAGCAGAACATCCGCTTCGGCCACGAGCCGCTGGCGATCACGCCCGACGGCCGCGGCCTCGCGCGCTGGTGGGTCTCGACGCAGGACCCGGCGACGGCCGCGATCGAGGAGGACGAGGGCATCTTCCTCGTCACGCTCGGCCCGGACGGACTCTGCACCGAGTTCCGCGAGTGGTGGAACAGCCGGACGCGGCCGGACGCTCAGACGCCTTCGGCGACCTGACGGTCGTACTCGGCCGCGTCGTAGTGGCCCTGCGACTCGGCTACCAGGCCGTCGTCGCCGAACGTCCACTCCTCGTGGCCGGAGATGCGCACGCGGTTGCCGCTGCCGGCGTTCGTCCCGACCAGGGTCCAGTGGTACTCGACCGCGTGGTCGCCGATGCGGATGCCGTCCATCAGCACCTGCATGTCCGGGAACGCCTCCATGAAGGTCTGCGCCGCCTCGGTGATGCCGGCGGTCCCGACCGACGGCGTTCCGCCGTTGATCGTCAGCGAGCCGTCCGGCGCGTAGAACGACGCGACGCTCGCCGGGTCTTGGCTGCACCAGGCGGCGGTATAGCGGCGGGCGAAGTCGTCGAGCTCCATGCAGGCAGACATTACGCCCCCGGCGAACTGGTCCGGTGTCATGATCGGGACGCTCAACGAAGGCTCGCTGCATGCGCAGATCAAGGACTGGTACCGCCGGTCAGGCGACTTCGTGGAGCACCCTGTCGACGGCTACGTGATCGACCTCGTGCGCGGCGAGACGATGATCGAGATCCAGACCGGCGGCTTCGCGCCGCTCCGGCTCAAGCTCGACCGGCTGCTCGACAACCACCCGGTTCGGCTCGTCGTCCCTGTCGCGCTCGAGCGCCGCATCGTGCGGCTGTCACGTGACGGCGAGATCCTGTCCGCGCGCCGCTCGCCGAAGCGCGGCCGGCTGGAGGACGTGTTCGCGCGGCTCGTGAGCCTGCCCGCGCTGCTCGCGCGGCCCGGGTTCCAGGTCGAGGTGCTGCTCACGCATGAGGACGAGTACCGGCGGCACGAGGCCGGGCGCGCGTTTCGCCGGCACGGCTGGGTCATAGCCGGGCGGGCGCTCCGCTCGGTCGAGGAGACTGTGCGCCTCTCGACGCCGGCTGAGGCAGGCGCGCTCTTGCCGCAGCTGCCCGAGCGCTTCGACACGGCCGAGTTGGCTGCCGCGGGCGGCTGGACGCGCCGGCTCGCGCAGCAGGCGACGTACTGCCTGCGTGCGATGGACGTGGTGGAGCCCGACGGCCATCGCGGACGCGCGGTGCTCTACCGGCGGTCGTCGGCGAGCAGCTGCTGACAGGCGGCGTCCGCGAACCACTCCTCGTACTGCTCACCGGTCCATCCGCGGTCGAACACGAGGTGCTGCCAGACGTCCGGGTGGTTCAACGTCCAGAGGATGTCGGCCGCGCGCGTCACGTCCAGCGCGGGCTTGAGCGCGCCCTTCGCGACGAGGCTCTCCACCACCCGACGCTGATTTTCGTAGAACTCGGTCTGGATCCGCCTCACCATCGCGGCGACGGCGGTGTCGACCGACGCGGCGCCGCGCACGACGCCGTCGAGCACGCCGAAGCGGTCCTTCACCATCCGTGAGTTGCGCGCATTCAGTCTGAGCACGCGCACGGGGTCGGGCTCCTCCAGCACCTCGCGATACCAGTCGCGGTCGCCGACCGGCACGTCGTCGGCGTCCCCGCGCAGGCGCAGGTTCCACAGCGCGCGCAGCAGCCCGGCCTTCGTCTCGAAGGCGAGATAGACGGTCTTTGGCGCGACCCGCGCCTCGGACGCGATCGCCGCGATCGTCGTCCCCGCGTAGCCCTGCTCGCCGAAGAGTCGCTCTGCGGCCTCGAGGATCTCGCGCTTCGTGGCTTCCGCCTGCGCGCGTCGGCGGCTCGAGTCGTAGCGGCGCTTGACAGCTTCGGTCATTTCGATACTCTAACGCTCACTTCATTTCACTGTTGGTGTATTCAATATAGGAGGTGTGTTGTGAGCACCATGCAGACCCCGCCACTCGAAGAGGTTCGCCGCCACTCCGCCGGAATGTGGGAGGCGGTCTCAGGGGCGTGGAGCGACCACGCCGACTTCATCGACCGGCGCGCGACGCCGCTCACCGAGCGCATGCTCGAGCTGGCCGCGCTGCAGCCCGCCGACCGCGTGCTCGAGCTCGCCGCCGGGGCGGACGGCCTCGGAATCGCCGCCGCGCAGCGGGCCGGCTCGGTCGTGATCTCCGACATCGCGCCCGGGATGATCGCGGCCGCGTCGGAACGCGCCCGCGGCCTCGGCAACGTGGAGACCCGCGTGCTCGACCTCGAGGCGATCGACGAGCCGGACCTCAGCTTCGACGTCGTGCTCTGCCGGGATGGTCTCATGCTGGTGCCCGACCCTGCCCGCGCGGCCACAGAGATCCGCCGCGTCGGGGGCCGCTTCGTGGTCGCGGTCTGGGGTGCTCCCGAGCGGAACCCCTGGCTGAGCACGATCTTCCGGATCGTCAGCAGGGAGACGGGGATCCAGGTGCCGCCGCCCGGTATGCCGAGCCCGTTCTCGCTCGCCGACCCGGACCGCCTGCGCGCAGTGCTCGGTGACGGCGTGACCATCGAGGAGGTGTCGGTGCCCTACCGGGCGGGCTCGTTCGACGAGTGGTTCAGCCGGTCGTCGGCGCTCGCCGGCCCGCTGGCGAAGCGGCTGGCCTCGCTGCCGGCGCCCTTTCTCGAGAGGATCCGCGCCAAGGTGCGCGAGGCGGCGAGCGACTACGTCACGGCCGACGGGATCGAGTTCCCCGGGCTCGCGCTGGTGGCGGCGGGCTAGCCGAAGCGCTCGACGATGAGTCGGTGCCGCAGGCCACGGTCGCTGACGGTCAGCGAGTCTCCACCGAGCCTGGCGAGCACCGCACGGACGATGCAGGCGCCCGCGAGGATCACCTCCGCGCGCTTGGGCTGAAGGCCGGCGAGCGCACGTCGCTCGTCGGCCGTCCGCGTCCGGTAGAGCTCGATCTGGCGGTCGATCTCCGCGGTGTCGAGCACCGTGCCCTGGATCACGGACGGGTCGTACTCGACGAGTCCGTGCTTCACCGCGGCGAGGTTGGTGACCGCGCCGCCCATGCCCACGACAGCGTCGCGGCCGCCGCGCACACGGCCGAGCTCGGCCTCGGTGCCGGTGAGCGCCTCGGCGACGACGTCCTCGCCGACCGGTTCGTCGAGGTGCCAGCGTTCCGTGACTCTCGCCGCGCCGACGTCGACGCTGAACTGCTCGTCGATCTCATCGCCCTGCCCGTAGGTGAACTGCGTGCTGCCGCCGCCCGTCTCGAAGACGACCACGCTTCCGTCCAGCCCCAAGGCCGACTTCGTCGCCAGGTAGGAGAGCCGTGCCTCCTCCTCGCCGGAGATGACCTCGACGTCGATGCCGGTCCGCCCCCGGACGGCGTCGATCAGCTCGGCGCGGTTCGGCGCGCGGCGTAAGCCCGCCGTGCCGACGGCCGCGATTCTTGCGTCGCCCGCCTCGTCGGCCATCGCCGCGATCCCATCGACGGTGCGCGCGATCGACTCCGCAGCGAGCCGCCCGTCGTCGCCGGCGCCCTGGCCGAGCCGCGTGATCTCAGCGCGATCGACGAGCGTCCTGCCGTCCTCCGCGAGCAGGAACTTGACCGAGTTCGTGCCGACGTCGATGACGCCGTACCGGCTCATAGGCTCTTGAGCGTCCGCGGAACGCTGACGTTCGGCCGGCCCTCGAGCCCGAGCTCGCGGACGGCGGCGAGCACGGCTGCGGGATCCTCCGATTCGACCGCAACCGTCACCGCGACGCCCGTTGGCGTCCGAAGCTCCGCCCGCTCCGCCATAGCCCCGCCGACGGTGAAGCGCTCACGCCGCTTGTGCACGTTTACGGCGCGCACGCCGGGGAGCGCGCGCAGCGCGTCGAGCGTCGACGGCCGCCCGGAAAGGCCGAGCGCGCGCACGACCTGATCCACGGCGTCGGCGTCGAGCGGAAACTCGGCCTTCACCACGGGCCGCCACAGCTGGAGCCCGTCCTCGACGCGCTCGAGCACCTTGACGTCGAGCCGGCCGTCGCGGAGCTTCACCGATGCGTCGGTCGAGTCCGACAGGAAGTAGACCTCGTCGCTCTCGGCCACCTCGCCCGCCGGTGCGTCGACGTCCGCCTCGGTTCGAAACTCCCAGCGGAGGCCCGTCACGCCTCCTGCAGCTGCTTCGCGAAGAAGCGGAGCGCCTTGCGCGTCTTCGTCTCCTGGTCGCCGCTCAGGTCGACGCCGCGCTCCGTGAGGAACGCGCGTGTCTCGGCGGCGACCTGGAACGGCTCGCTCGGCTTGCACTTCGTCGAGAGCTCGAGGATCCGCGACCCGTCCGGGTAGATCCACGCCTCGGCGACGAGACGCCGGCCGAGCTCCGGCGGGTCCAGCCGCAGCTTCAGCACGAAGAGCGGGCCGAGGATCGCCAGATCGTCGAGCGCGATCCCGTCCGCATGCTCGGCGTACAGCGCCTTCTGCTCCTTCGAGAAAAGCTTCTTCACGGGACGCTGGCCGCGGACGGCCTGCCGCACCTCGGCGAGATCCAGCATCTGCTTCATCGCGCCGGAGCAGACGAAGCCCCCGGGCAGCGCATCGACCTCGACGACGAAGTTCGGCGAGGCGCGAAGCTCGGCCGGCAGTTGGTCGGGCACGACCGGCCGCAGCTTCACGACCGAGTCGTCGCCCTTGTTCTGGATGCGGCGGGCCCTGACCACGAGCCCGAGCTTGTCGAGCGCGAGATCGGGCGTGTCGAAGAAGAACACCTGGCGGATCTGCGCCTGGAGCGGGTCGAGGCCGAGGGCATCGATCGTCGAGCGGTGTGCCGCCTCGGGGACGGTCAGCTTCAGCTCGACGCTATCGGACTTCTTCGCGAGCGCGAGGAGCTCGGCGACCTGGTCGGCCGCGAGCGGCGCCGTAGCCATTAGACGTACCTCCCCATACCGCCGGCGACGTCGATCGACGCGCCGGTGATGTAGCTCGCTCGGTCACTGAGCAGAAACGTCACGAGCCCTGACACTTCGTCGGGCCGCCCCATGCGCCCGAGCGGGACATCCTGCGCGGCCATCGCGTCGAGGAACTCCTCCCGCGGCTGGTCGGGGGCGCGGCGGCGATGGATGTTGTCCCATTGCGGCGTGATCACGAAGCCGATGTTGACGCCGTTGACGAGGATGCCGTCCTTCGCCACCTCCATCGCGAGCGCCTTCGTGAAGTTGTTGCCGGCCGCCCGGTTCACCGACGTCGCGAAGAAGGTCGGGTCGGGCATGCGCGAGTAGACGGCGCCGATGTTCACGATGCGCCCGCCGCCTGCCCGCCGCATGTGCGGGAGCGCCTCGCGGGAGCAGCGGATCAGCGAGAGCACCTTCACCTCGAAGTCGTGCTGCCAGTCCTCGTCGTTCAGCGTCGAGAAGTTCCCGGGATGCGCGCGGCCCGCGTTGTTCACGAGCGCGTCGATCCCGCCGAGCGCCTCGGCCGAGCGTGCGACGAAGTCGCGCACCTGCTCCGGGTCGGTCACGTCGGCGGCCTGCGCATGCGTGGCGCCGATCGCCTCGCCGGTGGCGCGCACCTCCTCCTCGCTCCGCGAGCAGATGGCCACGCGCGCGCCCTCCTCGATCAGCTCGCGCGCGATCGCCTCGCCGAGCCCCTTCGACCCGCCGGTGACGAGGACGCGCCTGTCCTTGAGCCCGAGCTTCACCGCAGGTAGTCGTCCGTCTTGTTGATCCAGTCCTCGCGCGGCGGCGAGAACACGTCCACGTCGAGCGTGTCCTCGAGCGCCACCGCCTCGTGTGGCACGTTCGGCGGGATGTGCAGCACCTCGCCGGCCATCACGTCGACGACCTCCGACTTGTCCTCGCCGAGCCAGAAGCGCAGCCCGCCCTCGAGGATGTACGTCAGCTGCTCGTTCTCGTGCGAGTGCTGCGGGACGAGGCAGCCCTTGTCCAGGTACACGTGCGCGAGCATCATCCGCTCGCCCGTGATCAGCCGCCGGTGCAGGTCGGCCTTCAGCGGCTCCTTCGGCATGTCGTCCCAGCGGTAGTGCGTCGTCTCGCCCACGGGATAAGCCTGCACGAAGGCGCAATCCGGCGTCGGCCCTAGAGGAGCGCGGCGAGCCGCGCGATGCCGTCGTCGATCTGCGACTCGTCGACCATCGAGAACGACAGCCGCACCGTGTCGCCGCCGCGACCGTCCGCGTAGAACAGCGAGCCGGGCACGATCCCGACGAGCCGCTCGGCTGCGCGCCGCGCCAGGTCGATCGAGTCGGCGCCCGGCGGCAGCGTCAGCCACGAGAAGAACCCGCCCTGGGGCGTCGTCCAGTGCGCGCCGTCGGGCATCTTGCGCTCGAGCGCGGCGAGCATCCGCTCGCACTTGCGGCGGTAGAGCGCGCGCGAGCGCTCGAGCTGCTCGTCGATCCAGCCGCGCCGCACGTACTCCTCGAACAGCCGCTGGCCGAGCGCGCCCGCGCACTGGTCGGTCGTCTGCTTCGCCGCGACGAGCTCGGCGCAGACCTCCGCCGGCCCGACCGCCCAGCCGAGCCGGACGCCGGGGAAGAACGTCTTCGACGTGGTCCCGGTCTGCACGACCACGTCCGGCGCCTGGCTCCAGAGGCTCCGCTCCGCCTGCCCGTCGAAGCCGAGCTCCCGGTAGGCGACGTCCTCGATGATCACGAAGCCGTGCCGCCGCGCGAGCTCCACCAGGGGCGCGCGCCGCTCGGCGGCGAGCGTCACTCCGGCCGGGTTCTGGTGGTCCGGGATCGTGTAGAGCAGCTTCGGCGCGGCGCCGCCGGCGAGCATCGCCTCGAGCTCGTCGACGAGCAGGCCGTCCTCGTCGATCGGCACGGCCGCGATCCGGGCCTCGAAGCTGCGGAACGCCTGGAGCGACCCGAGGTACGTCGGCGCCTCGACGAGGACGAGGTCGCCGGGGTCGAGGAACGCCTTGCCGAGCAGCTCGAGCGCCTCGATCGCGCCGCTCGTGACGGCCAGCTCGGCGTCGCCGGGGCGGCGGCCCTGGAGCCGCTCGATCCGGCCGGCCAGGGCGTGGCGCGTGCCCGGCAGACCCTGTGTGGGCGCGTACTGGAAGGCGAGCGCCTCGTCATTTGCGGCGAACTCCGCGAGCAGCGACGCGACCCGCTCGCGGGGGAACGTCTCCGGATCGGGGAAGCCGCCGGCGAATGAGATCAGGTCCGGCATGCCGAGCATCGCCAGCACTGACGCGATCCCCTCGCCCACGTCGCCGCGCGTGCGCGCCGCGAGGAGCGCGTCCCACCGCCGCTGTTCCGCCGTGGCCGCCAAGGCTTCATCGTAAAGTGCGGGCGTGTTCAATGTCCCGGCGGAGTTCTACGACCGGTTCGTCGGTCGCTATAGCGCCTCGCTCGGGGACGAGCTGATTGCCTTCGCGGGCGTCCAGCCGGGGATGCGCGTCCTCGACGTCGGCTGCGGCCCCGGCGGCCTCACGCGCCGGCTCGTCGACCTCGGGTGCACGGTCACGGGCTGCGACCCGTCCGCGACCTTTGCCGCCGCCGCGGCCGAGCGCGTGCCGGAGGCCGAGTTCGTCCCCGCGAGCGCCGAGGACCTGCCCTTCGAGGACGCGTCCTTCGACGCCGTGCTCGCGCAGCTCGTCGTCAACTTCATGGCCGATCCCGACACCGGCGCGCGCGAGATGGCCCGCGTGACGCGGCCCGGCGGGACGGTCGCCGCCTGCGTGTGGGACTACGGCGGCGAGATGACGCTGCTGCGCACCTTCTGGGACGCGGCGTCCGAGGTCGAGCCCGAGCGCGGCGCCGCCGCGAACGAGGCCGTGACGATGCGCTTCGCCCGCGACGACGACGACCTGCGCACCCTCTGGGCCTCCGCGGGCCTGCAGGACTTGCGTACAGCCGGGCTCGTCTCCCGCGCCTCGTACGCAGGGTTCGAGGACCTCTGGGCCCCGCTTCCGGCCGGAACCGGCCCGGGCGGCGCCTTCACCGTCTCACTCGACGCGGAGAAGCAGCAGGAGCTGCACGACGCCTTCCGGCGTCGGCTCGGGGTCGGCGACGAGCCGTTCGAGCTGACGGCTCGCGCCTGGGCGGCCGCCGGCGTCGCCTAGTTGTAGTTCCTAGGAAGGTTGTTCATCCGGGCCTCTCTGGAGGCTGGTGGTTGTCGATGCCCCCAGCTCCAGGGAGGACCCAGATGAGGCTTCACGGTAACGCTCGGACCTGCGTGCATTCGCGGCGTTTGATCGTCGAGCGTGTGCTCGAAGAGGGTTGGACGGTCGCGGCTGCTGCTGAGGCGGCCGGCGTCAGCACGCGAACGGCGGCGAAGTGGCTGGCTCGTTATCGCAGCGAGGGCTTGGCGGGTCTTGGTGATCGCTCGTCGGCGCCGCGGCGGGTGCCGCGGCGCACGCCGGCGGAGCGGGTGCGTGTGATCGAGCTGCTGCGCCGTTTGCGTATGACCGCGGCGGAGATCGCCGAGGCGCTCGCGATGCCGCTCTCGACGGTGTCGGCGGTGCTGAAGCGGATCGGGCTGGGGAAGCGCTCACGGCTCGAGGGAGCGTCCGGGGTTCTGTGTATGCATGATCCGTAAAGGAGGGTCATGCCCCCGAAGGAGATCCCGGACGAGCTGATCGATCAGTTGCTTGCCGGGCATGAGGGCCCTGAGGCGATTACAGGGCCGGATGGGTTGTTGAAGCATCTGACCAAGCGCGTGGTCGAGCGTGCGGTATCGGCGGAGTTGAGCGGTCACCTCGGCTACGAGCTCGGCGAGCCGCCGCCTGAGGGCGAGCCGAATCGCCGCAATGGCTGGACGTCGAAGACGTTGATCACTGATCACGGGCCCGTGCCGGTCGAGCTGCCGCGCGACCGTGAGGGCAGCTTCGAGCCGCACATCGTGCCCAAGCACCAGCGCCGCTTCGCGGGCTTCGACGACAAGATCGTCTCGATGTACGCGCGTGGGATGTCGACGCGAGAGATCTCGAAGCACCTGGAAGAGATCTACGGCGTCGAGGTCGGCCGCGACACCGTCAGCCGCGTCACCGACGCAGTGCTCGACGACGTCAAGGAGTGGCAGGCCAGGCCGCTGGAGAAGCTCTACCTGGTCGTCTGGCTGGACGCGATCGTGCTCAAGATCCGCGATCAGGGCTCGGTGCGCAACAAGCACGCCTACCTCGCGATCGGGGTCGGGATCGACGGGATCAAGGAGACGCTCGGGATCTGGCTCGAGCCCAGCGAGGGGGCCAAGTTCTGGTTGCGCGTGATCAGCGAGCTCAAGTCGCGCGGCGTCGAGGACATCCTCGTCTTCTCCGTCGACGGGTTGAAGGGCTTCCCGCAGGCGATCGAGGCCGTCTACCCGCAGGCGATCGTGCAGACCTGCATCGTGCACATGATCCGCAACTCGCTGCGCTTCACCAGCTACAAGGATCGCAAGCAGCTCGTCAAGGACCTGCGCATGATCTACACCGCGGCGACCGAGGAAGCCGCCCAGACCGGCCTGGAGACCTTCGCCGGCATCTGGGACAGCCGCTACCCGCAGATCAGCCAGTCATGGCGCGACGCCTGGGAGCAGGTGATCCCGTACTTCGCCTTCCCGCCGGCGCTACGCCGCGCCGTCTACACGACCAATCAGATCGAAAGCCTCAACGCGGTCGTGCGCAAAGCCGTCCGCGTCCGCGGTCACTTCCCCGACGACGAATCCGCCCGCAAGCTCGTCTACCTCGCGATCAGAAACCACGAGCGCAACTGGAAACGCCCCATGGCCGGCTGGTACGAATGCCTCGCCGCCTTCCACGCCCACTTCCAAGACCGACTAACACGGCAGAGCTAACCGCGTACACAGAGTTTCGGACGCTCCCCGGCTCGAGCCGGTCGAGCCGCCCAACCGCTACGAGTGCACGCGGCCGGGCGAGCTCGTGCACATCGATGTCAAGAAGCTCGGCCGCTTTACTCGGCCTGGCCACCGCGTGCTCGGCCGCGGACGCGGCCGCTACGAGGAAGGCGCCGGCTACGAGTACGTCCATGTCTGCGTCGACGACTTCAGCCGGCTCGCGTTCGTCGAGGTGCTCGACGACGAGCGCGCGCTGAGCGCTGTCGGCTTCCTGCGCAGAGCGGTCGCCTGGTTTGCCGCCCGTGGCGTCAACGTCGAACGCGTGATGACCGATAACGGCTCGGCCTACCGCTCACGCGTCCACCAGGCCGCCTGCGCGCTGCTCGGCATCCGACACACGCGAACCAGGCCGCACCGTCCCCGCACCAACGGGAAAGCCGAGCGCTTCATCAAAACACTGATCGACGGCTGGGCCTACGCACGCATCTACACCAGCAGCAACGAACGAGCCCAAGCACTCCCACTGTGGCTCAACCACTACAACTACAGCCGCCCACACGGCAGCATCGGCCACCGACCACCAGCGAACCGACTGAACAACGTGTCCAGTAACTACACCTAGTCGCCGGAGACCAGCACCCGCAGGCTCTCGTGCTCCTCGCGGCACGCCGGGCAGCCGGCGAGGTGGGCACGCAGCCCCGGGATCGCCGCGTCAGCGTCCGCGCCGGCCAGCTCGAGCTCGACGTAGCGGTCGATCTCCGCGAAGCACTCGTCGCAGCCGACCTCCGGCTCGGCCGGGCCGAGCAGGCGGGAGATCGCCTCGTTCATCTCGGTCACCATTCCTCCAGGTGTGCGCGCAGCTTGCGGCGCGCGTCGTGCAGGGTCTTGTAGAGCGCCCCTCGGGTCGTCCCCAGCCGGTCGGCGAGGACGTCGATCGGGACGCCGTTCAGCGCCAGCGCGACGAGGACGTCCCGCTGGTGCGGCGTCAGCTGCTCGGCCACCGCCCGCTGGAGCGCCGCCAGCAGTTCGCGCTGCTCGACCTCCGCGCCCGGCTCGAGGCCGCCGCTCGCGAACACGGTCCAGCTCTCGGGCTCGAGCGGCACCTCGCGCCCCTGCCACGCCCGCTTGCGCAGCTTCACCGCCGCCTCGAGCAGGGCGAACTTGTACGCCCACGTCGTGAACTTGCTGGCGCCGCGGAAGTCGTCCAGCCGGCGCAGCACGCTCATCAGCGCGTCGTCGGCTGCCTCGTGCGCGATGTCGTCGAGCTCGTCTCCCCGCAGGTGCGGGAGCGCCGGGCGCCGCCGGCCGACCTCGAACCGCGCGGCCCGCAGAAGGAGCGCGTGCAGGCGGGCGACCGCCTCGTCGTAGGCGCGGCGCCTGTGGCACGCAGGTCGCGCAGCCAGTCGACCTGTGTCAATGAGTCGGCGCGGGTGTCCACGGCCCCAACCGTAGGCGCCGCAGCGTTCACGCCGCCGTCCCTGTGTCGAACGGCGCGAGGATCCGTGCGGCCACGTCGGGTGGGCAGCCTCGCTCCACCAGCTCGATCAGCGCGTGGATGTCGAACCCGGGGTCGGACGCGACTGCCGCTGCGAGCGGAAGGGGGAAGCCGCTTGCGGCCAGCTGCTCGCGCCGCCATGCGGTGACGCTCCGACTCCTCAGCAGTTCCGTCCGCACACCCTGTCGGTGTCGGACGGCGTGCGCCTCTTACGCGACGCGACTCGGCGCGCGGCGACGTACGCGATCGCGGCCAGCCCGATCGCGATCACGGTGAGCCACATCCAGTTCGCCCGGTGTCGTCGGCACGCGGCCGGCCGACGAATCGGTCACGGGTTCTTGACGGTGATCGAGTGCGGCGGCACGGTGGGCGAGCGCAGGGGTGCCTGGACGGACACGATCCACGCGGTGACGCCCTTCACGCCCTGCGCGTCGTTCGCCCGCACCGTCGCCTTGACCCTCATCCGCTTGTAGGCCTTGAGCAGCGACAGGCCGGTCTTGGACACCTTGATCTTGACCAAGGCCGTACGGTTCACGGCGATCGTGAACTTGCCCGAGCCGACCTGCACCGTCTTGTACGTCGGCGCCTTCTTCGACGCCTGCGTCTTCTTCGCCCGGACGCGCACTTCGAGCACGATCGTGCCCTGGCAGTTCTTCACGGCCGGAACCGGGCAGCGCAGCTTGTAGTGCGCGAAGCCCTTCGCGTCGACCCGGCTCTGCCCGCTCAGCATCTGCACGAGCACCGCATGAGCCTGGTCCGTCGCGGGTCCCGACGGCGACACCGGCTGCGGTCCTGTGGTGTCGGGACCGGTCGTCTTCGCGATCGGCGGCGGCTGCGGCGCGACGTCGTCGTCGCGGATCGTTATCGTCGCGCTCGCCCTCCCGAGCGTCGCTCCGCCCGTCGGCGCCGAGAGGTTGAGTGTGAAGGTCCTGTTCGGCTCGACCGTCGTGTCGTTCGAGATCGGGATCGGGACCGTCCTCGACGTCTGCCCCGGGGTGAAGGTCAGCGTGCCGCTGACCGCCGAGTAGTCGCTGCCGGCCTTCGCCGTCCCGTCCGCGGTCGCGTACTTCACCGTGACGGTGCCGGTCGCCGCCGGTGCGAGCGAGACGACGGCGGGAATCGAGCCGGCCGACTCCAGCGCCGACACATCGCTGGTCGCGAGCACCGGGGGCGCAGCCGGCGGAACGACGGTCACCGTGACCGCCGAGGCCCCGACGAACACCGCCGAATTGGTGATGAACCTGATCGAGAACGTCTTCGGCGCAGTCGCGTTGCCGTTCGCAGCGTTCACGTTCACGGTGAATGATTGTGCGCCGTACACGCCCTTGTCCCAGTGCAGCGTGCCGTTCGCGTCGCTGTAGTCGGCCGGCGAGACGGCGGTGCCCGGCTGGGTCTGCCACTGAACGTCCACCGGCTGCGGCGGCGGCGCTGGCTGCACGGTCGGAGCGTTGAGCGTCACCTTCACGGTCACCGGCGTCGATCCCGTCCCCGGCTGCGGGACCGGCGCGGGATCCGTGAGCTGGATCGACGGCTGCTTCTCGCTGCCGGCCCCCAAGGGCTGGGCGATGTCGCACGTCGCGCTGAGCGAGTCGACGCCGTTCAAGAGCGTCGCGTGCTGCGCGTTCGAGACCGTGAGCTGGAACGTGCGCGTTACGGCGCCCGGCGCGTTCACATGGGTGTGGATCGTGACCCTGCCCGTGCGGTTGCCGTCGCCCGGCGCGATCGTCGCCGTGCCGCTGCCGCCGTCGTAGTCGCCCGCGACCGTCGAGACGTCGGAGGTCTTCCAGTCGAAGGTCGCCGCAACGAGGCTTGCGAACGAGTCGGTCAGCGTAAAGACGGCATCCCCGCCTGCCCCGACCGTCCCCGTACAGCCCGACAGGCCGACGATCGGAGGCGCCTCGGACTCGGTGATCGTCCCGGTCTCGCCGGTCGTCGCAGCGGCCGCGAACGTCGCCCCCTGCGGGTTCTTGATCTCCGCCGTGAAATGCTTGTCGAGCCCGTAGACGCCGTCGTCGAGGCTCTGCACCTTGACGTGGACGGTGTTCGCCCCCGGCGCGAACGTGAGCGTTCCGCTCGCCTTGCCGGCCGGGTCGGTGACGCTGTAGTTCGTCCCGTTGACCGCGCTGCCGAGGCCGGCCGGCGTTCCGTCCGCGACGGCGTAGTCGACAGTGATCTTGTGGTTCGGCGGCGCGTTGACGCTTGCGCCCTGGGGGTCGACGAGCTTCATCTGGAAGTCGATCACCTTGTTGCCGGCCTCGGTGACCGTCGCGTTCGCGGGATCCGAAACGAGCCCGGCGATCCGCCAGTCGTCGTCGATCACTTTCCCTTTGCCCTCGGCCGGCGACCCGACCGCGACGGTATCGGCCGTCGTGTCGGCGAACTCCACCTTCGTGACGTCGACGGTGTAGGTCTGGTCGTCCTCTGCCTTCGTGTTGCCAGGGATCGGCATCTGCAGCTGCGCCGTCGCGCTCCCCTTCGCAATCGTCGTCGTCTGCGCCGACCCGCCGTTGACCGTGTACGTGACGGTGATGTCGGTCGTTGCCGCTCCGGGCGCGACCGTCAACGGGAAGCTGAGGTGGTTCTGGCCGGGGCTGTCACCCTCCGCCTGGTCGGGCGCGTTGCCGATCGAAACCGTGTAGCCGGTCGGAGGCCCATCGGACTCGGTGATCGTCCCGGTCTCGCCGGTCGTCGCAGCGGCCGCGAACGTCGCCCCCTGCGGGTTCTTGATCTCCGCCGTGAAATGCTTGTCGAGCCCGTGGACGCCGTCGTCGAGGCTCTGCACCTTGACGTGGACGGTGTTCGCCCCCGGCGCGAACGTGAGCGTTCCGCTCGCCTTGCCGGCCGGGTCGGTGACGCTGTAGTTCGTCCCGTTGACCGCGCTGCCGAGGCCGGCCGGCGTTCCGTCCGCGACGGCGTAGTCGACAGTGATCTTGTGGTTCGGCGGCGCGTTGACGCTGGCGCCCTGGGGGTCGACGAGCTTCATCTGGAAGTCGATCACCTTGTTGCCGGCCTCGGTGACCGTCGCGTTCGCGGGATCCGAAACGAGCCCGGCGATCCGCCAGTCGTCGTCGATCACTTTCCCTTTGCCCTCGGCCGGCGACCCGACCGCGACGGTATCGGCCGTCGTGTCGGCGAACTCCACCTTCGTGACGTCGACGGTGTAGGTCTGGTCGTCCTCTGCCTTCGTGTTGCCAGGGATCGGCATCTGCAGCTGCGCCGTCGCGCTCCCCTTCGCAATCGTCGTCGTCTGCGCCGACCCGCCGTTGACCGTGTACGTGACGGTGATGTCGGTCGTTGCCGCTCCGGGCGCGACGGTCAACGGGAAGCTCAGGTGGTTCTGGCCGGGGCTGTCACCCTCCGCCTGGTCGGGCGCGTTGCCGATCGAAACCGTGTAGCCGGTCGGGTCGGCGTTGACCTTCTCCACGACCCCGAAGAGGAGGGCGCCTGCGAGCGCTGCCGCCAGCACCGCACGCATCCCGAGTTCCAGCTTTCCCCCCATCTGACCCTCGTACCCCCCGGTTGGATCCCCTCTGGATCACGGACTGGCACACGGCGCCGGTCCACGCGCCGGGACCGCTCGTTACGCATAGTGCCACCGTCTTCGACGAATCTGAAGACTAGATGTTTCCGGCGGAAGGTTCGACGACGGACCTCGTGGGCTTCACGGCTCTCCGGACGCGCGCAGCCGGGCCCTTATCGTTTCGCGAGCCTGCACCTTTTCACGCTTGTATCGAGCTTCGCTGCCTGATAAGAAGGCGCCTGAGAACGGGTTCCCGGGGGGGGTGCTGTGACAGGGAGAGCAGGAACGAGGTCGGGAAGCTTACGGAGCGCGCTCTTGCTGCTCGCGGCCTTGTGCACCGTCGGCACCGCGCTCGCGATGGCGCAGCCCGCTGCCGCCGACGACGGCACATCCGCACCGGCTGCGGCAACCGCCGGCTCGACCGACACGACACAGTCGACGGCGCCGGCCACCTCGGGCCAGACGACGACGGGCGACACGAGCTCGAGTTCCGCCGCGCCCTCGACCGGCTCGGCGACGTCCACATCCACCACGGAGAGCGCCACCGACAGCGGTTCACCCGCGCCGACCGCCGCGTCGTCGACTGACGGCTCGACGCAGCCGCCGGCGGGGACGACGACATCGACGCCGACAACCGGTTCGTCGACAACCGGATCGACGACGACGCCCGGCTCCACGGATCCGGCAAGCGCGACCGCGACGACGCCCGCGACGTCGACGACCACGAATGCTGCGACGACGTCCACGCCGTCCCCGACGCCACCTCCCGTTCCCACGAGCAGCACGGCGCCCCCCGCGCCGGCGCCCGCCACGGCAGCGCCGCCTCCGGCGCCGACCACGTCGATCACCTTGTCGATTCCGCCCGACACTCCGGCGGCGACCACGTCAATCACGTTGTCGATCCCGCCGGACACACCGTCTCCAGGCCCGTCCACGTCGACGCCTCCGCCCGCCGCCACGGCCCCCGACACAGCCCCCGCGCCGATCCTTCACGCGCCACAAGAGCAGCCTTCGCTGAAGCCGTACCCACCGCTGGTGATCCACCACGCCGCGAAGGCGGTCAGGGCGGCATTCGTGCCACTCAGCCGCAACGCGATCATCAAGCTGCTCGAGCAGCGTGCGCGCGCGGCCACGATGCCGGCGCCGTACAAGCAGAGCGCGGCAGACTTCGTGCCCCCGCAGGGCGTCACGCTCGTGCCGCCGACTGCCGTGCCCGTCGCGCCGGCCGACGCGCTGCCGCGCACCGTCGCCCCACCGAGGGCACCCGCGTGGCCGCCTAGGCCGAACGCTCCGGAGAACAACACGCCCGGCTCGCCCGGCGGCGCGGGCACCGGTTCCGGCGGCGGCGCGCTGCTACTCGTCGCCGCGCTCGCGGCAGTTCTCGCGATCTTCTGGCCGAGGCTCACCTCACGGGTGACCATGGCCGTTGCCGTGCCCGTCGAGTGGCGCCGCCGCCCAACGCTCGAACGCCCCGGATAGGGCACCGCCAGGAGCTCCACTCCACCCGGGCCGGGATCGGAAGCCCGGGCTCACATGCGGACTGGAACCTGCGGTTGCACTTCAACGGGAGGGAACATGATGGACCAGAAGTCGAGACGGGCCGCGGCACGTGCCGTGGTGATCGATCGGGATCCACTCTGGCAGCAGGCTGTCACGGCGGCGCTGGTGCGTTCGGACGTGTCGGTGGTCGCCAACTCGGGAGACCTCAGCCGGGCGCCCGAGCTCGCGGACACGCACGCTGCCGATCTGCTGCTCGTCGGCCTCGAGCAGGAGGTCGACAACCATGAGCTCTACCGGCTCCTTCGCCGGGTGCACAAGCGCTGCCCCGACCTGGTGACGGTTGTGTTCGTCGAGCACGAGGACCGCTGCATCATCGACGCCGCCTTCGCAGGCGGCGCCTACGAGGCGGTAGACCGCCGGCTCGCCGTCGCCGAGCTCGTTCGCGTCGTGACCGAGGCCTATCGCGCCCAGTTGGAGGAGACGGGCTCGATCGACGCCTCGACTCGTGCACGCGCCCGCCTGACCCGCCGCGAGCTGGAGATCCTCCGGCTCGTCGCCGAGGGCCGACCGAACCGGGAGGTGGCGAAGATCCTCTGGGTGACCGACCAGACGATCAAGTTCCACCTGGCGAACACGTACAAGAAGCTCGGCGTGCGGAACCGGATCGAGGCGAGCCACTGGGCGATCGCCCGCGGCCTCGTCCGTCCGATCCCCGCAGCGGAGACGCTCGTCGCCGACCGCGACGCGGTGGAGGCGGCGTGACGGGTAATCAAGTCAGCTTCGGTCGCCGGCGGAGGCACGTGCAGCTCTCCGCCGGCGACCTCGTCTAGTTCGGGAACATCGCCGTCGCGTCGAGCGAGAACGACCTGGGGTTGGCGCTGCGGCACGACCTCATCGAGCCGCCGCACTTCGCGGCTCAACTAGCCTCGGCGCCGGCCCGCGAGGGCAGCCGAAAGCGTGGGTTTTTGGACACGAAAGACTACCCGCCGGCGGCCTTGATTCACCCGCGGGCCAGGTCTAGAACTTAAGCCGTGCCCTCGGAAGGTACCCGAGGGGTGGTCGCAGTTCGAAAGGGGGGGATTTGTGAGGAATAACCGTCGCGGCGAAAACGCCGCGACGCTTTCGAAAGTTGGGATAACTCTTTGGCATTAGGAGAGGGGGAAGGGATGCGACTTCGCATCAGTATTGGGCTCGCTGCCCTCCTTGCTGCCCTCGGCGTCCTCGCCATCGGCGTGGGCTCCGCGGGTGCAACGGAGAATCACTACGCACCGGACCCGCAGACCACGAACGTTCCGTATCTCGCGTGGGCCGGTGAGGAAGTCAAGGTCGTCAAGTGCATCGGCGGCAACGACGGCATCGACGTGTCGGCGGTCTCGCAGCAGAGCGGCATCGAACGCCCTGCTGTCGGGCAAGTTCCGCGTCGAGGACTGGTCAGGCGTCGATGAGGTGCACTCCGGCCCGGTCTTCCTGAACGATCAGGACGGCTCGGTCGTCGGCCAGATCATCGGCCGGCAGCTCTGCTGGTCGGTTCACGTGACCTCGCAGAAGCCGGGTCTCGCGGTGATCAAGCTCGCCGTGAGCCCCGACCTGCTGACGCTGGTCCCGGGTCTCGACCCGATCCTGAAGCACCAGTTCCTCGTGATCTGGATGCAGGACCAGGCCCCGGTCATCAACGAGGCCGCCGGCGCGAACCTCGGCGACCCGACCGGCAACGGGGTCTTCAACCCGATCGCGGGCCCGGACGGCAACTTCTTCGGGTTCGGCCTGATCCACGTCCTCGTCAAGGGAACGTTCCCGCTCGGCCTCGATTTTGCCGGGTACGGACATCCGACGGTCACCCTGCCTGACGACTGGGCGTGGCTCGCACAGCACTTCGCTGTCGACGACTCGCTCACCGGCAGCAACTTCCCGGGTGCCGCCTCATCCCGCTGGGACATCCACGACGACATGACGAACTCGGAAGGTCATGTCACGTCGAGTTTCTGCGTGGACAAGTTCGCAGCAGCAGAGTCGGTGGACAACTGCCTCGGCACCCCGCCGAAAAGCGATCCTGACCTCGGACCGTTCTCGAACATCTTCGGCGGCGTCTTCCCCGCCCTCGGCCCGTTCGATCCGATCCGGCCCGATCAGACGCTCCTGTCGGACGGCAAGCTCGATGCGGGCGATGCCCCGATGCCGGCGCTGCGCGTCGACGTCAACATCGGTGCGGGCTCGACCGTCGGCACGCTGGCCAAGGCCGACAAGTCCGAGATCTACAGCCGTGACGGCACAGGCGCCGGCACGGCCCACAACCTGTACGCACCGTTCTACAAGGCTAAAATCCCGGCCGCTCCGCCGTTCGACCGCTGGAACTCGTCGGGCGTTGCCGGGGCCTTCTCGAACAACTTCACCGGCTTCCTCGGGTTCTCCGGGGACGAGGTGTACACGACCGAGCAGACGCCAGGCATCTACGACTACTGGGATACGTTCACCACGAGCTACTCCCGTGGCTACAACGCCTGCAAGGACGTCCTCGGCCATCCCATCCCGCTGCCCACGGGCAAGACGGGCGTGGCTGTCTACACGGACGAGCACGGTGAGGCGTACGTGAAGTACTACCCGGCGAACGGCATCGTCCTGACGCCGGACTCCAACGGCCGCTGTGACATCTACGGCCCGGCTCCGGTCGGCCACGCGACGATCACGGGGCTCGCGGTGTACCCGGACCAGCCGGTCCTCTGGGATGGAAGCAACAAGACCTCGAACGTGCTCACCAAGACGACGAACTTCGCGTCGAGCAAGGTCCTGAGCTGCATCCGGAAGGGCACGAACGAGGCCTTCTGCGTCGAGACGATCAAGGACCTGTTCGGTAATCCGGTGTCCGGTGCCGCGGTCGAGTTCAGCGCTCAGGCCTTCCAGGGCTCGGTGCCCACGATCGGAGCTGATGCTCGCGTGATCCCGCCGTACGACACGACGGGCCAGGGCGCGAACACCAGCAATGATCGCAACTTCGTGGACATCACCACGAATGCGAAGGGCATGGCCGGGATCTTCGTGCGCAGCACGACCGGCTCGTGCATCGACGTCGTGTCGGAGAACGTCGGCACCCGCAACGGTGGCGACGGCATCTTCCGCTCCGTCGACTTCAACCCGACGACGGGTGTCGCGTGTGGGACCCCCACCGCGCCGGCTCCGCCGGCCGCCCCGAGCGGCGCGACCGGCTCGACCGGCTCGACCGGCTCGACCGGCTCCTCCGCCGCGACGGCTCCCGTCATGGTCGCCGCTCCGGTCTCGGTCGCGATCTTCTCGCAGACCCCGACCGTAGTGGCACCGTCCATCACGGTGAAGACGATGACCCTCGCTTCGGCCCGGGTCGTCAAGATCAGCAAGACCCGCTACCTGCTGGTTCGCGTGAACGGCGCGGCGAAGACCGCCAAGCTCCGTATCACGCTGGTCGGCAAGTCACACGGCAAGATCACGCGCCAGGTCGTCACCCGCACGGTGAAGACGAACAGTCAGGTTCGCGTCCCGAACCTGAAGGTGGCGTCGTCGGTCCGGTCGGTCAAGGTGGCGCTCGCGTAGCGGGCACCACAGCGGACACCGCATGAAACCGGAGGGCCCGCGCGAGCGGGCCCTCCGGCCGTTCTGGGGAAGAACGGGGCACGAGCCGCCTCTCGCGGTCGTCAGCGAGCAGCCGGGCGCGGCCAGCGTCAGCCAGGTAGCCGTGCGTCGCCCACGGCTGCGACCAATCGGGATCGGTCGGAGGGTCCTGGATGCTCCAGGCCTCCAGGGCAATCGGCTAGGTCGGTTCCGGCGCCGTCGCTACCCTGAGCCGCGGATGAGAGCCCTCTCAGCCGTCTCTCTTGCCCTTCTTGTCGGCGTTCTGGCCGGCTGCGGCAGCTCGGGTCCGATCGGCAACGCGGAGCTCGCGTCGGATCTCGCGAAGCGCCTGAACAGCTCGAGCCCGCTCGTGTGCTGGAAGCAGAACGGCAAGCTCGGCGCGATGAGCGCGATGGGCTACACGCGCGTCTGCGGGATCGCCCGTTCGACGCCGTCTCTCTACATCCGCACGGGGACGTCGAACAAGGGCGGCTGGTGCATCGTGACGCCCCGCTACCTCGTGCTGCCGCGCTGCTCGCTCGGAAACTAGATGACCGTAGGGCCGTGCTAGCGCGTGCGCTCTTGCGAGATGAGCTTGCCGGCGCTGTTGTAGGCGCGCACCTCGTGCACCCAGGTGGCGCAGTTCGTCGGCGCCGGGCACCCATAGATGTAGCCGCCGTCCTTCGTGAGCGGAATCGTCTTCTTCGCCGACGCCCCGACGATGACGACCTTCTTCACGCCGTCCGCCGCGACACCGCCGATCAGGCCCTTGATCACGGAGAACGTCTTCCGGGTCCGGTCGAACACGACGCTGCTCGGAGCGCAGCGCGAGCGGTACGAGTTCGACTGCACGAGCAACGTGCAGACCGACTTGTCCTTCATCAGCGTGACGTACACGAGGTATGGGCGGTGCTTCGCGTCGAGCGCTGTCGCGACGCGCCGCGAGACGGCGACGGCGCCGACCGTACGCGCGACCTTCGGCAGCTGATCGTAGTTGTGCGCGGGCCGCTTGAGGGCATGGATCGGGATCGGGGCGGCAGCGGCAAACGCCGTCGCCGCGACCACCAGCGCCGCGAGGACCCCTCCTCCGAGTAACCGCATCCAGGGGAATCGTAGCCCAATCTCCGCGACCGGCGTCAACGTCGACCGCCGGATAAGGCGGCCGCGGCCAGGTGGAGGCGAGCGTGCGCCAGGGCGCACGCTCGCTTGGTGCGGGTCGCTCGGTCAGCTGGTCGGCGCCGGGACGATGCGGATGTACGGCTTGGGCGACTCCCAGCCGTCCGGCCACATCTCCTTCGCCTCGTCGTTCGAGACCGAGCCGGCGATGATCACGTCCTCGCCCGGCTTCCAGTTCACCGGGGTCGAGACCTTGTGCTTCGCGGTCAGCTGGAGCGAATCGATCACGCGCAGCACCTCGTCGAAGTTGCGGCCGGTCGTCATGGGGTAGACGAGGATGAGCTTGATCTTCTTGTCGGGGCCAACCACGAAGACGTTGCGGACGGTCTGGTTGTCGGCCGCAGTCCGGTCGGCCGGGTCGCCGGACACGTCGGCACCGAGCATCCCGTAGGCCTTCGAGACCGTGAAGTCCGAGTCGCCGATGATCGGGTAGTTGGGAGCGGTGCCCTGGGTCTCCTCGATGTCGCGCGCCCAGCCATCGTGGCTGTCGACCGGGTCGACCGAGACGGCGATGATCTTGACGTCGCGCTTGTCGAATTCCGGCTTGACCTTGGCCATGTAGCCGAGCTCGGTCGTGCAGATCGGGGTGAAGTCCTTCGGATGCGAGAAGAGCACGCCCCACGAGTCGCCGAGCCACTCGTGGAACGAGATCGGGCCCTCCGTCGTCTCCGCCTGGAAGTCGGGTGCGGTATCGCCTAGTGCAAGCGCCATGTATTCCTCCGGGGTCGCAGAGACGTAAATGTACGCTCCAGCGCATGGTCAACGAAGCGCCGCTCGATGACACCGGCGCGGGCCTCGTCCCCCAGGGTGACGGCTGGTTCGTCCTCAATGCCAGGGACTCGCGCTGGTTCCACGCCGAAGGCCGGCCGGCGCTCTGCTTCTTCGAGAGCGGCGAGCCCGACTGGCCGCAGCTCGGAGTCAACATCTGCGTGCTCTGGCCCGGCCAGCCGATGGCGCGCTACCACTGGGAGGCCGACCAGGAGGACTTCCTCGTGATCAGCGGCGAGGCGCTCGCGATCGTCGAGGACGAGGAGCGGCCGATGAAGGCCTGGGACCTGCTCCACTGCCCGCCGAACACGAACCACGTGATCGTCGGCGCCGGCGCCGTGCCGTGCGTCGTCGTCTCGGTCGGCTCGCGCCAGTTCGCCAATACGCCGGAATGGGGCGGATACCCCGTGAACGAGGTGGCCGCGAAGCACGGGGCGAGCACGCCGGAGGAGACGAACGACCCGAGCGTCGCCTACGCCGACGTGACGCCCCAGCGGGGGCCGGCGCGCTACCAGGACGGGTGGCTGCCTTCCTCGTCTTCATGAGCCAGACCGGGCCCGAGTGGGACCCGGCCCGGCCGATGGAGGAGCAGTCGCTGTGGCCGGAGCACGCCGTGTTCATGAACCGGCTCGTCGACGAGGGGCTGATCGCGCTCGGCGGCCCGCTGCACTTGGAGCGCCGCGCGTTCCACGTCTGGGAGACCGACTCGGAGGAGGCGATTCGCTCCGAGCTCGCCGCCGACCCGTGGAGCGGCAGCCACCTGCTGATCGAATCGATCACTCCGATCCACCTGTCCCTGGACGGCCGCGAGTGACCTGGGAGGAGCGGCTCGACGCCCTCTGGGCGGCGGTCGACGACCTCGACGAGGACGAGTTCCGGCGGCGCATGGACGAGCTCACCGCGGAGCTCGGCCCGGACAGCGCCGTCGCCGCGTACGAGCGCGGCTCGGCGTTCGACTCCACCGGCCATTCCGACCTCGCCGTTCCGCTCTACGAGCGCGCGCTCGAGCTCGGGCTCGGCGAGGACCGGCGCCGGCCCGCCGTCATCCAGATGGCGAGCTCGCTGCGCAACCTCGGGCGCGTGGACGAGAGCGTCGGCCTGCTGACCGCCGAGCGTGAGCGGACGTCGGACGAGCTCGACGACGCGCTAAGCGCCTTCCTCGCCTTCGCGCTCGTCGACGCGGGACGGGCGCGCGAGGGGGCAGGGATCGCGCTCGCAGCGCTGGCGCCGCACCTGCCGCGCTACCAGCGCTCGGTCGGGAACTACGCGCGCGACTTGACCGAGTAGGTCAGGTGCGCGACAGCCGGTGAACTGACGACGCCGGTCAGCTCGACCTCGGCCTGCGCCCCATCGGCGAAGAGCCGGGTGCCGCCGCCGAGGAAGAGCGGGGCGACGTGCAGCTGCAGCTCGTCGAGCGCGCCGGCAGCGAGCGCCTGCTGGATCACGTCGGCCCCGCCTGCGATGTGCACCTCGCGCGCGCCGGCGGCCGCCTCCGCGAGCTCGAACGCCTCGCCGAAGCCGTCCACGAACGTGAAGGTCGTCTCGCCCTTCACGAGCGGCTCGCGAGGGTGATGGGTCAACACGAACACCGGGACGCGGAAGGGCGGCTCGTCGCCCCACCAGCCGTCCGCGTTCGGATCGTCCGCCCACGGCCCTTCGCCGCCGCTGAACATGCGCCGGCCCATCACGACCGCGCCGGTGCGGGCGACATTCGCCTCGATGAGCTCCGAGTCGGCGTTCTCCTCCCCACCCTCGAGGCCGTGCGGCTCGCGGAAGGCCTTCAGCCCGTAGGCCCACTCGTGCAGCTGCTCGCCGCCCTCGCCGAGCGGGTGCTCCAGCGACGCCGCCGGGCCGGCGACGTAGCCGTCCACTGAAACCGTGATGTCGCAGAAGCAAGGCACCTGATCCTCCTCGTCGTGGTCGTACTAGAGACGGCACTGCAACCGGGAACTCATCGCTCTGGGCTTCGACGTCTACTACGCCGTGGCGGTGGCGACCTTCACGAACCGGTACGGGCACTACTAGCGCGCAGATAGGCAAGGACGGCCAGCACGCGCCGGTGGCCCTCGTCCGAGGGAGGCAGCCGCAGCTTGCCGAGGATCGAGCTGACGTGGGTCTCGACGGTCTTCTCGGTGAGCCACAGCTGCTTGGCGATGCCCCGGTTCGTCTTGCCCTCGGCCATCAGGCCGAGCACCTCGCGCTCGCGCGGGGTCAGCTCGGCGAGCGGGTCGTCCTCGTAGCGCGGTGCGAGCAGGTGGCGGACGACCTCCGGGTCGAGGGCAGTGCCGCCCGAGCGGACCCGCTCGGCCGCTTCGAGGAACTCGTCCACGTCGAGCACGCGGTCCTTGAGCAGGTAGCCGAAGCCGCCGCCGGAGCCGACGAGGTCGACCGCGTGGCGGCTCTCGAGGTGTTGAGACAGGACGAGAACGGCGACGGACGGGTGTGAGCGGCGGATCTCCGCGGCGGCGACCATGCCCTCGTCCTCGTACGTCGGCGGCATGCGCACGTCGACGATCGCCAGGTCGGGCTCGTGCTCGGCGACGACGGCGAGCAGCGCCTCGGCGTCGCCGACGCGGGCGACCACGTCGTGGCCGGCGTCCTCGAGCAGCCCGGCGAGCCCCTCACGGAGCAGCGCCGTGTCCTCGGCGATCACGATTCGCATGGGATCGCCGCCTCGATGACCGTGCCGCCACCCTGAGGGCTCGTGATCTCGAGCGTCCCGCCGTGTGCGACGACGCGGTCGCGTAGCCCGGAGAGGCCGGAGCCGCGCCGGACAACCGCGCCGCCGACGCCGTCGTCCCTCACGCTGACGAGCAACGTCCCGTTGCGGCGTGCAGCGCTTACGGACACGCGGGAGGCGGAGGCGTGCTTGACCGCGTTGGTGAGGGCCTCGCACGCGATGAAGTAGGCGGCCGCCTCGACGCTCGCGGCAACCCGCTCGTCCGGCGCCTCGACGTCGACCGGGACCGGCACGGAGCGGGCAAGATCCTGGAGCGCCGCTGCGAGCCCGTCGTCGAGGCGCGCCGGCCGAACGCCCGCGGCGATCTGCCGCAGGTCGGCGATAGCGGCACCGACCTCGTCGACCACCTGGTCGAGCGCCGGCGAGAGGACGCGCGCCTCGCGCGGCAGTGAGAACTGCAGTCGCCTGAGGCGCAGGCCGAGCGAGACGAGCCGCTGCTGGGCCCCGTCGTGCAGATCGCGCTCGAGCCGGCGCCGCTCCTCGTAGCCTGCCTCGACGATGCGGGCCTGCGACGCCTGCACTTCGGCGAGCTGGAGACGCAATTCGACTCGGAGCCGCGCGATCTCGACAGACAGCGTAGCGGCCGCGAGCACGTTGTCGAGCAGGTCGCGGCGGTCGAGCAGCGCCGGGTCGTGCAGCAGCACGGCGGTGTGCGCGCCGACCTCCGAGCGTGCGCGGCCGTCCTCCGGCAGCTGCTCGACGACACCGCCCTCGTCGGCGTACGCCCGGCTCTCGGGCAGCCAGTAGAAGAGCTGCGCGAGCGGGTCGTCCAGCGCGCCCGCCAGGACGGCGCCGATCTCCTCCGGCGCCCGCCGCCCCTGGCGCACCTGCTCCTCGAATGCCCGCACCTGTCGGACCGCGTCCCAGCGCGCCCGGCTGAAGCGACGGTCGACGGCGTTCTGGACGAAGGCGCGAAGCGGCCGGAAGGCGAGCGCGACGGCGAGGGTCGCGCCGGCGGTCGCCCACTCGGAGCTGCGCCCGACCGCGACGCCGAGCGCCACGGTGAGGAGCGCGTACGCGACCGCGAGCAGGACAGTCAGCGCCGCGTAGACCAGCGTCCGGTTGACGAGCCGCTCGATCGAGTACAGCCGGTGGCGCGCGATCGCGAACCAGATCGACGCCGCGATCGCAACCTGGAACAGCAGGATCAGCGGGAAGACGATTGCGTCCATCCAGCTGAAGACGAGCCACGTGGCGGCGCAGCAGACGAGGGCGAGCGGGATGAGGATCGCCGACCACGCGAGCCAGAGCGCCTGGAGACGGGCGACGCCGGTCGACCGGCGCACGCGCAGCCGGATCGCGATCGCACCGGCGAAGAGGCTCGCGATGATCCCGACGTAGAACGGGACCCAGATCCACGGATGGTCGAGCGCGGTGCCGGCCGCGTTGTGCAGCAGCGGGTTCGGAACCGACTCGCTCGGGGGATCGAATGGACTCGGGTCGAGGAGCGCGATCGTCGTGAAGCCGACGAAGCTGACGAGGGCGCCACCCGCGACCCAGCGCCACCGCGGGGTCAGCAGCCGCCCGTCCGGAAAGACGAAGGCAACGGCGATGGGCCAGGCATAGAGCAGCGGCCAGGTCGCCCTGCCGATCTGCAGCGACCAGCCGTCGCTGATCGCGGGCCCGAACGGAAACGCGACGACGACGAGTTCGCCGACCAGCATGATCCACGCCACGACGTTTCGCGGCTGGCGTAGCGCGATCGCGAGCCCGACCAGGGTCGGGACGAAGACGGCAAGCGCAACGACCGGGATGATGGCGTTCGGCACGCCGCCGTCGGGCGCCTCGTGCAGCACCCCGGCTGCCTGGAGCAGCTTGGCCGTGAACAGCGCCACGGTGAGGCCCGCAACAACGACGGCGCTGATCCGCAAGGCGCGCATGGGGAGATCTTTCGCTCCGATCGGCACGAGCGCAATAGGTGCCACCCCCGAGATCACTCCCTGGGTGGCGCCGATGTGCGGCGGCCGGAGGCGCGGCAGCCTCGTGGTCGACCCTCGACCAAGGAGTGACGGATGACTGCGAAGAAGCTGCTTCCGCTCAGCGGGATCGTGTTCGTCGTATCGGTCCTGGTGACCGTGATCGGCATCGGCGGCAGCACGCCGAACACCAACGCGTCGGCACAGAAGTTCTTCTCGTACTACGACGCGAACAACGGGCGCCAGGTGGCCGCGGCGTTCCTGATCGCCGCCGCCGTCCCGTTCCTCGTCTTCTTCGGCGTGAGCCTGGCGGCGGGCGGCCGGTCGTTCTGGGAGCTGGTCGTGATCGTCGGCACCGGGCTCGCGGCAACCGGGTTCCTCATCGCCGCGCTGCTGCACTTCGCGCTCGCGGACGCGCCGGGGAACCACGCCTCGCCCGACGCCGTGAAGGCGCTCGGGATCCTCGACGGCGACTTCTGGATGGCCACCAACGCGGCGCTCGGCGTGATGATGCTGGGGGCGGCCGGGACGATGCTCCAGCGCGGCGCGCGCGCGCTGGGCTGGACGGCCCTCGTGGTCGGCGTCGCCCTGTTCATCCCGTTCGCCGACTTCTTCGGCCTGCTCCTCACGGGGCTCTGGATCATCGTCACGAGCGTCGTGCTGGCGCGCGGCGCCGGCGAGCCGGAGCGCGCCGTGATCGGCCGCGAGGCGGTCGCGAGCGCGTAGAGGAGGCGCTAGGCGGCGGGGAGCGTGAAGGACACACGCGCCCCGCCGCCGGGCCGGTTCTCGGCCCAGATGCGGCCGCCGTGCGCCTCGACGAGCCCGCGGGCGATCGCGAGTCCGAGGCCGGCACCGCGCGACGAGCGCGCCGCGTCGGCGCGCCAGAAGCGCTCGAACATCCGCCTCGCCGCCTCGGGCGAGAGGCCGTCGCCGCTGTCCTCGACCGTAACGCGCACGACCTCGGCGTCCGGCTCGACGAGCACCGCGACAGTGCCGTCGTCCGGCGTATGCCGGAGCGCGTTCGTCAGCAGGTTCTGCAGGACGCGCTCGATCTTCGCCGCATCGAACGTGGCGGCCCCGTGGCCGTCGGCGCCCAGGACGACGCCGCGGGCGCGCGCCTCCGCCTCGACGCCGCGCAGGCAGGCGGATACGACCGTGCCGAGTTCGGCGCGCCGCAGCTCGAGTGTCAGCGCGCCGCTGTCGATCCGCGCGAGCTCGAACAGGTCGTCGACGAGGCCCGACAGCGTGCGCACCTGCTCGTGCAGCGCCGGCAGGTAGTCCTCGGCCCGCGCGAGGCCGTCGTCGACCGCCTCGAGCATCGCCTGCATGTTCGCGAGCGGCGTGCGCAGGTCGTGGCTCGCCCAGGCGACGAGCTCCCGCCGCGCCTCGAAGAGCCGCTGCAGGCTCTGCGCCATCTCGTTGAACGCGTGCGCGAGCGCCCGATGCTCGGCCGGGCCGTGCTCGGGAACGCGGACGGCGAGGTCGCGGGAGAGCCGCTCCGACGCGGCGACGATGTCGCCGAGCCCGTTCGCGACCGAGCGCGCCACCAGCACGGCGGCCGCGATGACGGCGCAGGCCGCCCCCGCAGCGACGATCAGCACCGTCTGGTCGTGCCCCGAGTCGAACATCGCCACGCCGGCGACGACGACCGCGACGAGCGGCACGATCGTCGCGAGCAGCGCCAGCCCGATCAGCTGCAGCCGGACGGTCGGCAGCCGCCGGACGGCCAGCGCGCCGAGCACGCCCGCGAGGAGGGCGCCGGCGGCGACCAGAAGCGCGAACCCGATCACGACTTAGGAGTCTCGGGCGGGACGAAGCGGTAGCCGACACCCCACACGGTCTGGAGGTAGCGCGGCTTGGACGGCGTCTCCTCGACCTTCTCGCGCAGCCGGCGGATGTGCACGGTCACGGTGCCGGTGTCGAACGCGGCCTCGTAGCCCCAGATGCGGCGCATGAGCTCGTCGCGCGAGAAGACGCGCCGCGGGTGCGAGGCGAGGAACCAGAGCAGGTCGAACTCCTTCGCGGTCAGGCGCACGTCCTGGTCGCCGCGGCGCACCTCGCGGCGCTCGGCGTCGAGCTGCAGGTCGCCGAACGCGATGCGCTCGCTCGGCGCCGACGGCGGGTCGGCGCGGCGCAGCACGGCGCGGACGCGCGAGATCAGCTCGCGCGGCGAGAACGGCTTCGTGACGTAGTCGTCGGCGCCGAGGTCGAGCCCGACGATGCGGTCCTCCTCATCCCCGCGCGCCGTCAGCAGGATCACCGGGACGGCCGAGCGGCCGCGGATCCACCGGCACAGCTCGAGCCCGTCGGTGCCCGGCAGCATCACATCGAGCACGACGAGGTCAGGCGTCTCGCTCGCGATCAGATCGCGGGCGCGGTTCCCGTCCTCGGCCTCGACCGTGTCGAAGCCGGCACTCTCCAGGTAGCGCACGACGACGTCACGAACGATCGGCTCGTCGTCGACCACGAGCACGGTCGGCATGAGCTCATTGTCCGTCAGGGCGAGCATGGCATTACAGGCGGATCACGAACCAGCCGTCCACGTTGTTGCACAGCACCTGGTCGCGGCCCTCGTTCGCGTAGCTGTAGACCGGCCGCCCGTTGCGGGTGACCTGGAGCCGGCCGTCCGGGCGGCGGACGACGCCGAACGTCCCACTGACGCCGGGCACGCGCGCCGGCACCGCACTGCGCGACTTCACCACGAGGGGCGGCCAGGCCCTCGCGCACGCACCCGTGCAGTGGATGCGGTGGTCGGCCTTCTCGACGTTCCAGGTGTAGAGCGCCTTGTGGCCGCGGGTGGCGAGGATGTTCCCGAAAGCCTGGCTCCTCAGCTTGATCACCGGCGTCGCAGGCGAGCCGGCCGCCGCCGCCGTGAAGGCGGCTGCGGCGGCGAGTGCGGTGACGAGTACGGCTCGCATGGCTCCATTCCAGCGTCTCTGTCTTACGCCGGGGTGAACTCTCAGCTCGCGACGAGCCCGGTGCCGTTGACCGGAAGGCTGCCGGCGGAGCCGAGCGAGGTCAGGCTTCCGTTCCCGTTCACGCGGTAGGCGTCGATGGTGCCGGCGCCGTTGGCGAGCGCGTACAGGAACTGGCTGCCGTCGGACAGCGCCAGGTCGACAGGGTGCGCGTGCGTCGTAGCGGGGGCGCCGTTCAGCAGCGAGATCGAGCCGTCCTTCGCGATCGCGTAGCCGGACACCGAGCTCGAGCCGGCGTTGGCCGTGTACGCGTACTTGCCGTCGTCGGTGACCGCGACCCAGCACGGGGCCGTCTGGTTGTCCGGGACGACCGCGCTGATCGCAGAAACGCTCCCGTCCTGGGCGATCGAGTACGACGAGACGTCGCTGAGCGTCGCCTCCGACACGAACAGCCGACCGCGCTTGTCGAACGCGAAGCCGAACGGCGTGCCGCCGGCGGACGGAGAGACCTTGGCGGCGCCGGCGGTGCCGTCGACGCCGACCGCGAACGTGTCGATCTTGTTGGTGTCCTTCTCGGTGACGGCGAGCGTGCGCCCGTCGGGCGAGAACTGCACCTGGGCCGGCCCGGGCGCCGCCGCGCTGAGTGAGCGCGTCGAGTTCGGCACCGGCACGAGGCGGTCGTGCCAGAGGTAGAACCCGGTGATGTTTGCCGTGCCGCCGCTGTTCAGCACATAGACGAGGCGGCCGTGGATGGTCGCGCTGAGCGGCGAGACGCCGCCGGAAGGCTCGACGTCACGGAGGCCGGGGCCGTGGCCGTCGATCTTGAAGAGTGAGACCGTGTTGCTGCCCGCGTTGACCGCGACCAGCTGGTTGTGGTCGAGCGCGAGTGCGCCCTGGCCGCCGGAGGGTACGCCGGTGCCGCCCGTGAGGACGCTCCCGGCCGGCGTGAGCGTGCCGTTCCCGGCGCGGTCGAAGACGGCGACGGCGTTGCCGTACGCCGTGCCCGTCAGCGTGTAGACGTCGGCCATGGCGCTGCCGGCGGTAGCGGCGAGCGCGACAGCGGCGACGGTGATGACTCCTGCGAAGCGTTTGAACATTCTCGGCTCCTTTCGGGTCTGGAGCCGCCGACGCTAGGAAGGCGATCTTGCGCCGCGCTTACGGTGTCCTTACGACTTTCTGAAGACGTGCTCGCAGTCGGCCGCGACGGTGTCGCGGCGGTCGGCGAGTACCTTGTCGATGCCCGGGCCGCAGTGGACGATGTCGACGCTGCCGCCGCGTACGTCGATGACGTCGTTGCCGGCGCCCGCGTCGACGGTGTCCTTGCCCGCGCCCGGCTCGATCACATCGGCGCCGCGCCGGCCGCAGACGCGATCGTCGAAGATCGTCCCGGCGACCCGGCCGGAGCCGGCGGTCGCCGTCGAGCAGCGCGTCGTCTGGACCTCGAGCGTGATCGCGTTGTCGGAGAGCAGCTGCTCGCTCTCGTTGGCGTGCCCGGTGAACGTGACCGAGCCGCCGAGGACGAGCCCGACCGCCTGCGTGACCAGCGCGCTCGCAACGCGCACGTCGACGTCCACGCTCTGGCCCGGCGCCAGCGTGGCGACCACGCACGCGAGCGCGCCGCCGCGGACCGAGCAGCCCTTGGCGGACAGGATCGTCGCCGCCGTGCTCCTGCCCGCGAGCGTGACGCCGGTGAGCGGCTGGGTGCCGTCGTTGAGCAGGGTGACGACGATGTCGCCGGTCGAGCTGACCGCCCGCGGGCTCTCGGCCGTGAGCGAGAGGTCGGCGCACTGGAACGGCACCGTGGCCACGCCCGGCTGCCAGGCGGGGCGCCGGCCGTGCACCTCGGCGATCCGGTGCTCGCAGGTGCCGTCAGCGTTCGCGGCGTAGATGCTCGAGACCGACTCCGCGTCGCGGTCGGAGGTGTCGAACGCCAGCGCGCGGCCGTCCGCCGACCAGGTCGGGTAGCGGTCGGCGACGTTCCGCTCGGCGCTCTGCGTCAGCCGGCGCTGGCCACTGCCGTCGGCCTTGACCACGTAGAGGTCACGGCCGAGGACGATCTGCGTGATCGGCGACTGGCGGCCGTTCAGCGACGTCGAGAAGGCGATCTCGCTGCCGTCCGGCGACCAGGCGGGCGCCTTCTCGTCGAGGACGTAGACCGGCGCGTCGGAGAGGGTACGCGGCTGGCCGCCGGCCGCGTCCATCACCTCGACCCGGCCGTGCCCAGCGTCGTCGCCGATCTGCTTCATGTGCACGAACGCGATTCGGCTCCCGTCCGGCGACCACGAGGGGCGCCGGTTCACGTCGCCGGGCTGGCTCTGCGTCAGTTGGCGCGTCACGCCTCTGTCGGGGTCGACGACGAAGAGCTCGAAGCGGTCCTGGATAACGCTCGAGTAGACGATCTGGCGTCCCGGCGACCAGGCAGGGTCGGTCGCGTGCTGCCCGGTGGTGAACTGGTGCACGGCGCCGGTGCCGAGGTTCACCACAGCGACGTCGTCTTGCGCGCCGAACCCGTCGACCACCTGGTGCGCGAGGTATGCGATCCGGCGCCCGTCGGGCGACCAGGCGGGCGGGCTGCTGCCGCTGACCGGCGTGTCGGTCGGGACGAGCACGGGCGGGTCGCCCGCGGCGTCGAAGAGGTAGAGCCGCGACGCGACGACGGCCGCGAGCCGCGTCCCGTCGGGCGACCAGGCAGCCGCCTCGGCGCCGAAGCAGGGCGGCAGGTCCGTCGAGGGACAGGTGCCGTCGCGCATGAGCTTGAGGCCGGCTGCGTCCGCGCCGACCTCGAGCAGGCCCTGGTCGCTCACGAAGGCGACGAGCGCGGGCTCCGGCGGGGGTGCGGCCGCGGCGCCGACGGCCGCCACGAGGGCGATGCCGATGACTAGGAGACGAACCATCTCGGCCTCAAGACGCGAGCCGAGCCGGTTCGCTTGCGCACGGGAGCGCAGCCCGGAAGACGCGCAGCCAGTTCTCGCGCAGGATCGCGTCGAGCCGGTCGCCCGTGTAGCCGCGGCGCTCGAGCGCGGTCACCAGCGCCGGGTAGCCCGCAGGCCCCTCCAGCTCCTCGATGGCCGCGTCGGCCGCCATGCCCGGCGGGAACAGCCCGCCGCGCATCTCGGTCAGCTTTTTCGCCTGGGCGAGCTGGCGGATGAAGTCGCCGCCGAGGCCGACGTGATCGATGCCCGCCACCTGTACTGCATGGTCGACGTGGTCGACGAGGCGCTCGATGGTGGGCGCGGCCGGGTCGACCGTCAGCGGCAGCGCCATCATTCCGACGACTCCGCCGCGCGCGGCGATCGCGCGCAGCTGCTCGTCCGAGAGGTTGCGCGGCGTGTCGTGGACGGCGCGGCAGCAGGCGTGGCTGACGAGCACGGCCGCGTCGGGCGCCGCGGCGAGCACGGCGTCGAAGGTGCGCGGCGACGCGTGCGAGAGGTCGAGCATGGCGCCGAGCCCGGCGAGGATGTCGACGAGCTCGCGGCCGAGCCCGCTCAGGCCGCGGTCGTCCTCGACGCCGAGGCCGTCGGCGAACGGGTTCCGGTGGTTCCAGGTCAGCGAGAACATCCGCGCGCCGAGCCCCCAGTAGGCGTGGGCGAGCTGTGGGTCGCCGGCGAAAACCTCGGCGCCCTCGACGGAAAGCACCACCTGAAGGCCGTCGCGCTCGAGATCGTCGGCGACGAGCACCGGGACGACGTCCGGGCTCTCGGCGAGCAGGCGGTGGTAGGCGGCCGCCTGCGCGAGCCCGAAACGGAGCGCGTCGTCGGCATCATCGGCGGTGTAGATCGCGCAGACCTGGAGGCCGACGCCGCCGGCGTCGAGCTCCGGCCGCCAGTAGCGGGCGAACGGCTGCTCCTCCGCGTCGCGGTGAACGAGCTCGGCCAGCAGGTCGTTGTGCGCGTCGACGATCACCCAGGCGAGCCTAACCGGTGCGATTTCGGGAACCATGGGGGCATGGCCAGCGCCGCGGGCACCGTCGCCGGGATCATCATCCTCATCTCGATGATCGTGAGCGTCGCCGTCGTGGCCGTCCTCTTCATCTGGGCGGCGAAGAAGGACGGCGAGGACGACCGCGACGTCCAGCGCCGCCTCGGAATCAAGCGCCGCACACGCATGGGCAAATAGGCCCTGTCGGGGCGGTCCCCCAGGGGCTGGAGCGCATCTCAGAATGCTCTGAGGAGGACGATGATCATTCCGAGCCGGAGGAAGGCGAGGTAGTTGGAGGCTTTTCGGTCGCGGCGCGTGGCGATGCGGCGGAGTGATTTGAGCCAGGCGATGCAGCGCTCGACGGGCCAGCGGTGGCGTGCTTTGGGGTCGGCGCTTTTGACGACCCGTTTTTTGCCGCGGTAGACGACGCGCGTTGGGGTGCCTTCAGGGATCGGCTCGCCGGGTCGGCGCGGTTGGCTGATCTGCGAGCGGATGCCGCGCGCGGCGAGTTCGGCCTCGTGGCGCTGCGATGCGTAGCCGCGGTCGGCCCAGAGCTCGTCGGGGACGATGCCGTGCTTGGCGAGTTCGTCCAGCAGCGGGATCAGATAGCGCTGTTCGTTGTCGTTGCCGGCGCTGAGCAGGATGTTGAGCGGCAGCCCGCCCGCGTCCACGGCTACGTGAAAACGGCTTGCTTTGGTGCCGCGGAGCGAGCGCGCGACCTTCTCGCCCCCGTTTTCGCGTCCACCGTGGAGGCGTCCACAATCACGCGTGACCAGTCCAACTTGTCGGCCTCGTCGAGCCGCGCGAGCAACGTCGAAAGCGCCCGCTCGAACGCGCCCGACTTCGACCATTCCTCCAAACGGCGCCGGCACGTCTCGCCGCTGGGCAGACCCAGCTCGCGAAACGGCAGCTGCAGCCAGGGCGTATCCGTGTAGAGCACGTACAGGATCCCTTCCAGACACTTCCGCGCCGGCTGACGCAGCCCCGGCCGGGATTGCGAAACGGCCGCGGCGGGTCGACCAACACACCGACGAGCTCGGCCCAGACCTCATCGCTGACTCTCCACTTCAACGGCACAGAGCGCCCCGCAGGACGCGGACGAGAACGACGCCTGATCTTCTTCATGACCCACCATTCGCGACCAGCCAGCAGGTCCCTGCCCAATCTGAGATCAGCTCCAGTCCCCGCAGGGGCCTGTCCCGAGTGCGTGCGTGGGGCTGTGCCCGGCCCCGGCCGAAATGAGGTCCCGAAGACCGCCCAATCACTGGGGACGGCCCCGGCTTCGCCGGGACAGCCCCTACGGCCCCGGCGGAACCACCAGGGCGCGCTCGAACGCGGCCCGGTCGTGCAGCGGCTCGCCGTGCGCGACGATCACCAGCTCGAACGGCAGCTCGAGCAGCGCACGGAGCGCGGGCAGCACCGCCTGCTCGTGCCACGGCGTCCGCCAGACGCGGAGCTCGCCGCCCCGAGCGGTCAGCCCGTCGGCGAAGACGAGCGCGCGCTGTTCGGGCAGCCAGAGCGGCGTCTCGTCGCGGCTGCGCCCGTCGTAGAGCGTCCGCAGCCCGCCGGGCAGCTCCTGCCCGTCCGGCAGCAGCGGCTCGAGCATGGTCTCGGGCAGGTCGTCGCGGAAGTAGACGCGCGGCCCGAAGCCCCTGGCGCCGTAGCGGCGAACGAACACGTCGACGTCGCGGACGTGGTCGGGCTTGAGCACGACCGCGAGCGTCGGCGGCCGGGCCTCGAAGCGCGTCCAGGCCTCGGAGCCCTCGGCAGGTGCGAGCGGGTCGATGACGGCGACCTCGCCGCGCGACTCGACGCACGTTGAGGTGACGGTCTCCTCCCAGTCGAGGTGGGGCGCCCAGTCCGGGTGCGGCTGCCGCCAGATCCAGAGGCCCGGAGCGACGTCGCGGATCTCGGTCAGGGCCAGCGCGGCTCCGCCGGCTCGAGCGGTTCTATCCCCTTCCACTCCTCGCGGACCGGCGCGAAGATGTCGATCACGACGCAGCCCTCCGGCCCGGCGGTCGCCTCGTGCAGCACGTTGGACGGGATGACGTAGGTCGCCCCCGGCGAGAGCTCCTGCCGCTCGTCGCCGATGCGGAACGTGATCAGCCCCTCGAGGACGACGCCGAGCTGCTCGTGATCGTGCCGGTGCTCGCGCGCGTGCGCGCCCGGCGCCAGCTCGACGACGGCCATCGTCAGGCGCTCACCGTGCACCGACCGGGCGAGGATGCCCTCCCACACCTCGCGCGGGGCGATCGCGCGCAGCTCCTCGAAGGCGCTCACAGCGCCCGATCCTACTGCCGCATACCGGCGGCGCACGTCCGCGCATGCCCCTCTCCAGGCAAGACGACCCGAAGCGAGGCGTCGGGCTGTGGGGGCTCGGCTTCGGAGGCGGCCCGGGTAGCGCCTCGGGTGCGGCGGCCAACGTCCTGTAGTTCGCTGCCGGACCGTACGGCGAGTCGTACGGGCTCTTCGAAAACGCGGCCGCGGGGTAAGGGGCAGACGCTCGTTGGGGGCAGCACAGGCCGCTGCCCCCCAACGGGCAGTCCTGGTTCAGGCGGCGTTCACCCGGCACGGGCACAGTGCGCCCGATGCGGATCGGGGTCGCCGCGCTCGTCGCCGTGGTAGCGGTGGCCGCCGCCTGCGGCAGCGCGCGCGCCTCGCTGCTGCCGCCCGGCTGGAAGCAGATCAAGACGGGGCCGGCCGGCGGGACCGTGTGGGAGGGCGACCTCCCCGGCGCGCCGTGGGGCCAAAGCTTCACGCACAGCTACGTCTACCTGCCGCCGAACATCTCGCCCGGCAAGCGCTACCCGGTGCTCTACGTGCTGCACGGCTTCTACGGGTCGCCGTCGTCGATCGTCTACGGGATCGCGCTCGGCGAAACTGCCGACCGGCTCATCCAGCAGGGCCGCGTGCGCCCGTTCATCATGGTCGCCCCCTCGGGCAACGCGTCGACCCTGTACGGCGGCGAGTGGACCGGCCCGCGGGAGTCCTTCGTCGTCGACACGGTCGTCCCGTGGACAGACGCGCACCTGCCGACGATCGCGCGGCGCAGCGGGAGAGCGATCGCCGGCCTCTCGGCCGGCGCGTACGGAGCCGTCGACATCGCGCTCCGCCACCCCCGGCTCTTCGCGGCCGCCGAATCTTGGAGCGGGTACTTCAAGCCGATCGCCGACGGGACGCTGCGCGGCGCATCGCACGCCGAGCTGGCGGCGCACGACCCGTCACAGCTCGCCCGCAGCAACGCGCCGCTCGTGCGCCGGCTCCGGACTCGCTTCTTCCTCTCGTGCGGTGCGACGCACGACCGGGTCACCGCATCGTTCGCGCGCACGTTCGACCGGGAGCTGTCGGCGCTGCGCATCCGACACAGGCTGCTCCTGCTCCCGGGCGGTCACAACGGCAAGTTCTGGCGCGCGCAGCTCCCCGCCGCGCTCGAGTACGCGTTCAGCCCAACCGCTTGACGAGGCCGATCTCGACGAGCCCGGGCGTGTGGTGCGACTCGGTCCGCTGCCCGTTCGGCTCGAACCCCGCGGAGCGGTAGAGCGCCTGGGCCGCCTCGTCGCGATCGGTCACGGCCAGGCGCAGTGTCGCGGCGCCGGCCGCGCGCGCCCAGGCCTCGATCTCGTCCAGGAGCCGGCGGCCGACGCCCAGGCCCCGAACCTCGGGCGCGACCCACATCGCGTAGATGTCGTACCGGCTCTGGTCGTCGTCAGCGCGGACGGACGTGATGAGCCCAACGGCCTCCCTGCGGCGGAGAGCAGCGTGGTGCCCTCGTCGCCCGCCGCGTTGGCCTCCGCCCACGAGCGCCAGCGCTCCTCGCCGAACGCCGCCTCGCGCTCGTACGTCGAACTGAACGACTCCGGGTCGGCGGCCAGCGCCCGCAGGCGCACATCGGGCAGGAGCGCCGCGTCGCCGGAACGGATCCGGCGGACGACGACCCCGGTCACGTGGACCAGGGACTGTCCGGCTCGTCGTCCGCCGGCTCGTCCAGCGGCGACGGCTCGTCGTCGTCGCCGGACGGTTCTGGCTCGTCGCTCATCCGGTCAATCTAGTACCCATACGCCGACGGCTTCGACGGAGCGGTCGACACGGTGCCGCTGACCGCAACCGGCCGCCAGACGCCCACGTCGCGGAAGCCGTTGCCGCTCACGTCGCCGGCCTTGTGGTCGCCGGTGAACGTGTACAGCGGCCCGCCCTTGTACGCGACCTGGCGCGTGTGGTCCGGCCGCGTCACGACGGTCAGCCCTCTGACACCGGTGGCTGAGCCGCGGAGCGGCTTCCACACGGAGAGGCACGTGCTGTTCGTGCAGATGAAGCGGCCCTTCCGCTCGGCGCTCAGCGAATAGAGCGTCCGGCCGGTGCGCGTGACGAGGATCGTCTTGCCGAGCGTGGCGTTCTTCACGGTCTTGACGGTGCCCGGGCTCGACGTGCCGGAGCCCGCGGCTACCGCGGCAGCCACCAGCCCGGCCGCGGCGACCAGCACCACGAACAGAAGTCGAATCGGGTGGCGTTTGATGCTGTCCATGACGTTCTAACCTCCGTGCAGATGGTGTGTGTGCAGGGAGATACGGCGTTTGGCCGCCCGAGGATTTGACGCATACCCTCTGACGCCGTGCTCGCCCTCGTCTCCGGTGCCGTGATTGCCCTCGCCTGCTCTCCGGCCCCGGCCGCGCACGTGACGGGCACGCAGCTGATCACGGTGCAGGCGGCGACCACGACGACGACGCACGCGACGCTCCGGACGTGGGAGCGGCGCGACGGCTGCTGGCGCCTGGTCGCCGGGCCGTACCCGGCGCGCGTCGGCTGGGCCGGCCTGAGCCGCGACCGCCACGAGGGCGACGGCACGACGCCGATCGGCACCTTCCCGATCGGGCAGACGATGTACGGGAACGCGCCGAACCCGGGCGTCCGCTTCACGTACCACCGTCTGCGCTGCGGCGACTGGTGGGTCGAAGACCCGGCCTACCCGGCGTACAACTCGTTCGTCCACTGGGCGTGCGACCGGCCGCCGCCCTTCAAGACGCCCACGCCCGACATGTCGAAGTCGCCGACCGCGTACGCCTTCCTCGCGGTCATCGACTTCAACATGCATCCGGTCGTCGCGGGCCGAGGGTCGGGGATCTTCCTGCACGTGGAGCGCGGCCGGCCGACCAACGGCTGCGTGAGCCTGCCTCGCCCCGAGCTCGCGTCGGTGCTGCGCTGGCTGCGCCCCGGGGCCAGGCCGCAGATCGCGATCGGAACGCCGGCCGACGTTCGCGGCTAGCGAACGCGAACGGCGCTTGCCGCGCGCGGCGGCCAGGCGTACGCTCGCGGCGCGGGGTAACCCTGTGCCGAAAGGAGCGTGCATGCCGACGACGAGCAAGGCGATGTCCCGCTCGTTCTCCCAGCCCGACGAGCAGGCTGAGAAGGGCGGCGTGAAGATCGACATCGTCTATCTGGGTGACATCAAGGTGAAGCGGGCGACGTACCCGTCCGGCTGGAAGTTCTCGACGGACATGGGCGCCGACCGGTGCCAGGACAACCACGTCGGCTACGTCATCAATGGACACATCACCGCGAAGCTCGACGACGGCACCGAGATCGAGACGCGCGCGGGCGATGTCTTCATCGTTCCGGCAAACCACGACGCGTGGGCCCACGAGGAGACCACGCTCGTGCAGTTCGACGAGTTCGACGGCGCCGCCCGGAGGTTCGGGCTCTAGCAGCTAAGCGTCCCGGAGGCGGAGCCGTCACCGGCTCCGCCTCCGAGGCCGCGGATCAGCAGAGCGGACCTTCGAGGGAGTTGGCCGCCCCGAGCAGGTTCTTGGTGTTCTCAATGGTCGTCGCGTTGCCGCTCTGGATGGCGCTCTGCACCATCGAGACGACCTGTGCTGACGTGTACGGGTAGTTCATCCCGGTCCGATTCGCATTGAGGTACGCAGCCGTGCCCTCGCGCGCGAGCGCGTCGATGCCACCGCCGCCGTCGTTCAGTGCGTCGAGCAGCGAGAAGGTGTCCGCGAATCCGGAGCCGAACTTCGAGCCGACCTGGTTCTGTGTCACGCCGAATGTCGTGTTGAACGACTGGCTCTGCGGGATGCTCCCCCACGCGAAGAAGTGCTGCGGCTGCTTCCAGTACCCCGGCGTGCAGCCGTGGAAGCCGCCGCCGTACTGGTCGGTCGAGGGCGTGTTGTTGACGAACGTCGGCTTCGAGGACAGCGTGAGCGTTTGCGAGGCCGACGTCAGCGCGCCGCCGATGGCGTTCCCCGCGTAGCCGACGCCGCCGAACGCGCTGAGCGCGACGACTCCGACGACGACGATCGCAAGCGCGGTGGCGGGGCGCCACCACGACCGCTCGCGCCGAGCGACGGACCGTGCAAGCCCGGAGACGAACTCGTCTCGCGCCTCCGGGCGTGCGCGCCTCAGATCGCGCTCAAAGCGATTCTTCATTGAACTCCCCTTCTCTGTTAAACGATTCACCAACCAGTACCGGGAATCGGCGCGTTTCCTTACATCAGGTTGCCGGGCCGTAAATCGCGTCGAGACCGGCCCGCATCTGGGCCGGCCGCTTGGCCGTCTCCTTTTTCATCACTCGGCGATTTCGACGTCGAGGTCGCCGAGGCCCTTGTAGATGTCGCGGAACCGCGACCCGGGGCCGACCAGCTCGTCCGTCAGCTTCCCGACCGGGACGTCCGGCTGCCACGTCGGCTCGTTGCAGATGTCCGCCAGCATGTCGAAGAGCTGCTCGGGCGGATGGTCGAAGATCGCGGGATCGAGCGGGTGATCGCGGCCGCGCGACCGTAACGCAGCCCGACGCCGCAGGACAAGACGCGTAACCTCGGGCCATGGCAAAGCAGACGCCGCAAGAGATGTGGGAGGAGGTCCTGACGGGCAACTCGAAGGGCCTCATGCGCATGCGCTCGATCATGGGCGCGATCCCCGCCGGTCCGCGCTGCAAGCTCTGCGCCGCGCCGTTCGGCCGGCCGGGGCGCACCGTCCTGAAGCTCATCGGGGCGGGCCCGTCGCCGCTCAACCGCGGCTCTGCAAGCTCTGCATCAAGCACCTGCACGCGGAGCCCGGCGGCACCGAGATCGAGGTGACGGTCTTCTTCGCCGACGTGCGCGGCTCCACCACGCTCGCGGAGCAGATGCGGCCCGAGGAGTACTCGCGGCTGATCGCCCGCTTCTACGGCGCCGCCGCGAAGGTGATCGACGACCACGACGGCCTGGTCGACAAGTTCGTCGGCGACGAGGCCGTGGCGCTGTTCATTCCCGGCTTCGCCGGGAACGAGCACGCTGCCCGCGCGATCGACGCCGGGCGCGAGCTGCTCGAGCGCACGCGCGACTGGATCCCGGTCGGCGTCGGCATCCACACCGGCGTCTCGTTCGTCGGCACCGTCGGCGAGGGCGACGCCGTCGACTTCACCGCGCTCGGCGATACCGTGAACGCGGCGTCGCGCATCTCCGGCATGGCCGGCGCCGACGAGCTGCTCGTCAGCGCGATGACGGCCGAGGCGGCCGGGCTCGAAACGGACGATCTCGAGCGGCGCACGCTGGAGCTGCGCGGCCGCGAGCAGCCGGTCGACGTCTGGGTCGCAAGCGCGCCTCAGCCGGTCGCGGTGACGGCGTAGAGCCGCCACTCGCCCGGCACGCCCTTCAGCTCGGCGGTGCCGCGGTCCTCGAACTGCACGCCCGAGCCCACCACGAGGTCGCGGACCGTCCCGGAGGCGAGGATCTCGCCGGCGCCGGCACGCGCCGCGACACGGGCGCCGATGTGGACGGCCATGCCGGCGAGGTCGTCGCCGAGCACCTCGACCTCGCCCGTGTGTACGCCGGCCCTGATCTCGAGCCCGAGCGTCGTGACGGCGTCGCGGATGGCAGCAGCGCAGCGGATCGCGCGCGCGGGGCCGTCGAAGGTCGCGAAGACGCCGTCGCCGGCGCTGTCGACGTGGCGCCCGCGGAAGCGGTCGAGCTCGCGCCCGACCACGTCGTTATGGGACTCGAGCAGCTCGCGCCAGCGGCGGTCGCCGAGCGCCGCCGCACGCTCGGTCGAGCCGACGACGTCGGTGAAGAGCACCGTCGCGAGCACGCGGTCCGGCTCCGCGGCCTCCCGCGCCCCGGTCAGGAACTCGCGGATCTCGGCGAGCACGCGCTCGGTGTCGCCGTACCAGGGGACGTGATCGTCTCCGTCGAGCTCGACATAACGGGCGTCGGAGAGGTTGCTCGCGAGCCAGCGAGCGTTCTCGACATGGCAGACGCCGTCGCCCACGCGATGGATGATGAGCGTGGGCACGTGCACCGATGGCACGACGTCGCGGATGTCGATGTCGAAGGCCATGCGCATGAACGCCTCGGCGGTACGCGGCGTCGCCGACTCCACCAGCAGCCGCTGGAACCACTGCTCGGCCCGCTCGTCTCCCGCGAGGCTCGGGACGAAGTAGGCGATGTTCTTGCCGCTCGCGCCCCAGCGCTCGCCGATGGTCGCCATCGAGCGTTCGAAGGGCTCGCGGGTGTTCTCGCCCCACGGCCAGTCGGGCGTCGTCTCCTCCTTGACCTCCGCGCCGCAGAGGATGAGCCCCCGCGTCCGCTCGGGGTAGGTGGCCGCGAACAGCATCGACAGCGGCCCGCCCTCCGAGATGCCGATCAGCGCCGCCTCCTTTGACCCGGCGGCATCCATGACCGCCCGCACGTCGTCCATCCGCTCCTCGAGCGTTCCCACCTCGACCCGGTCGGAGAGCCCCATGCCGCGCTTGTCGAACACGAGCACGCGCGCGAACCCGCTCAGCTGCTCGACGAAGCGGCGGTAGGCAGGCTCGTCCCAGAACACGTTGAGGTTCGTGAGCGCACCGAGGATCAGGACGAGATCGAGCTCGCCGTCACCGATCGCCTGGTAGGCGACGTTCACGTCGCCGCTGCGTGCATAGCGGACTTGAGGTGGTGCCATTGCCTGCCGATGCTACGGTGTACGTACGGCGCGGCAATCCGGCCGCCCCGGTGAGATTTGCTCTTCGTTCCTCCTTCGGGCGTTTCGAGGCACGCAGGTCTCGAATCCGAAGGGAGTCGAACAACTTGTCAGACGTTACTTTCCGCGAGCTCGGCGTGTCCGCGCCTGTCGCCGATGTGCTCGCCGCTCGCGGCATCCACTCGCCGTTCCGCATCCAGACGCTTGCACTGCCCGACGCGCTCGCCGGGCTCGACGTGCTCGCACGGTCGCCCACGGGCTCGGGCAAGACGCTCGCGTTCGCGGTGCCGATCGTCGAGCGCACCGACCCGTCCGACGCGCGCCCGTCGGCGCTCATCCTGGTCCCGACCCGCGAGCTCTGCGTCCAGGTGACGGAGGAGCTCGAGTCGGTCGCCGGCCCGAAGAAGTTGCGCGTGGCCTCGGTCTACGGCGGAGTCCCGATCCCGGCGCAGGGGAAGCGCGCGAAGAACGCGCACGTCCTCGTCGCCACGCCCGGCCGCCTCGAGGATCTGATCCAGCGCCGGCTGGTCGACCTATCGCAGATCCGCATCCTCATCCTCGACGAGGCCGATCGGATGCTCGACATGGGCTTCCTGCCGCAGGTCGACAAGATCGTGCGCCGGCTGCCGCGCAACCGCCAGACGATGTTCTTCTCGGCCACGCTCGACGGCGAGGTCGGCGAGCTGGCGCAGAAGTACACGAACAGCCCCTCGCGCTTCGAGGGCCGGCTGCCCGACGAGCGCACGCCGGGCGAGATCGAGCACCGCTTCGTCTCGGTCAAGGCCGACACGAAGGTCGAGACGCTCGTTCAGCACCTCCGCGAGATCGATGGGCTCACGCTCGTCTTCGTCCGCACGAAGCGCGGTGCCGACCGGCTGGTGCACAAGCTGCACCGCCAGGGCCTCGACGCGGTCGCCATGCACGGCGACATGTCGCAGCGGGCACGCGAGCGCGCGCTCGAGCGCTTCGAGGGCGGCAAGGTCAAGACGCTGATCGCCACCGACGTGGCAGCCCGCGGGCTCGACCTGGAGCACGTCACGCAGGTGATCAACTTCGATCCGCCCGAGGAGGACAAGGGCTACGTCCACCGCACCGGCCGCACCGGCCGCGCCGGCCGCAGCGGCGTCGCCGTCACCTTCGTGCTCCCCGAGCAGCAGGCGGACACGAGCCGCGTCGCCAACCGGCTCGGCCACCGCGAGCAGTTCGAGGAGGCGGGCATGGACATCGCCCGCGCGAAGCTCGTCTACACCTCGCGGAGGGGTCGCCGCAGCAAGTGGTAGGCCGTTAGATTTCGCCTCGATGATCGCGTTTTCGGCTCTCTTCATCCCGCTGCTCCTGCTGCTCATCCTGCTGGTCCTGTTCGCCCTGCTCTTCGTGCTGGGGCGGATAGCGGGCGGCAAGTACCTGCGCGCGACCATGCAGTTCCTGATGAAGGTGCCGCTGCTCGGCAAGGGGCTGCAGCGCATGTCGCGTGCCGCGCTCGAGCGGCAGAACCCGGAGCTCGCGAGCGCCGTCAAGAAGCTCGAGCGGCTGAACGCCAACGCCAGCCCGCAGCGGGCCCAGGCGGCGCTCAGCCAGCTCAGCGCCGAGGAGCGGCGCGCCTACATGGACGCGGTGCAGGAGCAGGGCGCGATGCCCGAGGCTACGAACCGCGCCATGCGGCGGCAGATGCAGAAGCAGAAGAAGCGCCGCTAGAGGGCGCGCGGGCCGTGCGTTGACCCGGCGCGACGAGGCACACGCGCTCCTGCGCGCGATCCCGCTCTTCGGCGTGCTCGACGCCGACGCGCTCGACCGGCTCGCGGTCGCGCTCGAGCACCGGGCCTTCCCCGCCGGGACCGTCGTCATCAACGAGGGCGACCAGGGCGACTGCGTCTACCTCGTCGCCGACGGCGAGCTGGAGATCTGGCACGACGGCCGCCCCCGTGGCGGCGTCGTGCGCGGCGACGTGCTCGGCGAGATCGCCCTGACCGAGGACGTGCCGCGCACGGCAACCGTGCTCGCCGTCACCGACGTCGAGCTCTGGGAGATCGGCCGCGCGCCGTTCCTCGACGCTGTCGGCCCGAGCGCGGCGGCGCTGCTCGAGGCCCAGGCGCTGCGCGACGAGCGGCTACGGCGGCTGCGCTAGCTCGCGCGCAGCCGCCAGACCAGGTTGCCGCCGTAGTCCGGCGACCAGACGTCGCCGAAGGCCACGTTGAGGACGAACGGCGCGGTGCCGACGTGGAACGTGTCGACGACCTTCCCCGCGGCGGGGTCGATGCGCGAGACGGTGCCGTCGCCCAGGTTCGGGATCCAGACGAGCCCGTCCGGGCCGACGGCGCCGTCCACCGGCTGGATGCCGGTCTTCACCGTCGCGGTCACGGAGCCCGTCGAGGGGTCGAGGCGGGAGACCGTCCCGTCGGGGACGTTCGAGACCCAGAGCACGTCGCCCTGCGACGAGAACCAGGCGGGGCCGGTCGCTCCCGTCTGGACACGCGTGGCGACGTTGGTCGCCGGGTCGATCCGGTAGACGTCGTTCGAGCCGGTCGTCCCGACCCACACGACGCCGTCCACGAGCTGGAGGCCGGCCGGCCCGCCGCGGACGGTGATCGTCTTGACCACCCGGTTCCGCGCGGGCGAGATGCGCTGCACGGTGTCGTCCGTGTTGTTCGTCACCCAGAGGGAGCCTGCGGCGAAGAGGACGTCGTACGAGCCGTGCCCGACCTTGATCCGCTGCGTCACCTTCCGCGAGCGTGGGTTGATGCGGTCGACGCGGTCGGAGGTGTAGGCGTGGGTCCAGACGCTGCCCGCCCCGGCGACGATGCCGCACGGGCCTGGATCGACCCGGATCTGCCTGCCCACCACGCGGTTGCGCGCCGGGTCGATCACCGAGACGGTGCTGGAGCCGTAGTTCGTGACCCAGAGCAGGCCCTTGGCGGCGACCGAGGCGCACGGCTTGGAGCCGACCTTGATCTTGGCGACCGTCTGCGGGCTGCCGGCCGGGGATGCCACGGCGGCACTGGCAGCGAAGAGGGCGATTGTGAGGAGCGCGGCGAACCGGAGCATGTGCTACCGGATGGTACTAGTTACTACCGTCCGGTAGCAAGCGCCTCCTTCGCCGCCCGCTCCAGCGACGCGAGCGACGCCGCGATCTGCTCGAGCGGCTGCTCGGTGACCGCGTCCAGGGCCTGCACGCGCTCGGCAATCCGCGGCGCGATCGTCTGGACGATCTTGCTGCCCTTCGGCGTCGTCCGCAGCAGATAGGAGCGGCCGTCCTCCGGGTTGGGCCGGCGCTCGGCGAGCCCATCGGCGAGGAAGCGCGCCACGTGCCGCGACACCGTCGTCGGCGGGATCCCGAGCGCGTTCGCCAGCTCGGTCGGGGTGCGGTCAGGAAAGAACTCGACGACGCCCAGGACGCCGTACTCCTCGCCGGTGACGCCCGTACCCGTCCAGACTTCACGCATCAGCTCGCGGAGCGCAGCCTGTGTCCGGAACGACTGGAAGAGGACGTTGTGCGTCCCCTCGGGCGGCAGACGCGGCAGCGGCTCACGCACGCGCCGATACTGCCATACGGTAGGAGTCAGGCGGGCCGGACGCGGATCCGCTCGCCCGGGGTGAGGCACGGGACCGACGCCATCGAGTGCGGGTGACGCACGATGATCATGTCGCCGTCGGCGAGTCGGACGGCGTTGCGGCAGTGAGAGATGCCGCGCACGTCGGCGGCGCAGTCCTCGTCGCTGACGACTTCGCCCATCATCGCGGCGTGGGGCATGGCCCCCTCGACCAGGCGGCCGTGGAGCAGTCCCCCGGGGCGCGAGACCGGCGCCGTGGCGGCCGAGACGACGAGCGTCCTGGCCGTGGTGGGGATCGTGTGGGCGGGGTCCGGGGCCGCTCGGTGCTGTCCGCTTCCGCCCACGATCATCGCGGCCAGGAATGCGATCACGGCGGCGAACGCCGCGGCGGCGGTGATGACGGTGAGCGTGCGCCTCATACACCCGGACGGTATGGGCGCCGCGTGCCGGCGGCGTCAGGGATTTTCCGCGGGTGTCAGGACCTTTCCCGGATTCATGATCCCGTTCGGGTCGCAGAGCGCCTTGATCCCGTGCATCAGCGGCAGCAGGTCGCCGTGCTCGCGCTCGAGGTAGCCGATCTTCCCGAGGCCGATGCCGTGTTCGCCCGTGCACGTGCCGCCATGCGCGAGCGCGAACTCGACGATCGCGTCGTTCAGCGACCGCGCCCGCGCGAGCTCACCCGGGTCGGCCGGGTCGAGCGCGAACAGCACGTGGTAGTTCCCGTCGCCGGCGTGCGCGACGAGGCTCGTCCAGAGCCCGCTGCGGTCGGCCTCGGCGCGGGCGCGGCGGATCGCCTCCGGCAGGTGCGAGACCGGCACGCAGACGTCGGTGCTGAGGTGCTGGCGGCCAGGCGTCGCCGCGACGAGCGCGAAGGCGACGTGGTGCCGGGCCTCCCAGAGGCGAGCGCGCGCGGTCGGGTCGCGCTCGGCTTCGAACACGGTGCAGCCCTCCGCGAGCTCGCGCACCGCCTCGAGGTCGCCCGCGACGCCTTCGGCAGAGCCCGCCAGCTCGACGAACAGGCTGGGCGCCTCCTCGAGCGCCGTGCCCTTGTACGCGTTGACGGCCCGGAGCGTCTCGGCGTCGAGGAGCTCCAGGCGCACCACCGAGACGCCGGCGCCTACGATCGCGACCGCGGCCGCGCAGGCGTCGTCGAGGCTCTCGAACACGACCCGGATCGCGACGGCGTGCTCCGGGATCCCGTGCACGCGGAGGGTGAGCTCGGTGATGACGCCGAGCGTCCCTTCGGAGCCGACGAAGAGGGCGCCGACGTCGTAGCCGGCCGAGGTCTTCCGCGCCCGGCTGCCCGTGCGGATGACCCGTCCGCCGGGTAGCACGACCTCGAGCGCCAGCACGTGCGCGCGCATGCCGCCGTAGCGGACGGTCGTCGTGCCGCTCGCGTTCGTGGCCGCCATCCCGCCGAGGCTCGCGTCGGCGCCGGGGTCGACCGGGAACTGCAGCCCGTCGCGGCCGAGCCGCTCGTTGAGCGCCAGCCGCGTTACTCCCGGCTGGACGACGGCGGTGAGATCGCCCGCGTCGACGGCGAGGATCCGGTTCATGCGGCCGGTGTCGAGGCTGACGCCGCCCTGCACGGGGATCACGTGGCCCTCGAGGCTCGTCGCCGCGCCGTAGGGCACGACCGGGATCCGCTCGCGGTCGGCCCAGGCCAGGAGCCGCGCGACGTCCTCCGTGGACTCCGGGAAGACGACCGCGTCCGGCCGGTGCGGGGCGTGGTAGGTCGGATCGGCGGCGTGCAGGTCGAGGACGGATTCGCCCGCCGCAACGCGGTCCTCTCCAAGCAGGGCCGCCAGCTCCGTTGGGACGCTCACCGCCGCCGGAACATCGACTTGAAGCCGTGCAGCCACGCGGCCGGCATCCGCCGGCGCGACGTCTCGAGCGCACGGCGCAGCACGACAGGCGTGTCCTGCCCGTGCACGCCCCAGCCGTGGCCGACCAGCACGTGCTGCGCGTCGAAGCCGCCGAGCTGCCGGGGCGGCGTGAGCCGCAGGAACGGGTGCACGCCGAGCTGCTCGCCCGGCGCCACGAAGTACGCGATCGTGCCGAGCGCGTCGCCGACGACGAGTACGCGCCCCTCGGCCCACCAGAGCGCAGCCTCTCGCCAGAAGGGCAGGGAGTAGAGCTGCAGCAGCAGGAACGGCGTGCCGCCGGTGGCGGGCACGCGGATGTGGGGCACCTCGTAGCGCGCGGCCAGCTCCGCGCAGTCGCGGTTGTGCCGATCGAGGAGCTGCACGACGCCGCGCGGCTCGCCCGCCGTCCGGACCCGGTCGTCGAGCCCCGGGACGTCGAGCGGGTCGACGAGCCACACGCCGCCGTCGACGACCAGTGCGTGCGACGTGCGCATGCGCGACTCGCGCGGCAGCCAGCCGAAACCGCCCTCGAACTCGTCGACCCACTTCACCTCCATCGGCGCGGACGGTACCGTGGCGGTCCAGATGCCCGTCCACGAGGTCGCCGAGCGCGGGTTCGGCCGCGCGGCGGGCGAGTACGAGCGCGGCCGGCCGGGCTACCCGCCCGGGGCCGTCGACTTCCTCGTGCGCGAGCTCGGGCTCGCACCGGGCCGCTCGTCCTCGACGTCGGCGCGGGCACCGGCAAGCTGACGCGGCTCCTGCCCCCGAGCGGCGCGCGCGTCCTCGCGCTCGAGCCGGTCGCCGGCATGCGCGAGCAGCTCGTGGCCGCCGTCCCGGGCGTCGAGCTCGTGGGCGGGACGGCCGAGGCGATCGAGCTGCCCGAGGACGCCGTCGACGCGGTGACCTCGGCGACGGCCTTCCACTGGTTCGACACGGAGCCGGCGCTGCGCGAGTTCCACCGCGTGCTGGCGCCCGGCGGCCGCCTCGCGCTGCTCTGGAATGCCCGCGACGAGTCGGTCGACTGGGTCGCCGACATCGCCGCGCTGGTCTCGGATGCCGTCACGGCGGCCTCGGATGACGCCACCATCCAGCACGCGCGCAATCTGGTCGGCCTCGACTGGCGCTCGACGCTCGACGCGACCCGGCTCTTCGAGCAGGTCGCGCACGAGTCGGTCGCGCACGTGCAGGAGACGGACATCGAGACGCAGGTGGCGCGGTTCTGCTCGATCAGCTTCGTGTCGGCGATGCCCGACGACGCGCGCGCCGAGTTCTCCGAACGGCTGCGCGAGCTGCTGCGCACGCACCCGGCGACGCGCGGCAGCGAGCTCGTCCGCTTCCCGTACGTGTGCGAGCTCTACAGCTTTCGCGCGCGCTGACTCAGCGGAACAGGTCGCGGTCGGCCGGCATGACGAGGTCGCGCGCCGCGCCCTTCCCCCGCGACCTCGAGCCCACGGACAACGGCCGCGGGGATGCCGGCGACCTTGCCCATGACCAGCTCGGCGGCGCCGGCGATCTCGTCGGCGACGGCGATCGTGGTCGTGCGCAGCTCGTAGCCGGCCGGGTCGCGGGTGCCGCGCAGGTCGAGCAGCGGGGTGAGGCCGGCGGCGCCGATCGCGATGTCGGTCGTGCCTTGCCGCCACGGGCGGCCGAACGAGTCGCTGACGATGACGGCGACGTCGCGGCCGGTTCGCTCGGCGAGCCCCTGGCGCAACCGGTTCGCGGAGGCATCGGGGTCGACCGGGAGCAGCACGAGCGTGCCCGCGCCGGGCGCGTTCGAGGCGTCGACGCCGGCGGACGCACAGACGAAGCCGTGCCTCGTCTCGGCGATGACGAGCGGCGGCCGCAGGCGGACCACCCGGGCCGACTCGCGCAGGATCACCTCGAGCTGACGCGGATCGTGGTCGGCGGCGAGGGCGTCCGCGAGCGGCGACGCCTCGACGTCGTCAAGCTCGACGACTCGGCCCTCCGCCTTGGAGACCGCCTTCTGCGCGATGACGACCACATCCCCGTCGGCCAGCCCGCCAAAGCGCTTGGCGGCGGCAGCACAGAGGACCGCGAGGTCGTCGCCCTCCTCGACGGGCGGGATGCCGTCGAGCGGAATGACGCGCAGCTCGCTCAAGCGGGGAGGTTCGTGACCCGGATGCCCGCCTGGACGCCGAACGCACGGTTCACGGTCAGCAGCACGGCGGTCATGCCCTCGAGCGCCCGCGCGTTCGCGAGCGGGCCGGCGTCGATCGCGCGGCCGGCCACGAGCCGTGAGGCGAGCTCGAGCACCATGCTCTTGGCGGCCGCGTCGTCGCCGCAGACGAACACGTCCTCGTCGGGCGGCTCGGGCATCGCCAGGTGTGCCGCCGCGAGCGACTGGAGGCCCGCGCAGACCGGCGCACGGACGACCTGGGCGATCTCCTCGGCCAGCGCGTGCCCGAGGCGGCCCGGGTACACCCCGCCCTTCTCGAAGCGCAGGTCGGCGGCGACCGAGAGCACGGGCGTGTCGCCGATCGCGTCGGCCAGATCGCGGGCCGTGTCGAGCGCTGCGCTGGACCGCGTCGAGAGCACGACGAGGTCGGCGTCACGCACGACGTCCTCGTTGGCGCCGCCTTCGACCCCGTAGACCGCGGCCAGCTCCTGCGCACGGGCCGCGTCGCGCGAGCCGATCGCGACGTCGCGGCCGAGGACGCGGAGGCGCCCGGCCAGCGCCCGTCCGAACGAGCCCGTGCCGCCGACGATGGCGACCTTCACGCGGGTGCTCCGGCGACGTCGAGGACGGCCTGGGCGACGCGGCGGCGCGCGTCCGGCTCGTCGAGCAGGGTCGGCGTGACGACCGTTCGCACGGGCGCGGCCGCCGGCTCGTCGGCCGGGTCGACGACGAGCACGTCGATCAGGCCCTCGTAGGTCGAGGCGACGTGCGCGGGCGTGGTGCCGCCGGCGAGGCGGTCGAGCATCTCGGCGGCCGGGCCTTTCACTGCTCGCCCGCCGATGAGCGGGCTGACGGCGACGCAGGGCACGCGCCGATTCTCGACGGCGGCGCGGATCGGCGCCACCGAGAGGATCGGCCAGATGCTCACGTACGGGTTGCTGGGCGCGATCGCGATCAGATCGGCCTCCTCGAGCGCACCGAGCACGCCGGGCGCGGGGCGGGCGGCATCGGCACCCTCGAAGCGGACGCCGTCGACGGGGTCGGCGTGGCGGCGGCGCACGAACCACTCCTGGAACTCGAAGGCCCCGCTCGGGGTCTGCAGCCAGGTCCTGAGCCGGTCGTCGGTGGCGGGCAGCAGCCGGAGCTCGAGCCCGGCCGCCGCCGCGAGGCGACCGGTGACGGCCGAGAGCGGCTCGCCGGCGCGCAGCGCCTGCGTGCGGGCGAGGTGCAGGCCAAGGTCGCGGTCGCCAAGCGCGAACCACGCGTCGCCGCCGAGCTCGCGCAGCGTGTCCAGCGCGTTCCACGTCTCGCCTGCGCGGCCCCAGCCGCGTTCCTCGTCGGAGAGCCCGGCGAGCGTGTAGAGGACGGTGTCGAGGTCGGGCGCGACGTGGAGCCCGGCGATGTCGAGGTCGTCTCCGACGTTGACGATCGCGGTCACCGCGGCGGGGTCGGCGGTCTCCGTCAGCGCGCGCAGGAAGCGGGCGCCTCCGACGCCGCCGGCGAGGACGGCGACCTTCACGCCGTGGCGAGGAGGCCTTCGCGCACGGCCGCCGTCACGGGGCCGAGTCGCCCGTCGAGCGCCTCGAGATCGGCGACGCGGTCGACGTCCTGGGCGAGCGCGGGCAGGATCGTGTCCGCCCACGGGACGCCGAGCCCCTCGGCGTGCCGGCGGAAACGCGCGGCGCTCCCGGCGCCGTAGAGCTTCTCGAAGAGGCGGGGCGATGCCAGCGCGAGCGCGTTCGTCGTGCCGTCGCTCGCCTCGACCAGGGTGAGCCCGCCAGGGGGCAGGTGGCCGAGGAGGGCGAGCAGGTCGGCGGGCTGCACGCACGGCAGGTCGGCGTTGACGACGAGCACGGGACCGTCGTCCAGGGAGTGGAGGGCGTGCATGACGGCCTCGCCCTGGCCGCGGCCCGGGTCGTCGACGACCTCGGCGCCGGTGAGCTCGGCGAGTGCGCGGGCCTGGGCGGCCTTCTGGGGCGTGACGAGCAGCGTCTGGCCGACGGTCGTGGCGGCCGCGAGCACGTCCGCGAGCATGGCGTGCGCGAGCGAGCGCCGCTCGGCAGGCGCCAGCGAGGAGAGCCGGCGCTTGGCGTCAGCGCCCCGGAAGGGGACGACGATCCTCGGCACGTCGAGAGACTATCGGCAGTGGACGAGGCTGCGGATCCCGACAACGAGGTAATCGCCCACCAGCTGGAGCGGCTCGCGGCGCTGCTGGAGCTGGCCGAGGCCTCCACGTTCAGCGTGCGCGCGTACCGGCGCGCGGCGGCGCTCGTCCGCGGAACGCCGACACCGGTCGCGGAGCTCGTGCGCCGCGGCGAGGTGCGCCGGCTGAGCGGGATCGGCCCCTCGATCGAGGGACGCCTGCAGGAGCTGGTCGCCACCGGCCGGCTGCGCGAGATCGAGGAGCTCGAGGACCGGCTCCAGCCGGGGCTGGTCGGGCTCGGCCGCTACCTCGGCGTGAACCCGCGGCAGGCTGCGGAGATCGGACGGATGCTCCGCGTGTCGACGCTCGACGACCTCAGGGCGGCGGCCGAGGCGGGGCGCCTGCGCGAAGTGCCGGGCATCGGCCCGGCCAGAGAGCGGCGGATCAAGGCGGCGCTCGCGGGCGAGCTGCGGCCGTCCGTCGAGGGGCGGACGCCGCTCCTGAGCCGCGCACGGGCGCTGCTCGAGGGAATCGCCGACGAGGTCTCCGGCGTCGTCGCGGGCGACGTCCGCCGCTGGTGCGACCAGCCGCGCGAGCTCGCGGTTGTCACCTGGGCGCCGGAGCCCGACCCGGTGCTCGACACGTTCGCCCGCTTGCCGGAGGTGGTCAGCGTGATGGAGCGCGGTGAGCGGCGCGCCGTCGGCGTGACCGTGGACGGGCTGCCGGTCGAGCTCGTCGTCGCCGAGCCGGGCGCCTTCGGCACCGCGCTCGTGCGCGCGACCGGCTCACGCGCGTACGTCGAGGCGCTCGAGCCGCTCCCGGAGGCTCCGGACGAGGACGGCGTCTATGCCGCGCTCGGCATCCCGTGGTGCCCGCCGGAGCTGCGCGAGGAGCCGTTCCGCGGAGAACCGCCGCCGCTCGTCGCGCTGGAGCAGATCCGCGGCGACCTGCACTGCCACTCGACGTGGTCGGACGGGAAGGCGAGCGTCCGCGAGATGGGCGAGGCGGCGATCGAGCTCGGCTACGAGTACCTGGCGATCTGCGACCACACGCGGAACGTGCGCGTTGTGCCGGGGCTCAATGCCGAGGACGTGCGCTGGCAGGCCGAGGAGATCGCGGAGGCGAACGAGCTGCTGGCGCCGTTCCGCCTCCTGCACGGGATCGAGTGCGACATCCTCGACGACGGGTCGCTCGACCTGCCGGACGACGTGCTGGCCGGGCTCGACTGGGTGATGGCGAGCGTCCATGCAGGGCAGCGCATGCCACGCGACGAGATGACGAAGCGCGTGCTGACGGCGATGGAGCACCCGTCGGTGTCGGCGCTGTCGCATCCGACCGGGCGGCTGATCAACCAGCGCCTGCCGAACGCCGTCGACCTGGAGCAGGTCGTCGAGGCTGCCGCCCGCACCGGGGTGGCGCTCGAGGTCAACGGCCTGCCGCCCCGGCTGGATCTGAAGGACGAGCACGTCCGTCTGGCGGTCGAGGCGGGCGCGGACATCGTCTGCTCGACGGACGCCCATTCGGTGCGCGGGCTCGGGAACATGCCGTTCTCGGTCGCAACCGCGCGGCGCGGCTGGGCGCCGCCGGAGCGCGTGGTCAACACGCGGCCGCTGGCCGAGATCCTGGCGCGCCGGAGGACATAGGGGAATACATTCGCCACCCATTCAGGAGTGGGGTGTTGGACTTCCACCCGCCTCCCGGCGTCGACGGTATCGCCGAAGAACGCGCCCAGCCGCCGATTGTGTGCCGAAATCCGGCGCCGCTAGGCGCCGGTGCCAGGCCCGGTGGTCGACCACTCGCCGACCTCGTACCAGTGCGTGTCGCGCAGGGCGCGCGCGACCGACGGGTCGGTGTGGGCCGCGAAGAAGACGTGGCGCTCGCGGTCGCAGCAGATCTCCGCCTCGTTGGCGAGCACGCCCTCGAGGAGGACGAGCGCCTCCATCGGCAGCTGCGCCTCGGCGACCGTGTAGTGCTTGAACTGGAGGTCGGGCGCGAGCTCGAGCAGCTGCGGGCCAGTCGGGGCAGGTGCGTGCGCTCATGCGCGACACCGTGCTCGCGTCACCGGCCGAGCGACCAGCGGCCGTCGAGCCGGACGATCCCGAGGTCGTCCTGCTTCGCCGAGTAGACGACGAAGCTCGCCGCGGCGAGACGCCGGTGGTACACGTGGCCGCCCGTGCCGTCGGCCAGCGAGACGGCGACGTCGAAGCGGCCGTCGGCGAGCGGCAGCGACTCGACCTCCAACCGCACCCAGACCTCGCCGCGCGTCACCAGCCGAGCTCGTCGAGCGGCTGCGTCGACGCCGCGATCAGCCCGCCGCCGTGCGGCGTGGAGCTCGACGCCGACCTGCGGCGGCGGACACGCCCGGCTCGACCTGGACGTGGAGCAGCGACGACGAGCGGCTCGCCGGCCAGGTACTGCGTGCGCGGCTCGCCGTCGTCGTCCTCGAGGCGCGACCTCGGTGACGCGCGCCTCGCCGCTCCCCCACTCCTGCAGGCCGGCGCCGCGCTCCTCGGGATCCTCCTCCTCGGCGAGCAGCGCCTGGTAGCGGGCGATCGACGTCGTGCGTCGATCCGTCGAGCTCCAGCCGGCCGCTGCGCAGCAGCAGCGCGCGCTCGCAGAGGCTCTCGACGGCGACGGCGGAGTGCGAGACGAAGAAGATCGTCCCGCCGCGGCTCTTGAACTCGAAGATCTTGCCGAAGCACTTGCGCTGGAACGCCTCGTCGCCGACCGCGAACACCTCGTCGAGCAGCAGCACGTCCGACGCGAAGATGGGTCGCCACGGCGAAGCCGAGCCGCATGTACATCCCCGAGGAGTACGTCCGCACGGGTGCGTCGATGAACCGCTCGAGCTCGGAGAAGGCGACGATCTCGTCCATCCGCTCGCGGACGTAGCGCCGCGAGAGACCGTGGAGCGACGCCGTTCAGGAAGACGTTCTCGCGGCCGGTGAAGTCGGGGTGGAAGCCGGCGCCGAGCCCGAGCAGCGAGCCGACCGAGCCGCCGACCTCGAGTCGTGCCCGCGCGTCGGCGCGAAGATCCCCGCGATCAGGCGCAGCAGCGTCGTCTTGCCCGGACCCGTTCCGGCCGACGACGCCGACCGACTCGCCGGGCTCGACGCTGAACGACACGTCGCGAACCGCCCAGATGTCGCGCGCCGCGCTTGCGGCCGCGCCGCACGACCGCTTCCTTGAGCGTGACGCTTGTTCGCCTGGACGCGGAAGCGCCGGCTGACGTCCGCGGCGACGACCGCACCATGCTTCACGGGATTGAGCGTAGCGACCGGACGGGCGCTCAGACCCGCGCCTCGACCGTGTGCTCGCTGGACGAACTCGGCGAGCCGCGTCAGCGCGTCCGGGTCGGTCTGGGGCAGGACGCCGTGGCCCAGGTTGAAGATGTGGCCCGGCCGGCCGCCTGCCCGCTCGAGCACGGCGCGCGCGGCACGCTCGACGCGCTCCCACGGCCCGAGCAGCGCCGCCGGGTCGAGGTTGCCCTGGACGCCGCGGTCCGGCGCCGACGACGCTGCCAGCCCTCGTCGAGCGGCACGCGCCAGTCGAGCCCGATGACGTCGCCGCCTGCGGCGGCGAGCGACGGCAGCAGGTGCGTCGCGCCGGTCGCGAAGTGGATCGTCGGCGCGGCGACGGCGCCGAGGATCCGCGCCGAGTAGCGCGCCGCGAACTCGCCGTAGTCCTCGACCGACAGCGCGCCCGCCCACGAGTCGAACACCTGCACGACGTCGGCGCCTGCGCTCACCTGCGCGGCGACGTAGCGGGCGAACGTCTCGGCGAGCTTGTCCAGCAGCGCGTGCCAGACCTCCGGCGCGCCGTACATGAGCGCCTTCGTCCTGCGCGAACTCGCGCGACGGACGGCCCTCGACCAGGTAGCCGGCGACCGTGAACGGGCCGCCGCAGAAGCCGATGACGCGCGCGCTCCGGCTCGAGCTGCTCGCGCACGAGGCGCACCGTCTCGAGCACGAACGGCACCGCCTCCTCGGGCTCCGGGACGCGCGAGCGCCTCGACGTCGGCCAGCGTCTCGACCGGCCGCGCCACGACCGGGCCGACGCCCTCGACCAGCTCGACGTCGACGCCCATGCCGAGCACGGGCAGCATGATGTCCGCGAAGAGCACGGCGGCGTCGACGCCGTGGCGGCGAACGGGCTGCAGCGTCACCTCCGCGCAGAGCTCGGGCTGCCGGCAGATCTCGAAGAGCGCGAAGCGCTCGCGGACCGCCCGGTACTCGGGCAGCGAGCGCCCGGCCTGGCGCATGAACCACACGGGCGTCCGCTCGACCGGCTCGCGGCGGGCGGCCCGAACCAGGATCGGGTCGGTCACGTTCCTACACTAGACCGGTGTCCGTCCCGGCCCCGCCGCACGCCGTCCCTGCTGGGCCGCTCGCCGTGCGCTGGCTCGCCCACGAGCTGCCGCCGCAGCTGGCCGGGACGACGACGGTCGGACGGCTCGAGCTCGAGAACGCCGGCACGGCCGCCTGGCGCTCGCGGCCCGGCCGCGACATCCACCTCTCGTACCACTGGCTCGACCCGCTCGGCAACCCGATCGTCTGGGCCGGCGCCTTCATCCTGCTGCCGGAGCGCGTCGAGCCGGGCGAGCGGATCGGCGTCTACGTCACCGTGCGCGCGCCGATCCCGCCCGGGCGCGTACCGGCTGGCCTTCGATCTCGTGAACGAGGGGCGCTACTGGTTCCGCGAGCTCGGCAACGAGCGGCTCGAGCTCGACGTCGACGTGCTGCCGCGGCTCGCCCGGCGGGCGCTCGCGGTCACCGTCGTCGGCGACGACGCCGAGCTCGCCGCCCGACACGCGCGCGGCGCTCGAGGAGCAGGAAGAGCCCGTCGCCGAGACGGGGACGGCCACCGCGTACCTGCCGGCCGGCGCGCGGCCGGCCCCCGACTGGTCGCGGCGCGTGCTCGACGCGCACGAGGAGGGCTACGCCGCCGTCGGCGGGTCGATCGAGCTGACGGGCGGCCGGCTCGAGCGGCGCGCCCTCGCCAGGGAGCTCGCGCCGTGGCGGCCCGGCTTCGGCCGCTCGCCCGGCTGGACGCTCCCGCTCGTGTGCCCGTCGGTCGCCGGCGACGTCGCCGCCTCGCCGTCGCCGGGCCCGGCGCGGCCTCCCCGCCCTCGACCCGGCCGCGCTCGCACGAGCCCGTGCTGAGCGACGGCCGGATCCGCGTCGCCGTGCCGGTTACAGCTCTGCGACCAGGCGGTCGTCGACGCGCGTGAAGAGCAGGGCGCCGAGCGCGAGCGAGCCGAACCCGACGGCGAACGCGTAGACGACGTCGGTCGCGCTCGGCATCCGGCCGAAGTAGAGCGGGTCGCGGAGGCCTTCCACGATCGGCGTCAGCGGGTTGCCGTAGTACAGGACGTGCACGAGCGCCTGCTTGTCCTGGAGCCCGGGAAGCTGGGCGAACGACCAGAAGATCGGCGTGAGCAGGAACCACGGCAGCAGCACCGCCGTGACGATGTGCTCGACGTCCCGGTAGAGCGCGTTGGCGCACGCGGCGAAGACGGCGAGGCCGCCGGCGAAGGCGACGAGCGGCACGAGCAGGAAGATCGACGCCCAGAACGTCGTCCGCGTGTCGGGGAGCAGCCACAGCGTGAACGGGAGGATCACCAGCGAGCATGGCGACCAGCGTGAACACGTTCGCGGCGACCACGGAGAGCGGCAGCAGCTGGCGCGGGAAGCGCACCTGCTTCACGAGCGACGCGTTGCCGACGAGCGAGCCGGTGGCCGTCTGGAGGCTGGTCTGGAAGAAGATCCAGGCGAGCAGCCCGGTCAGCACGAAGAGCGGGTAGTTCGGGATCGACGCGATGCCCGGCGCCTTGATCAGGAACGAGAAGAGCAGCGTGTACACGCCCATCAGCACGAGCGGGTTGACGAGCGTCCAGGCGACGCCGAGCGCGGAGCCGCGGAAGCGCACGGCGAAGTCCCGCCGGAACAGGTCCGAGAAGAGATCCCAGTAGCGGAGCACGTCCGCGTACACGCCCATCGGCCGTAGTCTACGAGCCGATGTCCGGGCAGAAACACGCATGATCCAGCGGTTTCGCCGGACGCCGCGCCGCGCGGCGGGCGCCTCGCCGGCCTCGGACAGGACTTCGACCGCGGCCACCGCGAGTACGTCGCGAATCTGCCGGCGAGCAACATGCTCTGGCTGCGGACAAAGCCGTTCAGCGCGCCGCCGAACTACGAGCTCGCCGACGTGCCTGCGGACGTTCTCGCACGTCGTCGAGCAGCTCGGCCTCGGCGTCCGGGCCCAGGTGCTCGACGTCGGCTGCGGCCCCGGCTGGATGTCCGAGTACCTGGCGCGCTGCGGCTACTGGGTGACCGGCGTCGACATCTCCGAGGACATGGTCGAGATCGCACGCGAGCGCGTGGCCGCGATCCGCGGCCCGGTCGGCGAGGGGATCGACGGCGCAGGCCGAGTTCCACGCCATGCCGGTGCGCGAGCTGCCGTGGGAGAACCGCTTCGACGCCGCCGTGCTCTACGACACGATGCACCACTTCGACGACGAGGTGGAGACGCTGCGTGTCATCCTCCGCGCGCTGGCGCCCGGCGGCCAGCATCTACCTCCGCGAAGGCGTCCGCCCGCTGCCCGGCACGCCGGACGAGCGGAACCTCGTCGCCGAGATGGAGCAGTTCGGGACGCTCGAGTCGCCCTTCGACCCCGAGTACCTGCGCTGGTGCGTCGAGGAGGTCGGCTTCGTCGACGTCGCGGCAGTTCATGGAGGTCGACCGGCTGGTCCCGCTCGACGACGCCTCCTGCGCGCTTCGGCCTGCTCACCGGCGTGGATCCGCGCCCGCCGCGGGCGGCCGCAGACGAACACGCTGATCGCGACCAAGCCCGTCGCCGACCTGGGCGGCGGCGACGCCTGGCGCGGGCTCGTCTCCGTCGCCGGGCCGCCGGGCGACGCGCCCGACGGCGCCATCGCGCGTCCCGCTGCGCATCCAGAACACCGGCCGCGCGTTCTGGCCGGCGCCGACCAGTTCCCGTACGCGCAGGGCACCGTCAACATCGCGCCCGTACGTGCTCGACGGACGGCGCGCGGGTCGAGCTGCCGCGCGTCGAGCTGCCGCACTCGCTCGCCGGGCGGCGGCGAGGTCCTCGTCGACCTGGTCGTCCCGCCGGAGCTACCGCGGCCGCGGAGAGATCCTCGTCGACCTCGTCCGCGAGGAGATCGCCTGGTTCTCGGAGCCGGCTCGCCGCCGCGCGCGTGCGGCTCGACTGACGACGGTGCGCGTCGTCGTCGACGTCACGCCGCTCTTCAACCCGCTCACCGGCATCGGCCACTACTGGGTCGGGATGCTCGACGGGCTCGTCGAGGCGTCCGAGGGCCGGCACGAGATCGTCGCCTTCGCGGTCACCGGGCCCGCGGCGGCGGCGCGCGGTCGCGCGCGCGCTCGACGGCCTCGACGTCGAGCGCCGGCTCGTCGTCGTGCCGCCGTCCGCGCAGACGTGGCGCACGCTCTGGACGCGCGCCGGCCAGCCGCCGGTCGAGTGGCTCGCGGGACGGCTCGACGTCTTCCACTTCTCCGAGTGGCTCCAGCCGCAGCAGCGGGGCGGCGTCCGCACGACGACCATCCACGACCTCGTGCCGCTGCGCTTTCCCGCAGTACGTCTCGCAGACGACGCTCGAGCATGCACGGCGCGGCGCGACGCGATCGCCGCCCGCGAGTGCGACGTCATCCTCTGCAACTCCGAGTACACGGCCGCGCGACGTCCACGAGCGGCTCGGCGTGGCCGACGACCGCCTGCGCGTCGCCTACCCGGGCCTCGACCCCGCGCTACCGGCCCGACGGCGAGCGCGCGTCGCTCGGCGCGCCGTACGTCCTCTCGGTCGCGACCGACGAGCCGCGCAAGAACCTGTCGGCGGCCGTCGAGGCGATCCGCATCCTCCGCGCGCGCGGGTCGGAGCTCGAGCTCGCGCTCGTCGGCGCAGTCCGGCTGGGGCGACCAGGTCGACGCCGGAGCCGGGCATCCGCCGGCTCGGCTACCGGCCGCCGCCGAGCTGCCGGCGCTCTACCGCGGCGCCGCCGCCTTCTGCTACCCGTCGCGCTTCGAGGGCTTCGGCATGCCCGTCGTCGAGGCGATGGCGTGCGGGACGCCGGCGGTCTGCTCGACCGACCCGTCGCTCGACGAGGCGGCCGGCGACGTCGCCCTGCGCGCCGACGCCGACGACCCCGAGGCGTTCGCCGACGCGATCGAGCGGGCCGTCGCGCGCCGGGACGAGCTGCGCGAGCCGGGCCTGCGTCACGCGGCGCGCTTCACCCGCCGCGCGTGCGGCGAGGCGGTGCTGGCGGCGTACGCGTCCGTTCGGTGAGAGACTGGCGCCGTGTCCGACCCCCGGCTGCGCGGCGCGATCGACGTCTCGCCGCTCGCGCTCACCCGCGCCGGGACGGCGCGGTACGTCGTCAACCTGCTCGCCGAGCTGCGCAGGCTCGGACGACGGTCGAGCTCCAGCCGCGTCTCGTTCCGACGGCGCCGGCCGGCTGGCGAAGCTCGCCCGCGACGTGGTCTGGTACCCGGCCGTCCTGCCGTTCGCGGCGGCGCGGTCGCACGTCGACTTCCTCCACTGCACGACCATCCGCGCGCCGCTCGTCTCGCGCGTGCCCGTCGTCGTGACCGTCCACGACGTCGTCGCCGCTCCGGCGGCCGGAGGCGTTCAACGCCTGGACGCGCCACTACACGTCGCTGACGCTGCGGCGCATCGTCCGCTCCGCCGCCGCCGTCATCACCGTCTCCGACTTCCAGCGGCGCGAGCTCGCCGCCGTCACCGGCGTCTCGCCGACGCGCGGGTGCGCGTCGTCCCGCAGGGCGTCGGCCCGCCGTTCACGGCCGACGGGCCGCGCGGCGGAGGGCGACTACGTGCTCGCCGTCGCGACGCTCGAGCCGCGCAAGAACCTGCCGCGCCTCGTCGAGGGCTTCCGCCGCGCGCGGCTCGGCGGCGAGCTGCGGATCGCCGGCGAGGCCGGGCTGGGGCGACGTCGAGGTCGGCGGCGACGACGTCCGCCGGCTCGGCCGCGTGACCGACGAGGAGCTCGCCGCGCTCTACCGCGGCGCGCGCTGCCTCGTCTACCCGTCCGAGTACGAGGGCTTCGGGCTGCCGGTGCTCGAGGCGATGGCGGCCGGGCACCGCCGGTCGTCTGCCCGGCCGGGCCCGCCGTACGACGAGTTCGCGCGGCGTCGCCGTGACGTGCGACCCGGCCGACCCGGACTCGATCGCCGCCGCGCTGCGCGAGGCGGTCGCGCGCCGCGACGAGCTCGGCGCCGCGGGCCGCGAGCGCGCCGCGGAGTTCACGTGGGAGCGCACCGCGCGCGGCACGCTCGACGTCTACCGCGAGGTCGGCGACGTGAGCAGCCGCTCGTCGTCATCGACGCCGACGTCGCTCGGCCGCCAGCGCACCGGCGACGAGTCGTACGTCGAGAACCTGCTGCGCGAGCTGTCCCGCTCGCCGGCGACGTCCTGCGCATCGCCGCCGTCGACGCGCGACGCAGCCGCCGCTCCCCGCGGGCATCGAGGCACTCGAGCTGCCGGCGACGAGCCAGGTCGCGCGCATGGCCGTGCGCCTGCCGCGGCTCCTGCGCCGCCTGCGGCCCGACCTCGCGCACTTCCTCCACGTCGTGCCGCCGGCCTACCGCGGCCCGGCCGTGCTCACGGTGCAGGACCTCTCGTTCGAGGCCGACCGCGGGCTGATGGCCGCGCGCGACCGGCTCTTCTTCCGGACGCTCGTGCGGCCGTCGGCACGCCGCGCGGCGCGGGTGCTGACCGGCTCGGAGCGCACGCGCGGCGACCTCGTCGCGCACTACGGCATCGACCCGGCCAAGATCGTGCTGACGCCGTACGGCGTCGACCCCGCCTTCACGCCGGACGGGCCCGGCGGTCGAACGGCGCGCCGTACGCCCTCTTCGTCGGCGCGCTGCACGCGCGCAAGGACCCGCTCGCCGCGGTCGAGGCGCTCGCGCTCCTGCCGGACGACCTCCGGCTCGTGATGGTCGGCCCGGACAAGGGCCTCGGCGAGGCCGTCCGCGAGGCGACGTACCGGCTCGGCGTCGCCTCGCGCGTCGACATGCGCGGCCACGTCGCGAAGGACGAGCTCGCCGCGCTCTACCGCGGCGCGCGCTGCCTCGTCTTCCCGTCGCGCTACGAGGGCTTCGGCCTGCCGATCGTCGAGGCGATGGCGTCCGGGACGCCGGTCGTGACCACGGCGGCCGGCGCGACGACCGAGGTGGCGGGCGACGCGGCCGTCATCGTCGAGCCCGGCAACCCGGTCGCGCTCGCGGGCGGGATCGAGCGCGCGCTCGCCGACCGCGAGCGGCTCGTCGCCGCCGGTCTCGAGCGGGCGCGGCGCTACACCTGGGCCGAGACCGCGCGGCGGACGCTCGCCGTCTACCGCGAGCTGCTGTGACCGTCGCGGCGGTCGTCGTCGTCCACGAGCCGCGCCCGGAGCTCGCAGCGCTGCCTCGCCGCGCTCGAGCCGCAGGTCGACGAGCTCGTCGTGATCGCGAACCTGCCCGGCGAGCTGCCGGCGCCGGCCGGCGCGCGGCTGCTCCGGAACGAGCGCCGCTCGGCTACGCGGCGAACGCGAACCGCGGCGTCGCCGCGACGACGGCGCGCCTTCGTCGTCGTCGCGAACCCGGACACGGAGGCGGCGCCGGACGCCGTCGCCATGCTCGCGGCCTTCGCGGAGCGAACACCCGCGCTGCGGGATCGCCGGCCCGCAGATGCGCTACCCGGACGGCACCTGGCAGCCGTCGCGCCGCCGCTTCCCGACCGTCGGCGGCACGCTCGTGCGGCGCACGCCGCTGCGCCTCGTCGTCGACCCGTACAAGCACCAGCGCCGCCACTACAACCTCGACGAGCGGCCGGCCGAGCCGGTGCGAGGCCGACTGGATGCTCGGCGGCTTCCTGCTGCTGCGCCGCACGATGCTCGACGAGCTCGGCGGCTTCGACGAGGGCTTCCGCCTGTACGGCGAGGACATCGACCTCTGCTACCGCGCCGCGCGGGCCGGCTGGGAGCGCTGGTACGTGCCGGCGGCGGTCGTCACGCACCGCCACGTCGCGGTCACCGACCGCCGCTTCCTCACGCGGCGGACGCTGTGGCACTGGCGCGGGATCGCCCGCTTCGTGCGCAAGCACCCCGAGAGGCTGCGCGCCCTGCGCTAGCCGCCCGGCACGTACACGAACGTCGTCTGCGCGCCGAGCTGGCGTGTGTCGGGCGCCCCGAACTGCGAGGGCGAGAACGTCGGGTCGACGTGCACCTCGACGCGGAACGGCGGGCGCGGCACGGAGATGCGGATCGTCTTCGTCAGGCCGCTGTGGATCACCCAGTCGCTCCTCGCGCTTCGGGCCGACGATCGCGAGCTCCCCGTTGGCGTCCAGGCCCAGCTTCCCGGACGTGACTGACACGTTGCCCGGGACGTCCTGGCCGATCCAGCCGGAGCGGGAGACGGTCACGTCCACGGCGCCGCGGCCGGGCGGGGCCGAGTAGCCAGTGTAGGACGCGGCCGCGTGCATCCAGCCGTCGGCGTCGATCCCGGACACGACCGAACCCGACGCGCAGCGGCGCGCTGGACGCGGTAGACGGAGAGCGGTAGCAGTGTCTCCAGGCCGCCGTTGGCAACGACTGTCCCCGCGATGTTCGATCCGCGCGGCGCGACGATGTAGCTTCGGGTCGAGCGGCTCGCCGCCCACACGCTGGATGCCGCCCCGTCGTCGGGTCGACCTCGACCGCGATGCTCGGCAGCGGGCAGATCTGGGTGGCGCCCAGCGAGTACACGCGAGTCGACGCTGCGGTTCCAGTACTCGGTCTCGAGCGACACGAGCGACGCGCTCTGCACGTCCGCGCTTGGCATCAGCAGGTACGGGACGTCGCTGCCGGCGCCGGCAGCCTGGTCGACCCACGCGGGATCCGGGCCCGCCGCGCCGCGCTCCAGCAGCGAGGAGCCGGCGGTCGCGTCGGTGACGGGACGCGAGAAGGCGAGCAGCACGACGGCGAGGCCGACGGGAAAGAGCGACGACCGCGAGCCGGCGCGGCAGGAACGCAAACGCCAGCGCGGCCGCGACGATCCCGATTCCGGTCAGCGTCAGCACGGCGCGCGCGTCGCGCCGAGGCGCAGGGTCAGCCGCTGCAGCGCGAACAGCGTCAGCGTGTTGACCGGGAGCGACCCGTCGTTCGAGCGGGTCGCGGTCGAGCGTGAGGACGCTGAGCACGCACGCGAGCGGGATCCCGATGGCGATGACGAGGCCGATGCGCGGCCGCGGCAGGCCGTTCGCCAGCCAGACGACGAGCGCGATCAGCGACCACCGGAATGGCATAGAACGTGTAGCGCTCGACGATGTACTGGGCTACGCCCGAGCGCGAACAGCCCCACCTCGACGAGCACCCCGACGACCGCAACGACGCCGACCGCGACGAACGAGCGCAGCACGTCAGTGCGAAGCCGACCCGCGACCCCTTCCGACGCGAGCAGGACAAGCGCCGCGGCGCCGAGGAAGCCCGTCGCGATCACCAACTCGCCCGCGTTCAGGACCGTCCAGCGCACCACGTCCCGCAACGGGTACTTCCCCGACTCGAGCCCCTGGTACGGGCCGAGGCCGCTCGACAAGCGGCTGGTGGCTCGCGAGCTTCCAGGCGAGGTAGAGGACGGCCAGGCCGAGCGCGATCCCGACCGCGCCGACGCAGGTGGAGCGCCCGGCGGCGGAGCTCGTCCCGCGGGACTCCGGCACGCCAGTCGAGGCCGAGCTTCAGGAGCGCCGCGCCGCACGAACACGGGCAGCAGAACGAGGTTCTGGTAGCGCGAGATGCTCGCCAGGCCGATCGCGCTGAGCGCGAGAACCTGGCGCGGGACGGTCGGCCGCTCGAGCGCGAACGCGGTCAGCGTAGAGCGCGAGCACGAAGGTCGGGAACGCGATGTTCTCCGTCATCACGAGTCCGGCGAACGCGAACGCCGGCATGCAGAGCACGAGCACGGCCGCGCCGAGCGACCAGCCGAACGACGCAAGCCGCCGCGTCCACAGGAAGACCGGGACCGCGGCCAGCGACATGAGCAGGGCATTGGTCGCCTTCGTCAGCTCGAACGTGGCTTCATCGTCCCGATCGACCACGCCGGGGCGAGCGCGAGCGGGTACGTGTAGCTGTAGCGCAGCGGCTCGCCGCGGTAGGCGTAGGTGCCGTGGCGGACGAGGCTGTCGGCGATGCCGGCGTGGATGAACTCGTCGCAGAGGATCTGCGGCGCCTCGACGCCGCGGACGGCGATCGTGTGGAAGACGGCGGCGCCCAGGACGAGTCCCGGCGACGATCAGCGCCTCAGAGAGCCCGGGGCGTCTCGTGAGCGCCGCGGTCCTCACCTGGGTGAGAACGTGACCTGGGCGCCGAGCTGCCGGGCGTCAGGCAGGCCGAACTGCGACGGCGAGAACGTCGGGGTCGACCGTGACCTCGACACGGAACGGCGCGCGCGGCGCGGGCAGCGTCACGGTCTTCGTCTGCAGCTGGTGCAGCGTGAGCGCCGCGCTGGCGGTCGTCCGCGTCCGATGCGCGGCGGCGCCGTCGACCACGCGCGGACGGGCCGACGCGGACGATGACGTGCCCGGGTATGTCCTTGCCGCCCCACGCCGCGCGCGAGAGCACGACCCTGACCCGGCGCGTTGCGCCGCGCATACGACGTTGTACGCGGCGCTTGCGCCCCATCCAGCCGTCACCGTAGACGCCTTCGACCGCGCTCGCGATACGAAGCGGCGGACGCACCCGGTACAGCGTGAGCAGCGACTTCGTCGCCGAGCGGCGTTGCCGGCGAGCTCGAGCCCCGACGTCGCGACGGCGTAGCGCGCGCCGGCCGCGGCCGGCGCCGTCGATCCGGCCCGTCGCCGGGTCGATCGTGCCGCCGTCCTCGACGATCGGGTCGCGGACGTGCGGCCCGAGCGCGATCACCGGGCCGAGGCTGCGGTTCCAGAACTCCGTCTGCCAGAGCAGCATATCGTCGTAGCCCGGCACCTTGGAGGCGTCGTAGAGGTACGGCACGTCGGCGTGGTACCCGACCCGCGCCGTCGATCCACTCCAGGTTGCCGCCGCCGGCGTAGGCCTGGAGCGTGCGCGCGTAGTCGCGGACGGCGCCGAAGACGGGGTACGAGCCGACGGCCAGGAAGACGGCGACCGCGGCCGGGAGCAGCAGCGCGAGCCGGCGCGGCAGGAACAGGAAGGCGGCCGCCGCAGCCGCAGCGCCGGCCCAAAGCAGGACCTGCGCCGTGTTCGTGCCGCCGTCGAGCAGCTGGGTGGCCCGCCAGACGGGGATCAGCGCGAATGTGTCGGAGAGGATCTGCTGGCCGAGCAGGTTCTTCAAGTGCACGTCGAGCAGGAGGACGACGGGGACGACCGCCGCGATGGCCGCGACGACACGCGGCCGGGGCAGACCGCGCGCGATCCAGGCGGCGAGCGCGATGAAGAGGAGTGGCGCGAGCGGGAACAGGTAGCGCTCCTCGATGCGAAGCGAGAAGCGCGACGCGAAGGCGGCGACCTGCACGACAACGAGGACGACGGCAGCCGTCGTGACGGCGACGAACGAGCGCTCGGCGGCGGTCGCCGTCCGTCCGAGCAGCGCCAGCCCGAGCAGGACGAGGAACGCCGACGCCGGGACGACGCCGACCGAGAACGCAAGCTCCGCGGCGTGTAGGACGACCCAGTGGCGCACGGTCGCGAAGGAGTACCCGGAGGTCGCGACGGCCTGGTACGAGCCGAGGGCCGATGAGAGGGAGCGCCCGCGCGCCTCCTCGTAGACCAGGAAGGCGAGCGCCCCGGCGGCGAGCACGGCGAACGTCGGCCAGAGCGGCCGGGCCGTGCGGAAGGCGCCGCGCCAGCTTGCCTCTGGTGCGAGCCGGTCGAAGAGCAGCTTGAGGGCCACGGCCGCGGGCACGACGGCGAGCAGCACCACGCCCTGGAGGCGGACGCCGATCGCGAGGACGCAGAAGCCGAGCACGAGCGCCTGGCGTCCGAGGGTCGGCCGCTCGAGCGCGAGCGCGGTGCAGAAGCAAGCGGCGACGAAGAGCGGCAGGAACGCGTTCTCGGTCATGAGCACGCCCGTGTAGAGCATCGACGGCATCACCAGGACGAGGACGACGGTCACCCCGGCGAGCAGCGGCGGCGCGAGCCGGCGCGCCCAGAGCCAGACGGGGACGATCGTGCTCGTCATCACGACCACGTTGATCGCCTTCGCGATCCCGTACGCGGTGCCGATGCGGTCGAAGAGCCAGGCGGGCGCGATCGCGGCTGGGTACAGGACGCTCGGCACGTTCGACGCGTGCTCGCGGATGCTCAGGTCGCCGTTCGCAGCGATGCTCTTCGCGAGCTCCGAGTAGACGATCTCGTCGACCATGATCCACGGGGTCACGATCCGGTCGGCGATCCACACGCGCACGACGACCACGAGCAGCAGGACGCCGCCGACCAGCAGGGGGACGGCCGGAACGCGGTCGAGCACCGCCGCGCGCGGCGCGGCTGCGCCCTCAGTCTCCACGCGTCACTTCGCGTACCGCCCCGGCGACGGCCTGCAGCGTCGCGGCGTCGGCACCGGTCTCGACGGCGGCGGTGCCGACCTGCCGCAGGAGTGCCTCTTCGACGAAGCGCGTCCCGACGACCTGCTCGCATGCGCCGGCGTACAGGTCGGCGACGTGCCCGACGGCGTGCTCGGTACGCGCCAGCTCCCGCCCGGCCGCGCCGAGCGCTGCGCGTAGGCCGGGGTCGCCGGCGAGCGCGCGGAGATGCTCCGTCAGCGCCTCCACCTCGCCGCCGGCGACCGGCACCTTGAGCGCAACTGCGTCCGGCAGCTCGGCGAACCAGCCGACGTCGGAGACGACGAGCGGCGTCCCCAGCGCCAACGCGCGGACCACGACGCCGGACGTCTCGCCCATGGTCGGATAGCGCAGCGACACGCAGGCGTCTGCGCCGCGCAGGATCCGCCAGAGCATCATCTCGTCGACGCGGCCGAGCAGCTCGACGGCGCCGACCAGACCGGTCTCGCCGACGAGGCGGTCCACGTCGATGCCGGCCGTGGCGCCGGCGATGACGACCCGCGCGTCCGGGTACGTCGGCGCGCAGCGCGCGCGAAGGCGTCGAGCACGACGGGCAGCCGCTTCTCGGGGTTGATGTGCCCGACGACAGCGACGACCGGGCCCGGGCCGCTCGGCCGGTACGGCTCGACCACGGGCGCATCCCAGGCCGGGTGAGGCACGACGAACACCGGCCCGCCGTAGCCGGCCTCGCGCAGGTGGCGCGCCACGTGGCGTGAGTGGACGATCACTCCGCGCGCGTGCGCCAGCACCTCGCGCACGAGCGGGAAGTCGGCCGCGCGCCGCTCCCAGAGCGGCGGGACAAGCCCATCGATCACGCCATGCGCGAGCAGGCGTCCCACGACGCCGGCCTCGCGCTGCATCGCGTCGAGGTAGCCGACGCCGTCGCCGCGGCCGACGGTCACGCCGGCGACGAGGTGGTGCACGACGAACTCGTGCAGGACGACCAGCCCGGGCTGGTCGCGCAGCGCCTCGAAGATCCAGCCGTGCGCCTCCGGGCTGTTGCCGATGTGGAAGATGCCGAGCTCGGCGGCTGCGCCGGCGCGGGCGGCGCCGGGTGGGATGGATCACCTCGACGTCGAGCCGCTCGGAGAGCGCGGGTAACAAGCAGAGCGCTGTAGTCGGCAACGCCACTGCTTTCGGGCGGCAGCGGCGAGCGGTACTCGACCTTCATCCGAGCAGGCAGTCGACGACGCGGTCCCAGGTGAGCTGCTCGGCGACTGACCGTCCCCGAGCCCCCCAGGCGCGCGCCTCGTCGCGGTTCGCGTCCAGCCAGGCCAGCGCGCTCGGCGATCGCACGGGGCTCCGGCGCGACGACGACGCCGGTCTCCCGGTCGGTGACGGCATCGAGCGGCCCGCCCGCGTCGTGGGTCGTGACCACCGGCTTCTCGGCCAGGAACGCCTCGTAGGGCACCAGGCCGAAATCCTCGTCGACCGGCGCGTAGTAGACGGCCAGGCACGTCGCGTACAGGTCGGCGAGCTCCTCGGCCGACACGCGGCCGACAAACGTGACGCGGCCGTTCAGGCCGAGCTCGCTCGGCGAGCCGCTCGAGCCGCCGGCGGTCGGGGCCGTCGCCGGCGACGACGACGCGCAGATCCGACGCGGACAGCCGCCTCGAGCAGCAGGTCGACGCGCTTGGCGCGGTCGAGCCGGCCCACCGAGAGCACGAAGTCACCGTAGCCCGTCGTTGCGGTAGGGCAGCGGCTGCGGCGGCGGCAGCAGCACCTCGGCCTCGAGGCCGGTCGAGGCGCGGCAGCGGTCGGCGACGTTCCGGGAGATCGCGAACAGCTTGCGCGCCTCGCCGAGGGCGGCGCGATCGAGCCGGTGGACGGCGCGCACCACGCGCGGTCCTCCGGCGACGGCCCGAACTGGCCGAGCTCCGTGCCGTCGAGCTCGTACGCCTGCCGGAACTGGTGCACGAGCCAGACGACCTTGTTCGGGTGGCTGCACGCGTACGACGGGAACTTCGTGCCGATCGACCAGGTCGATCGGCTCGCCGTTCGCCTCGGTCAGGTCGAGCAGCCGCCAGAGGAGCGGCTCGGTCATGACCCGCTCGTTCGGGTACCACTTGAACGGCACGGTGACGAGCTCCGCGCGATGGCCGCGCGCGCTCGAGGCTCGCAGTCAGCTCACGCGCGAGGATCTCGGCGCCGCCCGACCTGGAACGGCACCTGCGGGAGGCAGACGGCGATTCTCATCGGGGCCGGGCGGCGCGCGACGACCGCGTAGTCCTGGGGCCCGAACACGACCTCGTTGAGGCGCCGGACGTCGGCGTCGAGCGCCTGCCTGCGCCTCGGCCCAGCGCTCGTCGGCCGGCAGCCGGACGGGCTGCAGGCGCTCGGCCGCGGGCGGCTCGTTGAGGTAGCGGAGCTCCGTCGACAGCGAGCCCCGCGCTGCCGGACGAGGAAGGCGAGCGTCTCGGGCACGAGCGGCTGGGCGTGGGTGAGGTCGGCGAAGTAGTGCTTGCAGCGCGACGAGCGAGACGGGGTTGGGCGTCTCCAGCACGAGCAGCCCGCCGGGCCGCAGCGCGGCTTGCCGCCAGCTCGAGGAAGCGCACGAGCGCGGGCGGATGCAGGTGCTCGACGACGTGCGCGGCGAAGATCCCGCCGAGCGACGGCCTCTGCGACCCCTCGAGGTAGGCGAGCACGTCGCCCTGCTCGACGTCGAGGCCATCGCCGCGGCAGAAGGCGACCATGTCGGCGTCGGCGTCGACGCCGCGCGCCTCGACGCCCGCCTCGCGCAGCAGCGTCGAGGAACTCGCCGCGGCCGCAGCCGACGTCGAGCACCGGCGCGGCATCGCGGAAGTCGCCGACGTACGGCGGCCTGGCGGCGGCGGATCTCGTCGCGGTTCTCGCGCATGCGCCCCTCGAAGGCGAAGTAGTCGAACGGCGCGACGGCGGCGGCGGCGGCGGCACGGCCGCGCCGGCTGGCCGGCCGGCCGGGCCGGCGCTCGACGCGCAGCAGCCGGTCCTCGAGCCGGAGCGTCGGCCGCCCGCGCTCGCCGGCGTCCGCCTCCTGCAGCGCGCTCGACCCGCGCCGCCAGCGCGTCGAGGCGCTCGGTGCAGCGAGTGCGAGCCCGGACGCCGTCCACGCCGTGACGTCGTCGATCAGCCGCAGGACGCGCGCCGTTGAACGCGCGCTGCTCGGCGGCGATCGGCTCGACGTACCAGCGGACGAGCTTGCGGATGACCGTCTTCGGCACGGCCGCGGCGACGTAGCGCGCGCGTCCCGGCCAGGCCCGGCCGGCGGTAGAACGGCCGGTCGCCGCTGACCGGCGGCGAGCCGGCCCGCCTCGATCCGCGCCGGCTCCCACGAGGGTCGTCCGGCGGTTCCTCGCCCGGTCAGGTCGACCTCGACGCGCAGGCGCTCGACGAGGGCATCGACGTCCAGATCGTCGTTTGTTACCACTGCGGCATTCTAGGAGCGCGTTGTTTGGATTCCGGTCGCGCGCAGCGCCGCGAGATCGGCGTCCACGAGCATGCGCACGAGCTCCTCGAACGAGACGATCGGCTCCCAGCCCAGCGTCTCGCGCGCCTTGGTCGCGTCGCCGACGAGGTCGTGCAGCTCGGCGCGGCCGCGCTGGAGCGTGTCGTCGACGCGGACGTAGCTGCGCCAGTCGAGCCCGACGTGGCGCGAACGCGATCTCGACGAGCTCCTGCACGCTAGTGCAGGACGCCGGTCGCGACGACATAGTCGCCCGGCTCGTCCTCCCGCACCATCAGCCGCATGGCGGTGACGTAGTCGCCCGCGTAGCCCCAGTCGCGGCGTGCGTCGAGCGAGCCCGAGCCGAGCTCACGCTCGAGCCCGACCGCGATCGCCGCCGCCCCCTGCGCGACCTTGCGCGTAACGAACTCGACCGGGCGTCGCGGCGACTCGTGGTTATAGAGGATCCCCGACGACGCGTGCATGTCGTAGCGGTGCCGATAGCTGCGGGTGATGAAGTGCGCGTACGCCTTCGCGACGCCGTACGGCGTGACCGGCGCGAGCGGCGTCCGCTCGGTCTGCGGGCACCTCGACGGCTCGCCGAAGATCTCGCTCGAGCTCGCCTGGTAGTAGCGAACGCCGGGGTCGACCTGGCGGATGGCCTCCAGCAGCGCCGTCGCGCCGACGGCCGCGAACTCGGCGGTCTGCACCGGCTCGCGCCACGAGGCCGGCACGAACGAGACGCGACGCGAGGTTATAGACCTCGTCCGGCGCCGCCCGGCGCAGCGCGCCGACGATCGAGGGCTGGTCGAGCAGATCGGCCTGGACGAGCTCGACCTGGCCACGCAGCCCGTCGAGGTTCGGATACTCGTCGGGCGGCCGGCGGCAGACGCCGACGACCTCGGTGCCCTCGACGAGCAGCAGCTCGGCGAGCAGGGAGCCATCCTGTCCCCCTACGCCCGTGATCAGCGCGCGCCTGCCCATGGCGCGGAATCGTACGTATCGGGCCACCTAGACTGGCCGCCGTGAAGGTGCCGTTCAACGACCTCGCGCGGGCGACCGCCGCGCTGCGCCCGGAACTCGACGCCGCAGCTGCGCGCGTGCTCGACCGCGGCTGGTTCGTGCTCGGTGAGGAAGGCCGCGCCTTCGAGGAGGAGTTCGCGGCCTGGAACGGCTCGGCGGCGGCCGCCGGCTGCGCGAACGGCACCGACGCGATCGAGCTGGCCCTTCGAGCGCTCGCCGTCGGCCCGGGGGATGAAGTCGTGACGCAGGCGAATACGTGCGTGCCCACCGTGAGCGGCATCGAGCGGGCCGGGGCGATACCCGTGCTGTGTGATGTCGAGCCGGAGGCGGGGACGATGGATCCCGCGTCGCTGGAGCGGGCTCTCACGTCGCGGACGCGGGCCATCGTCCCCGTCCATCTCTACGGCCAGTGCGCGGACATGGATGCGCTGCTCGCAGTCACCGACCGGATCGCGGTCGTCGAGGACTGCGCACAGGCGACAGGCGCCGAGCTTCGCGGCCGCCGGGCCGGGACGATGGGCACGCTTGGAACGTTCAGCTTCTACCCGACCAAGAACCTCGGTGCGCTCGGCGATGGCGGCGCCGTTGCGACCGAGGATCCCGAGCTCGCCGAGCGCGTTCGCCTGCTTCGCATGTACGGCCAGTCCGGCCGCTACGAGCACGTTGCTGCCGGTGTCAACTCCCGGCTCGACGAGACCCAGGCGGCCTATCTCCGCACCAAGCTCCGCCACGTTGACGGCTGGAACTTGCGCCGGCGCGCAATCGCGGCCGCCTACGACGAGGCGCTCGGCGACGGCCCCGTCCGGCCGCTCCGCGAGCTGCCCGGGCGACGGCACGTGTACCACCTGTACGTCGTGGAGGCGCCCGAGCGCGAGGCGTTCCAGGCGGCGCTGGCCGACCGTGGCGTCGGCACGCTTGTTCACTACCCGCACCCGGTGCACCGGCATCCGCCCTATGCCCGGCTCGCAGGCGGCCTCCCGCTCGGGGTCAGCGAGCGGCTGGCGGACCGGGTCGTCAGCCTGCCGATCTACCCCGAGCTGTCGGATGCCGAGGTCGACCACGTCGCCGAGGCGCTGCGCGCGGTATCGGCCGTCGCCGCATGAACGTCGAGCGGGCTGTCCTCGCGGTCAAGGCGGCCGGCGCCGTGCGGGGGGTTGAACCTCACCTGCGCGCCTGCAGCGGGTGCCGGACCCGCAGCAGGAACGGGAAGCGGTGGACCGCACGGGCGCCGACGTTCGCGCGCAGCTCCTGGATGCGCTCGCGCACCCGTGGCGCGGGCGTCAAGCCGGCGTCGAACCCGGGTGCCACCGACCGGATGACCTCGACGGCGCGATCGATCTCGGCCAGGTAGGGATCGTAAACCAGCTCGCGCTGCCGCTCGCTGATCGGGTAGCCGGGTGGCTGCCACGCGTGATCCCCGCGAGCGCGCAACTGGAAGCGGTGGTAGTGGAAGAAGACGAGCGCGTCGTCATCGACCAGCACGCGCCCGTCCCGCTCGTGAACATCGTACTGCGAGATGTTCCAGGGTGCGAGCCCGCCGCCCTTGTGCTGCAGAACGTGCACGCCGTCGAAACGCTCCGGCCAGTCGTCGAGGTACTTCTGGTCGCCGAGCTTCCCGTCCTCGAGCCGGTAGTAGCACCACTCGATGCAGCGGTCGTGCCACCAGTTCAGGATGCGGAGCCCGCGCTCGTCGCGCCGAAACGGGAGGAACTGAACGTTGTAGATCCCGTTGATCGCCTGGTGGGCGTGCTCGGGCGCGTACCGGTGCGGGGTGATGAGGACGGAGGCGTCACCCATCTCGTCGAACAGCGCCTCGGGATCGGAGAAGAACATGAGGTCGGCGTCGATGTACGTGACCTCGCCGACCTCGGGCCGCGTGCCGAACACGTAGAGCGGCAGCGCCGGCGTCGCCGTCCAGCAGTACTCGACCGAGGTCCGGTCTTCCTTCGTCGACAAGAGCTCCCGGTCGAAGTCCTCGAGGGCCGACAGCGGGACAGCCGTCACGTGCGGCAGCGCCAGCCCGTCCAGGCGCCGCTTCGCCTCGTCGTCGAAGCAGAAGGCGGTGAGGTGGAACGAAGGCGCATGCCGCTCCAGCGAGCGGTGCAGGACGAGCGCCTTGATCAGGTAGTTCGAGTCGAACAGCGTGCAGAACTCGCGATCGGCCATCAGCGCAAGCGTGCCTGAAGCAGCTCCGCCAGCTCTGCGATTCGCCGCCGGTACGTGTGCTCGCGCAGCGTGCGCGCCTGGCCGGCGGCGGCGATGTCCGCACGTTCGTCCTCGTGTGCCAGGAGGTGCGACACCTTCTCGACGAGCTCGCTCTCCGACGCGTAGGTGACCACCTCGCGGCCGGGCTCGAAGAGGTCGTGCAGGTTCTGGGCCGCCTCGGTGATGAGGAGCGACCCGACCCCGGTCGACTCGAAGAGGCGCATGTTGTTCGCGAAGCCCTCGGCCGCCTCGATGTGCCGGTTCAGGGAGATCTTCGCGCGGGCGAGCACGCGGTACATGTCGAGGCCCCAGGCCTCGCCGCGCCAGCGGTCGCGCAGCGGCGGCCCGGCCCCGTCACCGCCGTAGCCCCAGACCTCGAGCGGCAGCCGTCGCGCGAGCCGCTCGAGGAGCGCGACCCCCGCCGGATGCACGCTCGGGTTGAGGCCGCCGACGAACGCGATGTCGACGTCGCGTTCCGCGGGCAGCTCGAGCCGTTCGAGCACGCGCTCGTCGAATGCGATCGGGAAGTACTCGCTGTCGACGCCGAGCGCCCGGAAGCGCTCGACGTAGTGCGGGAACGACGTGGTGATGAGGTCGAAGCCGCGCAGGATGTCCGGCCCGGGCGGCGCGCTGGCGATCTGCGAGACGACGAGCCGCCCGGCCGCGCGCATCGCATCGAGCTCGGCGCGCGAGAAGAACCACAGGTCCTGGACGTAGACGATCTCCGGGTCGAAGCGCTCGATCTGCGCCCTCGCCGTCTTGTGCAGGAAGAGGTGGCGGCCGGCTGCACCGGCCCGTCCTGGCAGCTGCGCCAGCCACGAGCGCCCGAGGCCGTTCCCGCGCCGCCATGCGCGCTGCAGCTCGGGCGCGTTGACGACGAAGTCGGCCGCCTCGTGTCCGAGCCGGCGCAGCTCGTGCGAGTACGCGTCGGACGTGCCGAACTGGCGCTCCATCAGCGAACGAAGCTGCTCGTCGTACGGGCGGTCGGCGAGGCCGGGCCGGTCCGCATAATGCGCCGCGAGAAATGCCGGGTAGTAGGTGTCGACGACCGCGACGCGCAAGGGTGCGAGCGTAGACGACTATCGTTCCGCGCCGTGACCGGCAGTTTCACCACCTTCGCGCGGCGCGGCAGCGCGTACGCCCTCGGGGTCGCCGGCGACCTCGCGACGCGGGCGTCGCAGCGCGTCCGCGCAAACGGCGGGCCGTCGCTCTCGGGCGACCGCTGGGTCGAATGGTCGTTTTGCATGGCGCGCCTCGCCGACGGTCCCGGGACGACGCTCGACTTCGGCGCCGACATCGGATTCCTCTCGCTCGCGGCTGCGCAGCGCGGGCATGACGTGGTCGCACTCGACCGCGAGGACGTCCGGCCCGAGTACACGCACCCGCGAGTCGAGTACCTGCACGCGGACGTGCTCGCCCGGCCGCTCGGCGACCGCCGGTTCGACCAGATCGTGAACTGCTCGTCCGTTGAGCATGTCGGCCTGCCCGGCCGCTACGGGTCCGGCGACGAGCCGGACGGCGATCTCGAGGCGATGGCGGTGCTGGCCGCGGCCCTCGCCGACGACGGCCGTCACATCCTCACGGTGCCGGTCGGCCGCGACGGCGTCTTCCCGCCGTACCACCGCGTCTACGGCGAGACGCGGCTGGCGCGGCTCCTCGAGCGCTACCGCATCGTGGAGGAGCAGTACTGGGCGAAGGAGGGGCGCACCTGGACGGCGACGAGCCGGAAGCGCGCGCTCGCCACGCCGTCGTCGCCGTCGTTCTACGCCCTCGGGCTCTTCGTGCTCGCGGCCGCGTGACCGGCCCGCGTCTGACGATCATCACGCCGTCGTACAACCAGGCGGACTTCCTCGAGCGCACCCTCGACTCGGTGCTCGGCCAGGGCTACGAGAACCTGGAGTACCTGGTCGTCGACGGCGGCTCCACCGACGGCTCGGCCGAGATCCTGGAGCGCTACGACGACCGGCTCTCCTGGTGGGTGAGCGAGCGCGACGAGGGGCAGACGGACGCGCTGAACAAGGGGCTCGCACGAGCGACGGGCGACATCGTCGCCTACATCAACAGCGACGACTACTACCTCCCGGGCGCGTTCGCGGCCGCAGTCGGCGCGCTCGAGTCGAGCGACGCCCTGTGGGCGGTCGGCGGCGCCCGCTTCGTCGACGCCGACGGCAAGCCGACCGAGGTCTGGTGGCCGCAGCCGCCGCCGAAGCGGCGCATCTGGTGGATCCTCGGGCCGTGGGGTGTGCCGCAGGCGGCGACCTTCTGGCGGCGTCGACGTCTTCGACCGCTACGGCATGTTCCGCCGCGACATGCACTACGTCTTCGACACCGAATTCGGGCTGCGGCTCGCCTTCGACGGCCACCTACCCGCGACGATCGAGCAGGAGCTCGCCGTCCGCGTCGTCCATCCCGAGGCGAAGTCGTGGAACCCCGACGACTTCACGCGGGAGCAGCAGCGGTTCGCGACGCTCTTCCGCGACCGGCTCACGCGCCGCGAGCGGATCGCGCTCCGCGCGGCGCCGGTGGTCGACGCGACCGGGTTGCCGCGGCTCCTACGCCGGGTCGGCGTGCTGCCGCCCGTCCCCGAGACCGCCGCGCGTATCGGCTGAGCGCCAGCAGAGGGGGACGAAGTCGAGGTGCCGCTCGCCCGGGGTCGGCGTCCGGCGCGGACAGTCGTCCGAGGGGTAGCGCGTCCGGTCCTCATAGACGTAGAGCTGGTGCTCGGCGGGGAAATCCTCCGAGCTGAAGACGTCGACGCGAGCGAACTGCTCGCGGTAGCGGTCGAAGTAGTCGCGCCCGGGCGCGCGCACGTGCTCCGCCTCGAGCGGCTCGCCGTACTCGACGGTCGCCTGCTGGACGATCGGCACCGGCAGGATCGCGAGACCGTCTCCGGAGAGGACGCGCCGGACCTCGCTGAGCGCGCGGCGATCGTCGTCGATGTGCTCGAGCACGTGCGACGCGTACACGAGGTCGTACGAGCCGTCGGCGAACGGCAGGTCGCGCAGGTCGACCTCGTGATCGACGTTCTCAGCGCTGATGTCGGCGGTCTCGTACGCGGCGACGCGCGGCCGCAGGAACTCCGTGACAAACCGTTCGGGGGCGACGTGCAGCACGCGCATCCGGTCGAGCTCGACGGCAGGCGCGATGCGCTCTGCGAGCACGAGGCGCTGGAGGCGGTCGCGCTCGCCGGCGCCGCAGCGCGGGCAGTCGGCGTACGGCCTGGCGCCGTACGGAGTCGTGACGGTGCGAAAGGCGCCGCGGTAGCCGCAGACGGGGCAAGCCCACCCCGGCGCGCGCGGGTCGCGCACCCGGTGGACGAGTCCGGCGAGTCGCGTCAGGACGCCTCGCCGGCGAGCCCGAGAACCTCGAGCAGGGCTGCCCGCTCGCCGGGCCATGAGAACGCCTCGCCCGCCCGGCGCCAGCCGGCGACGCCGAGCCGGTTCCGCAGGGAGGCGTCGCGCGCTAGCCCGGCGATGCGCTCGCCCATCGCCGGGCTGTCGCCCTCGGCGACGAGGAACCCAGTGACGCCGTCGTCGACGGCCTCGCCGATCCCCGCGTGGCGCGTGCTGACGACCGGAAGGGCGTTCGCCATCGCCTCGAGGATCGAGACGGGCAGGCCCTCCTCGTCGCCGTTCGTGGAATCGACCACGCTGTGCTGCACGAAGATGTCAGCTTGTGCCATCGCGTCGGCCACGAACTCGGGCGGCTGCGCGCCGTGCAGCGTCACCAGGTCGCCGAGATCGAATGCGTGCACGAAGTGCTCGGCCACCGGGAGGAGCTCGCCGTCGCCGACGATCTCGAGCCGAAGCCCAGGCTCGGCTTCCGCGGCCCGCCGGAATGCGTCGAGCAGGAAGACCGGGGACTTCTTCACCACGAGCCGACCGACGGCCAGGCAGGTGACGGTGTCCGATCCGGCGCGCGACGGCGGCGACGCCGGGACGTCGACGCCGCACGGAACGGCCCGGATGCGCTCGGCGGGAAGGCCGAGCTCGACGAGACGGTCACGACTGTGGGAGCTGACCGTGACGATGCCGTCCGCCCCGGCAAGCGCGAGGTAGCGCTCGCGCCAGGCCGGATCGCGGAGCCGCTCCGACACGTCGTAGCCGTGCGCGTGCGCGAAGAAGCGGATGCCGAGCTCCCGTGCGACCGGCAGCCACGTGAGGGCCACGTCGAGGTACTCGACCATGAGCACGCGCACCTCGTGCTTGCGCAGGAACCAGCGCGCGATGTCGAAGCCGTCGGGGTTCGCTCTCGGCGGCAGCCAGCGCGGACGCGGGCGCCAGCCGAGCGCGGGATCCGGCTCGTTGAGATTCAGCAGCGGGGCATCGACCGTCCAGTGCCCGGCATACGGCGGGCGCGCCGAATGGACGATGACGGACGTCCCGGAGGGAAGGAGATCCTCCATGTGACGGCGCACGAAGGTCTCGGAGCGCGCGCCGATCTGCGGCGCGACCACCGCCAGCGGCGTGCTCACTCGGCCTTCGTCGCCTTCCCGCAGAGCCCGGCGACCATGGTGCTCTCACCGAACTCGGCGGGCGGGCGGTCACGCGCGAGTAGGCTCCAGACGACCGGACGCCCAAGCCGCGAGAGCGTCCAGCGCGCCGACTTCGTCATCGGCTTGCGCCGGATCCAGAGCCCGAGCATCTGGGCCAGGCTCGCATTCCAGCCGCCGATCGGAGCGATCTCGACCCCGCCGAAGCCCGCGTTCCGGAGCAGCCGATCCAGCGAGAACGGTGTGAAGCGGTACTCGTCCCCGGGAACGGTGTGCAGCGGCCAGAGAAACGGAACGGTGAAGAGCAGGAACCCGCCCGGCCTCAGGACGCGGCAGGCCTCGGCCATCACGTGTCCCGGGTCGGGACAGTGCTCGAACAGCTCCGTGGCGAGCGCGCAGTCGACGCTCCCGTCGTCGAACGGCATCGTCGCGCCGTCCCACACGACGTCCGCCGGCTGGTACAGGTTGCCCGCGAGGTCGAGCGTGACGTACTCCGTGACGCGGCTCGGCGGCGACGTGAGCAGCTCCCGGTAGGGCGCGTACCCCGCCCCGATGTCGAGCAGGCGGCAGTGGAGCTCGCCGGCGTGTGCGCGCAGGAACCGCTCGATCTCTGAGCGCACGAAGTAGAAGTCGAGGTTGTCCGACTCGAGCTTCAGCCCGAGGAATTCGTCGTCCATCAGCCGGCGGGAACCCGCCCCAGCCGCTCACCGCCGCGGTCGTCGTAGTACCCCTCGATGGTGGAGCGATCGGGCATGGGACGGGCTACTGCGTCCAGGGACGCTCGACGTCGCGGTTGTGCGTCCGCCCTTTCACCCAGAAGGCCTCCGTGTGTCCGAATCGCTCGAGCAGCGGCTTGATGCCCCGGCGCGCGACGAAGTCGTAGTACGCCTCGCGGCAGCCCTCCCAGTGGCCGAAGTCGTCGAGCACGACGATCCCGCCGTCCGAGACCCGGTCATAGAAGGTGTCGAGCGCAAGCGTGACGCTGTCGTACCAGTCGGCGTCGATGTGCAGGAACGCCACTCGCTCGGGCAGCTTCTCGCGGAACGTGTCCTCGAACAGCCCTTCCCGAATCGTCGCGCCCGTGGGCGGAACGGAAGCCAGCTCGAGCGCCTCGCGCACGCGCTCGACCGATCCGACGTACGTGCCGACCAAGGTGGCGGCGACCTCGCCGTCGACGTCGCGCGTCGGCGGCATGCCAGCGAATGAGTCATAGAGCCAGACATGCCGGCCCGCGGGCGCGAGTGCATAGCCCATCGCGCCCGCGGTGCCGCCGTTGTAGACGCCGCACTCGACGCCGTCGCCCGGGACGCCCCGCGTGACGACGTCGCGGGCGAGCGCGTAGATGCTCGAGACCACCGGCAGACCGGCGACCGAGTAGCCGGCGAGCTGGCCGAGGACGGCGTCCTCCTCGGAGACGCGCTCCTCCTTGCGCCCCAGGCGCGAGCGCAGGCCGTCGATCACGGCAAGTTCACAGCCGTCCGCTGCTCCGCCGGGCGGCTGACCTCCCAGTCGCAGTCCTCGAGGTAGGTGCACGTTCCCGGCTGCCAGTCGTACTCGCGCTGCCGCCCGTACATGACGACCTCGAAGGGACAGATGCCTTCGAGCTCCTCCAGCTTCTCCCGGCCGCCGGAGAAGTGGACGGTGAGCGTGTAGCGGCCCATGTACAGGCGCAGCTTCGGGATCACGCAGCGGAGCTCGTAGGTTCCCGGCGTGCGCGCCATCTGCCGCTCGGAGTCGAACGTCCACAGGTGCACGATCGGGCGCTGCAGCGCGTCGCAGACCTGCACGGAGACGGCCGCCGACTTCAGCGGCCGCGGCGTCGAGAATACGACGCGCACCTCCATTGCCTCGCCGTTCGACTGGACGTTGTTCCGCTCGCTCGTCAGCACCTCGACCTCCTCGACGCGCGGCCCCCCGACTCCCGGGGGCGCGGTGTAGACGGCGCCGTCGGGCGCGCCGCCGCGCAGGTAGTCGGCGATCACGTCCTGCGTCGCGCCGCTGCTCGCGATCCGGCCGCGCTCGAGCAGGATGGCGCGCTGCGTCAGCGTCGAGACCGCCTGCATGTTGTGGCTGACGAAGAGGACCGTCCGGCCGCTGCTGGCGACGTCGCGCATCTTCCCGAGGCACTTCTGCTGGAACTCGACGTCGCCGACCGCGAGCACCTCGTCGACGATCAGGATCTCCGGCTCGAGGTGTGCGGCGACCGCGAACGCGAGCCGCACGTACATGCCGCTCGAGTAGCGCTTCACGGGCGTGTCGAGGAAGCGGCTCGATCTCGGAGAACTCGACGATCTCGTCGAACTTGCCGCGCGATCTCCTGTCGGCCGCATCCCGAGGATCGCGCCGTTCAGGTAGATGTTCTCGCGGCCGGTCAGCTCCGGATGGAAGCCGGTCCCGACCTCGAGCAGGCTCGCCGACCCGCCCGCGGATCCGCCGCCCGCCCCTCGGTCGGGCTCGGTGATGCGCGAGAGGATCTTCAGCAGCGTGCGCTTGCCCGCGCCGTTGCGGCCGATGATCGCCGACGACCTCGCCCTCGCGCACCTCGAAGGAGACGTCGCGGAGCGCCCAGAGGTCGCGCGTCGGCGATCCCGCGGCCTCCGCCGCCGCGTCGACGTGAGGCGCCTGGCGCCTGACGCGAGCGTCTCGCGCAGGTCGCCGTAGCGTACTGGGCCGTCGCCGAGCCGATAGCGCTTGCCGAGGCCTTCGCTTCGACGACGAGCATCGGACACCTCAGATCACGTCCGCGAAGGTCGCTCGCATGCGCCGGAAGTACAGCGACGCCGGTGACGAGCACGACGACGGCGATCACCGCCGACGACGAGCACGGCGCGAGCCGGGCGGTGCCCCGGCCCCGAGCAGCGCCCAGCGGAAGCCCTCGACGACGCCGACCATCGGGTTCAGGCCGTAGAGCCAGCGCCACTTCTCGGGCACCAGGCGAGCTCGGGTAGGCGATCGGCGAGAGCGAAGAACCAGAGCTGGATCGAGGAACGGCACCGCGTACCGGACGTCGCGGTACCGGACGTTGAGCGCCGAGAGCCAGATGCCCGACGGCGAGCGCGGCCGTCCAGCAGAGCACCGTGAGCGGCAGCGATCCAGAGCACGGTGCAGTGAGATGTCGATCCCGTACGCAGATCATCAGGATCAGGAGCAGCACGAAGGAGATCACGAAGTCGAGGACGAGCGCTGCGGCCGCCGCGACGGGCAGCAGCAGGCGCGGGAAGTAGACCTTCGGACAGCAGCTCCGCGCTCGCACGACGTGCTGTCCGAGGCGGCCGTCAGGCGACTGCGAGAAGAGAAACCAGGGCACCAGGCCGGCGAGGACGAACACCGGGTAGGGCACGCCGTCCGACGGAACGTTCAGCGAAATGCCCGAAGAAGATGGTGAAGACCACCATCAGCAGGAGCGGCTGGAGCACCGCCCAGGCCCGCCGAAGAGCGTCTGCTTGTAGCGGACCTTGACGTCGCGCCAGACCAGGAAGTACAGGAGCTCGCGGTACGCCCAGAGCTCGCGCAGATGGAGCGAATCGAGCCGGCGCGGCGGCTCGATGACGACGAACGGGCGCTCCTCGATCGATGCTGGGGTTGTCCTCGCACGTAAGGCCACGGTGCGGACACGATAGTTGCTGGGCCAGGCGTTCCCGCCCGCGCGGCGTCGCTACGACCAGTAATGCTCGCCGTGCTCGCGGTAGAACGCGATCGTCTCCGCGAGGCCCTCGGCGAGGCCGACGCGCGGTTCCCAGCCCGTCAGCGCCGTCAACCGGGAGCGGTCGACGTAGATCGAGCCGATGTCGATCTTCTTGCGCTCCTCCGGCCAGGGAACCGTCTCCACCGTCCCGCCGGTGCCCGCGATCTCCTGGCACAGGAGCGCCACATCGAGCAGCGAGACGGGCTCGATGCCGCCGACATTGAGCGGGAGACCGTACGCCTCCTCGGTGAGCGCGGTGGCGAGGAATGCGTCGACCGCGTCCGCGACGTAGGTGAAGTCGCGCAGCTGGGAGCCGTCGCCGAACACGCGGATCGGCTCTCCCTGGACGGCCAGCCGGATGAACGTCGTGATGAAGCCCTGGCGATCGTGCTTCATCAGCAGGCGTGGGCCATAGGTGTTCGTCAGCCGCAGCGAGACGGCCGCGGATTCCGTACACGTCGTTGTAGAGCAGGTGGTAGCTCTCGCCGGCCACGAGGTTGATGCCGTTCACGTCGACCGGCACCTGCGGGTGGTCCTCGGTGACCGGCACGAACTGCGGGCGCCCGTACTGCTGGCGCGACGCGGCGAAGACGACGACGACGTCGCGATTGCTCTCGCGGCACGCCTCGAGCAGTGACAGCTGGCTGACGCAGTTGATGTCGAGGTCGGTCTGCGGGTCGCGCATCGAGTCGATGTGCGACACCTGGCCGGCGAGGTTGAAGATGAAATCCTGGCCCCGGACGAGGTACGCGGATCGACCAGGGGTCGCGCATGTCGGAGTAGTTGACGTGCACCCCGTCCGCGAAGCCGGCGATGTTGAACGGATTGCCGCCGTACTCCGGGATCAGCGAGTCGATGATCGTGACGTCGGCGCCGAGGCCGACGAGCCGCTCGGCCAGATGGGAGCCGATGAATCCCGCAGGCCGCCCGTGACGAGCACGCGCGACCCACGGTAGCGAGAGAAGTCCGGCACGGCGGCGAGTCTACGGACGCGGCTCGAGGATCCAGCCGTCGAGGTCGTTGAAGACGACCGGCGTCGCCCGGTGGGTGCGCCGGAACAGCGCCTCGAAGGCGGCGCGGTTGCGCAGCCACCCGGCTCGGCTCACGTTGCGGTTCTGCAGGCGGCGGCGAACCTCCGCGGCGATCCGCCGCAGATCGGCCACCTCGGTGGCCACGACGATCACGGTGCGATCGGCGAAGCGCTCGAAGACGCGGCGCCAGTCGGCGTTCGCGAGCTCGGTGTCGATCCGGTGGAAAAGGTGCGCGTTGGCGATCAGCGGCTCGTCGCGCAGGAGGTCGTGCTGCCGGACGGACACGCCCGGAAAGAGCGCATGCAGCCGCTCCACGGTGTCGGGGCCGAAGTCGGTCAATGTCAGCCGGACGCTCGGAGAGCCGCTGGAGCCACGCCTCCGGGACGCCGCCCCCGACGCCGTACGAGGCGAGCGTCCCGAAACGGCGCTCGCCGAGCAGCCCGTCGACGACGCGCATGCGCTCGCCGATCTCGGGGTGCTCGTCGACGACGCGCTCGAGCTCCTCGCGATCGCGCGCCATCGCGAACGGCCCGATGGTCTGCGTCCGCAGCGCGTCCCACGCCTGAGGCCGGACGAGGTCGTCGCCGACCAGCTGCCGGTCCTCGCCGAAGTCGTAGACGTGGCGGACAGTGAGCCTCACGCGAACGGCTTCGGCCAGGGGGAGATCTTCGGAAGCACCCAGCGCTTGACGGTGTCGATGCCGGTCATCACCGGAGCGTCCCATGGACGCCGCGCCCAGGTGCGGCGGATGGTGAGCGCCTCACGCTGCTGCACCCAGACATCGCGCACCGTCTTCGAGTCGGGGTGGTAGCGAAACCGGAAGAGCGGCTCGCCGCGGTTCTCGACGCGCGCGCCGTGGAAGACGCGGAGGTAGAAGTCGTAGTCGGCGGCGTCGACGTAGCGCTCGTCGAGCGGGCCGACGCGCTCGAACACACGGCGGCGGAAGAGGATCGACGGCGTCGGGATGTAGTCGCCGAGGAAGAGGTAGCGGTTCCAGCTCCAGCGGGCGGGCACGTAGCGGCGGCGCATCGCGCCGTTCTCGTCGACGATCTCCATGCCGCCGTACACGGCATCGATACCCGGGTCGGCGAGCATGGCGTTCACTGCACGGTCGACCGCGTCGGGCATCCATTCGTCGTCGGCGTTGAGCCAGCCGATCACCTCGCCCGTCGTTCGGGCGAGGCCCTTGTTGACGGCGTCGGTCTGACCGCGGTCGGGCTCCGTGATCCACTCGAGCGACGGGTCGTCGCGACCCTCGAGAATCTCGACGGTGCCGTCGGTCGAGCCGCCGTCAACCACGATGTGCTCGCGGTCGACCGAGAGCGCAGCGACGCTGTCGAGCGCCTGCGGCAGGTACATGGCGCCGTTGTACACGGGCGTGACAACGGAGAATGCTGGCGGCACGCGGCGAGTCTAGTTTGCAGCCCAAAGGCGCCTGTACAGCGCCTGCTCCACGCGTGCGGGAACCGGGCGCGGCCCCCAGTAGAGGCGGTGGGCCAGGCGCCCGGCAAGGCCGAGCCGCGTCGCCGGGGGGTGGGCGTAGAGCGCGGCGTGCTTCGCGCGCAGCTGCCGGTAGATCGCGCGGTAGCGCCCGCGGTCCCGCACGAGCTTCGTGTCGCCGTGCCGCCGGTACTCGAGCGTGACAGCGTCGACCCGTTTCCCGGTCCACCCGCGTTCGAGCGCGTGCACCCAGAGCTCCCAGTCCTCGAACTGCTCGAACGCCGGGTCGAACCCGCCCGTCTGCGCGAACACCTCGCGCCGGACGAGCGCGCTCAGGCCGATCGTGTGCCGGTACAGGAGCGCGTAGGCGTCGAAGTCGGGGAAGTGCAGCTCTCCGCTCCAGTCTCCGAAGAAGCGCATCGTCCCGTACGCGTAGCCGAGCGAGGGATCCGCCTCGAGCACCGGCTTGAGCGCCGCGATCGCTCCGGGCGCGAGCCGGTCGTCGGCGTCGAGGACAAGCGCGTACGGCGTGCCCACACGCGCGAGCCCCGCGTTCCGGGCGCGGCAGACCCCCTGGTTCTCCTGGCGCACGACGTCGACGGCGGCCGGGAGCCGGGCGAGCACGTCAACCGTCTCCTCGTCGGTCGAGCCGTCGTCGACGACGACGACCGTGCCCGCCTGCGCAACCGCGCTGTCGACGGCCTCCCTCAGGTAGCGGCCGTAGTCGAAGCAGGCGATGACGACGGTGACGTCGTCGTGCACCGGCCTAGGCCTTGGCAAGAACGACGAGCGCCGCGCCGTAGTCGAGCTGGAGCCCGACCCGGAGGACGCGGAAGCCGGTCTCCGCGATCGTCCGGAGCAGCTCGCGCGCCGAGAAGTAGCGGACATGGCCCCAGGGATCTTGCTCGGGGTCGAGCGGGGCGCTCCGCTCGCGGTCGACGTAGTAGCAGGGCGTGTGCACGATCGCGACGCCGTGCGGGACCAGCACGCGGTGGATTTCGCGCAGCGCGGCCCCGTAGTCCTCGATGTGCTCCAGCGTATCGAGCGAGATCAGCGCGGCGACGGTCGCGTCGCCGAAGCTGAGCGCGGTCAGGTCCTCGCGCTGCACGCCCGGGCCGCCCTCGATGTCGATCGCCTGGTAGCGGTAGCCGAGCCGCTCGACCGCTTCGCGGACGCGCTGCTCCGGTGCCGGCGTGCACGCGTCGAGAAGCAGGCCCTCGCCCGGCGCGAGCAGCGAAAGCACGAGGTCGTAGCGATCCTCGACCACGAGCTGTCCCGCGGCCACCCGTAGGGCATGCGCTTCCCCCATTAGCCCGTCGAACCCGAGCGCCCAGACGCCGGGATCGTCCGGGTTCTTCGGCACGGTTCGCTGCGTCTCGAGGTCGTAGCTCCCGAACACGGTCGCGTCGTAGACCGACAGGTGGCGACCGACGGGGATCTCCTCGCCGAGCCGGTAGAGCCCGTGCGTGCGCGGGTTGTAGGGCAGGCGCGGAGCCGCTCGGACGACCCGGGAGAGGGCCGAGCGCAGGAAGCCGGCCGGGACGGTGGTCGCCACTGCGGCGCCAACCTAGCGGCTATCGTGGCCGCCCGTGACCGTCAAGGAAAACGGCAGCTGGACGGATGCGGAGCGCGAGGCGCTCCGGCGCGAGTTCGAGGACGCCTATGCCGGCCGCACCGTGCTCGTCACGGGCGCCGACGGCTTCATGGGCTCGCACCTGACCGAGGCGCTCGTCGTCCTCGGCGCGAAGGTGTCGCGTTCGTGCGGGCGACCTCGAGCGGCGCGCTCAACAACATCTGGCACCTGCGCCCGCAGATCACGGTGCACTGGGCCGACCTGACCGACCGCCACTCGATCGACATCCTCGTCCGGGACCTCTGCGACGCGCCCGACAAGCCGTACGTCTTCCACCTCGGCGCGCAGGCGCACGTGGCGGAGTCGTGGCACCGCCCGTACGAGACCGTGATGACGAACACGGTCGGGACGCTCAATCTGCTCCAGTCGATCGTCGACCACGGGCTCGAAGTCGAGAAGTTCGATACGGCCGGCACGTCGGAGGAATACGGCAACGTCCATGAGGACGTCCGCCACCACCACGACTTCGATTCGCAGGGCGGGCTGATCCTGCACGAGCGCTCGCCGCTCAACCCGAAGTCGATCTACGCCACGGCCAAGGTCGCCGCCGACTTCCTGACGATGAACTACTTCGACGCGTACCAGGTGCCGACGGTCGTCACCCGCATGTTCAACAACTACGGGCCGCGCCAGAACCCGCGCTACGTCACCGGCACGATCATCACGCAGGCGCTCGAGCTGCCCCACGTCGAGCTCGGCAACCTCGAGCCGCTGCGCGACTTCTGCTTCTGCACCGACGGCGTACGCGGCCACCTCACCGTCGCAGCGAAGGGCACGCCCGGCGACGTCTACGTCTACGGCCAGGGCAAGAACATCTCGATGGCCGACTGGGCGGGGATGATCCTCGAGATCGGCGAGCGCGAGGGCTACTGGCCCGAGCGCGAGCTGACGAGCGTGGCCCGTCGCTACCGGCCGGGCGCGAGCGACGTGATGGCGCTGCGCGTCGGCTACGAGAAGCTGAACCGCGAGACGGGCTGGGAGCCGCGCGTCTCCTGGGAGGAAGGCATCGCGCGGACGATCGCCTGGTACGCGGAGAACCGCGACAAGTGGATCGGCCGCGTCGACTGGCTGCCGACCACGGATCCGGTCACGGCGCGATGACCCTGGAGCCAGGCAGCCGCGTCCTCGTCACCGGCGGGACCGGCTTCGTCGGCTCACACCTCGTCGAGCGGCTGCGCGAGCGCGGCATCGAGGCGTTCGTGCCCTCGCGCCCCGGGTTCGACCTGACCCGCCCCGACGACGTCGCGCGCGCGTTCGCCGAGGGCGAGCCGCGAGGTCGTCTTCCACCTCGCCGCCGAGGTCGGCGGCATCGGCGCGAACCGCGCGAACCCGGGCCGCTACTGGTACGCGAACCTCGCCCATGGGCACGAACGTGATCGAGCAGTCGCGGCTCGACGAGCGTCGCGCAAGCTCGTCATCGCCGGAACCGTCTGCGCCTACCCGAAGTTCACGCCGACGCCGTTCCACGAGGACGACCTCTGGAACGGCTACCCCGAGGAGACGAACGCGCCGTACGGCGTCGCCAAGAAGGCGCTGCTCGTCGGCGCGCAGGCCTACCGCGAGCAGTACGGGCTGGACGCGATCTTCCTCCTGCCCGCGAACCTGTACGGGCCGCGCGACAACTTCCATCCGACGAACGCCCACGTCATCCCCGATCTCATCCGCAAGATGGTCGACGCGCACGACGCAGGAGGTCGTGCTCTGGGGCGACGGCTCCCCGACGCGCGAGTTCCTTTACGTCGACGACTGCGTCGAGGGGCTGCTGCTCGCGGCCGAGCGCTACGACGGCGCCGAGCCGGTCAACCTCGGCACCGGCGGCGAGATCGTCGATCCGCGACCTGGCCGAACTGATCGCCGAAGTAACGGGCTTCAGCGGCGACGATCCGCTGGGACACGTCGATGCCGAACGGCCAGCCGCGCCGGCGGCTCGACACTTCGCGCGCCGAGGAGCTGTTCGGCTTCAAGGCACAGACGCCGCTGCGCGACGGGATCGAGCGCACGGTCGCCTGGTACCGGTCGGCGGCGGCCGTCGCCGCCTAGTGACCTGAGTCGCTAGTCCGCAGGGTCCAGGTGGTCGGCCGCGAAGTCGTCTTGGTCATCGACGACGATTGGGGGTGGTTGATGGCGGCTCGTGCTGAGGTCGTGCTCACTGACGAGGAGCGCGAGGTGTTGGAGCGGTGGGCTCGCCGGCCGAGGAGTTCGCAGGCGCTTGCGTTTCGCTGCCGGGTTGTGTTGGCGGCCGCGGAGGGCCGTGCGAGCATGGAGATCGCGGCTGAGCTTGGCTGTAACGCACAACACGGTCAGCAAGTGGCGGGGCCGGTTCGCCCGGCATGGCGTCGACGGCTTGCACGACGAGCCGCGGCCGGGTAAGCCGCGCACGATCCGAGACGAGGACGTGGAGCGGGTGATCGTGAAGACGCTGGAGGAGCAGCCGGCGAACGCGACGCACTGGTCGACGCGGTCGATGGCGGAAGCGACCGGGATGAGCCAGTCGGCGGTCAGCCGGATCTGGCGCGCGTTCGGGCTCAAGCCGCACCGAGCGAGGCGTTCAAGCTTTCGCCCGACCCGCAGTTCATCGACAAGGTCCGCGACATCGTCGGGCTCTACCTCAACCCGCCCGACGCCGCGGTCGTGCTCTGTGTCGACGAGAAGTCGCAGATCCAGGCGCTCGACCGGACGGCGCCGGTCCTGCCGCTGATGCCGGGCGTGCCCGCACGGCAAAGCCACGACTACATCCGCAACGGCACCACCAACCTGTACGCCGCGCTCGACGTCGCCTCGGGGCAGGTGATCGCGGAGATGACACCGCGGCATCGCGCCGAGGAGTTCCGTCGCTTCCTCAACCTGATCGACGCAGTCCGTGCCCGCCCACCTCGACGTGCACGTGGTACTCGACAACTCCTCCACGCACAAGACGCCGTCGATCCAGCGCTGGCTCGTGCGCCATCCGCGCTTCACGCTGCACTTCACGCCGACCTACAGCTCCTGGCTCAACCTCGTCGAGCGCTGGTTCGCCGAGCTGACCACGAAATGGATCAAGCGCGGCACCCACCGCTCCGTCCGCGACCTCGTCGCCTCGATCCGCACCTGGATCACTAACTGGAACGACGACCCCAAGCCATTTGTCTGGCACAAGACCGCCGACGAGATCCTCGACAGCCTCGCCGCCTACTGCCAACGGATCAACGACTCAGGTCACTAGCTGCTGCGCTCCTCCAGCTCTTCCTCGAGGATCGCGAGCCGCTGGGCCAGGATGCGATTCTGGTCGGCCAGCCGGGAGATCACGGTCGAGTAGTGCAGGAGCAGGACGAGGATGAAGAACGCCGCCAGCACGAACAGCGTCGACGGCGGGTACGCGATCCCGACCGTGGGCGAGTCGTCGAGAGCAGCCCGCGCCACACGGCCAGGACGAGCATGACGACGCCGTCACGATCCACAGCAGCGCGTAGCGCTCCGTCAGCCGGCGCCGCCTGATGAGCTCGAAGATGACGAGCAGGAGCACGAGCGCGCCGATTGACGCGACGATCGAGACGCGGAGCGGGGTCATGCCTCCTCCTTCGGGTACCGCCGGAACAGGCCGACGAACAGGGCGACAGCACCTTGCCCATGTAGACGGGCGAGTAGAGCATCGTGATCGAGGAGCTGCCCGCCGTGCGCTCGCGCATCAGCACGGGCACCTCGACCATGCGCAGGTGGTGGTGGTGGATCGAGCACCGTCGCCTCCACCTCCGGGTAGTCGTGCGGGTAGTCGCCGGCGAACAGCTCGAGCGCGCGGCGATTAACGGCGCGGAAGCCGGAGGTCGGGTCGGTCACCTTCTGGTGCGTGATCAGCGACACGATCCAGGCGAGGATGAGGATCCCGAGGCGGCGCGACTTGGGCGGCGTGTAGCCGCTGTCGCCGATGAAGCGCGTGCCGACGACGAGGTCGGCCTCGTCGTCGACGATCGGCGCGAGCAGCTTCGGCAGCTCGCTGGCGTCGTGCTGCCCGTCGCCGTCGACCTGGATGGCGAGGTCGAAGCCGTGGTCGCGGGCGTACTGGTGGCCGGTCTGGACGGCGCCGCCGATGCCGACGTTGAACGGCAGCCGCAGGACACGCGCGCCGGCGGCGCGCGCGACCAGCGACGTCTTGTCCGTCGAGCCGTCGTCGACGACGACGATCTCGAAGCCAGGGTCGAACGCGCGGATCTCCTCGATCACGCGCGCGACCGACCCTTCCTCGTTGTACGCCGGGACGATCACCGCCCGCTTCAGGGCGGCGAGCCGCGTGTCCACAGGAGGCGCGGCCTCCTGGACGAGCGAGCCTGTCGACATCGGGGAAACCGTAGCGCCGAGATCGTTAGGCCGGTGCAAGGACCGTCAGAGCAGTCGTCGCGCGGCCGACCAGTAGGCGGCCATGAGGCCGTTCGCCGCGCGCACCGGGCCGGGCACGGGAACGTGCGCCGGGTCGATGCGTGCGGTCAGGAACGCGGCCAGGTCACGGTCGCGCACGCGGCGGAGCGCCTGTGTGGTCCGCCGCCGGCGCCGCACCCAGCCGGCGTTCCGGGCGAGCCAGCCCCACCCCGCCACCTTCTCGCGCGCCCAGCCTTCGCGAACGGCGAGGAGCGAGCGTGGCGAGCTCGGCGGCGAGCATGAGCGGGACGGCGACGGTGAGCAGGCGGCCGGAGTACGCGGTCAGCACGAACACGAGACGGTTCCGCTCCAGGTAGTACAGCTTCCTCGGGTTGCGGGCGAAGTCGTAGTCGTGCAGTACGTCGGCGCCCGGGTCGACGACGGTCCGCAGCCCGCGCAGGTGGACGCGCCAGGCGAGCTCGAGGTCCTCCTGGTACATGAAGAGCTCCTGGACGAACCCGCCCAGCTCGAGGAAGAGCTCGCGGCGGACGGCCATCGCCGCGCCGCTCGGGTAGGCGACGTCACGGAGCTCGGCGACCGAGTCCGCCGGCTCGCCGTAGCCCCCGGCCCACGCCATCCCGCTGACGTGCAGGACGTTGCCGCCGGAGTTCAGGCGGTCCGGGCTGTCGAGCAGGAGCAAGCGCGCCATGGCGATGCCCACGCCGTCGCTCGTGGCCGTCTCGGCGAGCTGCGCCACGGCGCCCGGCCGCACGACGGTGTCCGGGTTGAGGAAGACGAGCACGTCGCCGGTCGCCGCGCCGGCACCGAGGTTCCCGCCGCCCGCGTAGCCGAGGTTCCCGCCCGCCTCCACAACGCGGACGTTCTGCCGTTCGGCCGCCGCCTCCAGCTCCGGCGCTGGCCCGCCGTTGTTGACGACGATGACCTCGTCGGCCTCGCCGTCGAGCGATTCGAGCAGGCGCAACAGCGGCGGGCCGCTGTTGTAGGCCACCGTGACGACCGATGTGCGCGCGCGGGAGCCCGTCAAGCCGCTCGTAGTATGCGGCGATGGCGCGGATCCCAATCGCCAAGCCGCTGATCGGCCCGGAGGAGCTGGAGGCCGTGCGCCGTCCGCTCGAGTCGGGTTGGGTCGTCCAGGGCCCGGAGGTGCAGGCCTTCGAGGACAAGGTGCGCGCCTACACCGGCGCGCCGCACGCCGTCGCTGCCTCGTCGGGAACGACGGCGCTCCACGTCGCGCTCGCGGCGCTCGGGGTCGAGCCCGGCGACGAGGTCATCGTCCCAGCCTTCACCTGGGTCTCGACAGCGAACGTCGTCGCACCACCTCGGCGGCACGGCCGTGTTCTGCGACGTCGACCTGGCGACGTTCAACCTCGACCCCGCGCATCTTGAAGCGCTGTGACCGAGCGCACCGTCGGCGTCGTGCCGGTGCATCTCTTCGGCCTGCCGGCGCCGATCGAGGAGGTCCTCGGCCTTCGCGCGGCGGCACGGGCTCTGGGTGCTGGAGGACTGCGCCTGCTCGCTCGGCGCCTGGTCGGCGACGTGCACACCGGCCTGCTCGGCGACCTCGGCTGCCTGAGCTTCCACCCGCGCAAGTCGGTCACGACGGGCGAGGGCGGCATGGTCATCACCGACGACGCCGAGCTGGCCGCGCCGGTCGCGCTCGCTGTGCGACCACGGCGCCGCGACCGCGCCGGAGGAGGACGGCTCCGGCCACGCGTTCCTGCTCTCCGACTACGACGGGCTCGGCTTCAACTTCCGGCTCACCGACATCCAGGGCGCCATCGGCTCGCGCGCAGATGGACCGCCTCGCCGAGGTGCTCGCCGGCGACGGCGCGCCGTCGCCGCCCGCTACACCGAGGCGCTCGCCGGCGTCGACTGGCTCGTGACGCCGTCGGTGCCGGACGGCGTGACGCACGGCTGGCAGGCGTACGTCTGCCTCTACCGCCCCGAGGAGCCCTCGCTGGCGAACGTACGCGAGCTCAACGAGCGCCGCAACGCGCTGATGGCGCGAGCTCGACGAGCGCGGGGTCGCGACCCGGCAGGGCACGCATGCGCCGGTGCTCACGCGCCTCTACCGCGAGCGCTACGGCGTCCGGCCCGAAGACTTCCCGAACGCGGTGCTGGCCGACCGGCTCTCGATCGCGCTGCCGCTCTACCCGCAGCTCACGGACGAGGAGCAGGCGACGGTCCTGCGCGAATTAGTAGGCGCCGCGGCCTGAGAGCACCGCGGGGATGGTCTTGAGCAGGATGGAGATGTCCATCCAGATCGACCAGTTCTCGAGGTAGTAGAAGTCGAGCCGCACCAGGTCGTCGAAGCCGAGGTTCGAGCGGCCGGAGATCTGCCAGAGTCCCGTCATCCCGGGCAGGACGAGGTAGCGCTTGCGGTGCCACGCGGTCGAGCAGCGCGTAGTCGCGGAGCGGCAGCGGGCGCGGGCCGACGAGGCTCATCTCGCCGCGCAGCACGTTCAGCACCTGCGGCACCTCGTCGATCGACAGGCGGCGCAGGAGGCGGCCGACGGGCGTCACGCGCGGGTCGCGGCGGATCTTGAACAGCGCGCCCTCGGCCTCGTTCGCCTGCTCCAGCTCGCCGACGTGCGCGTCGGCGTCCTGGTACATCGTCCGGAACTTGATCATCCCGAACTCGCGCTCGTTCACGCCGATGCGACGGTCGCGGTAGAAGACGGGCCCGGACGAGGTCAGCTTCACCGCGGCCGCGATCAGCAGCCAGAGCGGCGAGCCGACCACGACGACGGCGGAGGCGACGACGTAGTCGAACGTCCGCTTCACGAACCAGTCCGAGCCGGCGAACACGGGCGGCCGGAACTCGAAGAGCGGCAGCCCCTGGCCTGGCACGTACTCGGCGCGCTGGATCAGGAGCTCGGTCACCGACGGAGCAACGAGCACCTGAACGCCGGCGCGGTGCGCCGTCTCGACGATGCCGAGCAGCTGCCGGTCGCGGATGTCGCCGGCGACGATCACCTCGTCCACGTCGGCGTGCGCCAGGATCGAGGCCAGGTCGCCGTAGCCGCCGAGCCGGTCGGGCAGATCGTCCGTGGCTGACAGTGCCGAGGAACTGGTAGTCGATGCCGCTGCGCGCGCCGCCGAGCTTCTCGCGCAGCGAGCGCAGCCTCGCGGCCGGGGCCGACGAGCAGCGCGCGGCGGCGCACGCCGGCGCGGCGGAGCAGCTCGCCGGAGACGATCTCGTACGAGCCGCGGAGAAGCGCAACGAAGATCGTCGCCGTGATCACGGCGGTCGGGGCCAGGCCGAACGTCGTGAACTCGTGGCCGATGCCGACGCCGAAGGCGAGCGCGAGCACCGCGACGAGGGTGAGCGAGCCGAAGACGCGGCCCATCCCGGCGCGCGCCTCGCGGTGCCTGTACAGGCCCGCCTGGGCGAAGATCAGCACGGTGATCAGCGCGACGAACGGCAGCCAGTCCGTCTCGGCGCGCCAGAGCACGCCCCAGAGCGGCGGCCGCTCGCCGTAGTAGAAGCCGCGCAGCACGAGCGCCACGTAGAGGCCGAGAGTCAGGCCGACGAGGTCGAGCACGACCAGCGCGGTGATGCTGAAGAGGCGGCGGACAGCGGACCGCAGTGCGGTCGTCAGCCCGTGCGGGCGGCTCGAGCGGACGTCGCCCTGCGGCGGCATGACGACGGTCAGCTGCGGCGGATCCGGCGGCCGCGTGGGCGTGCGGGCTTCGCGAGCGATGGTGCCCGCAATCCTAGGCTTAATGCGTTACGGACTTGAAGGCGTTGAAGGCCGGCTTGGGCTTCAGCGCGGCCGTCATCAGGCCCGACTGCCAGCCGCCGATGCTCTGCTCGTCGCGGAG